>NZ_JAAKEC010000001.1 GCF_011038975.1 Adlercreutzia sp. ZJ176 | reverse complement strand
CAAAATACTGGAAACGTACTGGAAAATTCGGGGTTGCAGAAATCGAGAAGGAAATCGAAGATGCTCAGAGGTTTCAAAATAATATGCTCTGAACTGGGGATTTAGCGAATGCACATTTCGCGTGTTTCGCAGGTGCCCACCTCGCTAACAGCTTGGGAAGCTCAAGTTCTACCATTGAACCACGCCCGCAATGGGAAAGCATTATACTCCTACCTTCTCCGAATCACCCGACATTTCAGCGAATCCTCACGAGTTCGGCGCCCAGTCCCGAGTCCCAGGCGGCCCAAGTGGCCGTCCGCAGGAAGCCCATGTGCCTCGTCCGACGCTTATACGCGTCGGCGAAACCGAGGTGCACGATGCCTTGCGTGAAGCCATTGCGAACTGCCTCACTAACGCGGACTGCAACGAGCGACGCGGCGTCGTCTTCCTGGGGGGGGGCTGCGCCTCTTGAACCCCGGTGGCTTTCGCATCGGCATAGAGAATGCCTGCATCGGTGGCAATTCCGACCCGCACAACGAGACGATGATGAAGATGTTCGCGCTCATCAACATCGGCGAGCGTGCCGGGGGCGGCATTCCCAATATGGTGGAGAAGTGGACAGCTGCTGGCTATGGAAGTCCGGTGCTAAATGAGCGGGTAAACCCTGAGCGGTCGAGCATTTTCGTGCCACTTGCTGTTGATTCTGACGGGAATGATGTCGGTAATGTTAGTAGTGGGGCCGTGACAACTGAGGAACAAGCGCTGCACCTCATCGCAGGCGATTCGAAAATCAGCGCGCAGAGCACCGCAGATAACTTAGGAATGAGCAAGCGACATATTGAGAGAGCGATGGCGGGTCTTCGCAAAGAAGGCGTTTTGGTCCGCGAGGGTGACACTCGCGGACGCTGGATAATAGCTAAGAACCAATAGCGGCGCTACTATGAAAAAATTTTCGGAGTGATTTCTGAGCAGGCTGCGGATTGTTGCATGTCATGAGTACGGAAAGACGGTTGACTCGATGGGCGTAATGGTACGTAAAAAGCCTTCGAGGCTTTGCAAGGGCCGGTCCTACTGGGACTGGCTCTATTTATGTCTAAGCGCTTGCCCAGTCCGCATCCAGATTGGCGACGCAGGCCTCCACTATGCGGCGCATGGGGTGCTTGCGAAGCGGAATGACGTTACCTCGAGTGAAATGCTAGACGCGTCTGGCAAATTGGTAACTGGGTTGATGGAGTGTTTCTCACAAGCGTACTTATCTCTTGAATAGAGTAGAATCTGAACGTATAATCCAGTAAAATCATAAATATTTTCTGTTAAGATTTGTTAATAATGCACTATCTAGACATAAGGAGAAGCCCGATGCTCTGTCAGTTCACATTCGACAACTTCCGCTCGTATCGGGATGAGACGACATTCGACATGCAAGCCTCCGCCATGAAAGAGTTCAAGGAGTCCTTGATCGTTGACGAGAAGGACGGACAAGCGTTCCTTCCGGTGTCAGTTATATTCGGTCCGAACGCTGGCGGCAAGTCCAACTTGTTTCTCGCCATGCATAGAATGTTTGATGCTGTCTCATATCCGATTTACCTCCTCTCCCGTAAAGACGAGGCAACAAAGGGCGTTCCGCGGCCCAAGGTAAAAGGCGCCGACGCATTCCGCTTCGACGATGTGCATCCGAACGAGCCCTCCGACTTCGAGGTCTACTTTAGGACGAAGGGCCAGGAGTTTCGCTACAGGCTCTCCTTCGACGCTGAAGGGATAACCTCCGAGAGTCTGACGAGGAAGAACGTTGGAGGAACGCGAACCGCTATGCTGTTCGAGCGGATAGGTGACGAGGTTGAGTTAGGCTCGGTGCTCAAGCGTGCCAGGGCGAATACGTCATTCAACTTCGATATACCCTACCTGTCCTTCCTCGCGTTGAACTACGACATCGAATTTGTTGATATGGCCGCAGAGTGGATCGCCTCGACAAGGTTCATCGACTTTGACTTTCGCTTCGAAGAGCTCATCCTTGAGAAGATGCTTGAGCAAGAGGACGAAGATATCATCGTCGGCATCCTCAAAGCAGCCGGAATAAGCATTGACGGCTTTCGGGTCGAAGGTGACGAAGACGATTTCGAGAACAGGCACGTCTGGGTTCGCCATATTGTAAATGGAGAGACCTACGAACTCCGCCTAAACAAGGAGTCTGCCGGAACGCGCAAGATGATGAGCATGGCGGTCACGCTCGACGACGCGATTAAGAAAGGAAACCTGCTCGTCATAGACGAGTTGGATTCCAAGCTTCATCCTAAACTGCTCAGGTTCATCATCATGCTCTTCCAAGACCCTATCATCAATCGAAACGGCGCACAGCTCGTGTTCACCTCGCAAGATGTCAGCATTATGCGAAATGATGTGTTCCGCCGTGATGAGATCTGGTTTGCGGCCCGTGATGAGAATGAGGCGAGCTCTCTCTGGTCGCTGTCCGACATTCACGAGCCGAACGGCAACCTCGTGAGCAAGAATGCAGCTTTTGATAGGCAGTACCTCTCAGGTAGATACGGAGCCGATCCGATACTCGACCGTCTTCTGTACTGGGAGGAGGATTAGGCATGGCGCGAGGTCGAGCGAAGAGTGAATGGCGAAAGCCGGGACGGCGCCAGGGCTATCGCGTCTTGGCGCCCGAGCGGCACCTTATCGTCTGCGAGGGCGAAAAAACGGAGCCGCTTTACTTTCAGGGTATGCGCGATGCATTGAAGTCAGAATTCAGAAGCCGTATCCACATCGTCGTGAAGGGTACCGGCCTCCATACAGTTGACTTGCTCGAATACGCGCTAAGAGAGAGCAGGTTGTCGGGCGGCTACGATCACGTGTGGCTAGCTTACGATCGAGACGATTTTGACCGCAGCGAATTCGATTTGGTTGCCGAAGAATGTGTGCAAAATTCAGACGACACAACAACGTTTCATTCATTATGGTCGAATCCGTGCGTCGAAGTCTGGATGCTGTTGCACTTCGGTTTTACTACCGCTGAGATGACCTCGGCCGAAGCGATTGCCAGAACGGATGCAGCATTCCGCAAGTGGCTAAAAAGGCCGTACAGAAAGAATGATGAGAAACTTTTTGAAGATCTTTCTAGCCGGCTTTCAGATGCGGTATCAAATGCAGAGAGTCTCAGCAGATATCACGAGAATCGAGGGGCAACGAACCCTTCGGAAATGAATCCATGCACTCGATTATATGAAGTCATGAATACCTTGCAAGATTACTTGGGTGTTCAGCAACGATATTGAATATCTGAAAGAACTCGATTGAGGAACTTCCAGTTGAAGGGAGAGATAATGTCCGGTACACCACATATGAATTCCTATTTTGAGGATTTTCTTAAGAGCATCAGGCTAAGCGCAAAGCAAAAGAAAGCGTTAGTAGATGCCCATACGCAGTTGAGGGATATGCTTAATGCAGACAGCAGTCTTAATGAAATATTGGTGGGCACATTTCTCCAGGGCAGCTATAGACGATCAACTATTATCAAGCCGGCAGCAGGACAGAGCTCTGATGTTGACGTCGTTGTAGTCACAAACATAAGCGAGGAAGAGTACACGCCTGCAGAAGCCCTCGACCTTTTCCTCGGATTCCTTGAAGATCATTACCCGAATCAATACGAGCGCCAGGGTAGATCTTGGGGCATACATCTTGAAGGAGCGGATATCGATCTCGTTCCCACCTCAGCCCCAAGTGAAACTCTATCGAAGTCGGATGCGATAAGAAGTGCGATATTCTCGTCACTCGATATCGAGGCTTTATCAAACATGGATACTCTTTCGAAGGAATACGGATCGAGAACTACGGCGACTCTAAGTGCAATCATTGAGAGTAGTGATTGGAAGAACGACCCACTGCGCATTCCCGATCGTGAGGCGAATGTATGGGAATCGACGGATCCATTGAGCCAGATTAGCTGGACGGCCGAGAAAAATGCAAGATGCTCCGGTCACTATGTGAACGTCGTAAAATCAGTCAAATGGTGGTGGAGAACACAGCATCCGGATAAGAAATATCCGAAAGGTTATCCGTTGGAGCACCTTGTTGGGGATTGCTGTCCTGACGAAATAGAGTCGGTTGCTGAGGGCGTAGTAACGACATTCGAGGCCATCGTGAAGCTGGGGCCCACAAAGCCGGTTTTGCTAGACCGAGGTCTCCCAAACGATGTTATGACGCGAGTATCTCAAGACGATTATGAAGCTTTCTATAAATGCATCGCAGAAGCCGCCCTGTTGGCACGAGAAGCATTCGATGCCGAGGACCCATATAGCGCTTCAGGAAAGTGGCGAGAGCTTTTCGGAGAAGAGTTCCCATTGGCGCCAAAGCCAGAGGATAAGGCTGCGTTTACGGCAAGAGCAGGAGCAACGACGGTTCTTTCTGAGGCGAACTTCGCATGAGCGAGGAGGTTCCCGAGTCACTTCGTCGCGCTCGCAGGTCTCTTGAAGAGCTTGCTCCGTTCATTGCGATTAGGGATTGGGTATGGGACGAGTCGGTTGCCGAGTGGTGCCTTTCCTTCACTGCATGCTTGGAGCACCCGGACAGGGTCCCTCAAATAACGTCCTGGGTGTTTTCGGTTTCATCCGCCTATCCTGACTGCAGGATCAAGATATATCCATCGTTAGATGGCGGAATCGAAGATACGCATCCTCATCAATCCAACAATGGAATGGAGAGCCATGGCAAATACTGTCGGTCAGGAAACATTTGCTTGTTCACCGAGAATGCAGAGTGGGGGCTGCGAGGAAGCTCCGATTTCACACTCCTCTCCCATGCGGAGCGATTCCTTCAGTGGCTCGAGGCGGCCAACGAGGGACGTTTGATGAAGGATGGCGATCATGCTGAATTTCCCATGCAGAACATCAGGCGAAGAGACCTCGTTCTCTATTGCGAAGACGAGGTCTCAAAAATGATTTGGGACAGTCATCCCTCTTGCCGCGACGGAGTTGTTGAGATAACCGAAAACAACCTTGGACAAACATGTCTGTCCGCTTTCTACGAAGCAGATAGCAGCCTCGTGCGGGGCGTTGGGTGGGGGACGATATTCGAGGGGGACAGGCAGAAGAAGACGGACCGGGGGATATGGTTCCTTGCCTCTTCAGTTCCCCATGTTCGATGCTGGCAATCACCCAATACATACGGAGAACTTCGCGAATGGGCAAAGGGAGAAAAGCTTGATCTGGACGATATTATCGGCCGGAACGGATCTACGCTAAGAGACGGACTGAGGCATTATCTTGCAATTGGGGTTCCATGTTCAAGCGTAGTTGGAGAGGAACCGGTATCGCTATCCTGGTTTGTCGCGATAATGCCGGCTCTTGCCAATGAAAAGGAATTCGGAAAGGGAGGGGTTCATAAGCGCAAGGTTCTAAGGACTGTCGATGGATGTAAAACTTTTGCCCCCAATGTACTAGTAGATTGGATCGACAGCGCCAACTGTTCCAAAAATCAGATGTTCTCACGTGGTAGCCTTTGCGAAGAACTAGCTGATTCCCGAATAGCCCTCATAGGTGCAGGCTCTTTGGGAAGCATGGTCGCCAATAGCTTGATTAGGGGCGGCGTAACCGATCTCTGCATTTTCGATTCAGATAGCTTCGGTATTGGTAACGTTACCAGACATCATCTTCGCGCTTGCGATGCCGGTGCCGATAAGGCAGCTACACTAGCTGCTGTGCTGAACACAACGAGTCCCATGGCAGAAGTCAAAGGAAGAAGCGCGATAGATAAAGATAATGCAGCAACTCTCAAGGGATTCGACATCATTATTGACTGCAGCTCCTCCCCGTCTGTTCTTGCCGCTCTCGACAACCTAGAAGGCGGTCAGGCACTATTTGTGTGTTCGTTTGGGTATGCCGCAGAGAGAGTCTATATTTCGTTGAGTACTCTGAGCTCCTTCTTCTCTGAAAGATACAGGGATACTTTTAGAGAGTTGATGCGTGAGGAAGCGAACTTGATGCGGGAAAAAGAGCTGCCTTGGGAGGGCGTAGGGTGTTGGTCTCCTGTCTTTCCTGCCAAGAATTCAGATGTCAGCAGAGCCGCCTCTATCGTTGTCGACTGTATTGATCGCTTAGTCGAGAAAAGAAAGACGAAAGCGAATTACGTATATATTACCAAGCGTGATGCCGATGGCATCTTGACGGCAATAGAAAGAGTTGAACTGTGATCTGGAAATCAATGGAAGGCTTGCGTGTAGAAATCGCCGAAGAGGCTTTCGGTGCTATAACGAAGCATGTTGTAATCCGCAAGAGAGGTGAAACGGGTGGCATTCTTATCGGACAGTATTCATCAGATCATTTGACTGCCAAAGTTCTGAGCGCTTCCGGCCCTGGAAAACAATCCGTACTCGGACTGTTTTCGTTTACAAGAAGGGCATCCGGGCTGCAAAAGGAATTAGATAAAGAATTCAAGCTAGGCAGATACTATCTGGGTGAATGGCATTGCCATCCAGGAAAAAACCATGTACCAAGCTTCCAAGACATCCACCAGATGCAAGACATCTCGAAATCGTCTTGTTACAACTGCCCAGAACCTATTCTGCTCGTAGTAGGAAGGGATAACCCAACACAATACATATCGGTTGTTTTAATAAAGAATGGGCATTGCCACTATTTAGAAAGGGACGACAATGGAAGATATTAACCAAGCCGCGGCTGCCATTAATGCTTTTTTTAGCCTTGTCGGAACTATAGGAACGATAGTTCCCTGGGCTTTAGCGATTGGTTTTGTTGTTCTAGCGGTCATGGGTTTGGTTAGACCGGCTTATAGATTCGGCAAAGGAATTGCATGGAAAAAGGTCTTCATCGTTGCCAATGACAATACTCGCCAGGAGCTTAAAGGCGATTTGGAGCGCTCGGGAATATTAAGGAAAAGAAATATTCGGGTAAAAACAGATGGTCAGATTAGCGATTTGGCTGGCGCCCGGCTTCTCATTTTGGAGTATGGATATCTCGGGGAGAAAAAGGTGCAGGAAATCGTTTCCAATAAATGCTCTGACTGCGGTGTTTTGATTTATGCGAAGCATAAAGAAATCAGCGATGAGTCAATGTCAAAGCTCAACCGCTCCCAACATGTTTCGGTTGTTAATTTCAGAGGGCGATTGGTTAACGAAATCCTCTTACTGCTTATTAGTACTTCGTTTGCTCGTAAAGACGTAAAAGGTCAACAGAAATAGTCAAAAATCAAGCTTTTCCAAGACCTCATCGAGATCACTTGCGCAGGTCTCCACTATACAGCAGACGGCGGCCAGCTCGGCTGCCGTTATCTGTTTACGGTCAGCCTTGTCTTCGAGCATCGTCAGAAGTGATGCTGCACCTTCCAGCTTCTCAGACAACCGGTTCAATAGCATTGATGAGCTCTCTGGAAGGAGCGTACTCTTCATTCGCTGCCATAGGGGCCACCTTTCCATTGCATGAGATAAGGATGATGGTAGCCCCCGTGAATGCCAGATGAGAGGCATCCACCTCAGTTGTCACCCTGTGGGAATTGTAAATCAATTACCCAAACGGAAGATGCCCCTCGACCCGGTTAATTCTTACGCCAATTCCTGAGCACTGTTTCGCAATATACTGAGCAGACGACAAGCCATCTACCAGGCATTTGTTGTCATCGATTTGCTAGATGGCATCAATGTTCATGTTCCAAAGCGTGACGAAGAAAAAGCCTTACTTCTCCTGTGTGCGCTTTGACTTCACGCTGCCATCGAAGTAGCTGGACCATAGATTCTCTAGATTGCCGTCGGGGTTGCTCGCATATAAGCCAAAAGCGTCAACTAAGCACTATCCGCACCCTCCCCGTTAAATAGCTCGAAAAGCTTCAAGTATCTGTCGTATCGTTCCTTGCATCTTGTTAGGCATCGCTGGAATTGCCTGTCCTCAGCGCACGCCTTGTCCAACTCCTCTTGCGAAGGCCGCTCTTCCGTGTTGGCAACCATAAGCGAGAGCACGACGCAGCGAGCGCTCCTGAGCTTGTTCCAGAGGGGTGCGAAATCTGGGTCAGCATCGGCCAGTTCTTCCATGGTGAGTGGCTTGCCGTCATGTCCAAGAAGGTTCGGCGGTATGGGCTCGTCAACGAACGCTTCAAGGCCGCCTTCTCCCTCAAGCCAGCGAATGAGGTTCTTCGCGAGCTTCTTGTCATCAGCGTTTCTCACCCAGTAGGCTTTTGCATAGGCATCGTAAGCATGGATTATCTGCTCTGGCGTGTATCCGTCTGCGACCTTTCGCTTCCATGCCTCGAAGCAATCGCGTCTGAACTTGAGCGAGGAGACCGGCTTGATAGACATCTCGCATAGCTTCTCGAAAGACTCTGTGAACTCGCCTTTTCTGAAAGCTACAAAATCGCCCTTCTCCTCTCTGCGGTCTGTGTCTGGCTCTGTTTCGGGGAGACAAGAGAAGGGTTTATTTTCATTAGTCCGTATATCAGATAAGTAATTTATTGGGTCTTGTTTTCCAGATATGGTTTTCCCAGATACGGGATTTCCAGATACGGATTTTCCCGTTCTGGTGCTGACCTGGGTATTCTTAGGGCCACCTTTTCCCGTAGCGGGAATATCGCTCCTCAGATCGAACTCAGCGTTGCTGGTAGGGTCGCGCTTGAATTCGGAGAGAATCGCATATCCCTCCTCCTTCAATTCGGTTGCAACATTCGCATACATCGCTGGGTCATCGAGCGTGACCCACGTGGCTTCTTCGGCTTTAAGGAAACGCCCGTTCCCGCTTCGCCTCCTCGCTCTGATTATGTACCCAGCGCTCTCTAGCTCCTTGAGCCCAGCTGTCACGGCATCCACCCCATCTTTAACAAGCTTTGCGAAGCCACGGATGGTGAACACCCAATCGAGGTTGTTCTCAAGCGAGCGAATCTGACAGTAGATCCCCTTTGCCTTAAGGCTTAAGCTGTGATCGAAGAAGACCGTGTTTTCGACGTGGGTAAACGACCCTTTCCCACGGTGCATCATGTTACCCATCATGCACCTCTTCCTTCGCCAGCCGGTCGCGTTTTGCCTCAGCTGCTTCAAGCAGTTCCAAGGCTTTGATGATGCGTGCGCTCATCTCTTCATTGCTCATGCCCGCTTTGAAGAAGCGCGAGATGTTCTTCTTAGGAATCTTGAATTGCTCGATCTGATTGGGTTTTTTCTCTTCCATGATCGAGCTGACAAGGGCCGCTGTTAACGTACCCTCTTCCGAGTAGCGGCGCATCTTCACAGCTTGGGCATGTGACGGCGTGCAGGCTTGAGAGCCAATCGCTTCGAGAAGCCATTGCTGCTCAGCTTCTTCGAGGTAGCTGATCGCTATCGCTGGCTGCATCTTCATACGCCCTGCATCCACGAGAGTTAGCAATCCTGGAATGAGATTAGTAAGGCGAATATAGCGTCGAACCATATCCTTGCTAACACCCAACTCTTCAGCCAAGATATCTCTCGACTTCCTGCCGCCCGACTTGTGCGCAAACTGCGCACAGGCAAGGTCGATGCGGAAACCTTGTCGCTTCATAGCTTCAAGGCGCATCGAATAAGCGAATGCCCGTTCGCTCGGCAGGATGGTCTCCCTCTGAAGATTCGAATCCACCATTGCGATAACAGCTTCATCATCGGTGAGGTCTTTAACGATGCATGGCACATCGGTCAGCCCAACCACCTCAGCTGCATGCTTTCTTCTATGGCCGCTTATGAGCTCGAATACTCCATCGTTTGCAGCTCGTACGGCTAGGGGTGGCAGGATGCCATGCTCTTGGATGCTCTCGACGAGCTGTTCCATATCTTGATCGTCGCGCACGCCAAAGGGATGTTTGGGAAACGGGACGATCGAAGCTAACGGTAGCAATTGGATGATGCTGCTTCCCTTCGAGTCTCGCTCAAGCTGTGAAGTGAAGAGATCGTCTACCGACGGAAGGCTTATGTTTACTTTCTTCTTAGCCATTGCAGATCACTTCACCTGCGAGGCTGGTAAAAGCGGATGCAACTTTGCCTCGTTTGTCATAGGCGAAGATGCTTATCCCTACGGCAGGTGTTTCTGCGGCTGATACAGCCCGAGGGATAATGGAATCGAATACGCGATAGGTCTTTCCGTATTGGCTGCGAATAGTCTGTTCCACCTCACGAGCAAGATTGTTTCTGGTGTCGAAGAGCGTGATCAATATCCCCTCAACCTGAAGAGAAGGATTGATCTGTCGCTTCACCCTATTGATGGTCTTCAGAAGTTCGGTCATCGCAGATGCTGGCAAGAATTCTGCAGAAACGGGAACAAGCACACTGTCCGATGCGACGAATGCGTTCACAGGCAAGATACCCAGCGTTGGTGCGCAATCAATAAGGACATAATCGTAGTTTTCCTTGACGCCAGAAAGCCAGGAGTTAAGAATCTGCTCACGCGACATCGCCATGAAGATGCTCATCTCCATGCTTGCAAGGTCGATGTTCGCAGGCATGAGATCGATGCCTTCTTTGTGACTAAGGATTCCTTCATCAGCTTGCATGTCTATGCCGTCAATCACTGCCTGGATATGATTGGCGACGGTGATCTCTAAAGAACCGGGGTTGAACCAGCCGAGCGATTTGGTTAGATCGCCTTGAGGATCCGTGTCCACCAGCAATACGCGCTTATCGCACTTGGACAAAGCAATGCCAAGACTGAGCGTTGTGGCAGTCTTTCCCGTCCCTCCTTTTTGATTTGCTACCGCTATTGTTTTGCACGTCATGGTGCGCCTCCATTTCTGTGGCATGAGCCACGTCGTGGAGGTCAGACAGCCCATTCAAAAGATGTGCGAATGGGCCGCACGTTTCGCAAAATACTGGAAACGTACTGGAAAATTCGGGGTTGCAGAAATCGAGAAGGAAATCGAAGATGCTCAGAGGTTTCAAAATAATATGCTCTGAACTGGGGATTTAGCGAATGCACATTTCGCGTGTTTCGCAGGTGCCCACCTCGCTAACAGCTTGGGAAGCTCAAGTTCTACCATTGAACCACGCCCGCAATGGGAAAGCATTATACTCCTACTTTCTCCGAATCATCCGACATTTCAGCGAATCCTCACGAGTTCGGCGCCCAGCTCGAGTCCCAGGCGGCCGCCTGCAGGAGGGTGACCTTGAGGTAGCCGAGGGGGGCGGCTTCTCCACCCCGTGGAGGAACTTCGCGGCATCGTCCGCCATCAGCGGGTCTATCAGCGGCTTGCTCTTCTTGAGCGCGCGCGAGGAGCTTCGCCTTCGCGGCGTTCCTCGATAGGTCCTTCTTCCAGAGGAAGACTACGTCACGCCGCTCGATACAGCGATGTCATGCAAACGGGAACACATGGTATCGGGACGGTGCGCCAGGCTGTAGAATGACCGCATGGAGGAAGTGGACAAGACATACACCGCCTGGGGCATAGGCGACGGCGTGCACGAGGCGCGTGACCTCAAGCCCATGCTCACACCCGATGAACAGGTGGCGCTTCTGAAAGCCAAGGGCGTCACGTTCGAGCGCTGCGACGAGGCGAAGGCGATCGCCGCGCTGACGAAACGTGGCAGCTTCCTGCACATCGCCTCCTACCGCAAGCTGTTCCAAAAGCATCGGGACGGAGAGAGGGAAGGCCAGTACGTGCGGCTCGATTTCGCCGACCTGCTCAACCTGGATGCGCTGGACGCACGGTTGAGAAGTGCTTTCCAGTCCGTTGCCTACGACATAGAGCGCGTGGCAAAGACAAGGCCCATAGAGAGAATATCTCTCGAAGAGTCGGAGGACGGCTACGCGATAGTCGCGGAGTTCATGGCGTCGCAGCAGAAGCGGTACAGGAACAGCATCGAGAGCAACCTCAAGGTGAGAATGGCGGAAGACGCCTATGCGGGAGCGCTGATCGCGAGATACGCATCCGATATGCCCGTATGGGTCTTCCTGGAGGTCATGTCGTTCGGCGCTTTGCTGGCGTTCTACCTGTTCTGCGCAGAACGGTGGAGCGACGAGGAGATGCGACAGGAACACTACGCCATGAAGGGCGTTAAGGCGGTGCGCAACTGCTGCTCCCATGGAGCCTGCGTCATCAACGGGTTCGACTCCGGGTATGACGCGGACACCCGCGCGTCAAGCATCGCTTACGAATGGCTGGACTCCAAGGGCGTGGAGCAAAGTGGTGCCCGCAAGGCCAAGTTGCGCAACAGAAGGATCCAGCAGCTTCTTGAAACGCTGGTCATGTTCGAGCGGATGGGATGTGCGGCGTCCTCGCAGTATTCCGTAGACGATCTGCGCGGATTAAAGAGTTCCGTCAGCGAGGTCTGCGAGGAGTATGGCGAGCAGAACACCTTCGTGTCGTATCTCGGCTTTCTGGCGCGTCTCATTGACAAAAGCGTGTGAGGATGCGAATATAACCGCACATGTTAAAGCCTTCGAGGCTTTGCAAGAGCCGGTCCTACTGGGACTGGCTCTATTTATATCTAGGCAATGATCCAAGACCGGATCCGTCATGCGGGATGGGGATGATGGCGTCCCCTTCGCTCCGGTGTCCTCCTCAATGGAGGGAATGCCAACAGCTAGCTCGGGCTCGCGCGATTTCCTCCGTGACTTAAATCATGGTTGAAGTTCGAGAATAGTCTGAGCACTGATTTCGACCAAGGAAGAAGGTCATATGGAATACGCGCAACTCGGGCACTCCGGGATAGAAGTTTCCCACATCTGCATCGGCGGCATGAGCTTCGGCGAGCCCGATGCAACCAACCACGAGTGGACTATCGGCCCTGAAGGCACCGAAGCGGTCATCAGGCGCGCCTTCGAAGGCGGCATCAACTACATCGACAGCGCGAACTGCTACTCCCGCGGCACGAGCGAGGAGTACATAGGTCGTGCTCTCAAGAAGATCGGCATCCCCCGCGACGAGGTTGTGCTGCAAAGCAAGGTGTTCTTCAACGAGGGAGGCCTTTCGAAGGCGGCAATCGGCCGCGAGATAGACGGCACGCTCGGGCGCCTCGGCACCGACTACCTGGACGTCTACATGATCCATCGCTTCGACTACGACACGCCCGTCGAGGAGACCATGGAGGCGCTCGACGGTTTGGTGCGCGCGGGCAAGGTGCGCGCTATCGGCGCGAGCGAGATGTTCGCCTACCAGCTCCACAACATGCAGGTGGTCGCCGAACGGAACGGCTGGGCGAAGTTTACGAACATGCAATGCCACTACAATCTGCTCTACCGCGAGCCCGAGCGCGAGGTGATACCAGTTTGTCGCCAGTTCGACATGGCGCTCACGCCCTACAGCCCTCTGGCCTCCGGCCATCTGACGCGCGAGGCGTGGGACGCCGACTCCCTTCGCAGCAGGACCGACCTCGTCATGGCCGACAAGTACGATCGGGCCAAGTCGCTCGACACGCCCATCATCGAACGCGTTGCGAGGCTGGCGAGGGACCGCGGCGTCCCCATGGCGCAAGTCGCCATCGCCTGGCATCTCAACAAGGGCGTGGAGAGCCCCACGCTCGGCTTCTCCAAGCCCGCGCGCGTCGACGATGCGATCGCCGCGGTCGGCATCAGGCTCTCCAAGGAGGAGATGGAGTATCTGGAGGAGCCCTACGTTGCTCACGAGCTGGTGGGACCTATAGCCCGCCCAGGCGAGAAGCTGATCGCGGGCACGTTCCGCCCCGAGACGAAGGAGGAGGCCTGATAGGCCGTCTCTCCATGGCATTGCGCCGCCTGCGCCTGCTCTGACGGGGCGCAGGCGGCGCTTGCGTTGCCGCACACGACCCGGCAAGCTAGAGCGCGAGGTAGTCCTCGTCGCTCACGGGCTCGCACCACTCGTTGCTCGTGTTCGTGCCGCTTGCCTCGAGGGCCACGTGGCTCATCCAGCTGTCCTTGGCCGCGCCGTGCCAATGCTTCACGTTCGCCGGAATGGTCACGCAGTCGCCGGGGCGCAGCGCACGCGCCTCCTTGCCCCACTCCTGGTACCAGCCGCATCCGTCGGTCACCAGCAGGATCTGCCCGCCGCCCTCGTCGGCATGGTGGATGTGCCAGTGGTTGCGGCAGCCCGGCTCGAAGGTGACGTTGGCGACGAACAGCGTCTTGTCCGGATCGGTCAGGGGGTTCAGGTACGACCTTCCGGTGAAGTACTGCGCGTAGGCGTCGTTGGGCGCCCCGAGTCCGAACGCGCCGCCGTGAGCCTGCGGCTCATCAAGTCCCTGCGGGTCGTCGGCGTACACCCTCACGGCGATGCGGAAGGCCGCCCAAGCGTTCGGCCAGCCCGCGTAGAAGGCGACGTGGGTGAGCATCGCCGCCATCTCCGCCGCCGTGATGCCGTTTTGTTTCGCCGTGACGATGTGGTACTCGAACGACGCGTCCACGAGCCCCTTCGCCACCAGCGTCGTGATCGTGAGGGCCGAGCGCATTTTGAGCGTCAGCGCGTCGTCGCTCCACACCTCCCCGAACAGGACGTCGTCGTTGAGCTCCGCGAACATCGGGGCGAAGTCTCCCAGCTGGCCACGTCCTGCCGTCTGCACTACCTTTGTCATATCGGTCTCCTTTTCTCGTCCAACGCGCAATCTCGCTTGCCGACAAGCCCATTATCGACTTAAACCATGCTCCAAGTTCAAGAGTTATTTTCCGGAAACGCTCGAATGCGCCGCCAATCGGAGTTGGCAGAAGGAGGGCGATGGGATGTGTCCAGCCAGAGCGAGCTTGACGGAGCATGTTGTTTAAGGGTTATGATGATACACGTTAAAGCCTTCGAGGCCTCGCGCTGCCCGGCCCTGCGGAAGCCCTCGCGCCGCCCGGCCCTGCGGAAGGCCTCGCGCCGCCCGGCCCATCCGGAAGCCCCTGCGGGAGCCCCCGCGGGAAAGGGCGCGCAGGCCGCCGTTGTCGCACCCTGAGAGGAAGGCGCGTGATGTACAGCTGCAACGAGCTCGGCTTCGTCCAGTACGACGCCGAGGCAACCGAATACCTGATGGCGAAGGACAGGAAGCTGGCGCGCGCCATCGAGGCCGTCGGCAGCATCCGCCGGCCTGCGGACGGGGACGTGTTCGCCTCGGTCGTGAAGAGCATCGTCGGCCAGCAGATCTCGACGTCGGCGCTCAAGACCGTCCTCGGCCGCCTTTCGGGGAAGGCCGGCGACCCCCTGACGCCTGAGGCCGTCAGTGCCCTGGGCGTCGACGGTCTCCAGAGCTGCGGCATGACGTTCCGCAAGGCGGGCTACATCAAGTCCTTCGCCGAGAAGGTCCTGTCGGGCGCGTTCGACCTCGACGCGCTGGAGGCCATGGACGACGAGGAGGCCATCGGGGCGCTCACGTCGCTGAAGGGAGTCGGGAGGTGGACGGCGGAGATGACCCTGATCTTCAGCATGAACAGGATGAACGTCTTCGCCTTCGACGACGTCGGCATACTCCGCGGGATCCGCATGGTCTACCACCACCGAAGCGTCAGCAGGGAGCTGTTCGAGCGGTACCGCCGGCGCTTCAGCCCCTACTGCACCGTCGCGAGCCTGTATTTCTGGCAGATATCGCACATGGACGTCCCCGGTTACGACCGAGACTACGCCCCCAAGAAGCGCTGATCGACCTGCGGTCGCGTGCTTGAGTCGCCCCTCACACGAGAGCCTCGTGATATCATCCTCGAAGCGGCATCTCACGAATTGAAGGGGGCCTTATGGCCAGCTACGAAAAGCTTGAGGACGTCATCGGCAAGGACCTGCTCTCCTGGGTCAGCTATCCGACATACGAGCTGATGAAGGTCTGCTTCGTCTATCCGCAGTACGTTTTGTCGGGGGACGAGCTCGTGCCTCTCGACCCGGGTCTTTTCCCGAGCCGCGGATGCATATGCGCGAGCATCAACGGGAAGTACGATGCCGGGAAGATCCGCGGCATGTACGGCGAGGTCGTCATCGCGAGGATAAACAAACGCGACATCGGAAACAAAGAGGAAGACCACGACGACCGGTACTTCGCGAAGCTCAACCCCGACTACATCGGCGGCGAAATCGAGCTCGAGGCCTTCGAGGACCACAAGCTCGGCCGGAACCTCATCCAGATAGTCGAAGTCATCGACGACGCCGACTTCGCTCACCCGTTCAAGGACGCCCTTGAAGCCAAGAGCGCCGAGCCTCCCATCACCGACCTCATCGCCGTCGAGCAAACCGAGGGAACGCGGCTTCTTCGCTACGGCCCCTTCGCGTACCGCTTCTCGGGGGAAGGAAGCATCGCGCTTTCGGCGACGGACGACTACCGGCAGAACATCTTCGCGGCCGAGACGGAGATCGGCGACGTCGTCACGCTTCGCTGCTCCACCGACCTGTACGGCGAGACGAAGTCCTTCATCAAGCTCAGCGTGTTCAACGCGCTTTCGAGGCGGGCGAGCGCTGCCATCGACTGGATGAGCGACGCCGACCTGCTCGAGGGCCTGCGAAACATCATGCGCAAGCAGGCTGAGCTCACGTTGAGCCCGGCTGAGATCAGCGCAGCCATCAAGGCGATCGGCGAGAGCAGCTCGGCTGACGCCGGGTTTTCCCTGACGGAGGGCAGGAAAGAGCGCCTGAGGGCGCTCCTGGCGAAGCCCGACAAGGCGCTCGAGTACACGGAGATCCTGGCCGCGGCGCTCCGCACGCCCGAGATGTCGGATCGCCTGATGGAGCTGGCCACCTCAGAAGAGCACTGGCCCTCGGTGAAGGAGCTCCTGGTGGACAGGAAGGAGATCGCCGAGCAGCTCGAGCAGGAGATGGCGGGCTACCGCGCCGAGGCGGAGGAGCAGAGGCGCCAGACCGAAGCCGCCAAGAAGGAGGCGCAGGCCGCGCTCGCCGACGCGCAGCGCATTCGCGAGGAGGCGCTGGGAAGCGCCCAGGAGGAGCTCGGTGAGATAAAGCGGGAGATAGCGGAAGGGCGTGGGGAGTTGGAGACGCTCGCCGCCGCGAAGCAGCGCCTGCAGGAAGACGCTGCGCTGCTCGAGGAAGCGGCTGCCTCCGTGCTTGCGAAGTACGACGGAGACGCGCGCTCCCTGCTGGAGAACGTGCTCGAAGGGCGCTTGGCGGGAGGCGCGCTCGCGTCAGCTGGCACCGCCCGCGGCACGGCGAGGAAGACGGCGAGATCAGGCCTCGCAACTCCTCGAATGCGCGAGGACGAGGAAGGGCTCTCTCCTGAGCAGATCGTCCAGAACATCGTCTCCTCCCTTGACGTGGGCGCATGCCGCGAGGTTGCGAGCGAGGACGTGGCGAACCTCATGGTCTGCATCATGAGCGGCAACATCACGGTTCTCTCCGGGCTGCCCGGCACGGGGAAGACCTCGCTTGCCGAGGCCGTCGCCGGGGCGCTGGGGCTCCGGCAGGACGGCGCGCGCCGCTTCACGCGCATCAACGTCGAGCAGGGCTGGACGAGCCACCGCGATTACATCGGCTACTACAATCCGCTGACCGGCGCGCTCCAAGCGACCGACCAAGCGGTGATGGACGACATCCTGCTCCTCGACGGCGAATGCCGCGCCGCAGACGGACAGGCCCTGCCCCCGCATCTGATCCTGCTCGACGAGGCCAACCTCTCGACGATGGAAAACTACTGGTCGCCCTTCATCGCGAATTCAGATGACGCGCTGGCCAAGCCGACTGCGCTCAACATGCAGGGCGGGGAGAGCCTCCTCGTGCCCGCTTCTGTGAAATGGCTGGCGACGGTGAACTTCGACCATACGACCGAAGCGCTTTCGCCGCGCTTCCTCAACCGCGCGTGGGTCGTCGACACCGGCGCAACCGAGTCCGTCGCCCCGAGCTTCGGCGAGGCCATGAGGCGCGGGTCCGGCTTCGGCGAGGAGAGGGCGTACAGCTACGGGCGCCTCATGGCCGCCTTCGGCCCGACGGGCAACAGGATCGAACCGTCCCAGCGCGAGCTGCTCGAGCGCGTCTTCTCCGTTTGCGCCGAGCACCGGGCTCCTGTTTCGTGGAGGTGCCAGCAGGCGATCGCGCGCTACGTTTCCACGGCTACGCCCCTGATGAGAGCTTTGAAGACGAAGGGCGAGCCGAGGGTTGTGGACTACGCCGTGGCGCAGCGCGTCCTGCCTTCGATAAACGGGATGGGCGAGGTCACCCGCAGGCTGCTCGAGGAGCTGAAGAAGGCGTCCGAGAAGACCCTCCCGAAGACGTGCAGGTTGGTTACCCACATGCTTGACCAGGGCAACGACGATGGATTCTACCAGTTCTTCTGCTAAGGGGGCGCAGGCTGCCCCTTCGCGGTTCGCCGTTCGCCTGAAGGGCGGGACGGGCCAGGTCGACCTGCCCTTGCTGCGCGGATGCGAAGAGGACGGAAGGCTTCACCTCCAAAAAGGCGTCGTCACGCAAGACGGGCAATACGAGGTAGCGCTCCTCTTTCCGAAGGGGTGCCAGATTGCGGCGCGCCGCTTCCGCGTCGAGGTGAACGACGAGGCGTTCGACCTCTATCGGGAAGAAGGCGCCCTGCTGCAGACCATCGTGGGAAGCGAGGTCTGCGAGGGCTTTCAGCTCAAATCGGAGGATCGTGGCACTAGGCTGCGCCTCTTCGCCCTGGCTTACGGATACGTGCGCCTGCGAGTGGCCTTCCTGGACGAGCGGGGAGCCGAGGTCGACGTCTTCCGGACCAAGGACATCACGTGCGAGTGCAGCCAGGAGGTCAATGCGAGGGACATTGAGCAGATGCTGGCGGTTTTGCTCGGCGACCCCTCGAAGGACGTCGCGCTGCGATGGCTCCTTTCGGATGGGGGCCGCGGCGCGCGCGGCCGCTACTCCGTTATCGAGGGCGGCTTTAAGCGCGGCGCCGAAAGGTCGGTCGACACCTACCTCGTGGCGACGGAGAACGCCCTCGACGCGATCGAGGCGGCGATCCCCTCGTTGAAGGCGCATGCCGCGAGTAGGATCGTCCCGTCGGAGAAGGTCATTCCGGCAAGGGAGGCACGCCGCTTCGGCGCCCGCGAGGCGCGCTGGCTGGCGCGAAACCCGCAAGCGCTTCGGCCTGCTGTCCCAGGGGAGCGGGCTCTCGCCTGCGGCGGCGGCAGATACGCGCCCGAGAGCCTTTCGGCCGCGCAGGCGAAGCGCAGCTTCGACGTGTACGAGAACCAGGTTGTCCTCGCCTTCCTTTCGCTGGCCATCTGCCAGCTGACCGACTTCGCCGACAGGGTCAGCTGCGACAGCAGGCTCTTCTCGCCGCTGGACGCCGCGGCAGATGACGAGGGGTCAAGCCGTTCGTTTTCCGGAATCGCGCTGCGCATCCTGAGAGGCAACCGGCTCGTTCGGGCCGAGAGGGCGAAGAGGCTGCGCGGCAGGGCCTTGCGGGCGAAAAAGCTCCTTTCCTCCGTTCTCCCCCATGTGACCAGCATAGACATCACGCAGGCTCCCCTGCGAAGGACTCCGACGTTCAGGGAGGTCCATGCGTACTCGAAGATCTTCTCCGCGGTCGACCGGTTCCTCTCCTTCGGCGAGTCTCCCTACTTCTCGGACGGGCTTGCCATCGAGGTGGTGCGCGCGGACAGGCTCTACGAGATATACGTGCTGTACTGCCTGCTGAGCGCTTTGGAGAAATGTGGCTTCGCGCCGAAGGAGGGCGAGCGGGCCGTCTACGCGGGGGCGTACGACCCTACGCCCAAGTACCCGGCGAACCCGTCTCCCGTTGCGAACGTGTTCGCGCTTGAGCGAGGGGACGTGGCGGTCCGCATGTGGTACGAGCCGGCGATTTACCCCGACGCGCGCGAGCTCAACGGCTGCTCGCTCCACAAGACGCGGGGCGGGACAAACCCCGTGACGCCCGATTTCGTGATAAAGGTCAATGACGGTGCCGGGAGCAGCGCCTTCGTCCTTGACGCCAAGTACAGCCGGGCTGACTCCCTGACGCGCGTCTATGCGGGGGAGAGCGAGTCCCGATGGGAGGCGTGCGTCGGAAAGTACCTCAAGGGGGTCGTCGACGGAGAGACGGGGCGGCTTCCTTGCGGCCTTTGGCTGCTCTCCGGCTTGAGAGGCGAGCGGGATTGCTTCGTCGGCCTCGACACGCTGCCTTGGCTGACGCAAGAGAGAAGGACTTTTGAGAGCGGCATCATGCCGGTGCGTCCCGGCGTCGACGTCTCTGACCTGCTTGTGCACATGGGCATCATCGCCTCGGAAGGCGGTCGTCGGCAAGGAGGGCCGACAGCAGCTGACGCAGGCGTGTGATCCCGGGAACATGATCGCGCGGAGATCACCAGGAGCCCGTGCCGTCCGGACGGCGAGCGCCCGTGCTCCCGGCGAGCATGAGCTCTCCCTCGTGGGGAAGCAGCAGGTCGTAGAGGTTCACGTGCAGGCCGCGGTAGTCGGGGCAGACGCGCTCGAGCACGGTGACGCAGCTGCCCACGTCGAACCGCGCGATCCAGCGCGCCTCGGCGAGGAGCTGCGCCAGCCACGCCTCTACGTAGTCGAGCCCCAAGAGGCTCGGGTCCACGGGCTCGCTCAGCTGGTAGTCGATGTCACAGGGGGCCTCGTGCGCGGCGAAGTACGCGTCGTAGCGCCTCCTCACCTCGCCCAGGCTCGCCAACGTGTCGCGAAGGGCCACGTTGCGAATGGGCGGCATGGTTGCCACCACCTCGCGCCAGAGGACGAGCGCGTCGTCCGCCCGCCCTTCCAGCGCACGGACGGCCGCCCTCCAGAGCGCGATGGGGTCCTCGACGTCCAGCGCGCGGGCGGCCTCATCGGGCGCGGCGCCCGCGATGCCCAGCGCGTAGGCCACCGACGTCGCCAGCTCGTGTGCCTCGCAGGCGGACACGCTCGACGTCTCACCCGCGCAGTACAAGTTGGCGACGTGCGCCATCAGGCGCGCGAAGTTGTCCGAGGCTCGCTTGGGGTCAGGGGCGCCCCCCTGTCGGCTAATCGTCCCAGCCATCGGCCCACCCCTCTCCGTCCCATCCGTCGGCCTGCTCGTCGTAGTCCCACTCGGCGGGGTCGAAGGAGTACGTGCGCCCCTCGTCGTCTGCTATGCAGTACTCGTCGCAACTCTCCGCCCCAGCTGCCCGGACGTACTCGGCGGAGAAGCCCATGACCTCCTCCGCCGGCATCGAGGCGACTGTGGCGGCGTCGCCCCACTCGTCCAGGCAGCCGCGCAGGGCCTCGGCGATCTCTGCGTCGGGCACGTCGACGGGAAGCTCGTCTCGGATGGCGTAGAACGCGTCTTGGAGCTCCGCGAGGTCTTGGGCGACTCCTTCCTGCAAGAGGCAGGGCGACGTCGCCACGGCTTCCGCCACGGCTGCGATCGCGGGAGCCCCGAACTCCACCCGCCCGATCTCCCTCAGTGCCTCGTCCCTGCGCTCGGCGAGCATCCGGGCGTCTTCGCGGGAGATGGAGATCCCTCCTGCGGCCAGCCGCCCGTTCACCTCGGCAAGCGTCGAATCCGTCCGTGCCCTCGCCGGTACCGAGAGCCATGCGTTTTCGTCCATGCGAACCACCCCTTGTCAAATCGCGGACAATGTCTAATACCGCGAAGGAGCGCGCAGTTCAAGACTGCAATTCTCAGTGCAAACATGGTAATGTGGCGGTTGCCGGACAGCGCTTTCCGCGAAATCCTACGCTGCTGTGGCATGGCTTAGTGTGATCTGCTCGTCCCGAATGCAAGCGGCGAGTTAGCGCAATAGCGGAGCCAAGGTAATTCCTTGATCGCGAATATGCTGGTCCAATGCGGCGCCTATCTCATAAGCGTCGCATTGCATCATTACAGCAGCCACTTCCAGGCCGGCACCACGTTGACAACCCCCTCCGACACCCCAATCGTTTCCTCGTCATTAAGCGTTACGATCGTGCCCTCTCCGATGCCGAAACGTCGCATTCCGGCGCGCAACGCCGACACCTCGCGGAGTCGGGTCCTTTCGTTGGACACATCGCACGAAACCTGGATCAACTGGAAGGCGTCCTGCATCAGCGCATCGCCGACGACAAAGTCAATCTCATGGCGCCCGCCATCGTCAATGAGCGCACGAGCGATCCCGCCTTCTCGCAGGCTGCCCGCCTCTCGGCGAAGCTTCACGAACACGGCCGTTTCCAAACGCTGCGCCTCATCGCGCGCCATTGAGGGCGAGAAGGCCACGAGCATCCCTGGATCAACGGCATACACCTTGGACACCGAGCGCGTGTTGTCGGCAAGCGCGCGCGAGAACTCTCGCAGCGTGAACACAAGGTAGGCTTCCTCGTAATACCCCAGCAAGTTGGAGAGCGACTCGCGGGCCACGGAAACGCCCGCGCTCCTGAGCGCTTGGTGCAGCTTGTTCAGCGACAGCTCCCGTCCCGACATTCGCAGGCTGCGCGTAAGGAGCTGGGACGCGACACGCGGGTTCTTGAAACCGTAACGATCAACGACGTCGAGGTTCACCGCGCGCTGCGCATATTCCTGGAGAAGCTGGATGGCGTCGGCGCGCTCTAAGCTCTGAACGGCAATGAACCCTCCCTGAAGCAGGTAGTCCCCAAGCAGATGCCTCAACTTCGCAATCGTCGCGCTTCCGAAGGCTTTGTCTTGCTCTCCTGCCGGCCCGACCGGAGCCAGCGTATCGGCGGGCGCACCATGGAATCGCGCATATTCGGAAAAGCTCATGGGAAACAGCTCTTTGGAGAGGGCCCTTCCCCGAAACTCCGTCGCAAGATCCGCCGAGAGCAGCTTCGAGGAAGACCCGCTCACATATATGGTTGCCTTCTGAGTGTCAACCATGCGGCGCAGGAACATGCCCCAATCGGGAACTTCCTGTATCTCGTCGAAGAAGAAAAACGCTCCCTGCTCTTTCGCCTTCGGGTTCATTGCGAAGAAGGTATCCACCACCTCCGACAGCAGCGCACTCGAATAGGGCTTCAACCGCTCGTCCTCGAAGTTGAAGTACAGGATCGAATCTGCGGGATAGCCCTGATCGACGATCCGGCGCATCTCCTGGTAGAGGCGAAACGTCTTGCCGCAACGGCGAACCCCCGTGACCACCTTCACCAGATTGCCGCGCGCCGGAGGCAGCACGTCTCCCAGTGACATATCGCGTTCGAATACGGAGGGGATTCCCTCGTCAAAAAAATCTTGGATCTTCTCGGCGACCACGGAATGCATACGGCCTCCTTTCCCCTCTGATCTTGTCGTTCAATACGTCAAGATCAGCCTAAATCTTGCCGCCTGAAACGTCAAGATCGTTCAGGAGCCAGGGAATAAAACAGAATGGCGATGGTCGTTCCTCTAAAGAACGGCCTCCCAAGAACGCGCCGACCGTCTTCAGGGGGCAGCGCAGATCGTGACGAAGTCGCAGACGAGCAAGCTGATGTCGGTTGTGAAAAAACGAGGGAACCAGGCTGTTCCGCTGCAAGATAGGTCATAAGGAAAGAGGTTGTTTGCCCAGTTCATATAGGGCAAACAACCTCTTCTAATTGCAAAAACCGAGTTTTATCAGTGGCGAACGTGGAGAAGATGAAGGTCCGGCGATTGCCGGAAGGAGCTTTTCCTCAGAAGCCTACGTTGCCTTCTGCCCTGCTGCCGGCCCTCGGCCGGCAGCAGGGCGCGTCCTATTTCTCCTGCTTGCGGCCGAGGGAGGTGTTGTCCTTCGTGCGGTCGCGCAGCGCGGAGACGGCGCTCTCGGCGTCTTCGCGGCGATAGTCCTCGCCGTCCCGGTCGATCTGCTCGCGGATGACGACATGGCTCGGAACGTCCTGCACCCGGCCGTTCACGCGGTCGTTCCAGACGAAGAACTCGTGGTCCTCGGGCAAGTCGCTCACGTCGGCGAAGTCCTCCCTGTCGGCGGTGTTGGCCGCCGTTGCCGCCAGCACCTCGCGCACGTACTCCTTCGTGGGCTGAAGGTCGAGCAGCTCGGGGAACTCGCCGTCGGGGATCACCTGCTGCCACTCCTTGCCTTCGTACGTGCCCAGAAGCTCGCAGGCTTTGTGGAGGTGCGCCACCTCTTGCTCGAAGCAGCTCTCCCATATCTTCTTGATGGAGGGGTCCGTCTCGAACTGGGCGAAGGAGCAGTAGAGGTAGCTTTCGACGTACTCGTGCAAAAGCAGGTTCTCCAACCAGGTCATGGTGGGGTCGAGAAGCGCTCCGTACTGGGTTACGTGCTGCTCCTCCACCATGCCTATCTCCAGATAGAGGTCGCGAGAAACCCCTTCGGGGGCGGTGTTGCCGATGTTCATGTAGTAGTTCATGGTCTGCTGCTCGCCGGCGGTCAGCGTCATGGTGCTGATCAGCGTGCGGATGTCGGCGGCTTTCGCGTCGGCGGCGCGGCGCACCGTGTCGGACGGGTGGCGGTGGTGCGCGATGGTGGGGCGACCCGGCGTGATCTCGATGGTGTCCAGCGTCAGCTTGTGAGCGGGGAGGTCCTCGTCGGCCTTCAGCAGGTTGGCGTAGCGGTACAGGTGGTCGAAGTCCTCGAGGAGGGCGAAGTCCATGCACGCCTTGGCGTAGGGGTCAGGCTCGTGCATGGCCAGCCACGCCGTCAGGTCGACCGCCAGCTGCTCGTAGCCGATGGTGGTCTCAAGCTGCGTCTCGTCCGACGGGCTCAGCCAGTTGATGTGCTTCTGCTGCATCTGCTCCATGCGGCGGCACAGCGCTATCTCACGGCGGAGGTCGTTGTCGCCGCAGTGGCGGTGGAAGTTGTGCCCGAACATGGCGGCTTCCACCTCGATGCCGTTCATCAGGATGACGCGCGCCTTCGTATAGGGGTCGGTCTCCATCTTGTCGTAGGGCTTGGGGGAGAGCTCTTTCCAGGTGGGGACCATCTCGAGTATCGATTTGCTGGGCTTCTCGTTGAAGGGATTCATGGCATACCTCCTGACAGGTGTCGATCTAGGCGTCGATTTCCTCGCATTCGCTTCGGAGCAACGCGTCGCATCGCGGGCAGGCCGGCCTTCTGCCGGCAAGGGTTCGCATTGCGGGCAGGCCGGCTTTCTGCCGGCAAGGGGTTGCGCTTGCCCCTTGCCGGCCATCGCCCGGCCCTTCGCGTCTTCCCAAGCTGCGGCCCATCCTAGCAAGCGCGAAAAAGCCCCTGAACCCTTTTCAGGTGCCTGTGAATCTCCAGTTGGGAAGATGTAGAAAAGGGTAATGAACCGCTGCGACGACAAGCGGTGGCCGCCGAGGACGGAGGCAGCACCTTCTTCAAAGGTGACGCGAGCGTCGGCGCGAAAGCTTTGCGAAAACCCAGGAGCTGCCTGCGAGCCTGCGGGCCTCGGGCAGAAAGTGCAGGCTCCTGGGACGTTTGACCTGCGAAATGAGGTAGAATCGAAGAAGCTGCGAACGAGTTTCGCGCAGCTGCGCATCATCTTGCTCTTCTGCTTGCTCTATCTCTTGCTTTTTGCTCTTTCCCCGCTTCGCCCCTTGCTTCGCCTTTGCTCTGCCGCCGGCTCTACCCTCTGTTCTGCCCGTGCTTGCAACACATTACGCGCAAGGAGTCCTGATGAAAACGCAGTCCCTCCCCTTCGCCAATCGCCTTACCCGCGTCGCCCTCGCCCTTCTGCTTGTCTTCGCCCTCGTGCCGCTGATGCCGGGCGCTGCCCTCGCCGACCCCGCGGATGCGGGCGCAGACACCGCCGCAACTGACAGCAGCGCGGCAGCCGACGGCAGCGCGGCCAGCAGCACAGCCGATCCCGCGGATGCGGGCGCAACCGACAGCAGCGCGGCAGCCGGCAGCAGCGCGATCGACGGCAGCGCGATCGACAGCAGCGCATCACTCGACCGCCTAGTGTGCATATTCAACGAGACTTATGCCGAGATGGTCCAAAAGTACAACGCGACGGGCAACGTAGACGATCTCCTTACCAACCGCGCGAACAACGGATCCGGTGCGACGAACGGCATCGCGTCGCGAGCCGCGCTTCCTCCAAAGTTCGATCTGCGCTCCCAGGACAAGGTGACCCCGGTCAAGCTGCAGAACCCTTGGGGCACCTGCTGGAGCTTCAGCGCGATTGCCGCGTCGGAGACGAGCATCTTGAGCGAGCTGAGCGAGTCGGCTTCCCGAGAGCCTGACCTGTCGGACCTCTCGGAGCTCCACCTCGCATGGTTCGCCTACACCCCGCTTTCCCAGGATGCTATTGACTTATCAGGCTCTGCCAACTACCAAAGCCAGGTGGGGGAGGGCTACTATACGGTAGACGCCGATGGGAAGCATAGCCTTGACCCGAGCGTCATCCTCAACCAGGGCGGTTCGCCTCCCACCATCACCTCGGTGCTGTCGTCAGGCATCGGGCCTGTCCGTGAGTCCGATGCGCCCTACCGCAACCAGAACGGCAGCACTGTCAAAGACCAGGAAGGCAATCCTGTTTACTACAGCGCTGATGGCGGCTGGTCGGTTGACGAGAGCCTGCGCTTTGCGTCCGCCCTTCAGCTTGAGCATGTCAACATGCTGCCCTCTCCTGCCGGTACTGATGAGCAGGGCGCCTACCGTCTCAACCAGCCCGGCGTCGACGCCATCAAGAGCGAACTGCTCCAGGGTCGTGCGGTGAGCATCAACTTCTGCGCTGACCAGTCCCGGCCGGGCACGTCGGTCGACCCCAAGTACATCAACGCCGACACGTGGGCGCATTACACCTACGAAGATGCCCCGCCGAACCATGCCGTCACCATCGTCGGGTGGGACGACAGCTACGCGCAGAGCAACTTCCTGACATCGGCGCAAGTGCCGGGCGCCACGCCGCCGCCTGGTCCCGGCGCCTGGATCGTCAAGAACAGCTGGGGGTCGCAGACGGGAGCGTTCCCCAACAAATTCAACTGGGGCGATAAGGGCTACTTCTACCTGTCCTATTACGACCAGAGCATCACCAACGTCGAGACACTCGACTACGACACGACCAAACATGACACGACCGCTCGAGGTCACCAGGGGGATTACCGCATCATCGATCAATACGACTTCATGCCTTCGCCCAGCCCGCTTGCGCTGAAGAACGTCATACCGACGGGCATGGCAAACGTCTTCACAGCGTATGAGCGCCAAGCCGTCACCGCGGTGTCATGCGAGACTTCCGATCCTGGCACGACGGTCAAGTACGAAGTGTACCTTTTGGATGACGCCTCGACGGGGCCCAAGGACGGCAAGCTCGCAGCTGCCGGCACGGAGACGTATGAGTATGGCGGCTATCACCTCTTCCATCATCCTCAAAGCGTGATCGTGGAGAAAGGGCAGCGGTACACGGTTGTGGTAGCGCAGGAAGTTGACGTGCCGAAAGTTGACGGACCAGGTGAATCGACCGTCTATCCTTTCCTGTTCGACCTCGGCATCAACCGGAGCGGCTGGGAAAAGCAGGAGCAGGAGCAGCCAGGGGTCTTGACCAAGTATGCGCGCGGCATCGTCAACTACGAAGAGAGCTTTTTGATCCAAGGCGAGGACAGCGGGGAGTACACGGTGGATCTGGTTGACTTCGCGGCTGCCGGCCCCTTGGGCGAAGACGTTGACTTCGACAACTTCCCGATCAAGGCATACGCAAACCCAGCACCTGCGCCGGAGCCTGGGCCGACGCCTGGGCCGGAGCCCGGGCCGGAGCCCGGGCCTGGGCCTGCTCCCGAGCCTGGGCCGGCGCCTGAGCCCGGACCTGGGCCGACACCTGCTCCCGCTCCCGCCCCTGCGCCGGCGGAGGCCACGACGGGGACGCCGCTGGCCGACACAGGCGATGACCTGGGGCTGCCCGTGGCGATCGCGACGGGCGTGGCTGTGCTCGCCGCGGGCGTCTGCGTGGTCGCGGTCGTGTGCATGCGCCGCCGCCGCAGGTAGCGCGTTTACTGGCGACGAAGCGAAGGGAAAATCGGCAGTAAGCATCGGCAGTAAAGCGAAGCCGACCGCGCTTCTTCGCCGCAGGTAACAGTGAAGGCAGTTGCCCTCGTCAGATCTTGTTCATCTCGGCGGCCACGGTGTTGTACCAGTGCTGCCAGTTGGGCGGGCAGTACTTCTTGGCGCCGGCCTCGGAGAGCGTGTAGCCGTAGCCGCGCGCCAGGCCGCGTACGTGGGCGTCGATGGCCTCCTCCCAGCTGTTCCAGCTTACCGAGCCCCAGCCCCATGCGTTGTACGGCCTGAAGCAGTTCGCGCCCTTCGAGCTCTCGACGAACGAGATGGCGGGCGAGAAGCGCGGGTCGACGCCGTAGTTCCACGCCGCCTCCGCGAACGTGGCGCCTTGGCCGGCGAGGGGCGAGCCTGCCAAATACGCGTTGATGCGCCCGGCCCAGGAGTTTACGAACGACGTCTTGTCGCTCGACCAGTCGGCGTTGTCGTTCGTGGGTGGCGCTACGGGCCCGGGCGCGGCGCTTGGGGCGCTCGCGCTGCCCGCCGAGCCGTTCGCGCTTGACGCGACGTCCTTCGCGGCTTGCTCTTCGGCTGCGGCCTTCTCGGCATCCGCCTTCGCCTGCGCCTCGGCAGCTGCGCGCGCCTCCTCCTCGGCGCGTGCCTGGGCTTCCCGCTGCGCGCGCTCGCGCGCCTCCTGCGCCTCGGCGAGCGCCTGGGCCGCGCGCGCCTCCTCCTCCTGCGCCTGCTCGAACGCCGTGGCGAGCGCGTCCTTCTGCGCGTCGAGCTCGGAGGTCATCGCCAGGAGCTTCTCCACTTCGCCCATGTGCGTGCCATAGACGCGTCCGAGGAAGTCGACCGAGGTGAGGAAGGTCTGGAAGCTCTCGGCGGAGAGTATGAGGTCGACGAGCGAGGAGCCTTCGCGCTGGATCTTGTAGAGCTCGCCGAGCGCCGCGCCGCTGCGCTCGCGCTGTGCGGGCAGCTGCTCCTCGATCGCGGAGATGCTGCTCTCGTTGTCTGCGATTTGTTGCTCGAGCTCGGCGACATGCGCGGTGGCTTCGTCGTAGATGCGCGCCGACTCCTCGATGGCCTGCTGTGCCGCGTCGGCCTCGGCTTCGATGTCGGTGGTCACGGCGTGAGCCTGCGTGAGCGCACCCGCGCCTACGGTCGTGCCGAGCGGCGTGAGGGCGAGCGCGAGCGCGACGAGCACGGCAACGCAGGCTGTCGCGATGGGATGTGCGAAGGGGCGCGACGGCGCGGCAGGCGGGATGGCCTGCGCGGCGCATCCGGCAAGGGGTCGCGCGGCGGTATGGGGCGGCAGCGAGGTGCCAGGCAGTCTCATGAGAGCGGGTTCCTTAATGCTTCAGTTGCTCTTGACGTCTGTTTGCTGTACCAGCATAGCAAAGGGCATGCCGGAAAGCTCCCAATCCCACAAAAGCCCCCCAACCGCCGAAAGGGATGCCGTTGCGCTTGCGGCCTTTTCCGATTCGCTTCTAGTTGCCGAAACTCCCGCTGCTCCCGCCACCGTCTTCCCGCCGCGTTCCTTCGGCCTACCCCAGGCGCTTGCCCAGCTCGGCGGCTGCGGCGGCCTTGTCGAAGTTGCCGCCCGTCTTCTTCGTCAGCGCGCCCATCACGCGGCCCATGTCCTTCTTCGTGGACGCGCCCGTCTCGGCGAGCGTCTCGTCGATGAGCGCGAGCAGCGCCTCGCCCGACGCCTGCTGGGGCAGGTACTCCTCCAGGATGGCCACCTGGGCGGCCAGCGTGTCGGTGCGCTCCTGGTTGTTCCCGGCCTTGATGGAGCCGTCGAGCGTCTCCTTCGTCTGCTTGATCACGCGCTTGAGCATGGCGTCCACGTCGGCCTCCGCGATCTCGCGGCGCTCGTTCACCTCGATGGCCTTGAGCTCGGTGTGCACCTGGCGCAGGATGTCGCGGCGGCGGTTGTCGCGCGCCTTCATGGCGGCCTTGATCTCGCCTTGCAGCTGCTGATACTCCATGTTCGTCCTCCTCAGCTCGGTATGCGTCTCGAGGACCAGTATAGCGCTCGCCCACGACGCCGCGCGCTCAGGCAAGCCCAGCGGCACGGCGCGCGCAGGCGGGCTGCGGGCGGTGTGGTGTGCTCAGATAGGTTGCGGGCGGCGCGGCGCGCCCGATCAGGCCGGTGGCTCATCGTTTAGCGCCGCATCCTCCTAGCAGCTCGGGCGGCTCACCCCTGACATGCGCAGGGCCTCCCCGAAGAACTGCCCCTTCCCCGTCTTCACGGCGAAGCGCACCTTGTCGGGGTCTTCCACCACGCTGCCAGCCAGCGTGTCGGCCCCGTACTCGAAGAGAATGGGCGACATGACGACTGAGGGGCCGGTCATGACGGTGGTGGCGCGTTGCGCGAGCTGCAGCAGCCGGGGGCAGGTCTTGTTGATGATCGTGACGCCCGTTATGAAGGCGTAGTCGGCGAGGGGCATCACGTACTCGCACGCGGGGTCGGGTGTGTCGAGGGGGCTCGTGCAGCTTCGTTCGAGCACGGTGAGCTGGGCATACTCCTCGATGCGGTCCACGTGGGGGAAGTGGCCGACCACCACGACGCGCGCATCGCCGTCGGGATGCGCCTCTTCTATGCGCGGGCGCCACGCGCCGAAGGCGTCCAGCTTGCGGACGGTGCCGTCGGGCAGCTCCACGGGGTCGTCGTAGAGGGCGCCCAGCCCGTCGATCATCTCCGGTCGCGAGTACCAGGCGTTGAGCGCGGCGACGCCGAGCGAGGCATCCTCGAAGCACCACGACTTGGCAAGCTCGGCCACTTTGCGCAGGTCGGCTTTGCGCAGGTCGTCCTTCAGGGCATACGGGGCGCCGCCCTTGCAGGAGAAGCTGACGCCCATGCCGCAGTCGGCCTCCACGTACGACCAGCGCGTTCCCAGGCAGTAGTCGCGCACGGCGATGCCTGCGGGCACGCCTTCGATAAGGCGGTCGTAGAGCTCCCACGCCGCGGCCTTTTCCAGGCGCTTCGCTCCGTCTGCTCGTTCGCTCATCGTTCCTCCTCGTGTTGAAGTTCGCCGCGTGCGGTGCGCGGCCGGTGGGTGACGGCCTAATTATACCTGTAGAGAAATAATATTTGTTGGGAAATAAGCGCGGTAGAGGAGGAATACGCGGCGCGGCGCGCGGGGGGGTGCGGCTTGCGGACGGTGCGGCGCGCGGCGCGCGCGAGCGCGCCCCCCTTACCAGCCCAACGCGCTTGCTGCGGCGCAGAAGGCGATGGGCACCACGAGGCTGGGCAGCATGTTCATGGTCTTGAGGTCCTTGATCCCCAGGATCGAGATGCCGGTGCTTGCGATGAGGAAGCCGCCCACCACGGACAGCTCGCACATCATGTCGGGCGTCACGAAGTTGCCGAGCAGCAGCGTGAGCCCGTAGATGCTGCCCTGCCACGCGAACAGCACGCCGGCTGCCAGGATCATGCCGATGCCGTACGCCGACGCGAGCACCATGCTGGTCACCAGGTCGAGCGCGGCATTGGCGAACAGGTAGGTGTGGTCGCCGTACAGCGCGCTCTGGATGGGGCCCAGGATGGACAGCGTGCCGATGCAGAACAGCAGGATGCCCGTGGAGAGGCCCCGCCCCAGCTCGCTCTTGCCCTTCGACAGGCGCTCGCTCAGGCGCTGGAAGCGCTCGTCGAGGTCGACGGCGGTGCCCGCCAGGCTTCCCAGCGCTAGGCTCACGATGAACAGGACGGGGTAGTTGCTGTTCGGCATGTTCTGCACCACGGCGTTGATGCCGATGCCGAGCGCGGCAAGGCCCATGGCTGTGAACAGGGCGTTCTGGAGCTTCTCGTCGAGCCCCTTCTTCACCACGCTGCCGACGATGCTGCCGACGGCGATGCAGCCTGCGTTGACGATGGTTCCGATCATGGCGATTCCTTTCGGGCGACGCGCCTGAGCGTGCGGGTCGCGGTGATTTGTCGTGTGCGAGACGTATTAAAAACTCTACAATAGATGTAGAGTCAAGCGGAAACTGCGAAAACGCCGAAGCGGCGGGAAGGAAGGCGCTGCAAGCTGAGGTGGCGCGCTGGCAGCGGTGGGGCGAAGCGGCGTGATGGGACGCCGAGGTGGCGCGGTGGAGCCGCGGCACAGGGGGTGCAGGAGCGCCGCGTGGGAGGACGCGGCGAGGCGAAGAAGGAGAGCGCATGGAGGGCGACCTGTTCAAGATAGGCGAGATCGCGCGGCTGTTCCACCTGAGCGTGAGCACGCTGCGGCACTACGACAAGCTGGGGCTCGTGTCGCCGGAGGTCGTCGACCCCGCGACGGGGTACCGCTACTACAGCACGCGCCAGTTCGAGCGCCTCAACACCATCCGCTACCTGCGCGAGCTCGACATCCCCCTTGAGCGCATCCAAGAGTTCATCGAGAACCGCGGGATCGAAGGCGTGCGCGCGATGCTGCTGCAGCAGAGGGACGATGTCGCGCAGCGCCAGGAGCGCCTAGGCGCGATCCAGCGCAAGATCGACAACCGCCTCGCGCAGATCGACGAGGCCGTGGGCGCGCAGATGGACGCGATTTCGCTCGAGCGGGTGCCGGCGCGCCGCATTGCGCTGCTCAAGAAGAGCTTCGCGGTGGAGAGCGCGCTTGACCTGGAGATTCACATTCGCGAACTCGAACGCAACGAGGAGAGCACCGCGATCTTCCTGGGGAAGGTGGGCATCGGGCTCTCGCAGGAGTCGCTTGAGCGCGGGCGCTTCCACCCCTACGAGCTCATTTTCATCGTGCTGGACGAAGAGGACGACTACCGCGGCGGCACGGTGCTGCTGCCCGAGGGGACGTGCCTGGTCACGCGCTTCCGCGGCTCGCACGAGGCGGCGCCGCGGCACTACGCGTGCCTTCTGGAGTTCGCGCGCGAGCGCGGCCTGGGCGTGGCGGGCTTCTCGAGGGAGGTCACCATGATCGACTTCGGCCTGACCAACGATGTCTCCGAGTTCGTTACCGAGATACAGATCCCCGTGACGCCTTGGGGTGCGGACCTGCGGAGCTCAGGTTCTCGTGACGTTGATTTCTGAGACGCAGGTGCACGTGACGGGAGTCTCTGTGACGCAGGCCTTTGAGATGCGGATCGCTGTGATGCAGGTGACGCAGGCTCCCTAGGCGCAAATTCGCACCATATAATATTTTCTCAAGATTATTCTTGACTAGAAATAATAAAGCGATTATGATGAATCGCGTAGACAAAAGGAATAAGACAAAGACACTTTCTTCTCCTCGTTTCTCTCGTGTGGAAAAAGCCGCTTCCCCCAGCGGCTTTTTCTACGTCAGGACGCATGCCGTCTCAGAGGATGTCGTGCGTGGTGGCACCGCACGGGGTGCCGCACATCGCTTCGGGGATTCAGATTCGAAAATCGGCTGCGCGTAGCTCGACTGTTTCAAGAACGAATGTTTCACGTGAAACATTCGTTTGCTCTCGCGGCCTCCGTGTTTGCTCCCGCACCCTTTCGCCTTTGCGCCAGAAGCGTGCGTCTCTTGCAATCTCTACGGTTTCGTTTGCTTGTTTCGGTAGGTTTCGGCGGGAGATTTTGGCGGGCGAGTTGGGTTGACTGCCTTGCTCTGTCTTTCTGGGGCTGTTTTGCGAAACGCGTTTCGCAAAACAGCCCTGAGGGAGCCGGGGCGGCGACAGGTTCGTTTCGGATCTCCAGGACGGCAGCGCGCGTTGCTGCGACATCTCTGGGACAACAGCGCGCGTTGTTGCGGTCTCGCTGGGGCAGCAGCACGCGTTGCTGCGGCCTCTCTGGGACAACAGCGCGCTTCGTCCTAACATCACGGGGGCAAAGACAAGGCGAGCCCGCAAGGAGGGGGATCCTGCGGGCTCACCTTGTTTGCGGCGAAGCAAGACGAGGAACGCTTCGCCGCCCAGTAAAGCAAAAGAGAGGAGGAGTTGCGATCGGTTCGGGCTCCCTCGGGCTTCACGCCCTTCGCGACGTCTCGCTCTTGGGTTTCACGCCCTTCGCGAAGTCTCGTTCTTGGGCTTTGGGCTCTTCGCGACGCCTCTTGGGCTTCACACCCTTCGCGGCGTCTCGCTCGGGCTGCTGCTCTTCGGTGCCGTTCCCTCTCGACGAAAGTTATCTTATGGCAACTTCTTCCGCAGCGCAAGGCGCAGTCGCCAAAAGTTAGCCTATACTTACAATTTCTCCACAAGGTGCTCCGCAAGTCCCCCCAGTGAGTTTCTCTGCAAATCCTTCGTTCGAAAAGGCCCCGCGAAGATCGCAGGATGCGAGTCTTCGCGGGGCCGGGAGGTCGGGAGGCCGCGGGACCAGGTCCTCGCGCAGGGGGCTTCCGCCTGCTGTACGGGCGCGCCTATGCCAGGATCGCGCGGGCAGCCTCGTCCATCTTCGCCAGCAGGTCGGCAGCCTCTTCGGGGGTGGGGCAGGCGGCGAACAGGTACGCCTTGATCTTCGGCTCGGTGCCGCTCGGGCGCACGATGAGCTTGCTGCCGCCCTCGAGCTGCATCTCGAACACGCCCGCCGCGGGGAGCGTCTGCGGCGCGTCGGCTTCGCCGTCGGCGCCCGCCGAGCCCACGTACGGCATGGCCACGCCCTGCTGGTAGTCGACGCACGCGGTCACGCGCAGCCCCGCCACCTCCTGCGGCGCGTTCGCGGAGAGTCCGCTCATGATATTCGCCATCTTCTCAGCGCCGGCGGCGCCGGGGTACTCCAGGCTGATGGTGGCGTTGCGGTGGTACCCGTGCTTGCGGTACAGCGCGTCCATGGCCTCCACCAGGTCAACGCCGCGCGCCTTCCAATCGCGCGCCATCTGGCAGATGAGCATGCTGGCGTTCACGGCGTCCTTGTCGCGCACATGCGTGCCGGAGAGGTAGCCGTAGCTCTCCTCGAAGCCGAAGATGAAGCGCTCGGGCGTGCCCGCGGCCTCAAGCAGGCCGATCTGCTCGCCGATGTACTTGAAGCCCGTGAGCGTGCGGCGCAGCTGGAAGCCGTACTCGGCGGCCAGCGCGTCGACCATGGCGGTTGACACGATGGTGGTCAGCGCCACGGCGCGCGAGAGGTCCTCGCCGCGCGCGGCGCGCATGCGGCAGACGTAGTCGAGCAGCAGGATGCCCATCTCGTTGCCGCTGATCAGGTGATACTCGCCGTCGTGCAGCGCCGCCACGCCCACGCGGTCGGCGTCGGGGTCGGTCGCCAGCAGCAGGTCGGGGCGCACGTCCTCGCACAGCGCCAGCCCGCGCTCGAGCGCCTCGCGGATCTCGGGGTTGGGGTAGGGGCAGGTGGGGAAGTTGCCGTCGGGCGCGGTCTGCTCCTCCACGAGCGTCACGTCGGTCACGCCCACGCGCTCGAGGATGCGCGTCACGCACTCGAGGCCCGTGCCGTTGAGCGGCGTGTAGACCACCTTGAAGCCGGCGTCGGCGTTCGCGCCCGGCTCCTCGAGCGACTGCGCGAACACGGCGTCGACGAAGCGGTCGAGCGTGCCCTCGTCGGCGTAGCTGGCCCAGCCTTCGGCGAGGGCCTGGTCAAACGGCATGCGCTTCACGTCGTCGAAGATGTCCACGGCGTTGATGGCCGCCTGGATGTCGTGTGCCGCCTGTGTGGCGATCTGGCAGCCGTCGGGGCCGTACGCCTTGTAGCCGTTGTAGGGCGCGGGGTTGTGGCTCGCGGTCATGCAGATGCCCGCCGCGCAGCCCAGGTCGCGCACGGCGAAGCTGAGCGCAGGGGTGGGCTCGATGCGCGGGTACAGGTGCGAGCGGATGCCGTTGGCGGCCAAGACGCCAGCCGCCACCTGCACGAACGTCTCGCCCATGTTGCGGCTGTCGCGCGCGATGGCGACGCTGGGCGCGTCGAAGCTCGCGTTGAGGTAGTTCGCCAGGCCCTGCGTGGCCTTCGCGACCGTGTAGACGTTCATGCGGTTGGGGCCTGCGCCGATGATGCCGCGCAGCCCGCCCGTCCCGAAGGCGAGGTCCTGGTAGAAGGCGTCGCGCACGGCGGTCTCGTCACCGGCTTTGAGCTGTTGGAGCTGCTCCTGCACGACGGGGTCGTCCGCCTTGGCGATCCACAGGTCGAGCAGCTGCATCATGTCTTCCATGAGGGGGTCCTTTCCGATCAAGAGCGTGCACGCCGCGGCGCTGCCGCAGGTGAAGCCCATATTATCCCAGTTTGGGCATCTTTTTCAGCAGAGCCCACGCTTTCTGCTTCTCTTCCGGGGTCTCGAGCAGGTCTTCGAAGCGGCGAAAGGCCGCCACCGTGCGGCCCATGACGCGCGTGGCGGCGTCGAGCGCGATCTCGCAGCGGTAGGCGCGTCCGAGCAGCGAGGCGGCGTCGGCGTCGGCGGCCACGATCGCCAGCGGGTCGAGCCCTTCGACCACGCTCAGGAGGTCCCGCGCGCCCAGCGCCGTGCCAGCGGGCTCGGGAGCCCCGTCGGCTGCGTCCGCGAGCCCGGGGGCCGCCGCGCCCCCGTCCGCTGCCCCGCCGACCGCCGCGACCACGTACGCGCATCCCCGCGCGCCGTACCCGAGGGCCGCCGCCGACTTCTCGAGCGCCTCTCTCGCCGCGCCGCCCAGCGCGCGCGTGCTTGCCACCAGCAGAAGCTCGTTGCCCGTCCCCTCCACGAAGTCTCCGTATACGGCGAGCGTGCCCATGGCGTTGACCTCATAAATGTTACTTCTTGCTGGAAAAGTCACACTCGCTCCTTGATGTTGCGCGCCGTCCGTATTAAGTTAGTTTAATCCAAACGGCGAAGCCGTTTCCATCAAGGGAGGTCATTATGTGCACTAACGGAGTCAACACCGGCCAGCTCGAGCTCATGATCGAGCAGATCGACGACCACATCAAGCTTGAGCGCCGCTGGACGCACAACCTGGCGCACAACGCCGAGGACGCGGGCTTCGCGACCGTGTCCGAGAAGCTCCACGCAGCCCAGGCGCTGCTCGACGACGTGCGCGCCATGCTCGACGAGGCGAAGGACGCCATCGAGGACGACGCGGAAAGCGCCGCGGGCGTGACGGTCAGCCTCGTGTAGCGGCCTGCCATGAGCAACGACCTCATGCGATTCTCGGTGGCCATGCCCGAGGACCTGCTCATGAGCTTCGATCGGCTGGTGGCGCGCCGGGGCCTGGCGAAGAACCGCAGCGAAGTAGTGCGCGACCTGGTGCGCGACGCGCTGGTCGAGGACGCGTGCGCCACGCCGGGCACGCTGGTCATGGGCACGCTCACCATCGTGTACGACCACCATTCGAACGACCTGCAGGAGAAGCTCCACACCATCCAGCACGACTACTTCGAGTACATCATCTCGACGATGCACGTGCACGTCGACCAGCACATGTGCCTCGAGGTGATCGTCATGCGCGGCGAGACGGGGCTGGTGCAGGACATCGCGAACCTGATCCTGGGCACCAAGGGCGTGCAGAACGGCCGGCTGGTCCTCACCACCACCGGCCGGCATATGTAAGGAAGGCAGCACAGTGGCAAACGACACAACCGTCATGCTGGGTCACGGCAGCGGCGGAACCATGATGAAGCGCATCATCGACGAGGTGTTCTTCGCGGCGTACGGAACCGATGAGCTTCTGCGCGGAGACGACGCGGCGGTGCTCCCGGCGCTCGAGCCGGGCGAGCGCCTGGCGTACTCCACCGACTCGTTCGTGGTCACGCCGCACTTCTTCCCCGGCGGCGACATCGGGCGGCTCGCCATCTGCGGCACGGTGAACGACGTGGCCACGAGCGGCGCGCGCCCGCTCTACCTCAGCTGCGGGTTCATCCTGGAGGAGGGCTTCCCGATGGACGACCTGCGCCGCATCTGCCAGTCGATGGCCGAGGTGGCGAAGGAGGCCGGCGTCAAGCTGGTGACGGGCGACACGAAGGTGGTCAACCGCGGGCACGGCGACGGCATCTACATCAACACGAGCGGCGTGGGCGCGCTCGCGCCGGGCTTCGAGCTCGGCGGCGCGCAGTGCCGCCCGGGCGACGCGGTGCTGGTGTCGGGCACGCTCGGCGACCACGGCATCACCATCATGAGCTGCCGCGAGGGGCTGAGCTTCTCGGCTGACATCGCCAGCGACGCCGCGCCCTTGAACCACCTGATCGCCGACGTGCTGGCGGCCGCCCCGCACACGCGCTGCTTCCGCGACCCCACGCGCGGCGGCATCGCGAGCACCCTGAACGAGCTGGCGAGCCAGGCGAACGTCGACATCACGGTGGAGGAGGAGCGCGTCCCGGTGAGAGACGCCGTGCTCGGCGCGTGCGAGATGCTCGGCTACGACGTGATGCAGGTGGCCAACGAGGGCAAGATGGTGTGCGTCGTCCCCGCTGAGGAGGCCGAATCGGCGCTCGCGGCCATGCGCGCGAACCGCTACGGGCGCGACGCGGCCATCATCGGCGAGGTGTCCGAGGCCAAGGCCGAGCGTGGCCCGAAGGTGTTCCTGCGCACCGCCTTCGGCTCGACGCGCATCCTCGACATGCTCGTGGGCGAGCAGCTTCCCCGCATCTGCTAGCTGTGCGGCCTGGCGGGAGGGGAGGGGTCCTCGGCGCTGTCCCTCCCCTCCCGTTTTCCCTTGGAGCCTGCTCTAAAGCCGTAACGCCGAATCGTTTGCTTTTTTTACCGTAGTCTGGAAAATGTCCGTTTCCACTTGCGCGGCGACCTATTAATGGTATCTTGCGCTACGAAAGTTGTGGGGAACACCCCATGGGGGCTTTCGACTGAGAAGGAGTTGCTAATGTCACACCCGGTTATTGAGGCTGATGAGTGCATCGGCTGCGGCATCTGCGTAGACGCGTGCCCGCAAGAGGTTCTCGAAGTTGTCAACGGCGTTGCTGAGGCTGTCAACGAGGACGCCTGCATCGCGTGCGGCGACTGCGTCGAGGAGTGCCCGATGGGGGCTATCTCCGAGATCGTCGAGGACTAGCACAGCTCATAGCTTGCGCAGCTCGCGCGGCTCACGCGACGAGCGCTAAGAAGCGCGCAAGCGCGGTCGAACCCCCACGTGCTGCCCGCTGCGGCAGGTACAGCGAGGCTCGGCCTCGTGTCGAAGACACAAGCTCAAGAAGAGGGCGTCCGGTCACCAGCCGGGCGCCCTCTTTATATAGGTATGCGCGCTCTGTCCGCGGGCTGCCGGGCGCGGACGCGCTGTCCGCGGGCCGCCAGGCGCACACGGGCTGCGGACCGCTCGCGGACTACGGGGCGTGTGCAAGTTGCCCGACGCTCGCGGATTGCCGCGCGCCCGCGCGTCGTGGCGCTCGCACCTGCCCCCCGATCATTTCCCGCTGTGGACGCCTTGTGGCGGCCCCGCCTCGCGCCGTCAACGCGCGCCTTCTCATCCCGTAACGGACCCCTTCCGCCCGCGTCTGCAGGGCCAATTGTGTGTAAAGTGCGCAGTGCGAGGTTATTTCACCGCAAACCATTAAGGAAACTTGACAATCAAACACTTAGATTTTATATTGACAGCATGCAATAAGAAACCGACAGGCTATCTGTGAGAAAAGCTGAAAGAAAGAGAGGAACTTGCAATGGCTAAGATTCTCGGCATCGACTTGGGCACCACGAACTCCGCCATGGCCGTCATGGAGGGCTCGGAGCCCGAAATTCTGGTGAACGCCGAAGGCGACCGCACCACCCCCTCCGTCGAGGGCTTCCGCAAGGACGGCGAGCGCGTCGTGGGCAAGGCCGCGAAGAACCAGGCCGTCACCAACCCTGAGAACACCATCTCGTCCGTGAAGCGCTTCATCGGCCGCTCCTTCGGCGAGACCTCCGAAGAGCAGAAGACCGTGAGCTACAAGGTGCAGGCCGGCAAGGACGGCCGCGCGGTCATCGACATCGACGGCAAGGACTACACCCCCGAGGAGATCTCGGCCATGGTCCTGCAGAAGCTGAAGGCCGACGCCGAGAAGCAGGTCGGCCAGCCCATCACGCAGGCCGTCATCACCGTCCCGGCCTACTTCAACGACGCCCAGCGCCAGGCCACCAAGGACGCGGGCAAGATCGCGGGCCTCGAGGTGCTGCGCATCATCAACGAGCCCACGGCCGCGGCGCTCGCCTACGGCCTCGACAAGGTTGACCACGACGAGAAGATCCTCGTGTTCGACCTCGGCGGCGGCACGTTCGACGTCTCCGTGCTCGAGCTTGGCGACGGCGTGTTCGAGGTTGCCTCAACCGCCGGCGACAACCACCTCGGCGGCGACGACTGGGACCAGCGCGTCATCGACTGGATGGCTGACAAGTTCAAGGCCGAGAACGGCATTGACCTGCGCGCCGACAAGATGGCCCTTCAGCGCCTGAAGGAGGCGGCCGAGAAGGCGAAGATGGAGCTGTCCTCCACCTCGCAGACGAGCATCAACCTGCCTTTCATCACCGCGGACGCCTCGGGCCCGAAGCACCTCGACCTCACGCTGACGCGCGCCGAGTTCGAGCGCATCACGCGCGACCTGCTGGATCGCTGCAAGAAGCCGGTTGAGCAGGCGCTGCGCGACGCGGGCCTCAAGACGGGCGAGATCGACGAGGTCATCCTCGTCGGCGGCTCCACCCGCATGCCCGCCGTGCAGGAGCTCGTGAAGACCATGACCGGCAAGAACCCGAACATGTCGGTGAACCCCGACGAGGTCGTGGCCATGGGCGCTGCCGTCCAGGGCGGCGTGCTCGCCGGCGACGTCCAGGGCATCCTGCTGCTCGACGTCACCCCGCTGTCGCTGGGCGTCGAGACCATGGGCGGCGTCATGACCAAGATGATCGAGCGCAACACCACCATCCCCACCCGCAAGACCGAGATCTTCTCCACGGCCGCTGACAACCAGCCCTCCGTCGAGGTCCACGTCCTGCAGGGCGAGCGCGAGATGGCCGCGGGCAACAAGACGCTCGGCCGCTTCCAGCTCAACGGCATCCCGGCGGCGCGCCGCGGCGTCCCGCAGATCGAGGTCACGTTCGACATCGACGCCAACGGCATCGTGAACGTGTCCGCGAAGGACCTGGGCACGGGCAAGCAGCAGCAGATCACCATCTCCGGCTCCACCGCGCTGTCTGACGACGAAGTCGACCGCATGGTGAAGGACGCCGAGTCGCATGCCGCCGAGGACGCGGCCCGCAAGGAAGAGGTCGAGATCCGCAACAACGCCGACGCGTTGGTGAACGCCACGCAGCAGACGCTCGACGAGCTGGGCGACAAGGTGCCGGCCGACGCGAAGTCGCAGGCCGAGGCCGCCATCGCCGAGGCGAAGACGGCGCTCGAGGGCACCGACGTCGAGCCGATCAAGGCTGCCACCGAGAAGCTGCAGCAGGCGGGCTACAAGCTGGCCGAGGTTGTGTACTCCACGCAGGGCGCTGACGCCGCCGCTGGCGCGGGCGCTCCGGGCGCGGGCGCGGCTGCCGCGAACGACGACACCATCGAGGCCGACTATGAGGTAGTCGACGACGACAACGAGAGGAAGTAGCTGCCATGACCACGCCCGACAAGGACAAAGTTGTGGACGCTTCCGCCGAGGACAACGCGGGCATGGGCGAGACCCCCTCGACGCCCGATGCCAACGGCGCTGGCGCGGCCGGGTCGGCTGACCCGGCCGGCCAGGCCGCCCAGGCCGACGAAGCCGGCGCCGTCGACGAGGCCGAGGCTGTCGAAGCCGAGGTGATCGACCCCGAGCTCGCCGCCGAGGCCGACGCCGCGGTGGCGGGCGTGGACGCGGAGTCCGAGATCGTCGCCCAGGCCAAGGCGGAAGTCGCCGAGTGGAAGGACAAGTACGTGCGCCTGCACGCCGAGTGGGACACGTACCGCCGTCGCACCAACGAGCAGCGCGAGGCCGAGAAGGCGCGCGCCACTGAGAAGCTGGTCACGAGCCTGCTCCCCGTGCTCGACGACTTCGAGCGCACCATCGCCTACGCCAACGACAACGGCGAGGTGGGCCTGCTCGGCGGCGTGGAGGCCGTGCACGCCAAGCTCGTCGACACGCTGGTGAAGGGCGGTGTGGAGATCATCGACCCCGCGGGCGAGGCGTTCGACGCGCTCGAGGCGCAGGCGGTCGCTACCGTCCCCGACGAGACGGTCCCCGACGAGACGGTCGCGCAGGTGTACCAGAAGGGCTACCGGATGGGCGCCAAGGTGCTCCGCCCCGCCATGGTGACGGTCACCACGGGCGGCCCGAAGCGGGAGAAGCCCTCCGAAGAGGAGTAGCGGCGACGCTGCGCTCGGGAGCGCCGAGGCATTACCGACAATGACAGCTTTCGAGGGCGGGCTTTTGGTCCGCCCTCGTTGCAGAACCAGAAGAAAGAAAGGTGGAAGGCATGGCGGCTACGCCTGACTACTACAAGACGCTCGGCGTGCCTCGCACCGCCTCGGCTGACGAGATCAAGAAGGCGTTTCGCAAGCTCGCGCGCACGCACCATCCCGACGCGGGCGGCGACGAAGCCAAGTTCAAGGAGATTAACGAGGCCTACGAGGTCTTGAGTGACGACAAGAAGCGCGCCCTGTACGACCAGTACGGCACCGCGAGTGAGAACCAGATCCCGCGCGGATGGGGCGGCGCGGCCGGCGGCCAGGGCTTCTCCGTCGAGGACATCTTCGGCGGCAGCGGCGGCCAGGGCTTCGGCGGCAGCTGGGCCGACATCCTCGAGAGCATCCGCCACGGCGAGGGCGCGTTCGGGACGAGCTGGGACTTCGGCGGCGGCCAGCAGAGGCCGCGCCGCGGGCAGGACATGAACGTCACCCTCAACGTGACCTTCGACGAGGCGTTCAAGGGCGTCGAGAAGCGCGTGACCGTGCGCATCCCCGGCAAGTCCGCCTCCGACACCATCACGGTGAAGGTCCCGGCCGGCGCGGTCGACGGCGGCCGCCTGCGCTTCAAGGGCAAGGGCGGCCTCAGCCAGAACGGCGGCGAGCCGGGCGACCTTCTCGTCACCACCAAGATCGCCGCGCACCCCTACTACCGCCGCGACAAGGCCGACGTGGTGGTGAAGCTTCCCGTCACGGTGGCCGAGGCCGCGCTCGGCGCGTCGATCGTGGTGCCCGCGCCCGACGGCGCGAAGGTGCGCGTGAAGGTCCCCGCCGGCACGCAGGACGGCACGATGCTCACCATCAGGGGCAAGGGCGCCCCCGACGTGAAGCGCAAGGGCGCGTTCGGCGACCTGAAGATCGAGGTCGAGGTGAAGGTGCCCGCGCACATGAACGAGAATCAGAAGGCGGCCATGGAGGCGTTTCTGGCCGCCACGACGGAAGACGTGAGGACATGGCAGTAAACGATCGCAACCGCCCGCTGTACATGATCAGCGTGGCCGCGGAGCTCGCGGGCGTGCACCCGCAGACCCTGCGCGCCTACGAGCAGAAGGGCCTGGTCACGCCCCAGCGCACGAGCGGCAACACGCGCATGTACTCCCAGGCCGACATCGAGCGCCTCGAGCTCATCAACGAGCTGACGAGCGAGGGCATCAACCTGGCGGGCGTCATTCGCATCCTCGATCTGCAGGGGCGCCTTGACGAGCGCGACCAGGAGCTCGACGACCTGCACAAGCGCGTGCGCCGCCTGGCCGACCGCGTGCACGAGCTGGAGACGCGCGAGAGCGTGAACAGCCTGGTGCGCGTGTCGGACCTGCCGGCCGCGCTGCGCTACCTTCCCTAACCGCGGGCGCCGCCAAGTCGGCGTCGGCGGAGCACGTGGCGCTGCGGCGCCTTTGCCGCGCGCCGTCTTCCCTAAGGAGGAACCATGAGACTAGACAAACTGGCGTTGACCGCCCAGGAGGCGTTCCAAGGCGCCATGGGCGTGGCCGGTGACGCCGAGGCCGCCGTCATCGAGCCCATCCACCTGCTGAAGGCGCTGCTCGACGCGGGTGAGAACAACATCGCGGCCATCATCAAGCGCATCGGCGCCGACCCGGCGCAGCTCGCGCGCAACGTGGAGGACGAGATCGGCAAGATGGCCAAGGCCTCGGGCAACGCCATGCCCATGGCCATCCCCGGCAACGACCTCATGCGCGTGGTCGACAACGCGGTGAAGATCGCCGAGAAGCTCGGCGACAGCTACGCCACGAGCGAGCATCTGCTCATCGCGCTGTCGGAGGACAAGGGCGCGGCGGGCCGCGTGCTCACTGCGGCGGGCGTCACGCGCAAGAACATCGAGAGCGCCTACGAGGACCTGCGCGGCAACACGCGCGTCACCTCGCAGACCGACAAGACCCAGTTCGAGGCGCTCGAGCAGTACGGCCAGAACCTCACGCAGCAGGCCCGCGAGGGCAAGCTCGACCCGGTGATCGGCCGCTCCGAGGAGATTCGCCGCACCATCCAGGTGCTGTCGCGCCGCACCAAGAACAACCCGGTGCTCATCGGCGAGCCCGGCACGGGCAAGACGGCCATCGTGGAGGGGCTCGCGCAGCGCATCGTGGCGGGCGACGTGCCCTCGAGCCTGCGCGACCGCGACATCGTGTCGCTCGACCTGGGCGCCATGATGGCGGGCGCGAAGTACCGCGGCGAGTTCGAAGACCGCCTGAAAGCCGTGCTGCGCGAGGTGAAGGAGGCGGGCGGCAACGTCATCCTGTTCATCGACGAGCTGCACACCATCGTGGGCGCGGGCGCGGGCGGCGACAGCTCGCTCGACGCGGGCAACATGCTCAAGCCGGCGCTGGCGCGCGGCGAGCTGCACGCCATCGGCGCCACCACGCTCGACGAGTACCGCAAGTACGTGGAGAAGGACGCCGCGCTCGAGCGGCGCTTCCAGCCCGTGCTCATCAGCGAGCCGTCCGTCGAGGACACCATCGCCATCCTGCGCGGCCTGAAGGAGAAGTACGAGATCCACCACGGCGTGCGCATCACCGACGGCGCCATCGTGGCGGCGGCCGAGCTGTCGGACCGCTACATCACCGACCGCTTCCTGCCCGACAAGGCCATCGACCTCATGGACGAGGCGGCCTCCCGCCTGCGCATCGAGATCGACTCGATGCCCGAGGAGGTCGACGCCGCCGAGCGCAAGCTCATCCAGATGCAGATCGAGGAGCAGGCGCTCATGAAGGAGACCGACGCCGCCTCGGCCGAGCGCCTGGAGCGGCTGCGCCGCGACATCGCGAACGCGCGCGAGGCGCTCGACCACCAGAAGGCGCTCTGGCAGAACGAGAAGGACGTCATCGCGGGCGTGCAGAACCTGAAGGCCGAGCTCGAGGCCGCGCAGCTCGAGGAGGAGCGCGCCACGCGCGAGGGCGACCTGGCCCGCGCGTCGGAGCTGCGCTTCGCGCGCATCCCCGGCCTGCAGTCCCAGCTCGTCGAGGCCGAGCAGGCGCTCAAGGCCAAGCAGCAGGACGGCGCCATCCTAAAGGAGGAGGTCTCCGAGGAGGAGATCGCCTCCGTGGTGTCGAGCTGGACGGGCATCCCCGTGACCAAGATGATGCAGGGCGAGATGGAGAAGCTCGTCGATCTGGAGGACGTGCTCAAGCAGCGCGTCGTGGGCCAGGACGAGGCCGTGAGCGTGGTGGCCGGCGCCATCCGCCGCAACCGCGCGGGGTTGTCCGACCCCAACCAGCCCATCGGCTCGTTCATGTTCCTCGGCCCCACCGGCGTGGGCAAGACCGAGCTCGCCAAGGCGCTCGCGGAGTACCTGTTCGACTCCGAGAAGGCCATGGTGCGCATCGACATGTCCGAGTACATGGAGAAGTTCTCGGTGCAGCGCCTGATCGGCGCGCCTCCGGGGTACGTGGGCTATGACGAGGGCGGTCAGCTCACCGAGGCCGTGCGGCGCCACCCGTACTCGGTGGTGCTGCTCGACGAGATCGAGAAGGCGCACCCGGACGTGTTCAACGTGCTGCTGCAGGTGCTCGACGACGGGCGTCTGACCGACGGGCAGGGCCGCGTGGTGAACTTCAAGAACACCATCATCATCATGACCTCGAACATCGGCAGCCAGATCATCCAGGAGCAGGCCGCGCAGGAGAACCAGACCATGGGCGAGATGGTCGAGCAGATGGCGAGCATGACGCCGGAGGCCGCGGCCAAGCGCATGATGGACTTCACCAACCGCCTGCAGGACACGCTGCGCACCACGTTCAGGCCCGAGTTCCTGAACCGCATCGACGACGTGATCACGTTCAACGCGCTCAACATCGCGAACATCGAGAGCATCGTGAACCTGCAGCTCGACGAGGTGCGCGAGCGCCTGGCGACCCGCCGCATCACGCTCGACGTGACGCCGGCGGCCATGGAGCACCTGTCGATCGACGGGTACGACCCAGTCTACGGCGCCCGCCCGCTGAAGCGCCTGATCCAGCGCCAGGTGGTCGACTGCATCGCCGAGAAGGTGATCTCCGGCGAGGTGCGCGACCGCAGCCACGTGCTGGTCGACCTCGACGACGAGGGCGAGTACGTCTGCCGCGTCGAGGGGCCGATGGAGCTCGACTTCGACGCGCTGCTCCTCGACCGATAGCCGAAGCGGGCAAGAGGGAGCTGAGGTAAGAAGCGTTATGGCGCCGCGGCCAAGGCCGCGGCGCCAGCTAGGGGCGAGCTTCGGCCGCCTTCTCCAATTTGGGGACCTGCCGGGCAATCAGCAGGCAGGTGAGGCTGGCAACGGCTAAGGCGACGGCCACCTTCGCGGATCTTCTCATGAGCGCACCTCGCAAGATCGTAGGATTCCTATGCTGAAAAGGATAGGGAGGCGCTCTTTCGCAACCCTTGCACGTGCCTTACGTTTTGGTCACGCCTCCGCTTTCGAAGCATTTCTTGCTGTTCCTTTGCCAATTTGCTGTTTTGTCTCGTCTCGTTGGGCTCCGTGCAATTTTCCGCTGCGATTTTGGCAGAAATCTTCAGTTCTTTGTCTTCTTAGCTCGTTGCAGAAGCAAGTTCACCTTGACCTCAAGAAGAGCAGACGACGAAACCCCAGGTCGCATAATTCGCCACACCTGAATTCGGCTCTTGTCAGCCGCCCAAAAAGGTGAACTCACCGCTAAGAAGACAAAGAACTGAAGATTTCTGCCAAAATATCCCTCCAAATCTGCACGGTCCCGCAAAAGCGTTTCCCTGTCCTTGTTTCCGCCTGCCTCGTTGGGGGTTCTCGCCCGCGCCCATGGGGCCTCCACATTACGGGGGCTCTTTTCGGCTAAAATGGCGGCATGCGTAAATCGATCGACGACATAAAGTCGGCCGCCGTGCCGCCCCTCACCGGCTTCGCGTTGGTGCTGCTCTCCATCGCCGGCTTCATCGTGGCGCTCTGGGTCATCATCACCGTCGTGCGCGTGGTCATGGGATAGCTCATGTGGCAGCGGTTCACACTCGACGACCTGCGCGTGATCGGCCACTACCTGGGGACGCTCATCATGTTCTCGGCGCTGCTCATGGCGGTCCCGCTCGCCATGGCGCTGCTCTTCCAGGAGTGGGAGCCCGCCGCGCGCTACCTCTCCGCGGCCGGCGGCGCGCTCACCCTCGGCGCGCTTCTGCGCTTCTTGCGCGTCGAGCCCTGCCGCCTCACGCGCCGTCAGGCGCTCGCGGTCACGGGCCTGGCGTGGATCGTGCTGGCGCTCGTGTACTCCGTCCCGCTGTACTTCTCGGGGCACTACCTCACCTACCTCGACGCGCTGTTCGACGGCGTGTCGGGCCTCACCACCACGGGCGCGTCGGTGGTGGTCGACCTGGACCACCTGTCGAACGCCGACAACATGTTCCGCTTCATGATGCACCTGATCGGCGGCTTGGGCCTCATCGTGGTGGCGCTCTCCATCGGGCTGTTCGGCAAGCGCGCGGGCGCCTCGCTGTACACCTCGGAAGGCCGCCGCGAGCACGTGGTCCCCAACGTCATCCAGACCACGCAGTTCATCGCGCGCATCACGGCGGCCGTCATCTTGCTGGCCACCGTGCTGCTGTCGCTGTTGTGCGTGGTCGCGGGCATGGAGCCCGCCCGCGCGATTCTGCATGCGCTGTGGATGGCCATCTCCAGCTTCGTGACCGGCGGCTTCGCGCCCGCGGGCCAGTCGATCCTGTACTACCACTCGTTCCCCATCGAGCTCGTGCTCATCTTCCTCATGATCCTGGGCTCTGTCAGCTTCGTGATGTACGCCGAGGTGTGGAAGGGGCGCGTGGGCGCGTTCTTCCGCGACATCGAGACGCACACCACCGCGCTCTGGATCGCCGCCATGACGGTCGTGTTCACGGCGTCGCTGGCAGCCTGGCCCCTGTTCTCCGACCTGCCCGCGCTTCTGCGCCGCGGGCTGTTCATGGTGATCTCGGCGTACTCCACCACGGGCTTCCAGACCATCACCACCAACCAGCTCACCACGGTGCTCTCGTCGGGCGCCTTCCTCTCGCTGGCGCTGCTCATGGCCGTCGGCGGCAGCGCGGGCTCCACGGCGGGCGGCATCAAGCTCTACCGCGTGGGCATCATCTTCAAGTCCATCGTCTCCACGGTGAAGGAGGCGCTCGCGCCCGACTCGGCGCGCGTGGTGGTGGCGTACAACCACGTCGGGCGCCGCATCCTGAGCCCCGAGGTGGTGAAGGAGGCCATGACGGTGTTCATCCTCTACGTGATCACCTACGCCCTCGGCGCGCTCGTGGGCATCGCGCACGGCCACGAGGCCACGCAGGCCATCTTCGAGTCGGTGGCCATGACGTCGAACGGCGGCATCGTCACGGGCGTGGTGAGCCCGGGCATGCCCTTCACGCTCGAGCTGTTCTACATCTTCCAGATGTGGGTGGGTCGTCTCGAGTTCGTGACGCTGCTCGCGCTGATCGTGGAGGTGGGCGCCTCGATCCTCCCGCGCCGGAAGGTCAGGGGTGCGTCATGATGGGGAAAACGCGCATGTCCGCTTTCGCGCGCATTCGGGCGCTTGCATACGTTTTCGCTCCCGCACGCTCGCTCGCCTCTGCGCGCGCTTTCGCCCTTGCGTTTGCCCTGGCGTGCGCTCTGGCGCTCGCGGCTCTGGTGGCGGTGCCGGCGGCGTGGGCTGAGGAGGGCCCCGACCCGAGCAACCAGGTGAACCCCCAGCAGCTGCCCGACAGCTCGTTCATCTACGACACCTCGATCTCCGAGCTCGAGACGGCCGACTCCTACCTCGACGGCCAGACCGTGCAGGTCACCGGCGAGGTGGTGGGCGATCGCATCAACGCCGAGCTCGACTTCGACCACTGCTGGATCACGCTCGAGGCCACCGACGGCTCGTTCGCCGAGGTGCCGGTGCTCACCACCCTGGCCGCCACCTCGGTCATCGACACGTACGGCGCCTACGGCAAGCGCGGCACGGTGCTGCAGGTGCGCGGGACGTTCAACCTGTCGTGCCCCGACCACGCGGGCCTCTCCGACCTGCACGCCAGCCACGTCTCGCTCGTGTCGAAGGGCGCTGCGGTGCGCGAGGCGCCCGACGCGCTGCGGTTCGTTCCCGGCGTCCTGCTGGTGCTGGCGGGTCTCGCGCTCGTCTTGGTGTTCCGCCACATGAGGGAGAGTCGCCGCTGATGGAGGGCTGTTGCGAAACCACGTTCGCGCGTGGCGAGGTCATCAAGCTCGACCGCGGGTTCCCGCTGGTCAGGCTTGAGAGCGGCGAGCTTCTGCGCTGCGAGCACGCCACCGCGCTCCTGAAGGGCGCCGCCGAGCGCGCGGCCATCGGCGACAAGGTGGGCGTGCGCCTGCCGAGCGCGCACGACAAGGCGCTCATCGAGGAGATCTTCCCGCGCACGCGCGCCTTTGTGCGGAAGGACCCCACCGAGCGCGCGCTCCCGCAGGTGCTCGCCGCCAACTTCGACCGCGTGGTGGTGGTCCAGCCGCTCGCCGAGGTGAACATGCGCCGCCTCGAGCGCGAGCTCGTGCTGGCGTACGAGACCGGAGCCGAGGTGACCGTGGTGCTCACGAAGGCCGACCTCGCGCAGGACGAGTCGCAGATCGACTCCGTGCGCGCCCAGGTGCGCGCACTTGCCGGCCCCGACGTGAAGACGCTCGTGGTGTCGGCCAACGACCCCGCCTCGGTGGAGGCTGTGCGCGCGCTCCTTCCCGCGGGCACCACCACGGTGCTCGTCGGGCGCTCGGGCGTGGGCAAGTCGAGCCTGGTCAACCTGCTTCTGGGCGAGCATGTGCAGGAGACGGCGCAGGTGCGCGAAGGCGACGGCAAGGGCCGCCACACCACGGTGAGCCGCGAGATGCTCGACGTGCCCGGCGGCGGGCGCGTGGTGGACATGCCCGGCGTGCGGGGGCTGGGGCTGTGGGACGCCGACGCGGGAATCGAGGCGGCCTTCGCCGATATCGAGCTCATCGCGCGCGACTGCCGCTTCCGCGACTGCAAGCACGAGCGCGAGCCGGGCTGCGCGGTGCGCGCCGCCGTGGAGGCCGGCGACGTGCCCGCCGAGCGATTCGCGTCCTACCAGGCGCTGCGCTCGGAGACGGCGGCCATGAAGGAGCGCCGCGAGCAGGCGCGCTGGATGCAGCGCGAGCAGACGCCCGCCGCCAAGCGCGCGCCGCGCGGCCGGGGGAGGCCCGCCTCCGCCAGCCGCCGCGGGAAGGGCAAGCGGTAGCGCGTCCCGCGGACGTGAGTAGGGAAGCGGACCGGGCCGAAGGGCGGTCGACGCCGAAAGGCAGCCGACGCCGAAGGGCGGCTAGAGGGCAGAAGCAGAAGGCAGATCGGACAGGGATAGGCAGAGTCAGTCAGCAGCAGTAAGCAGCGAGCAGATAGAGGGAACGCATGAAGCCAGTCGTTATCATTCCGACGTACATATCGGCCACGCGCCGTCGCCGCGAGAGCCGCGAGGTGGTGGGCAGCTACGACCACACCACCGCCATCACGCAGTCCGGCGAGCTGGGACGCTGCCTCGCCTCGCTCGAGGGGGTGGAAGGCGTCGGGCTCGTGGTGGTGCTGGTGGCGGCCGACGCAGGGCTTGAGAACCAGGCGGCGGAGAAGGTCCGCGCCGTCGCCGCGTCGCACCCCCGCTTGAGCGTGCTCGTGATCGGCGCGGCTGAGCTCGCGCTCGTGCGCCAGCGCATGGAGCAGCTCAACATCGGGCGGCTCGAGGACGAGGTGGGCCTGCGCGGCTACAGCGCTGTCCGCAACCTGGGGCTCGTGGTCGCCATCACGCTCGGCTTCGACGCGGTGGTGTTCCTCGACGACGACGAGGTGATCGACGACCCCGCCTTCCTCAAGAACGCCATGTACGGCTTGGGCAAGCTGACGAAGAAGGGCATCCCCATCTTGGCGAAGACGGGCTACTACCTCAACGACCAGGGGTCATACCTCTCGAAGTGGGAGGACAAGTGGTACAACCGCTTCTGGCAGCAGGGTCGCGCGTTCAACGCGTGGATCTCGCGCGCCATGCAGGGCCCGCGTCTGTCGCGCTCGAACCACGTGTGCGGCGGCTGTCTGGCCATCCACAAGGAGGCCTTCAAGCGGCTGGCTTTCGACCCGTGGATCACGCGCGGCGAGGACCTCGACTACATGCTCAACCTGCGCATGTACGGCTCGGACATCTGGTTCGACAACCGCTGGGTGCTGCGCCACCTCCCGCCGGAAACGCAGAGCGAAGGCGACCGCTTCCGCCAGGACATCTTCCGCTGGATCTACGAGTACCGCAAGCTCGAGTACTCGCGCGCGCTCATCGACCTGCAGCAGGTCAAGCCCGCCTCGCTCGAGCCGTACCCGGGGCCGTTCCTGGAGCCGGGCCTCACGCGGCGCATCCGCCTCACGGCGCTGCTGCGCAGCCTCGCCCGGCCCGACAAGCGCGCGTATCGGCGCGCGGCGAAGGCGGCTACCGGCGAGGCGTCGGCTTACGCGGAGGCGAACTGCGCCAAGTACTTCGAGTTCCAGTACGTGTGGCCCGAGGCCATGGCGCGCCTCGACTCCGACCAGATGCTCACCACGGCGCTCGTGCGCTCGTGCCTGATGGAGCCCGTGGGCGGCGCGGGCGGGGACGCCGGAGGCGGCGGCGCGGCTGGCGGCGCGGCTGCGGGCGGCGGCGCGGCTGGCGGCGCGGGAGCGGGCGCGGGCGCGCCGGTGGCGGCCCCGTCGACGTCGGTCGACCCGGGCCTCACCTGCGAGATCCGCCTGAACATCGCGGAATAGGAAGGCGGGGAGACGGTGGACGAGCTCGGCATGATAGCTGCTTCGCTGGCCGTGGGTCTCTTCGTAGGGGTGCTGTCGGGCCTGCTCGGCATCGGCGGCGGCACGATACTGGTGCCGGTCCTCAAGCTGGGGTACGCGCTCGAGCCCATCGTGAGCACGGCGACCTCGATGTTCACCATCATCCCCACCAGCGTGTCGGGCGCGATCACGCACGTGCGCCACAAGACCTGCCTGCCGAAGCTCGGCGTGGCGGCGGGTGTGGGCGGCGCGCTCACCTCGCCGGTGGGCGTGTGGCTGGCCACGCGCTCGGAGGACTGGATGATCATGGTGGCGGCTGCCTGCGTGATCGCGTACTCGGCCATCACCATGCTGCAGAAGGCCCTCGCCGCGCCGAAGGCGGGGAGGGGGAGCGGCGCGCCCGAGGCGGCGGCCGAGCCCGGGGCTGCGGCGGCGGCCAAGGCGGCGAGCTCCAAGCCCGCATCCGCCCCCGCAGCTGCCTCCGCGCCCGCATCCACGTCCGCGCCCGCCCCCGCAGCCGCAAACGCCCCCGCACCCTCCGCAGCCTCCGCCCTTCCGCGCGTCACCACGCGCCAGGTCGTCCTCACCTTCCTCATCGGGATGGTGGCGGGCGTGGCCTCGGGGTACGTGGGCCTCGGCGGCGGGTTCCTCATCGTGCCCATGCTCGTGACGTTCGTGGGCCTGCCCATGCGCCTCACCTCGGGCACGTCGCTCATCTCCGTGATGATCCTGGCCGTTCCCGGCGTGGTCTACCAGGGCATGCTCGGCAACGTCGACTGGATCGCCGGCATCGCGATCGCCTGCGGCTCCATCCCCGGCGCCGCCCTCAGCGCGCGCTACATCACGAAGATTCCCGAGCGGGCGCTTCGCCTCGCCTTCGGCTGCTTCCTCCTGGTGGCCGCCGCCCTCCTCGTGGTGGACCAGGCCGGCGTCATCTGAGCCGCACGGGGCCTGCCCGCTCCCTACGTGAAAGTTAGCTGGTATACTAAGCGCATTATGCAAGAGATCATCGACACCAAGAAAAACAACAGGCGCATGGCCCCGCGGTTCTTCAACCTCGAGATGCTCGCCCTGACCATCGCCGCCCTCGCCGCTCTCGTCATGGTGGGGGCGCTCATGTCGCCCACGGTGAGCGTGCCTACCGTCATCGTGGCGGGCGTGATCTTCACGCTCTCGCTCGTCATCGTGATGCGCCTGCTCAGCGATCCTGACTCGGTGCGCGCGCACCAGTCCGACGCCATGCTGCAGCTCTCGAGCGCCACGCTCGACCTCATGCAGGACGGGCTCAACCAGCAGTCGGCGCAGGACATCTGCGAGCTTCTGCTGCCGAACACCGCGGCCATCGCCGTGGCCATCACCGACAAGGAGAAGATCCTCGGGTACGTCGGCTTCCAGGAGGCGGAGAACCCCGCCGGCGCCGACATCCGCACGCAGGCCACGCATGACACCATCGCCGACGGCGTGGCGCGCGTGCTCTACAGCGCCGAGGAGATCGGCTTCCCGGAGGGCGCCAGCACCATCAAGGCCGCCATCATCGTTCCTCTGCGCGTGGGCTCCAACGTCGAGGGCACGCTGAAGTTCTACTACCGCAGCGCGAAGAAGATCACCGAGACGCAGAAGTCCATCGCGCAGGGCTTCGGGCGGCTGCTGTCCACGCAGATGGCGGCGGCCGAGATGGAGAACCAGCGCAAGCTGGCCACCGCCATGGAGCTCAAGATGCTTCAAAGCCAGATCAACCCGCACTTTTTGTTCAACACCATCAACACCATCGCCTCGCTCATTCGCACCGACCCCATGAAGGCCCGCACGCTGCTGCGCGAGTTCGCGGTGTTCTACCGCCGCACGCTGGAGGACTCCTCCGAGCGCATCATGCTCTCGCGCGAGATCGAGCAGACCATGCGCTACTTCTCGTTCGAGGTGGCGCGCTTCGGCGAGGACCGCGTGGGCCTCTGCGTGGGCGCGGGCCCCGAACTGCAGGACATGATGGTGCCGCCGTTCATTCTCCAGCCGCTCGTCGAGAACGCGGTGCGCCACGCCATGCCGTCGGAGGGCAAGCTCATCATCTCCATTCTGGCCGAGGTCGACGGCGATGACGTGGTGGTCAGCGTGTCTGACGACGGCGTGGGCATGGACGAGCAGACATGCAACAACATCATGCACCCCGAGTCGTCTACGGGTATGGGCATCGCCGTGAAGAACGTGCACGACCGCATGAAGGGCTTCTTCGGCGAGCGCGCCGACATGCGCGTGGAGAGCGAGCTCGGGCGTGGAACCACCGTCACCCTGCGCTTCCCCGACTGCGCGGTGAAGGCGATCGACCCGATTTCGTGATCGTGCCGAAAGGCTGCCGCAAGGTTGCCGAAGGAGGGCGCGGCCGTGGACAAGTTCCGCGCTCTTCGGTATGATCGAAGGCAGTTTCGTCTGCAGGTTTGCTGGTTGGCCTCGATTCTCATCAGGGAGCGATTCGCTTGGCTGAAGTCATCTCATCTCCGGTTGCGCTGGTGGCCTTGGGCCTCGCGGTGCTTGCCGTCGCCATCGTGCTGCTGGTGGTCTGGATCATCACGCTCGACCGCCGCATGCGCGGCGTGGTCGACGGCCTCGAGGCCGAGCGGCGCAAGGTGGCCGAGATGCAGATGGTGATCGGGCGCCGCAACGTGGCGGCCCGCGGCTACGGCGCGCCGCGCGGAAGGGGCAGGGCCCAAAGGCCGCAGGGCGGCGCGCAAGGGCGGCCGCAAGGGCAGCCTGTCGGCAAGCAGCAGCCGGTGGCGCAGGGACAGCGGCCCGCAGGCGCTGGCGCGGCGGGACGCCCGCAGGACGGCGCGCGCCCGCAAGGGCAGCGGCCTGCGGGGCAGATGCCGCAGCAGGCGGCGCAGCCCGCCCGGTCCCAGGCGCAGCCCGTTGCATCTGGGGCGCAGCCTGCCCGGCCCCAGGCGCCGTCACCCCAGCCGAATCCTCCTGTGCAGGCTCAGCAGCAGGCGCGGCAGCGCGTCGCGAAGGAGCCGCAGCGTACGGCCGAGCCGCAGCGTGTGACTTCCGCGGCCGAGCCGGCGCGCTCCCGCTCGCGTCGCAAGGAGTCCGCGATTCCGCGCGGCGCTGACAAGGGGGCGAAGCCCGCTGCGCGCAAGCAGCGCGTTCCCGAGCCGAGCCCGCAAGCCCAGCAGGCGGTCTCTGCCGTGCGCGAAAGCTTCGACGCCGTCGCTGCCGAGCGCGCGGCGCGTGCAAAGGAGGAGGCGCGCCGCGCAGCTGAGCGCGCTGCTCGCCAGCAGCGCATAGCGGCCCGCCGCCAGGCGCGCGCGCAGGCAGCCACCGCTCAGCCCACCGCCGCCCAGCAGGCTGCTGGTAGCGCCCAGCCCGCCGTCGCACGGCCCGCTGCGCGCGCGCAGGCAGGCGCAGGCGCGCAGGCAGGCGCCCAGCCCGCCGTTGCTCAGCCGGCCCCTGCCAAGCAGCAGCCGGCTCCCGCCGGAGGGCGCGGCCGCCACGCGCGCTAACCCAAGCTTCTAGCTCGGTAACCCAACGCGATCAGCACAGCCAACGCGACCTGCGCGGACAGCCCGCCGTCGCGCGGCCGCCACGCGCACTAGCGCTGCTTGGCCTGCTCGCCGGCAGCTATGGCGTGGATGATGTTGCGGCGGCTGAGCGCGCCGACCAGCTTGCCCTCGGCGTTCACCACGGGCATCTTCTTGATGCGCTTGGTGGCCAGGATGTGGCAGGCTTCGTCGATGCGCGCGTCGGGGGTGGTCGACAGCACGCGCCTCGTGGCGATCTTCATCACGTTGAGGTCGAGCAGGTTGCTCAGACGCTCCTGGATCCTGCCGTCGTCGACGGCGTGGTAGAGGTTGAGCGACGCGTCGAACATCGCCATGTCATTCTTGCCCAGGTACTGAGCCACATCGCCGTCGGTGACGAAGCCCACCACCACGTAGTCCTCGTCGACCACGGGCACGCCGCTCGTGTCCGTCTCGGCCATCAGCAGCACCACGTCGCGCATGGTCGCGTTCGCCGACACGTAGACCGGGTGCAGGTTCATGGCGTCGCGCACGCGCACGTCGTCGGAGTCTGCGGCTGTCGCGGAGGCCGTGGCCCCGCTGCCCGCCGCGGCGTTCGCTTCCACGCCTTCGCCTGCCTTCGCCTTCGCGTCCTCGGCGCGCGCCGCGCGCGCCGGCGCCTTGTCGCGCACGAGCGCCACGATGACCACGAGTGCCACCACCAGAAGCGCGCTCGTGGTGCAGAACGCCAGGTGGGTGCCGGCGAACGACTGCTCGATGCCCGCAGCGCCCGCGCTCGCCGCGAACGACGACCCGAGCGCCGACACCGATACCAGCATGGCCGTGCCGAACGACGCTGCGATCTGGTTGAGCGTGTTCGACAGGCCCTGCGTGTGCTGGATCACGGAGTTGTCAAGCGAGTTCAGGCCCCACGTGTTCAGCGGCGTCATGATGAACTGCAGGCCCATGGTGAGCACCGTGTAAACGGTCGTTACCATCACGATGGACGTGTTCATGCCCAGAAGCACGAGCCCCGCCGCGCCCGCCAGCATGACGATGCCGCCGGGGATGACCACGCGGCGCACGCCGTAGCGGTCGAACAGGCGGCCGGCGACCAGGCCCAGAAACGCGCCGATCACTGCGCCGGGCAGCATGGCCACGCCTGACATGGTGGCGCTCTGCCCGAGCACGCCCTGGATGTAGAGCGGCGTGATGACGCCCGTGCCCATGAGCGCCGCCTGGATGATGACGATCGTGCACACGGCGGTGGCGTACGGGCGCGCCTTCAGGATGGACACTTTCAGCATGGGCACCTCGAGGCGCAGCTGGCGGCGGATGTAGAGCGCCATGAGCACGATGCCCGCCGCGATGAGCCCGCCGGTGACGGCCATGTTGCTGCTCGAGGCGAACGTGGACAGGCCGTAGAGCAGGCACACGAGGCCCACTGAGCTCAGCATCACGGAGAGCTTGTCGAAGGTGGTGCGCTCGAAATCACCGTAGTTCTTCAGCACGAGCGCCGACGCCGCGAGCACGAGCGCCGACAGCGCGGTGACGATGACGAACAGCGCACGCCAGCCCACCGAGTCAACGAGCAGGCCGGACACCGACGGGCCGATGGCGGGCGCGAACCCGATGATGAGCCCGATGACGCCCATGGCGCTGCCGCGCTTCTCGCGCGGGAACACCAGCAGGATCACCGTGAACACCATGGGCATGACCATGCCCGTGCACGCGGCCTGCAGCACGCGGCCCGCCAGCAGGAACGGGAACGCGGGCGCGAGCGCGGCCAGAAGGCTGCCGGCGGTGAATATGGCGAAGCCGGTGATGAACAGCTGGCGCGTGGTGAAGCGCCCGATCAGGAACGCGGAAAGCGGGATGATGACGGCTTCCACCAGGGAGTACCCCGAGGTGAGCCACTGGATCGTGGTGGCGTCGACCTGCAGGCTCGCCATGATGGCGGGCAGCGCAGGCGAGAGCAGCGTCTGGTTGAGCACGGCGAGCAGAGTGCCGGAGAGCAGCACGGCCACCATGACGAATTGCTGACGTGTAAGACCCATCTGATATGCTCCTTATCTCTCATGTGCGATTTTTTGCATAAAGAGTAGGAGAACACCTTTTCAGGCGATCGTCAACAGCCCGTACCCGAAAACGCGCGACTTCCTCACGTCGCAGACCCATCCGACAGACGACGCTCGCCGTTCGAGTCTCCCCCTCTGTCGCAGACCCGGACAGCCGACGACGCTTCACCGTTCAAGCTTCCAGCGAACACCCCCTGCGTCCGAGCTTCCGGCGGATGACTCTCCGATGCCCAGGCTTTTCCTCCGCCATCCTGAATGAGTAGCCATCCCTCGTGTTGCTGATAATCGCTACGGGTCTCATCCTGGGCAAGCCACCCCCCCTGTCATCCTGAACGAGCGAAGCGAGTCGAAGGATCTGGCCCCAAGCATGGTGGGCTCTCATGCGGCATTCGCTTGCATTCTACTTACCCCATGAGGCTCTTCCAGTAGTGCACGGCGATCTGCGTGCGGTTCTTCAGGCCGAGCTTCGCGAGGATGGAGCTGATGTGGTTGCGCACCGTCCCTTCGCTCACATAGACGGTGCCTGCGATGGCCTTGTTGTCGAGGCCCTGCGCCACCAGCTCCACGATGCGCTGCTCGCGCTCGGTGAGCTGGACGTTCGCGAAGGCGTCGCCCGCGACGGCCGGCGCGTCGGGCGCGGCCGCCCCTGTGGCTTTGGGGCCCGCGGTTTTCGCGTTCGCTTCCACCGCTTCTCGGCTCGTGGGCGCCTCTGCGCGCGCCCCCAGGTGGGGCATGCGCCCCATCACCTCGCTGCCGAGCACGTTCTGCCCGGCCATCACGCTGCGTAGCGCGGGCGCGATGGAGGCGACGTCCTGCTTGATGAGGTACCCGCGCGCGCCAAGGCGCAGCGCGCGCACGATGTAGTCGTCATCGGCGAAGGTGGTGAGGAAGACCACGCGCGCCTGCGGGCTGTCCGCGAGGATGCGCTCGGCCGCGCTGAGGCCGTCGCCTTCGGGCATGCGGATGTCCATGAGCAGCACATCAGGTGCGACCTGCGAGAAGAGGCGCACGGCCTCGCGTCCTCCGAGCGCGGTCGCCACCACTTCGATGTCGGGCTGCGCGTCCAAGATGGTGGTGAGCGACTCCGTGATGAACGGGTCGTCGTCGACGATCATGACTCGCATGAGAAGGCTCCTTTCACGGTTTCAGTTGGGAAGTGACGAGAAACCCGCGATCTGATACCGTCTTGCGCTCCGCTTGCGGTGGATGCGTCTTGGCGTGCAGGATCGGATTTCGCGCCACCAGGGTTTTCTCCGGGACGTGAGGGGCCGCGACGCTTCGGCTGGAGATCCTGCGGTATCAGATCGCGGGTTTCTCGCCACTTCTGGCGTTGTGGTGTGCATGTCATGGGCGATCCGGGGCCTCCTTGGGTATGGAGGCGAACACGCGGAAGCCCGCGCGCTGGCCTTCGTGCCCGCATGCGCCCGCCGCGCCGTCGCCCGCCCCTCTCGCGGCGCCTGCGCCGGCTGCCCTTGCGCTCGCGCCGGCTGCCCTTGCGCCCGCGCCGGCTGCCCTTGCGCTCGCCGTGCGTTCGAAGCCCGCGCGGAAGGAGCCGCCGAGCGCGGTTACCCGCTCCTCCATCGACTGGAGCCCCATGCCGCTGCCGCGTGCCGGCCCCGCCGCCCTCGCGCCTGCGCCCGCGTTGCCGCCTCCGTTGTCGGTTACGGTGATCTGGTAGAGCGCGGGGTACTCCGTCAGGCGCACGTGTGCCTTCGTGGCGCCGCTGTGGCGCATGACGTTGGCGAGCGCCTCGCGCGCGATGGCGATGAGGCAGAGCGCCACGGGCGCGGGTGCGTCGTCGACGGCGTAGTCGATCGTCACGGCGATGCCTGCCGCCTCGCAGCCCCGCGCGCATTCCCGCACCTGCCCCTCGAGGTCGAGCGCGTCGTCGTGCAGGGCGTGCACGCTTGCGCGCACCGAGGCGAGCGCTTCGGAGAGCGTGGCGCTCACGGGCGCGAGCTCGCGCGTGACCTGCGCGTCCTGCGCATGCACCACCTGCATGGCCTCCACCTGCAGGATGGCGCGAGTGAGCAGGTGCCCCACGTTGTCGTGGATCTCTCGCGCGATGCGCCCGCGCTCGGTGAGCGTGGCCACGTGCACCTCGTAGTCCTGCTTGTCGCGCAGGTCGCGGTTGCGCAGCTCGAGCGCCAGGGAGTGCTCGCGCATGCTGTCGCGCGCGATGCGCTGCCGCTTCTTGTCGGCGAGCAGGCGCGAGGTGCGCCACGAGAGCAGCGCGGCCACGACGGCCATCGCCAGCATGACGCCCGCGGCGCTAAGCGGAAGCCGCGGCAGGGCGGCCGCCAGCGCGGCCGCGCACAGCACGCGCAGGGCGCGCGTCTCCCATGGCGCCTCCGCATCCGCCCGCACGCCCCCGCTGGGCGTCCGCGCTCCGCTTCCGCCTGCGCCTGCGCCTCGTGCGGCGTTGCCGCCCGCGGCTCCCGCGGCGGTCCGGCCGGCGCTCCCGCTCCCGCCCGCGCCTTCGCCTTCGCCGTCCTGCTCGCTGCGGATGCAGTCGTAAGCTGCCAGCGGCGCGAACAGCGCGCACGGCGCGCAGGCCGTCGCCAGCACCAGGTAGGCGGCCGTCCCCGCACGTCGCGCGCGGCCCGGCACCACCTCGAAGAGCGCCGCGGCCGTCACGGCGGCGAGCAGCCCCGTCACCTCGAGCGTCGAGGGCGTGACGAGCATGAGCGCCAGGCAGCACCCCGCAAACACGATGATCTTGTCCAAGACGCGTTCCATGCTTCCATCATACGGCAAGCGCCCGCGCCGAACACGTTCTTGCAGGTGAACTCGTGACAAAAGTCACTTCTGCCGAATCCCCCTCGCGTGGATACTTGAAGCTACGTTGAGAGGAGCGCGCCCGGCCTGTGGGAGCGCGAAGAAGGAGGATCGCATGAAACGATACGAGTACGTGCCCGTTGAGTTCAGCAACAGCAAGCTGACCACCGCGCGCAGCGAGGAGCATCGCCGCATCATCGACGAGCGCGCTGCCGACGGCTTCGCCTTCGCGGGGTGGGTGCCCACGCTCATGGGGCCGAGCGGCAAGATCCTCTCCGTTGACTTGGTGTTCGAGAAGGAGGACGAGCGTGACTAGAGACGCTAAGGACGCGACGCGCGCGGCAGGCGCAACACGCGCGACGGATGCGGCAGGCACAACACGCGCGACGCGCGCGGAAGGCGCGGCAGGCAGCCTCGTCGTCGAGGTGTCGAACCTGGTCAAGCGCTACAAGGAGACCATCGCGCTCGACCACTTCAACCTGTCGATAGAGCCGGGCGAGGTGTTCGGCCTGCTCGGGCCCAACGGCAGCGGCAAGACCACGGCCATCAACTGCATCCTGCAGTTGCTCACATACGACAAGGGCGAGGTGCGCCTGTTCGGCGAGGCCATGGCGCCGACGCGCTATGACCTCAAAAGCCGGATCGGCGTGGTGCCGCAGAACCTCGCCGTGTTCGAAGAGCTCACCGTGCGCGAGAACATCGACTACTTCTGCGCGCTCTACGTGCCCGACAAGGGCCGCCGCCGCGCGCTTGTGGACGAGGCCATCCGCTTCGTGGGTCTGGAGGGCTACGAGCGCTTCCGCCCGAAGAAGCTCTCGGGCGGCCTGGCGCGCCGCCTCAACATCGCGTGCGGCATCGCGCACAAGCCCGAACTCATCATCCTCGACGAGCCCACGGTGGCCGTCGACCCGCAGAGCCGCAACGCCATCCTCGAGGGCATCCTGCGGCTGAACGCCGAGGGCTCCACCATCATCTACACGAGCCACTACATGGAGGAAGTGGAGGAGATCTGCTCGCGCATCATGATCATGGACAAGGGCCGCGGCGTGGCGTGCGGAACGAACTCCGAGCTCAAAGCCATGATCGGCACGGGCGAGAAGCTGCGCATCCAGCTGGCGGGTGCAGGTGCGGCGGGCCTGTCGGCCGACGCTGACGCGAATGTTTCACGTGAAACATTCGTGTCCTCGGCGGGTACGGCTGCGGCGGGCATGGCTGGAGCGGGCCTGCCAGCGGCCGCAGCCGCGGTTGATCCTTCCGCAGGTACGGCTGCGGCGGGTGCGGCCATGGGCGCGGGTGCGGCTGCGGGCCTGCCAGCGGGCGCGGCGGGTGCGGCCGCGGTTGATCCTGCGGCAGGTACGGCTGCGGCGGGTGCGGCCATGGGCCTGCCAGCGGGCGCGGCGGGTGCGGACGCGGACGCTGCCGTCCCCACGGCCCCCGCGCACGCCGACCTCCTCGCGCGCGTCCGCGAGCTGCCCCACACGCTGCGCGCCGAGCTCGAAGGCGACGTGCTCGCGGTCGACTGCACCGCGGGCGCGCACAACCTGGCCGACGTGCTCGACCTGCTCAGCGCGCAGGGCATCGCGTTCGGGCGCATCTACGCTGAGCCGCCTACCTTGAACGACGTGTTCCTCGAGATCACCGGCACCGAGCTGCGCGACTAGCGCGGGCAGGAGGCACATCATGTGGAACACGTTCAAGTACACGGCGCTCTACCTCATGCGCGACCGGGACCTCCTCGTGTGGTCCCTGGCGTTCCCCATCATCCTGTCCACGCTGTTCTCCTTCATGTTCGCGGGACTCGATGACACGGTCTACGCCACCGAGCTGGGACTCGTGGTGGTGCAGGACGAGGTGTGGGAGTCTGACGAGGCGGTGGTGCTGCGCGAGGTGGTCGACGCGGTGAGCGAGCCGGGCACCGCGGCCGACGAGGTGGGAAGCCTCGTGGTGCCGCAGTACGTGGAGAGCGAGGAGGCGGCGCAGCGCGCGCTCGCCGAGACCGACGCCATCGCCTACCTCACGGTAGGCGCGCAGGGATCGCCGCACCTGCACATGAAGCTCGACCCGGCCGATAACGCGCTCACGGCGCAGCAGACCGTGGTGAAGACGGTGCTCGACGGCGCGCAGCGCACGAAGGGGGCCGTGACCGACGCGGTGGAGAGCCGCGTCCGCTCCGACGTGGAGCAAGCCGTGACCTCGGGCGCGTTCTCCCCCGCGGCCTTCGACCCCTCGACGCTGCCCGCCTCCGTCAAGGACTACGAGCAGGGCACCTCGATCTCGTCCGATGACGTCGAAGACGCCTCGGCTCTGCTCTTGAGCATGGGCATCGACGTCGAAGCCCTCGTTGACCAGGCGCTCGAGGTGGCTGACAGCACGTTCACCGAGCGCGTGTCGGTCACGCACAACGCGCCGACGGAGTCCACGCGCTACTACTACGCGCTTCTGGGCATGGCGACCATGTTCGCCGCCACCATCGGGCTCGTCGCCATGAGCCGCGCCTGCCCGAACACCTCGGAGGTGGGCGCGCGCCGCGTGCTCGGCGCCGTGCCGCGCGCGCAGGTGCTGGCGGCGACGTTCGCCGTCTCGTGGGTCCTGGCGTTTGTGTGCCTGCTGGTGGCCTTCGCGTACATCCGCCTGGTGCTGGGCGTCGACTTCGGCGGGCAGGACGCCGCGTGCGTGGGCGCCATCGCGGCGTCGGCGTTCACGGCGTGCGCGCTCGGCGTGTTCGTGGGCGCGCTGCCTGGCATTCCCGAGATGGCGAAGAACGGCGTCATGACGTGCGTCACGTGCCTGTCGGCGCTGTTCGCGGGGCTTTACGGGCAGGCGTGCATGAGCCTGGCGGACGAGATCGCCGCCGCCGCGCCGTGGACCGCCTACGTGAACCCCGCGCGTCTGATCTCGCAGGCGTTCTACGCCTTGTATTACTACGACAGCTACCAGCCGTTCCTCATGTCGGTTGGCGCGTTGGTGGCCATGGCGGCGGTGCTCCTCGTTGCGGCCGCGCTCATCTCAAGGAGGCAGCAGCATGAACATCTTTAAGACCGCGTGTCGCATTCTGCTCAAGCAGCGCACGTACATCCTCATCTACGTGGTGCTCCTCGGCTTCATGGGCGTGTTCGTGGCGACGGGGAACACCCATGGCGTCAGCTCCGATGACTTCGTGCAGGACCGCGCCGACGTGGCCGTGATCGACCGCGACGGCAGCGCGCTGGCGGGGGGCATCTCCGAGACCCTGGCCGAGCGCTCGAACATGGTTGAGGTAGACGGCACCGAGCGCGCCCTGCAGGACGCAGTGGCGCAAGGCACGACGGACTGCCTGGTCATCGTGCCGGAGGGATACGGCGAGGCGTTCGTGGAGGCGGCGCGTGCCGGCGAGGAGCTGCCGCGCGTGCAGACGGTGGCGAGCTTCGACCGCACGTCGGGCTATGAGGTGGAGAACCAGCTGCAGATGTACCTGGCGTGCGCGGCCGTGCACGTGGCCCTCGACGCGGACGGCGCGGAAGGGGACGCGGCGGGCGTGCTGGCGGACGACGCGGGTGATGTGCTGGCGGGCGGCGTAGCCGACGCGGGCAGCGCGACCGCGACCGACGCGGGCAACGTGGCCGGTGCGGGTGATGCGGCCGACGCGGGCGGCGCGGCCGCAAGCGACGCGGACGTCGCCGACGACGTGCTCGCCGCGGCGACGGCAGCCGCGCTCGACGACATGCGCACGGAGACGGCGGCCTCCTACGCCGTCGAGGAAGGGGAGGCCTCGCCTCTGCCCGACGACTTCCTGCTGTACAACCGCTGGCAGACCTACCCCATCCTGTGCGCGGTGGGCGTGCTGGTGTCGGTGACCATGGCGGGCTTCAACCGCACGGACGTGCGGCGGCGCAACCTCTCCGCGCCGGTGAGCAGCCTGTCGCTCAGCCTGGGGCTGGCGGCGGCGGGCGTGGTGTGCGCGCTCATTACGTGGGGCTGGCTGTCGGCTCAGGGGCTGGTGGTGTTCAGCGGGTCGCTTTCGGGCACCGAGGCGTGGCGCGTGGCGCTGTGCATCGCGGACTCGCTGGCGTTCGTCCTGTTCGCGCTCGCGTTCGGCTTTCTGCTGGCGCAGGCCGGCGCTTCTGAGATGACGGCGAACGCGGCGTCGAACATCACCGGGCTCGTGCTGTCGTTTCTGGGCGGGTCGTGGATGGACGTGAGCCTCATGGGCGGGGGCATGGAAGTGGTCGCGCGCTTCACGCCGTCGTACTGGCACGGCCAGGCGCTCGTGAACATCGCCCAGGCCGACGCGCTCACCTGGGAGGCGCTCGCGCCTGCGGTCATCGCCATGGGCATGGTGCTGTTGTTCGCGGCGGCGCTCTTCGCCGTGGCGCTTGCGGTGGGCCGCATCCGCCTCGGCAACGCCGGGGTGAAGGGCGCCGCCGCAGCCAAGACCGTGGCAACCGTCTAGCGCCTGCGTCGCCGCGGCTCGCGGTTGCCGGGTGTCTGCGCTGCCATGCCCGTGGTTGTCGGGCGCTTGCGCTGCCGTGTCCGCGATTGCCTCGTGCTTGCGGCGCCGCCGTGCCCGTGGTTGCCGGCCGCTTGTGCTGCCACGCCTTGGAGCTGCGGGGCGCTTGCGCTGCCGCGGTCCGCGGTTGCCGGGCGCTTGCGCTGCCGCGGTCCGCGGTTGCCTCGTGCCTGCGGCGCCACGGACCGCGGTAGCCTTGCGCCACCGACAACGCCCCCTTTGCATCCACAGCCCGGGAAAGCTGGATGGAAAACGTTCGTTGTCGGTGCTTCGGGCCCCTAAAACCACCGACAACGCGCATTCTCCAGCCACTTTTCTCAAAAAACCACCGATAACGGCCTCGTTTCATCCAGAATCACCTGAGGGGTGGATGGAAAAGCGCCGTTGTCGGTGACGCCGTCGGCGACCAGTGCGCAGGGGGAAGGAAGACGCCGGCCCCGCCTCGTCTTCGAGCTGCAACAGGGGCTACATCAACGTGATCGGGCGAAAAGCACGAGGTCCAGGCAGTTGCCCGGGCCCCGGTGTGTGTAAGTGGTGCGGGTGAAAGGACTTGAACCTTCATGGGGTTGCCCCCATACGGACCTGAACCGTACGCGTCTGCCAATTCCGCCACACCCGCACATGATGTCGACTTGCGTTGACAGCAACAGCTATGATAACCGAACGAAGAAGCCAGCGCAAGGGGTCATTTTCGCGATTTATTGCGACACAGGCCGGTGGGCACGCTGAGCAACGCCCGAAACGCCAGCGCCAAGGCCGCGGCGGCGGGATGGGGCATGGGCACCTGCGCTTCGCGTTCGTTGGATTTGCGTGGACGTGCAGGAGGCTGATGGCTCGGGCGACTCCTGGGAAGTATGATAGCATGTGCGTGAGCGCCGCCCGGGCGTGCGCTCGCCTTATCGCAGATCAAACGAACTACGAGCGAACCACGAGAGGCGCCCACCAGGCATGGCCCGCACCCAGCTCATACTCGACCGCTACCGCGTCATCGGCAAGGCCGGCGCGGGCGGCTACGGCACGGTCCAGCACGCCTACGACACCCACCTCAAGCGCGACGTCGCCATCAAGTGCATCGAGCTCTCCGAATCCGACGTGGCGCGCGCCCACCTGCTCGCCATGGAGGAGCGCCTGCAGCGCGAGGCCGAGGAGCGCGCGGCGCGCGAAGCGGAAGAGCAGGCGGCGCGCGCGGAGCTTGACGCCGCGCCTGCGCGCGAGCCGCTTCCCTGGGAGGACGACTTCGAGATTCCCGACCCCCTCGACCCTCCCGACGAACCGGCCTTCCTGCGCCGCCGCTCGGGTGCCGGCAGCGGCGCCCGCGACGCCAGCACCCGCGGCGCCAACGCTCGCGGCGCTCGCGACGCACGCGACGCTTCCGCCCCCTCCGCCTCCTTCGACGATCCTGACGACCTCGACGCGGACGACCTGTTCGACCACATCCCCGGCCTCGCTGAGGCGCAGACTGTCGCCAAGCTCAACGACGCCAACATCGTCACGGTGTACGACTGCGCGGTGGAGGGCGCCACGGCCTACATCATCATGGAGTATGTGGAGGGCAAGACGCTCGCGCGCATCATGCGCGAGATGGGCGACGACATCAGCCTCGACGTGATCGTCGCGGTGTTCAGCTCGGTGGCGCACGCGCTCGAGTTCGCGCACGACGCCGATGTGCTGCACCTCGACGTGAAGCCCGAGAACGTCATCGTGAACACCAAGGGCGTGGTGAAGGTGACCGACTTCGGCCTGGCCACGCTCATGGACGCCAGCGGCCAGGGCACCGCGGGCGGCGGCACCATCGGCTACATGCCGCTCGAGCAGATGCGCCAGGAAGCGCTCGACGTGCGCACCGACGAATGGGCGCTCGCGAGCCTCACCTACGAGATGCTCTCCGGCGCGAACCCGTTCTCCGCGCCAGGGCTTGCGGAGGCCGAGCAGGCCATCGAGGAAGCCGAGCTCGTGTTGCCGTCGCTGTGCTGGGACGCGCTCGACGCGGCGGCCGACGACATCATGTTCATGGCGCTCGACCCCGACCCGGATGAGCGCTACGAGTCGGTGGCTGCCTTCGCCGACGAGCTCACGCCGCTTCTGGGCAACGCGCGGGCGGGCAAGCGCGCGCTCGCGGCCATCGTGAAGGAAGAGGAGCCCGACGCGCCGCCCGAGCCCGTGGCGCCGCGCGAGCCCCTGCCGCCGCTGGTCGACCGGCTGGGGCCGACAGGTGCGGCGGTCGTCGCGCGCGTGCTCGCCGTCGCGTCCGTGGTGATGGTGAGCGCGGTGGCGCTCGTGAACATGCGGTTCGGCGGCGCGGGGCTGTTCGGCGTGGCGTCAGACCTCCCCGTCGTGTTCTGGGCGGTGCTCGCGGCCTTGGCGGCGCTCTCGGCGTGGCGGCCCGCCTTCGGCGCGCCCGCCGCCTACCTGTGCTTCGCGGTGATGCTGCTGCTCAACTTCGCGTTCGTCCCCGGGCTGCTGCTCTTGGCGGCGACGGGCGCGTGGTGGTGGTTCGTGGGTCGCTTCGGCGACGGGCCCGCCGTCTGTGCGCTGCTGCAGCCGCTCTGCGGCTCGGTCGGGCTCGGTGCGCTCTCCGCCGTGGCGGCGGGCGCGGTGCTCGACGTGCGCGAGGCGGCGGCCACTGCGGCGTTCTCCGTCGTGTCGGCGATCGCCTTCGCGTCGCTGGGGTCATGCGACCTCATGGGCTGGGGCGTCTTCGCAAACGCGCTTTTGCCGGCGAGCGCGCAGATCGCGGGGGCGAGCGTGGCGAACGCTTTCGTGGACGTGGTTGCCACGCCTCTGACCTGGTGCGTCGCGGTGAGCTGGATTGCGGCCGCAACGCTGTTCTCGCTGTTCTGCATGAGGGGGACGCGCGCGTTCGATGTTGCGGGCGCCTGCGCGGCTGCGGCGGTCCTCGTCGTCGGCGTCGTGGCGGGAACGGCTCTGGCCGCCGGGGTGGGCGCCGGCGCTGCAGCCACAGCCGCCAGCTCCGCCGCCAGCGCCAGCTCCGCCGCAGCCGCAGCCGCAGCTGCTAGCTCCGCTGCCAGCGACGCTGCAGCCACAGCCGCCAGCTCCGCCGCGGCCGCGCCCGCCGCGCTCCCGAGCCCCCTCGCGCTCGTGGGTGCGCTCGTTCCCGGGGCGGTCGGCATCATCCTCGCCGCAGCAAGCCTCTGCGACCGCGTTCGCCTCGAGGAAGGCGAGTGGTAGCGCGCCTCCTGTCAGCTAGGCCGAATGAGATGCGCGTCACCGTGCGCGGATCGTTTCTGAGTGCTCGGGTCAGAGCGTCTGTGCATGCCGTAACCTGCTCAGCGTTGCGCGAGCAACGAGCTGCGCGCTCGCTGCTGCGCGGCCGCCTCTTGACGAATAGGAAAAAAAGGAAAGAATAGGAAAAAAAGGAAAAGGCAGGAAAACTGCTCAGCGAAAGGACGGGAACCCATGCAAGACGTCATCTTCTCGCCTGCTTTCGGCAATCGCCCCTCGTACCTCGTTGGACGCGAGGCTGTGCTGAGCAAGCTTCTCGCCGGGTTGCGCTGTCCTCCTGGAAGCAGGGAGCGCGCCGTCATGATGCTCGGCCAGCGGGGCAGCGGCAAAACCGTGCTTCTGTGGGAGCTTGCTGATCGCGCACGCGAAGAGGGGTTTGTGGTGGCGAATCCCACGGTCGCCTCAGAGGGGATGCTCGAGCGCATCGTGGAGAAGATCCAAGACGATGGCGAGCGCTACGTGAAGAACCAGAGGGCGCGCGTAACGGGAGGCACCCTCGGCGCGCTGGGCTTTTCCGCGGGGTTGCAGTTTAGCCGTGACGTGCAGGAGTCGAAGAGCTTCCAGTACAAGCTCACGAGCCTTTGCCGAAAGCTCGCCTCGCAGCAGAGGGGCGTGCTGATCCTCGTTGACGAGCTTCAGGCGAATTCACCTGAGATTCGTCAGCTGGTTATCGCCTACCAGGAGATTGTCGGCGAAGGGCTTGACATCGCGCTCGTGATGGCTGGGCTGCCGGGAGCCGTCTCGGCGACGCTGAACGATCATGTGCTTACCTTTCTCAACCGCGCACGGAAAATGACGCTCGATCCGCTCAGCACAAGCGACGTGGACGCGTTCTTCGCGCGCTCGTTTGAGAAACTGAGACTGAGCGTTTCTCCCGATCTGCGCAGGGAGGCTGCGCGCGCGACGCAGGGATCGCCTTACCTTCTCCAGCTCATCGGGCACAACGTGGTGGCGTACGCCCCCGAGAACGGCGTTGTCGGCGAAAAGGAGCTCGGCGATGCGCTTGCGAGCGCTCAAGCGGATTTCGAAAGCGACGTGTGCGGCACGGCACTCGCGGCCTTGTCAGGCAAAGACGTGGAGTTTCTGCAGGCCATGGCATGCGATGACGGTGCAAGCAGAATCGCCGACGTCGCCGAGCGCATGGGTGTCACGCAAGACTACGCGCAGAAGTACCGCCGCCGCCTCATAGACGCAGGCGTGATCGAGGCGGCCAGGCGTGGTGAGGTGTCCTTCGCCGTGCCCCATCTGGCAAGCTATTTGCGCTATCAGTTCGAATAGCGTCTGGGCAGCCAGGCGCCAGGCGCCATCAAGCTTGCCACCCAGACGCGACCTTCGCGCATCCCGCGCGATTCTCATGCGGCCTTCGCGCGGGATATCGTCCTCGCTCGCTTCCAGCGCCTCGCCCTCGCGCGGCCGCCTCTCTTACCCCAGAAGCGCGGCGACCTTCCCCAGCAGGGGCTCGAAGCTCACGCCGCGGTCGCGGAAGTCGGGCTGCTGGGCGCTCACGATCATGGCGTCGTGCACGAAGTCGCCGGCGAACGCGACGGCGTCCTCGAGGTCGCGCCCGGCCATCACGGCGGCCATCACGCAGGAGGCGTACACGTCGCCGGTGCCGTGCAGCATGTAGGGCAGGTACTCGTTCGACACCTCGCGCACGGGCAGGTCCCTGCCGCCGACGAAGTTGCGGATCACGTTCTCGCCCGCGCGCTGGATGCCCTTGAGCACCACGTTCTTCGCGCCGCGCTCGACGAGGGCTCCCACGAGGCGCGCGGCCTCCGCGTCGGTGATGTCGGTCCCGGCCCACTCGTCGCCGATGGGCTCGCCCAGGATGATGGCGGCCTCGGTGAGGTTGGGCGTGAGGATGTCGGCGTCGCAGGCCAGGCTTGCCATGGCGTCGCAGAGCTCAGGCGTGTAGGTGGGGTACACCTTGCCGTGGTCGGCCATCACCGGGTCAACCACGCGCAGCGCCTTCGGGTAGCGCTCGTACAGCGAGCGGATGACGTCGACCTGCTCCGGCGCGCCGAGGAAGCCCGAGTACACCGCGTCGACCTCGACGCCGATCCCCTGCCATGCGGCCAGGTAGTCGACGAGGATGTCGGTGGTGTCGTGCATGTACCAGCCGGGGAACGCCGTGTGCGACGAGAACAGCCCGGTGGGCACGGGGCACACGTCGCAGCCGGCGGCGGACAGCACGGGGATGGCCACGCCGAGCGAGCACTTGCCGTAGCCGCACAGGTCGTGCACGGCCGCGACGCGCGGGATGTAGGCGCCTTCACGTTCGTAGAGCTTCAAAGCTAGTTCTCCTCTTCGTCATCGTCGTCGCCGAACAGCGACCAGTCGTCCTCGGTCTTCGCGTGGTTCCTGAACTGCTTGCGCGTCTTTCTCTCGAGGATGATGCACGCGATGATGCTGAGGACCACGCCGGCGCCGATGAGCACGCCGATGCCCGGCATCGTTTCGAACAGGAAGTGGTAAACCTCGCCAATGTCCATAGTTAACAGCCTCGTTACGTTTCAGGATCAGGCGCGCTGCGCAAGATCGCCATCGCTTAAGCTACTTGAATCGGAGAAAGTATACTATCTATCACGTGCGCTGGCGCAATCTCCACGGGGATTGGCGCTTTTGCGCGCGATCGAAAGAGGGGGCAAGCCTTGGCCGCCGGCATGCGGAAGAAGAGCAGCCGACTCGTCGTCGTGAGCGTCGTCGCGCTCGCGGCGCTGACGCTCGTGCTCGTGACCCTGTCGGGCTACCTCGAGGAGAAACTCGAGCAGTCGGGGGAGCGGCAGGCCCTCGCGCTCACCGTGCAGGCCGCCCAGTTCGCCAACGAGGTCATGCGCACCGGAGAAAGCGCAGGTGGCGAAGGGGAGGGGGGTGCGTCGGCGCCGCCGCAGGGCGCGGGTGACCCCGCCGATGCCGCGGGCGCGGCCGACCCCGCAGCTTCCCCGGCGCCGCCGCAGGGCGCGGCGGCGTTCGGCAAGATCGACACCATCCTCGTGTTCGACGCCGCCACGGGGCGCGTGGCGGAGGCATCGACCGAAGAGGGCCTGCTCGCGCAATCCGTCGAGCCGGGCGCGCTTGTGTACGACCTCGCGTGGGAGATGCTGTACGCCTACGACGAGCGCCTCGCGTCGTCTTCGCTGCGCCTTCCCTTCGAGCCGAGCGCCGAGGTGAGCGCGCAGAGCAGCATCGATCGCATGCGCGCCGCCATCGCCGTCGGCGACACCTACCTTGACCTGGGGCTTGCCCACGGCGACGAGTATTACGTGGCCCTCGCCCCGGTGGGCGAGGGCGCGTGGTACGTCTGCAGCATGATCCCCGCAGCCGACATGCGCGCCGAGGCCGAGGTGGTGTCGGCGGTGTTCACCGTGGTGTTCGTGCTGAGCGTGGCGTGCGTGATCCTGGCCATCGTGCTCGCGCTGTCCGCCTACCGCCGCCAGGCGCGCGAGCGCGCCATCAGGATGCGCACCCGCCTCTACGAGGCGCTCTCCGACAGCCTCGAGTTCGCCGTCAACCTGTACTCCCCGGCAGACGACCACGTCACGCCTATCGTGGCGAAGGGCGTTGACATCTTCGGCGCGAACCTGGAGCAGCTCATCAAAGACCCCGGCCTGGCCGCGCGGCTGCGCTTCTCCAACGAGGGAGCGCGCCTGCTTCGCCGCCTGCGCGAGGGCGAGGTCGGCGCGTTCGCCAAGGGCGAGTTCTCCTTCACGGCCGCCGACGACCGCCAGCGCTACGTGGAGTACACGGTGCGCCCGCTCTCCTACGACGGCCGCCGGCAGGTGCTCGTGATCCTGCGCGACATCACGTCCGACCGCGCCATCGAGCTGTCGATGCGCGACGCCATGGAGGCGGCCGAGGCGGCCAACCGCGCGAAGTCGGAGTTCCTCTCGCGCATGAGCCACGAGATCCGCACGCCCATGAACGTCATCTTGGGGATGCTCAAGATCGCGCGGCGCAACATGGACGACCCTGCGAAGCTCACGTCGAACCTCGACAACATCGAGAACGCCTCGGCGCACCTGCTCGACCTCATCAACGAGGTGCTCGACATCTCGAAGATCGAGAGCGGCAAGGCGGGCTTCGACGAGAAGCCCTTCAACTTGCGCGACGTGGTGCGCTCCATTGAGGACCTGGTCGCGCCCCAGTGCCGCGGCAGGAGCCAGACGTTCTCGTGCGCGCTTTCGGGGCAGGTGGACGCGTGGTATCTGGGCGACGCCGTGCGCGTGCGCCAGATGCTGGTGAACCTGCTCGCCAACGCGGTGAAGTACACGCCTGACGGCGGCCGCGTGGAGCTCGAGGTGACGGCGGCCTGCGCGTCCACGCTCCCGGCGGGCTACCGGCGCCTCACGTTCACGGTGTCCGACAACGGCATCGGCATGGCGCCGGGCTACCTCGAGCACCTCTTCGAGCCGTTCGCCACGGAGGGCCGCTCGCGCTCGCAGGGCACGGGCCTCGGCATGCCCATCGTGAAGAACATCGTGAGCGCCATGGGCGGCGACATCCACGTGGAGACGGCCGAGGGCGAGGGCACCACCTTCACGGTGGTGGTCGACCTGCGCCTGGCGGAGGAGGGCGACGCCTGCGGGGGCGCGGAGGGCGCGAGCGCGGAAGGTGCGGGTGCGGAAGGTGCCGCGGGTGCGGGGGCGGAGGGAGTTGTGGGTGCAGGCGCTGCGGGTGCAGGCGGCCCCGCGAACGCGATCGCCTCCGCTGAAGACGCTGCGGGTGCAGGCGCGGAGGGAGTTGCGCGCACGGGCGGCCCCGCGAACGCCCCAGCCCTCGCCCCCGCCGCGGGGTCGCTCGCGGGCGCGCGCATCCTGCTCGTGGAGGACAACGACCTCAACGCCGAGATTGCCAGCGAGCTCCTCGCCTTCGAGGGCGCGCACGTGGAGTGGGCCGTCGACGGCAAGGCGGGCCTCGACGCGTTCGCCGCCTCGGACGAGGGCACCTTCGACGCCGTGCTCATGGACGTGCAGATGCCCGTGATGAACGGCTACGAGGCCACGCGCGCCATCCGCGCGCTCGACCGCGCCGACGCGCGCGAGGTTCCCATCATCGCCATGTCGGCCAACGCGTTCGCCGACGACGTGCTCGCCTCGCTCAAGAGCGGCATGAACGCGCATCTGTCCAAGCCCGTCAACATGGCCGAGCTGGCGAGCACCCTCATCACCGAAATGGCCCGTCGCCGTCCGCGCCATGCGCTATACTAGGGCGACCATTGGGAAACCGGTTTCGGACGGCGCCCGCGCAGGCTTCGGCGCGCGCGGCGCGCGCCGCCGACCAACGAAGGAGCGCTGTTCATGCTAGACATCAAGTTCGTCCGCGAAAACCTCGACGCCGTGGCCGAGGCGATGAAGAATCGCCACGCCCCGTGGGATTCAGCGGCGTTCTCAGAGCTTGACGAAGCCCGCCGCGAGGCCATCCAGCAGGAGGAGGCCCTCCAGGCCGAGCGCAACGCGCTCTCCAAGTCCATCGGCCAGATGATGTCCCAGGGCAAGAAGGACGAGGCCGCAGCTGCCAAGGAGCGCGTGGGCGCCATCAAGGACGAGCTGGCGACCGTGGCCGCGCGCCGCGAGGAGGCCGACACCGCCCTGCGCGACCTGCTCATGCGCGTGCCGAACATGCCCGACGCCTCCACGCCGGTGGGCGACGACGAGAACGACAACCCCGAGGTGCGCCGCTGGGGCACGCCGCGCGACTTCGCCGCCGAGGGCTTCGAGGCGAAGGCCCACTGGGACCTGGGCCCCGAGCTCGGCATCATGGACTTCGAGCGCGGCGTGAAGCTGGCCGAGAGCCGCTTCTACCTGCTCGGCGGCCTGGGCGCCCGCCTCGAGCGCGCGCTCATCAACTTCATGGCCGACACGCACACCTCCCGCGGCTACAAGGAGTGGTGGTGCCCGGCGCTGGCGAACGCCAACACCCTCACGGGCACGGCGCAGCTGCCGAAGTTCGAGGAGGACCTGTTCAAGACCACGGGCGGCCTCTACCTCATCCCCACGGCCGAGGTCCAGCTCACCAACATCCACGCCGGCGAGGTGCTTGACGCCGACAAGCTGCCGCTCAAGTACTGCGCGTTCACGCCGTGCTTCCGCGAGGAGGCGGGCAGCGCCGGCCGCGACACGCGCGGCATCATCCGCGTGCACCAGTTCTCCAAGGTGGAGATGGTGAAGTACGCCAAGCCCGAGGAGGCCTTCGACGACCTCGAGACCATGGTGGCCGACGCCGAGAACATCCTGCAGCTTCTGGGCCTGCCGTACCGCGTCATCAGCCTGTGCACGGGCGACATCGGGTTCTCCTCCGCGAAGACCTACGACCTCGAGGTGTGGCTGCCGTGCTACGACGGCTACAAGGAGATCTCGTCGTGCAGCTGCTGCACCGACTTCCAGGCGCGCCGCGCGAACATCAAGTACCGCGACCCCGAGCACTTCAAGGGGAGCCGCTACGTGTACACGCTCAACGGCAGCGGCCTGGCGGTGGGCCGCACCATGGCCGCCGTCATCGAGAACTACCAGAACGCCGACGGCACGGTGACCGTGCCTGACGTGCTCGTTCCCTACATGGGCGGCGTGACGGTCATCAAGCCCGAAGAGCTGTAAGCTCGCGTCCCGCGCGTTTGGCGGCATCTGGTGGCAGACGAGAAGCCTGACGGGAGCCTGAGCCCCGTTGACATAATCGCCCAGGCGCGCGGCTCGCTCGGCGCCGAGCAGCCTGCGGCGGAGGAGCCCGCGGGCGCCTCCTCGCAGGCGCCGCGGACGCGCGAGGAGCACCTGAGGCGCGCCACGGGGTCGTTTTCCGCCGTCAGCGCCGACGCGGCGGGCGGCGCGCCCCAGGCGCGAGCCGGTAGGGCTGCGAAGACGAACAACCCGCGCGTGCTGAAGGCCGAGGCGGCGAAGGGAAGCGCCGGCAAAGGCGCGAGCGCGCCGGGCGAGGGCGCTGGGGTGCGCGCGGCTGGCGAGGCAGGTGCGGCAGGCGGATCGAGCGCGGCTGGCGAGGCGAGCGCGGCCGCTGCGGCGAGCGCGGCCGACGCTGGGGCGAGCACAGCTGCCGAAGCGGGTGAGGTTTCCGCGGGGGCGGCTGGCTCCGCGAAGCCCTCCGACAGCGCGAAACCCGCCGACGCAGAGAGCCCCTCCGACAACGCGCAGCCCGCGCGGCCCTCGGTTGCGAAGTCCGCGCGCGTGGCGCGCGCTGCGAAGGACGACGAGCCTGCGAAGCCGAAGCCCGCTGGCGCGAAGCCGGAGCGCCGCCGCATCGCCCCGCCGAGCGGCAAGCTGGTCGCGCTCGTGGCCTGCGCGGTCGTGGTGGCGGTGCTCGCGGGCGTGATCGGCGGCTTCTCCTTCTTCCGCTGGGGCTATGCGGATGACGCCGCCGATGTCCAGGGTTTGTGGTACATCGAGGGCACCGACGTGCCCATCACCTTCACCGAGGAGGCCATCGTCCTCAACGACGAGGTCACGTACCGCTACGTGCTCAACACCGACGAGAAGACCATCGCCTTCACCTTCAGCTACCTGCAGGGCGCGGGGCACTACCGCTTCTCGCTCGACCGTCAGCAGCTCGCCATCATGGACGGCACCTACGGCTGGTGGGACACGCTCGTCGACGACCTCGGGTGGACGGTGAACGCGCTCGTCTCCGCGGCGCAGGGCACGCCCGCCTCGCCGGCGGGGGAGGGCGACGTCACGCTGCTCTCGCGCGCGTCGGCCTCCGAGGGCGCCGCCGCGGCCGAAGCTGCGGCCGATGCCGCGGCCCATGCCGAGGGGAACCTTGCGGCCGCTGCGGAAGGCGCCGCCGACCCCGCCGCCAGCGCCGACCCCGCCGCGGCCGGGTAGCCCCGTGGGCGCCCTCGCCGTCGAGCGCGTTTCGGTCAGACGCGGGCGGCTCTCGCTGCTCGTGCGCGTCGCGCCGGACGCCCCGCGCCTCACGAGCCCCGCCCTCGCGCGCGCCCTCCTCGCCGAGCGCCCCACGCTGGCGTACCACACGTGCGTGAACCCCTTCGGCCCCACCTTCGGCGACGCCATCTCCCGCACGTCCCTTCCGCACGTGTTAGAGCACGCGATCATCGACGAGCAGGTGCGGCATCCGCGCTCGCTCACCGACGCAACGTTTGTAGGAACGACGGAATGGCTCGACGAGGCGGCGGGGCTGGCGCGCGTTGAAGTAAACTTCTTGGATGATCTCGTTGCGCTCGAGGCGATGCGCAACGCGTTGTCGTTCGTAAACGGAAAGGTGGTGTAAGAGAGGCATGTCAACAGCACATATCACATTCGATCAAACGGGTGACAAGGTTGCCCGGCGCGTGACGAAGATGCGCTCGTCGGCGGTGCGCGACTTGTTCTCAGCCGCCGTCCGTCCTGACATCATCTCCCTGTCGGGCGGCATGCCCGACGTGTCCCTCCTGCCTGCGTCGGCGGTGCGCAAGGCGGTGCGCGCCGCGGTCGACGACCAGCGCGCGGTGGCCCTGCAGTACGGCGCCACCGACGGCCGCGTGGAGACCCGGCAGGTGTTCTGCGACCTCATGCGCGACATCGGCGTGCGCTGCAAGCCGGGCAACGTTCTGCTCACGAGCGGCGCGCAGGAGGCCATCGACCTGCTCGCGAAGGCGTTCATCGACCCGGGCGACATCATCTTGGCCGAGGGCCCCACCTACCTCACGGCGCTCCAGGCGTTCTCCGCCTACGAGGCCGACGTGCGCTGCATCGACTTCGACGCCGACGGCATGCGCATGGACCTGCTGGAGGAGGAGCTTGAGCGCATCGGCAAGGGCAACCCGCGCCTGAAGCTGTGCTACGTCATCCCCAACTTCCAGAACCCCGGCGGCGTCACCATGATCCCCGAGCGCCGCAAGCGCCTGCTCGAGCTCTCGCACGAGTACGGCTTCATGGTGATCGAGGACGACCCCTACGGGCGCCTGCGCTACGAGGGCGGCCACCAGATCCCGCTCAAGGCGCTTGACGACGACGTCATCTACCTCGGCACCATCTCGAAGGTGTTCGCGCCGGGCCTGCGCACGGGCTGGATCGTGGCGCCGAAGAGCGTGCTTTCCAAGGTGAACCTCGTGAAGCAGGGCACCGACCTGTGCGGCAGCTCGTTTGACCAGGTGGTGGTGGAGCACTACTTCACCGACACGCCGTGGCAGCGCACGCTGCAGAAGTTCGTGCGCACCTACCGCGTGCGCCGCGACGCCATGCTCGCCGCGCTCGAGGAGTTCTTCCCGCCCGAGGCCACCTGGACGCATCCCGAGGGCGGCTTCTTCGTGTGGGTCACGCTGCCCACCTACGTGGACACGGGTTCCATGCTCGGCGCGGCGCTCGACGCGGGCGTCACCTACGTGCCGGGCGACTCGTTCTTCCCGGACGGGCAGCGCGGCAAGAACTGCATGCGCATCAACTTCAGCTACGAGACGCCCGAGAACATCACCGAGGCCGTCCGCCGCCTCGCCGGCGTGATCGAGGAGCGCCTCGAGCTCTACCGCGTGTTCTTGGAGGCGGGCGCGATCAAGGACTCGAGCAAGGACCTGGGCCAGGACTTGGGCAAAGGCTCAAGCAAGGACTTGGGCAAGGGTTCAAGCAGGGATTCGGGCAAGGCCACCGACTTCGAGCAGACAAGGAGCGAATGATGAAGGTTGCGGTTTTGATGGGCGGCTCGTCGTTCGAGCGCGAGTTCTCCCTGGCCAGCGGCAAGAACGTATGCGCAGCCCTCGAGGAGGCGGGCCATCGCGTGGTTCCGCTCGACACCAACGCCGACCTGGTCCCCACGCTGCGCAGCGAGCGGCCCGACGTGGTGTACAACGCGCTTCACGGCAAGCACGGCGAGGACGGCACCATCCAGAGCCTGCTGGAGTTTCTGGGCATCCCGTTCGTGGGCTCGCCCGCCAGCGTGTGCCACCGCTCGTGGAACAAGGACGCGCTGCACTCCTCGCTTGAGAAGTACCGCTCCATCACGGGCGAGGCGGCCGTCGCCTCGTGGCCGCAGGGCGTGTTCATCGCGCGCGACGCGTTCAAGGGCATGGGCGCCGCCACGGCGCTCGACCTGGTTCCCGAGCGCGTGATCGGCGGCTACCCGGTGGCCGTGAAGCCCGCGCACGGCGGCAGCGCGCTCGGCGTGCACCGCGTGGACTGCCAGGAGGACCTCGGCGAGGCCGTGCTCGACGCGCTGTCCTACGACGACGCGGTGAACATCGAGCAGTGGGTCGAGGGCGTCGAGGTGTCGGTGGCCATCTTGGGCACGGGCTGGGACGCCTACGCGCTGCCGCCCGTGGAGATCGTGCCGAAGGGCGCGTTCTACGACGCCGAGGCGCGCATCAAGGACGGGCTCGTCGACTTCCACTGCCCCGTGCGGCTCGCGTCGCTCTCGCCCGACGAGGCGCAGGCCCAGGCCATCCGCGCCGAGATCGAGCGCGCGGCCCTCGAGGTGTACCGCGCCTACAGCGTACGCGACCTCGGCCGCGTCGACCTCATCTGGGACGGCGGGTCCGCGCGCTGCTTCGAGCTCGACGTGTCGCCGGGCATGACCGAGCGCTCGCTGTTCCCCACCGCCTGCGCCGCCGCCGGCCTCACGCTGCCCGCCGTGCTGAACGAGCTGGTGGAGCAAGCCTACGCGCGCGGCGACGTGTTCCACGCGATCTAGCCTCCCTGCCCGCCCCGCGGCCCTCGGCCGCGGGGCCTTTCTTCCCACCAGGTAACGGCGGGGTTCCCAAAAGTAGAACCCTCATGTTTTATGCGGGCGCGGGGGCGGGGCTCACCTATAATGAGCCCAACGCTCAAGCAATCCCAAGGAGGCAGTCATGGCCAACAAGTTCGGAGTATTTATCATCGGAGGCATCGTCGGAGCCGTTGCCGCGCTCTTCGCGGCGCCGCGCTCCGGTGAGGAGACGCGCGCCATCGTCGCCGACAAGGCGAACGCCGTGCTCGGCGACGCCCAGGACTGGGGCTCGCAGGCTGCGGCTGGCGCCCAGCAGGTGTACCAGCAGGCTGCCGCGAAGGGCGCCGAGGTCGTGGGCGACGTGACGGCCAGGGGCGCCGAGATCGCCAGCGACGTGCGCGCCAAGGGCGCCGAGGTCGTCGAGGAGGTCCGCGACAAGGGCGCTGACGTGGTGGAGAACGTGCAGGAGGCGGCTGGCAGCATGAAGCCGGTGTTCACCGAGAAGAACGACGAGCTGCGCGACAAGATCGAGGCCGCGCGTGCGCGCATCGCCGCCCAGGTGGCGAAGAACGCCGAGGAGAGCGCCGCTGCCGCCGACGAGGCCATCCCCGCCGTCGCCGCCGAGGCGCACGAGGTGGTCGACGCCGCCGAGGACAAGGCCGCCGACGTGGTCGAGGGCGCCAAGCACGCCGCCGAGCGCGCGGCTGACGCGGTGGACCCGCAGTAGCCTTCGCGGCTAGCTGCACCCGCGTACGCTCGCGCTGGCTGCGCCCGCGTTCGCGCGTCGCTTCTGCACTAAGATAGCATCAACTTCCGACGCGCCCTTCATACGGTACCGATATAATGCGGTCAGGCACGGGGTCGACCCCCGGCCTGACCGCATTTTCGTAGTGAGGACGAGTTCGTGACGCAGCGACTGATTTGTACCAAGGACCTCGTGGGCATGAGGGTCTGGATCGAGAAGCCGAAGAAGAAGGACCCCGACGCCGCCAAGAGGATGGGAAAGGTGCGCGCGTGCGTGTTCCACCCGCAGGAGAAGCGCTGCGTGGGATTCATCGTGAAGCGGCCCGACCTCGCGCTCATGTTCCGCCGGAAGGACCTGTTCGTGGCGTACAACGGCTATGAGCTGCTCGACGGCGCCATCCTCGTGCATGACGACCCCTCCGCCACCGACAAGGGTGCGTGCAACGCGCTCGGCGTGGACTGGGACGAGTGCGTGCTGTGGGTGGGCCTGCCCGTGATGTGCCAGGACGGCACCGCCTTCGGGCTCGTGGGCTCGATCACCTACGACGCCGACACGGGCGCCATCGTCACGCTCGACGTGACGCAGGGCGCCACGGCCAACGCGCTTCTCGGCATGCGCCACGTGCCCGCCAGCCTGATCCGCGGCTTCCGCTACGGCATGGGGGCCGAGCTCTCCGTGTCTGACCAGGAGGCGGGCGAGGACGTGGTGCGCGGTGCCATCCTGGTGGACGACGCCGTGAAGGACCTGCCCGTGGAGGGCGGTCTCGCCGAGAAGGCGGGGGAGGCCACGGCGGTGGCGGGCGACAAGGCGCGCGCGGCCGTTGACGCGGCCAAGCCGAAGATCGACGAGGCGAAGGCGGCTGCGGGCGAGGCGGCCACGAAGGGCGCGTACGCCACGGGCCGCCAGCTCAAGCGCGCGACGCACATGTTCTCCGACTTCAAGGACGAGTTCGCCCGCGCCTCGGGCAAGGCGCGCGCGTCGGGAGCGTCGGGCGAGCTTGGCGAACCTGACGAATCCGCAAGCCTCCCGTCATCTTCTCGTGAGGCGGCCGCGGCAGCATCGAAGGCGGACGAGGACGTCGAGTACGTGTTCGTCGACGAGGACGGCAACGAGGTGGTGTTCGTCGACGAGGACGGAAACGTCATCAGCGACCCGAGCCTCTTAGGCGAGGCGTTCGACTTCGCCGACGACGTCGTCATCGAGGCGGGCAAGCCGCCACGGGCAAGCGCGGCTGCCGCCGCCGGCTCGCGCGCGAGCGCGGGGGCCGAGGGCGCGGTGCAGGCGGTGGGATCGCACCTGAGGAAAGCAGGCGGCATGTTCTCCGCCTTCAAGGAGGAATATGACAAAGCGCGAAAAGAGTAGCGAAGAGCCCGCAGGGCAGGCCGCAGGCGCGCCCGTGCACGGCCGCAACCACGACCGCGAGCACCCGCGCATCGACGCGCTGAAGGACAAGGCGCACGAGGAGAAGGTCGTCCACGGCCACGTCATGAGCGCCGCCGACATCTTCAAGTTCGCGGGGCTGGTGACGTTCTTCGTGCTCATGTGCGGCGTGTGCGTGCTGATCTGGCCTTACGTCCACGAGATATTCGAGCCGGGCGGCCTCGACCGCGTCATGGAGAAGGTGCAGCACGCCGGGCCCGCGGGCGTGGCCATCCTGCTGGCCATCCAGTTCCTGCAGATCGTGGTGGCCTTCATTCCCGGCGAGGTGGTGCAGATCGCGGCCGGCATGCTGTACGGCCCGTGGGGCGGCGCTGCCGTGGTGCTCGTGGGCTGCGTGTTCTCGAGCGCGTTCATCTTCGTGCTCGTCCACAAGCTCGGCGCCCCGTTCGTGCAGGGCATGGTGCCCACCAAGTTCCTCGACAAGTTCCGCCGCTTCGAGGCGTCGGGCAAGCTGAACATGGTGGTGTTCATCCTGTTCCTCATCCCGGGGCTGCCCAAGGACGTGTTCACCTACCTGGTGCCCCTCACCGACATGCGCATGCGGGCGTTCCTGCTGCTGTCGAACATCGCGCGCATCCCGGGCATCGTGGTGTCGACGTACGCGGCGGCGGGCATTGTGCAGGGCGACTACCTGCAGAGCGCCATCATATTCGCCGTCGCCGCGCTGGTGGCCGTGGCGGGCATCTTGGGCTACAACCGCATCATAAAGCTGCTCGAGCGCCGCGCGGTGGTGCCCGAGGGCACGGGCGAGCTCGACAAGCTCGACCCACGTGACTACGAGTCGCGAAAATAAGCCGGAAAACCGGTCTTTCGCCCTGATGCCGTCGCGCTGCCGTCACTCAGGCGGCTCCTTTTCGGTACAATAGAAGAACGTTTGGGAAGCGCGAGGCGCTTCCGTGCACAGCCAACCTTAAGGAGGAAACCCATGCCGAAGATCACCCGTGATCAGGTGAAGGTGCCGGCCGACGTCATGCCGGACATGCGTGAGGTGTACGTCGACAACTACATGAAGGCCACGCGCGAGACGGGCCGCCTGATGCTGTTCGCCTGCGATCAGAAGATCGAGCACCTGAACAAGGACTTCTACGGCGAGGGCATTGACATCGCCGACGCCGAGCCCGAGCATCTGTTCAAGATCGGCAGCCAGGGCGTCTGCGGCGTGCTGGCCGGCCAGCGCGGCCTCATCGCGCGCTACGCGGCTGACTATCCCGAGATCAACTACCTGGTCAAGATGAACTCCAAGACCAACCTGGTGGGCACCAAGCAGGAGGACCCGTACTCCCCGCAGCTCACCGACCTCGAGCCCGTGCTTGCCATGCGCGAGGCGGGCGTGAACATCGTGGGCCTCGGCTACACCATCTACCTGGGCAGCGAGTACGAGTCCACCATGATGGCCGAGGCGGGCGAGCTCATCGCGCAGGCGCATGCGAACGGCCTGCTCGTGGTGCTGTGGATCTATCCGCGCGGCAAGGCCGTCACCGCTGAGAAGGACCCGGACCTCATCGCCGGCGCCGCGGGCGTGGCGCTGTGCCTGGGCGCCGACTTCGTGAAGGTGAACCCGCCGAAGCCCGAGGACGGCCGCACCCCGGCCGAGGCGCTCAAGATCGCGTCGATGGCTTCCGGTCGCACCGGCCTGGTGTGCGCCGGCGGCTCCACCGTTGACGCCGAGACGTTCCTCACCCAGCTGCACGACCAGATCCACGTGGGCGGCGCCTGCGGCAACGCCACCGGCCGCAACATCCACCAGCGCTCGCTCGACGAGGCCGTGCGCCTGACCAAGGCCATCAGCGCCATCACGCTGGCCGACTACAGCGTCGAGGACGCCCTCGCGGTCTTCAACGGCGAGAAGGAGTTCGCGCTGTAAGCGAAGCAAGTTCGGTGAACTTGGCGGGTCCGGCAAGTTTGGCAAGCCTGGTAAGACCGGCGAGCTTGGCGAACCCGACAAGCCTGGCGGCCTCAGCCGCCTGACGCGTATCTCGAAGGCGCCTGCCGCATCCCCGCGGCAGGCGCCTTTTTGCGCAGCGGCCCTCAACCGCTCGCCTGCACCACCAGCGCCGGCGGGTGTTCGGGCGTTACGCCAGGGCCACGAGCTCGTTGTCTATCGCGCGGCGCACGAACTCCGAGCGCGAGACGCCCTCTTTCTCCGCGGCTTTGTCTATCGCCTTGAGCTGGAAGTCGTAGAGCTTCAGCGAGGTCGTCCTCATCTTCGCGGTCGGCCTCCCGTCGATCGGCTTGCCGAAATCGAAGCTCGAGAAATCCCCGCTCTCGTGCTTCTCTGCGTCGGCCTCCACCTCCTCAAGCGTGGTGCCGAACATCTCGCACAGATCCCTGTCGCTCATGCCTTCCTCCTTCCGAGGCCAAGCTCGCGCTTTATCGACTCCTGCGGCGGTGTCTGCGCGTGCTTTATCAGCCAATCGCCCGCGTTGCTCCTGATGGCCACGACCTCGACAAGTCGCCCGCTTGCGTCGTATCCGATGCCGACGTGCTCTTCCGGTTCCTTGCCGAGCCTCGGCATGCTCCTGATGCAGAACTCCCAGGCATGGGCGGCGTCCTCCTTCGTCAGCTCGGGATGGCGCTCCGTCACCCTATCCAGCACGAACACCCTGTCCAATGTTAGCCCTATCTGCGGTAGTCCTATTCGGTATTACCTCATTGTAGCACGATCGTTTCGTCGACTTCTTTCAGAGCGGGCAGGACGATAAAGCTATGATATGATGCGCCTGGAGACGCAGCTTGAGGAGGTGCCGAGATGACTCGCAAGATCTACACGCACGATGAGCTTCGTGACATGATCGTGCCTCTGCTGAGCAAGTACGACATGGCCTCGGCGAGCCTGTTTGGCTCATACGCTCGCGGCGAAGCCAATGAGGGTTCGGACATTGACGTGCTTCTCGAAGGCGGCGAAGGCTTTAAGGCGCTCAATATCTTCGGAGTTGCCGAGGAACTTCATCGCGCCTCAGGCAAGCGCGTTGACGTCTATGAGATCTCCGAGCTCAAAGAAGGGCCGTTCCGCGAAGCCGTCATGGCAGAGGCGGTGCCGCTGTCATGAAGACCGATCTCTATCGTCTCCGCCGCATAGTGGAGATGGGCAATCAACTGCTCGAGGTTGTTGAGGAAGAAGGTATCACGGCCGAAACGCTGGCTGCTAATTTCAAACAACAGTGGCTGGTTGCGACACCTCTTTTCAACATAGGTGAGCAGGTGAACTGCTTGTCAGCCGAGTTCGTTCAGGACTATCCAGATCAGCCGTGGTCAAGTGTGGCTGGCTTGAGGCATCGTCTTGCCCACAACTACGAGGGCACAAATTGGACCATGATCGGCTCTGTTCTCTCGGATGACCTCGCTCCGTTTACCAAGAGGGTCGAGGAGATCGTCTCCGAAAAAGAGCAGGTGGGCACTTCGCGGGAATGGCATTGATTACGCGTTCCGCAACGTTGGAAGCCGATATCGTGCATAAACGCGGCAACTGCTCTTTTGCCGGCCTAGCTTGTTCAGTAGGTGCTGGAAAGTTCAAGCAATAGCCGCTCAAGGTGACTGACGGTTCCCGCACTAAAGCGCTTGCGGTTAGAGTGGGCGTCGCTGTCAGAAGATCGAGGGCACAGAGATGCCCTCGTCAGAGACTTCCTTGTCGCCGCCGTTTAACAGTCATCTTCCTCAAAGCCGCTTCGGAAGTCATCTTCGGAATCGTAGATGTTGTCCGACGAGATGCTGTTTTTATGGCCGCATTCGATACAGCGCCAGACATAATGGTGGTCATCAAAATTGTCTTGATCATTCAGGTAGGCATCGCAGCGGTCGTACCACCAGTCAGTGCCGGGAAACCTTGCGCTCATTGCACTCCTCACTTTCCTTTCGTCATCTTACGCAGCGTGCTCAACTTCATGTCGCTCCTGATATCGCGACCGTTCTTGTGGCGAAAAGCTCCGGCTCCAAGGCCAAGCTTTCTCTCCAGGGTGCCTATCCTGCAGTCGCTGCGAATTCTTCTGATCATTGCTCTTCCTTTCGTTTAAGAACTGCAAACCTTGCCGATTTTCGTTCTTTGCCCACAGTGGTTGCTGCCAACGCACCATTTAACTCAGGCCCAATTTGTCTAAAGATAGGCGCAGGCGCCAAATGCGCTTTAATGCCTATGTCTTTAGCGAAGTCAGGATGTGCTTTGATGAGCGACATAAGCCTCAAGCGGGAAATACGCGTCGAAGCATCCGCGTCGATCACCTCCTTTGTGTCGCCGCTATTTCCTTGATGATGTATATTTTCTTAGTTGTAGGAGAGCGTGATTAGGGTCTATGCTGCAGGAATAAGCACGGGTTTTACTGCGAGAGTCCCAGGATAGAGAACGTTATGCCAAGAAAGTCAACCAAGCTAAATAAAACGCCTTATCAGATTAAACGCGAGGAACTCGGCCTTTCGCGTGCAAAGGCCGCAGAGTTATTAGATGGAATTACTGAAGACAGGCTCGAAGGGATTGAAAATGGACGTATAGCCGCAACGCCCGATGATATCCTCCAATTTGCCGACAAATATGGTGAACCTTCTCTTTGCAATGCTTACTGCTCTGGTCAATGCCGCATTGGGCAGCGGTATGTTCCTCAAGTTGACACAAGGGAGTTGCCCAGTATTGTTCTTGGGATGATCGCAACGCTGAACAACGTAAACGCAATGAAGGATAGACTTATCGCCATAGCGGCGGATGGAAACATAGACGAATCCGAGCAGGCCGAGTTCGTAAAGATACAGGAGCAGCTCGAGCAGTTGTCAATATCTGTTGAAGCCTTGCAACTCTGGGTAGAGAAGGCGGCCAGAGGCAATGGGTAGCGGATGAATGCGGGGTAGTGGAAGGTGCGAGACTGCTAGATGTCGGGTATGGTCTCAAATTGCCATGCTTCGCCTAAGAAGCCATTATTGGGACTACGAAATCTGTTGTTGGCCATACTTATCACCCCATTTATCACTTCAATGCTAAAATCATGAAGTGATAAATGGGGTGATAAGTATGGATTTAGCAGCGCTCGTAAGCGAGCTTCGGTCCTACAGCTTTGAAAAAGAATGGTTCGAATTCAAGGAGAATTGGCTGCAGCCTGCGCAACTTGGCGAGTACGTCTCCGCCATTTCAAACAGCGCTGCCATGCTTGGTCGCAAACACGGATACTTCGTATGGGGCGTGAGCGACGAGGAAGGCCACGAGTTGGTGGGAACTAGCTTCGACCCCGATTGCGAAGTCAACCAAGAGCCATTGAAGCATTTTCTTGCGAGACAACTTGAGCCAAGTGCGGATTTTGACTTCTTCGAGGGAGACGTTGGCGGAAAAAGAGTGGTCGTTCTCCGAATTGGCTGTGCGCGAATCGCTCCAACGGCGTTTAATGGCAGCCGCTTTATCCGCATAGGATCCAGCAAAGAGAATCTTCGCAGGTATCCTCAGCGAGAGGCTGCTTTGTTCGGCGTTCTTGCACATGGAGTCCCTACCGTCGAAAACACCCCGTCCGAACGCCAGAATCTCTCGTTCAGCCAGCTTCTGGTGTATTACGCCGCCAAGGGAGTCAAGCTCAATCCGGAGACGTTCGAGACCAACCTGGGGTTGCGAATGAATGACGGACGTTACAATCTCCTGGCGCAACTTCTATCCGACGATTCAGGTATGCCCATACGTGTCGCTATCTTCACTGGCAAGGATAAGACCAGCAATATGTACTCAATACGAGAGTTTGGGCATCAGTGTCTGTTCTACTCTCTCGACGAGATACTTCGCTACGGAGATGTGGTGAACGTTATGCAGGCTGACGAACGGGATCGGGTGGTCGAGCGCAAGGACATCCCCCTTTTTGATGAGGAGGCCTTTCGCGAGGCGCTCGTCAACGCATTCGTGCACAACGCATGGGTTGATGGCAACGAGCCCATGGTGACGGTGTTCTCCGACCGTATCGAAATCCTCTCGCGCGGCACGTTGCCACCGCGTCAGACCATGCGTGGGTTCTTTGCAGGCGAGTCCGTACCAGTGAATAGAAAGCTCTCGGAAATCTTCCTTCAACTCCATATCAGCGAAAAAACAGGACGTGGCGTCCCCAGGATCGTCGAGCGCTGCGGCCGGTCGTCCTTCGAATTCCGGGAGACTTCCATTGTGGTGACGATACCGTTTACCAGGGTGAATGGGAACGTGGATGAAAAGGGCCCCGTGTCAGCCCAAAAGCTCTCTCCATCTGCAAAAGAAAAGCTCCATGATCGTGTGCTCTCAGCTATGAGGAGCGATCCGAACATTACGAAGGCACGCCTGGCAACCCTTCTCGACGTCAGCGAAAGCAGCATTGACAGAGCCGTGGCGGCGCTGAAGAAGGCAGGGGCCATTGAGCGCGTAGGATCGAACAAGTCGGGACATTGGCACGTAATCGAGTAGCCGAGAGCTGGTAAGTGCCAGACACATGAGTGCTCATCAATGCCCATCTCAAGTGCAGTTTTGCTCAGGTCTCTTGTGATTCCTTTTCTGGTCACGGTGAGAAACAAGTCCGATTGGCGCTAGCAATCAATCGGGCGGTACCGTGCGCGTTTGCTGCTTATCTTTATAAAATATCCCGACAAGATGACGTTCGTCAACTACAACCGCCCGCTGCCGCCGGTAACCATACGGGACTTGAACGAGCGCGAGGACTTCGACAGTCGCGGCTACCTGAGCCCCGAGATAAGGGATATGTTCTTTGCCCTCGATCTCGTTGAGTCGTACGGATCGGGCATACGCCGCGCGAAGCGCGCGATGGCAGCAAACGGTTCGCCCCCACTTGTATTCACGCCGGACAACGAAACCGATGACTACACCATGGCCGCCGCCTGCATCAACGAGGAGTTCTTGAGAATTCGAGCTGGCGAAGCGAGCGGAAAGCTCGCCAGCAATCCGCCAGCAATCCGTCAGCAAGACAGGGAAGGCGGCTGTGGCGACAGGATCTCGTGGGGTGCGCTCGGCAAGAGCGAGCGTGCTGTGTGCAAATACCTTATCGGACACGGCGAAACAGGTGCGGCGGCGATAGTCGAGGGGTTGGGCATGAAGCGCAGGACGCTCGGTGACGTTCTCAGGCGACTTGCCGACAAGGGAATCGTGGTGGCCGAAGGGCAGAGTGTCAGCCGCACCTACAAAATCGCCGACTAGTTGGCAAAGCGCCCGCCGGCGCTGAGCGCGGGCGGGCGCTGTTTGCGAAAAGCAGGCGGAAGCTCGACAAGGGAGGGGATGGGCGACCGCCTGCTCCTCAACGCTCGGCTGATGCTGCCTGAGCGAGCAGGGGACCTCTGCTGCCCGAGCGGCTGCTCGAGTGAGAAGGGGCCCCTGCTACCAGAACAGCTACCTGAGCGAGTAGAGGACCTGCTTGGGCTTGGCGGCAAGATCGGCCTGCAGCTCGTCGAGCTCGCCGTACTTCATGATCGCCGCCTGGCAGTGGTGCACGCAGGTGGGGAGCTTGCCCTTCCCTTGGCGCTCGGCGCACAGGTTGCACTGGTCGGTGAACACCGGCATGTTGATCCACACCCAGTTGTCCTCGCCCTCGGAGACCTGGTAGGGCCCGGCTTGGACCACCATGATGCCGTTCTCCCCCTTCGGGAAGTCGTGCTCGACGCGACACGCCATCTCGCAGGCGCGGCAGCCGGAGCACCACTCGTAGTCGACCAAAATTCCCTTAGGCATGCTGCTCACCTTCCTCGAGCTTGTAGATCTTGCAGATAAGCGCCTTGTAGTCGGCGCCGAACCCGGAGTCGCCGGGATGGTGGACGAGAAGGTTGTTGATGTTGAGCTTCTCGATGCCGTACAGGTCGTTGGGATCGCCCTCGGGGCGCCACCACGCGTGGTCGGCGCTCAGGATGCCGGGCTTGATGGTGGGGACGACCTTCACCTTGCTCTGGGCCTTGCCGATGGAGTTCTCCAGCCACACCCAGTCGCCGTCCTTGACGCCGTACTTCTCGGCGGTCTCGGGGTTGATCTCGACGCGCGGGTCGGGGTTCATGTCGCGCAGGCGGCCCGGATGCCGGTGCTCCGAGTGGAACATGGCCGCGTTGCGGGCGCCGGTGATGAGGATCAGCGGGTACTTCTCGAACTCCTCGGGGGTGGAGATGGGCGAGAAGGTCGGCTCCTCGTAGTAGGGCATGGGGTTGATCCGGCAGGCCTGCTCGAAGAAGTTCGAGTAGAGCTCGAGGCGTCCCGTCGCGGTCATGAAGCCCGGCTGGCCGTCGGGGCGCATGAGGCCCTTCTCATGCTTCTTGTACGTGAAGGGGAGGAACCCGGGCGAGACCTCCTGGAGGTCCTTGAAGGTCAGGTCGCGGCCGCCCTCGACGCACATGGCGCCGAACATCTCCTCGACGGTGTCCCACGGGAACGCGGCGGGGTTCAGGCGACGGCCGATCTCGAGGACGATCTCGGGGTCGGACTTGCTTTCGCCGATGGCGTCGCACGCCTTGTTGATGGCCTCGGCGCGCTGCATGCCGCAGCCGGCGACGATGCCGTTGCGCTCGGGGTAGGTCTGCGCGGGGAGGACCAGGTCGCACAGGGCCTGCACCGACGGCGTCATGAACAGCTCGTTCGCGAGGATGAAGTCGACCGTCTCGTAGGCCTTCTTCACGCGCTGGGGCTCGGCGGAGGTGCAGGTCAGGATGTTGGTCTGCATGAACCAGCAGGCGCGCGGCTTGTAGGGGATGCCCGTCTCGATGGCCTTGAGCACCTCCTCGGTGGAGGCGAGCTGCACGCCGAACGAGAGCAGCGGGTACTTGTCGATGCCCAGGCGGGCCTTGGCGGCCTTCTCGGTGACCCACTCGTTGCCGGAGGACTGGTCGGGGAGCAGGAAGGTGACGACGGGGGTCATGCCGCCGGGGATGTCCACGTAGCCGCAGATCTGGTAGATGGCGCTGACGGCGTGCGCGGCGGGGATGCCCACGCGGGACATGTCGATGGCCAAGCCCATCTGGATGGCGCCGGGGCCGTTGGTCGCGAACATGCGGGCGGCGGCGCGGATCTTCTCGGGGTCGACCCAGCAGATCTCGGCCACCTTGTCGACGGGGTACTCCTGGACGCGCTCGCGCAGGGCCTCGAAGCCGTAGGTCCAGCGGTCGACGAAGTCATGGTCGTAGAGGTCCTCGTTGATGATCACGTTGAGCATGCCGAGGGCGAGCGCCGCGTCGGTCTCGGGGCGGATCTGCAGGACGATGTCCGCCTTGGTCGCGAGCCACGTGATGCGCGGGTCGACCACGATGAGCTTGCTCCCGCGCTTGAGGATGTCGGTGAACCAGTGGCCGTAGAAGCCGTCGGCGTTCGCGACGACGGGGTTGTTGCCCCACAGGATGACGGTCTCGGGCCTGCGCCACTCGGGGTTCTCGTAGCGGTCGGGGAACTGCTGGGAGCAGTCCATGACGTAGAAGCCGCCCGCGGTGGCGAAGCCGGCGGCCATGCGCGGGATCCAGCAGGACTGGCCGTCGAGCGCGTAGCAGTAGTTCGAGCTGCCGTAGGCGTAGCAGATGCGGGTGAGGTAGGCGCTGATGTCGCGGCCGGTGCCCTGGTAGAAGCACACGGTCTCGGGCCCGTAGGTCTCCTTGATCTCGGTCAGCTTGGTGACCACGATGTCGATGGCCTCGTCCCAGCTGATGCGCTCCCACGCGTCGGGGTTGCCGCGCTGGTCGCGGGCGCGCTTCATGGGGTACTTCAGGCGGTACTCGCTGTTGACGACCTCGGGAAGGTTCAGGCATCGGACGCAGAGGCGGCCCTGGTTGTAGGGGTTCTCGGGGTCGCCCTCGACCTTGACGAGCTTGCCGTCCTTGTCGGTGTACATGAGCACGCCGCAGCCGTCATGGCAGCCGGGGCCCGACCAGCCGCTGCCGCGCGTGACGGTGAGGTCGCCCTCCTGCCACTGGTGCTCCTTGTGCACGTGAGGAACCTGAATGATGTCTTCCTTCTTGGTCAATGGCCTTCCAGACATTACAGACCTCTCCTTTCTCTCAGGATTCTCTCGAGGATCAGCCGCCGCGCTTCGTGGCAAGGAGGTTTTCGCTCCGCACGTTGCGAGGGCCTGAAGAGCGCCGACCGAAGGCTTCCGGCCGGCACCTGTCTTTCGCGAACATGCAGATCCGTCGGCTTCAAGCGAAGATCCTCGACCCAAGAATAGGAGCCAGGGCTCGTGAGCGCATCAGCGGTAAGCCGCCAAACCGCCTGGGCGCGCATCGTGGAAAACACCTGATATGGCGCTTCAAAGGTGGTGCATGGGCAAAGAAACACCAGGTCAGAGACTTAAAGGCGCATCATCGAAGAAGAGCGCTCACGCCTGCCGGGGCAGAAGCTCCCCGCACTTGAGCTTCAGGGTCTCAGGGAAGGGGACTCCGATGGTCTGCTCGTCCGTGGTGACGAGGATGATGCGCTCGCCAACCTTGCAGTCCATGTACGTGGTGACGTCCGACTCGATCCACTGCCCTCTGCACCGGATCTGGTAGGCGGGAGTGGAGGAGCTGATGTCGAGAAGGTCGCGGCGGTACTTGTTCTCGAGCTTCCCGACGACCCATTGGAAGTCCCCGTCGGCGATGCTGCTCGACACCTCGAGGCAGCGCTTGTCGCGAGACGTCATGACGAGGACGATCGCGATGGAGAACGCGGCGGCGGCCAGCAGGGCGTAGCTTTCGCCGGAGAGCGCGCAGAGCACGGCGGCGAAGATGAAGGTGGCGGCGATGTACTTCACGCTGTTCTTGCGGTTGGCGGTCACCCTGCCTCGGATCGCTTCCTCGAGAACGTCTTTGCCCGGGCAGTCCGCCCCGCTGTTCCAATGCTCTTTCATGGGAGCCTCCTTCTGAGAAGACGCTGCGGGTCGCTGCGGGCGCCTGCGCTCGACGGCTTGGCGTCCGCATGACGCATGCAAAATAACTCATTGCCCGCCGTGGATCATCACTGACGGCACCTGAAACAGATGGGGGATTGCACCTGATGTCCGCTTCGCGGCGCCTCATGGGGGAAGTGCGCCAACTTCATGGGCGCCTCTTCGAGGTATCAGGGCATTCGGGTGATGGAGCGCCCCTTCGCATTTCCTAGAGTTCAAGGTGCGGTTGGTTTTCCTGGGGGAGGGGAGGATGGTCGCGGTGCTTGGGCCTGGCGCGCCCTCATCCGAGCTTTCCCTTGAGGCCAATCGATGTAGCGACTCGCTTTCAACCTAAGGAAAAGGAGGGAAAATGAAGGACGAGAGCTCTGCTGCGACAGCGACTGCTGCTCCAGCAACTGCGCTGCCAGCGCAGGAGAAGCCGAAGGAGGCCGCGGCCCCTTCTGGAAAAGGTCCCGGAAAGCCTGGTGGAGGAGGGCCGGGAGGGCGTCCGAAGAAGAAGCCCCTGAGCACGCCGTTTGAGATCTTCGGGTTCGTGCTCGGCATCGTCGTTCTCATCGCCGTCTGGTTCGCGCCGCCGGTGCTGGGCCTCGAGGCGAACGGCATGCACATGCTCGCCGTGTTCGCGCTCTGCCTGATCTTCTGGATCTTCAACCCCATCCCCGCCGAGCTGACGGGCATGCTGATGATGTTCTTGCCCGTCATCCTGGGCATCGTGAAGCTGCAAGTGGGCGTGAGCGGCTTCCAGTCCTCGACGACCTGGTTCTTGGTCGGCGGCCTGATCATCGGGCGCATGATCGCCACGTCGGGCCTCGACAAGAGGATCACCCTGACCATCGTCAAGCTCTTCGGCGGCAAGTCGCTCAGCATCTGGAAGGTCGTCATCTGCGTCATCGTGCTGGCGTTCCTGCTCACGCTCGTCGTGCCTTCCGGCACGGTGCTGTCCCTGCTCCTCGGCGCGCAGGTCTACCCGCTCATCAAGCTGTACGGCGTGGACGAGAAGAGCAACGTGGCCAAGATGCTCATGCTGACGGTTCCGATCTTCGTGCTGCTCTGCGGCAACGAGTCGATGTCGGGGTCTTCGCACAACCTGGTTCTGCTCGGCTGCCTCGAAGACGCGGGCATCGGCATCAGCTGGCTCGGCTGGTTCCTGGCGATCCTCCCGGACACCATCATCGTCTCCGTGATCGTGCTCGTCTCCTACAAGGTGTTCCTGAAGCCTGAGAAGACCACCATCGAGGGCGGTCGCGAGGAGATCATCCGACAGCTCAAGGACATGGGCAAGTTCAGCGCTGACGAGAAGAAGGCTTGCATCCTCTTCCTCGTGGCGCTCGTCCTGTGGGTGACCAACGCCTTCACGCACATCCACGTTGCCATCACGGCCCTCGGCGTGGCCATCGTCGCCATGCTGCCGCGCATCGGCTGCCTCGAGTTCCGCGACACGATCAAGAAGATCAACTGGCCCATCATCCTGTTCGTGGGCGCCGTCCTCGGCATCCCGAGCATGATGGAGGCCGTCGGGATGAACGAGGCGTTCACGACGCTGTTCAACAGCATGATGCCGTTCTTCAGCGGCTCGCTCGGCTTCGTCATCTTCCTGTGGCTGCTTGCCCAGATCACCGCTTGGCTCGGCCTCGCGATCGGCTCGCCGCTGCTGTTCGTCCCGTTCATGTTCCCCATCGCGTCCGGTCTGGGCCTGCCCCCCGTGTACGCGGCTCTTCTCCAGGGGTACATGCAGCCGACGGTCATGTACTACCATGCGCCCGCCCCGCTCGTCTGCGCGGACTACGGGTGCTACACCCAGGGCGACTACATCAAGTACCAGCTCATCGTCGTGGTCGGCAAGGTGATCGCCACGCCGATCCTGTTCTACCTGTGGTGGCCGTTCCTCGTCAGCGTGGGCATTCTGTAGCTGGCGCCTATCGGCTCGCACGTTGTCGGCATAGTCAGGCGCGCTTCGACGCGCGCCTGACGGCAAGATCCGTTGCGTAAGGCGACGGAAGGAAAGGGAAAGATATGGAACCTGTTGAGACTCCGCATACCTATGATGCGCTCATGCAGACGCTTAACTGGCGTCGAAGCATCCGCAAGTTCACCGACGAGCCCGTGTCTGACGAAGATCTGCTCAAGATCGTTGACGCAGCGCGCCTTGCGATGTCCGGTGCGAATTCCCAGCCGTGGGAGTTCATCATCATCAAGGACAAGGAGACCATGCGCAAGCTCCGCGAGGTGTACGTCAGCGACGACTACCAGTTCACGTACTGGCTTGAGCAGCAGCGCGATCCGGAGTACCGGCATCCCTACTTCAACTACCCGCCCGAGGAGATCGAGGAGCAGATGGTGCGTGCGACGGGGTGGGCTGACGCCCCTGCCATGATCGCGATCTGCTACGACCCGCGCAAGCAGTTCGGGTCCGTCCTGTCGGCGCGCGCCAACCTGGCGGACGGAAGCGTGAGCGTCCTGTCGTGCTCCATGGGCCACGTGTCCATGCTCACGCAGCTCGCAGCCGCGTCCCTGGGGCTCAGCTCCGCGCGCATCGACACGAACTCCCAAGACGGATACCGGAAGGTGCTGGACATCCCGGAGCCGGTTCGCCTGTACACCATGGTTCCCGTGGGGCATCGCGCGTACCAGCCCGGTCCGCCGCGGCGCTTCCCCCTCGAGGACCTCGTTCACTACGAGAAGTACGACCATGCGAAGCTCATGAAGGGCGAGCAGTTCCTCGAGCACCTCAAGAAGATTCGCGGTCAGGGCAAGGGGAACTACGGCAAGAGGTAGTTCTCAAGAGGTAGTTCTCGCCGGCCTTTGAGGCTCGTTGGGGGGAGGGCGATGCGCCGAGCTGCGCATCGCCCTTTTTTGCGCGCCTTGATTTTACGTGCCTTGGGCCCTAGGCCTTCGGCGCGCGGCCGGGCGGTCAGAGCACCGGCGGCTGGTCCTTCGTCGCGACGAGCTCCTGTACCTCGATGTGCTCCTGCTCGATGAAGTCCATGATCTCCTGGCGAGAGTGAACCCCGCACTTGCGGTAGATGTGGGAGATGTGGGAGTCGACGGTGTGGGGAGATATGACGAGCCTCTCTTGGATCAGCTTGTTCGACCGCCCCTTCGCAAGTAGGAAGAAGACCTCAGTCTCGCGTGCCGTCAGCTTGTAGCGGGTGGCGACTCGCCGGACCTTCTCCTGGAAGATCTCCTCCGACGAGGGGAGGACGACGGTTTCCCGGGGAGCGTCGGCGGGCGCGCCCTTCGCGCCCTCTTCGCCTTGGTCCAGGTCGATCCTGTATCCGAACAGGACCTCCTCGCGCAGAAGCGTCGAGGTGATGACGATGAACGCCAGGGCGGAGCCGAGGCAGAGGAACGCGAAGAGGTCCTTGTCCTTGAACAGCTCGAACGCGGCCAGAAGGCCTCCCATGACGCCGCCTGCCGCCATGCCGACGTTCTGGAAGAGGCGTCCGAGCAGCAGCGAGCCGAACGTGGACTGCCCGTTTCGCTGCGCCACGGCGGCGATGAGCATGATCGATATGATGTTGAAGCACTGGAACCCGAGCGTCCCTATGAGCCCGGCTGCGATGAGGGACGAGCCCGAGGCGAACGGGAAGATGAACAGGGAGAGGGCTATGGTCGGGAGGATGAACCGGTAGAGCTTGATGTAGGACGCCCTGCTGGAGGAGAGCCACGAGAACGCGAAGAGCGCCGTCCCTACGATGCCGGGGGCGAGGAGCATGAAGCCCCCGCTTGACTCGATTCCCAAGCCACGGCGCGTCTCCAAGGGCTCGACCAGCGCATAGTCGATCAACGCGTAGATTGCGATGGCTGCGAAGAGGCCCAGGGCGTTCTTGGCGATGGTCTTGCCCTCGCTCGCGGCGTCGTGCGTCTGGGAGGCCGTCTCGCTGCGGCCGAGGCTTCGGTCGGCTTGGACGGAGAGGGCTGCCGCGCCTAGGGGAAGGGCGGGCGCGATGGTGATGGCGATGACGGCGGGCAGGTTGCAGAGCAGAAAGACGACGGCTGCGCTGATGAGCAGCGAGCCGGAGAGGTACAGGCAGAGCTCCTGCGTGTTCGCGACGCAGTAGATCCTCATCCAGAGGAATATGATCAGCGCGCTGGCAACGCCCCATGCCAGCCAGCCGAGGACGCTCGCCGCCGTTCCGAGAATGCCGCTCAGGTTGCCGCCAGCTGCGATGAGCAGCGTGGAGAGCACGCCGAGCAGGCTTCCGAGGAGGCAGAGCCTCTGGCCGTCTTCGGGAGACGCAGCGGCTTTCCTGAAGAGGAGGTACAGGGCGAGGATGACGATCGTTTGGCAGATGATCCCGACTAAGCGAAGCGTGATGAAAGGCGCGCCGTCAAGTCCCGAGAGCGGAGTCAGGATAGCCGTCTTGTGCAGCATCGCGAACCAAGCTTGGTAGAAGCCGAATCCGACAAGGCAGAAAGAGAGCCTTGGCCCTGCCGTCCTTTCCTCGGGCGGATTCAAGCGCTGTTCGTTTGTTCTCATGCTCGCTCCCCCCCCCCTTTTTTTTGCGTGCGCATGAGCTCATTATGCTAAGCATCGAGAGCCGCGAGACCTTGCGTCCCCCGACGCTCTATGTCATAGGTGAAGAAACCGTCAACGAGGCAGGCGGTTAATGGGTGACGGATGTCTTCTGGATGTTGTCAAGCGTCAAGGCGTGAAGCCTGAGGGGGCGCGGAATGCGCGCCATTACTTATTATAAACGGGAAGAGGCCTCTTCGCGAGGGGGTCCGATCTCCCAAATGACCAGGTCAAAGGCATAGCATGATAAATCAGGTGTTTTACGCCATGGCGTTTGCGGGCATTTCGAGCAAGATGCACGATGCGGCCCAAGCGACGGGGCTTTAACTTGGGTTGCGTGCGGAGCGGGCAGCGTCGCAGCGTCTTCCGATTGATGAGTGACAAGCTCAACGATCGGCGGGCCGCTTTCGCCATGCCTCCGCCTCTCTGCACGGCAGCATGTCGGAGGCAGCTTGTCTCCCAGATACCACAGGCGACAAAGGAGGTTGCATATGGGAATAGTCGACTTGCGCGGGCTCATCCAGGCGCTTGAGGCGAAGAACCAGGTCGTGCACGTCTGCGACGAGATTGACGTCGAGCCGGATGCGGCGCAGTTCGCGAAGGCGGCGCTGGCTGACCCCGAAGCGGGGCCGGCGCTCGTGTTCGAGAACATGAGGGGCTTCAAGGGTCAGCGCATGGTGATGAACACGCTGGCCAGCTGGAAGAACTGGGCGACGGCCTTCGACGTCGACGAGAACACGACGGTCTATGAGAAGTACAAGATCATGGAGAAGCGCTGGCCGAAGTGCAGCCGCGGTCGCGTGAAGTTCATCGACAACGCTCCTTGCCAGGAAGAGGTCATCGAGGGCGACGACGTCAACTTGTACGACTTCCCCGTGTTCCGCTCGAACGTCGGCGACGGAGGGTTCTACATCGCGAAGCCGGCGATCGTGACGGTTGACCGCGATGATCCCGAGAACCTCGACCTGACGAACATCGGCATGTACCGCGTCCAGGTCCAAGAGCGCAACATGTGCGGCCTCCAGGTGATGTTCGACCACGACGGGGCCTCGCATCTGCGCAAGTACGAGGCTGCCGGCGAGAACATGCCCATCGCGATATGCGTCGGCGCGCCGCCCGCCGTGTCGTCCCTTGCCTGCATCCCGCTGAACCCGGACCAGTCCGAGTTCAAGTATGCCGCAGGCCTGCAGGGCTCCATGCTGAAGCTGGCGAAGACGAGCGCAGGGCTTCCGGTGCCCGCCTACAGCGAGTACGTGCTCGAGGGCGAGGTCCTGTGCGGGGTGCGTGAGCCCGAGGGGCCGTTCGGCGAGTTCCCCGGTACCTACTCGGGCGTCAGGAACCAGTGCCGCGTGAAGATCACGCGCATAACGCATCGCAAGGACCCCATCTGGGAGGAGCTGTACCTGGGCGACGGCCATGCCGAGGGGAACTGCATGTCGAACCTCATCACGTGCATCTCCAACACGGAGGCCATCCGCGAGCGCATGCCGAACGAGATCGTCGCCGTGAACGCCATGGTCGCCCACGGCATGGTGCTCATCATCGCGGCGAAGAACCGCTTCGGGAACTTCGCGAAGGCCGTCGCGTACAACGCGGCGTCGTCCTCGGCCGGCCTCGGCCACGGCAAGATCATCATCGTGGTCGACCCTTGGGTGGACCCCTTCGACTACGAGCAGGTGTTCACCAAGATGGCGTTTAGGGTTCGCCCCGACAAGGACATCATCATCGCGCCTTACGACATCGGAATGGGCCTCGATCCCAGCAACGACCCCGTCGGCGTCTCGGGTCGCGTGATGATCGACGCGACGACCCCGGTTCATCCCGACCACATGAGGGACGTGCAGCAGATCGAGATCGACACGACGGAGAAGGCGGCCCTGCTCAAGGAGCTTCTGGCGGGGCTCCGCGGGTAAGGAAGGGAGACCTGAATGAAGTGCTTGCGTTGCGGTAACGACACCGCGGAGAAAGTAGCCGACGCGCCTGACGGAAGCGGCGCCTGGGAAGTCTACGCATGCTCGACGTGCCACTACAACTGGCGAACGAGCGAGCAGGACTACATATTGGATCCCGCGAAGAGGGATCCGCGGTTCCAGATGACGAACGAGGACATCGCGCATCTGGGGCGCTTCGTGTAGGCGAGGCGCTTGAGGTTGACGCGCCTGCGCCCGTGGACTCTGCTGTGAGCGGGGTTCGCGGGCGCAGGGGCTTGAGCGAGACCGCAGGTGAGGCGATGTGGAAAAGGGAGGTGCTGCATGAGGATCATCGTCGGCATCACGGGGGCGACCGGGGTTTGCATGGGGTACCGGCTCCTCCAGGCCTTGAGGCAGTTTCCCGAGGTGGAGAGCCATCTGGTGGTCAGCGAGGGCGCCAAGGTGACCCTTGCCTTGGAGAGCGGCATCTCGTACGAGGAGCTGTGCGGGGCGGCTGACGTCGTATACGACAACGGCAACCTGGGCGCGAGCATCTCGAGCGGCTCGTACAAGACGGACGGGATGGTCGTCGTTCCCTGCAGCATGAAGACCCTCTCGGCCATCGCGTGCGGATACGCCGAGAATCTCATCGTGCGGTCTGCGGACGTCTGCCTCAAGGAGAACCGCAAGGTGATCCTGGTCCCGCGCGAGATGCCCCTCGGGAAGGTGCATTGCAGAAACCTGCTCTCAGCTGCCGAGCTGGGCTGCACGATCATACCCCCCATGCTCACCTTCTACAGCAGCTACCCGACGGCGGTCGATCAGGTCGACCACGTCATCGGGAAGATCCTCATGCAGTTCGACCTTGACTACGATCGTTTCCAGCCGTGGGAGGGCGTGACGAAGGGGGGCGAGAAGTAGCGTGTGCCTGTTTTGCATGGGGTGCGGCCGCTGCGGAAAGCCGCTGTCGCCTGAGATGCAGGCGTTCTACGACGCGCCTCGGAAGTGCCTGTTCTGCGGGGCCGTCCTTGAGAAGGGGGCGAGCGTCTGCAGCGCGTGCGGCGCGAAGGCGCCTGCTGCGGCAGGCGCGTCATCGCGCGGGAGCGCGGGCTTGGGCGACCAGGAGTCTCTAACGGTAAGCGGGGGCGAGTGACATGGCCTGCGTTGAAGTTGGCGAAGGGTCCTTGAGGGTCAGGCTCGAGGTTGCGGAGACGAGGGGACGTGGCCTGTGCGCGTTCCTCTCAGGCGGCGACGAGCCCCATGTGGGGGGCGTGGCCGTTGCGGTGCCCCGACCGCGCTCAAATGGAGACGGGCTGACGTGCGACGTGTCCCAGATTTGCGTTCCCGGGCATAAGGATGTCCTGGCAGCCGCGTCGGTTGCGACCGCCCTCGCCCTGGGGACGGGGGAGGTGGCGTCCGTCACGGCGGGCATCCACGTAAACGACGCCGCACCTGAGGACATAGAACTCGTCATGGGGAACGTGAAGAAGGCGGCGAGCATCTGGCTCGACTCCCGCAAGCTCCCATAGGCCGGCTCCTGTAGCATGCCATAGGTCGACTCCCGCAAGCTCCCCTAGGCCGACTCCTGCAGCGCGTCATAGGTCGACCCCGCAGCCTGCGCGCCCTTCGATGCTCTTGAATCCTTTCAAGCAGGCCACTCCGCAAAGTCGAGGGGCCGCTGGAAGCCGATGCAGCCTCTTCGCATCCTTGAGACCCGAGTGACCGACAACGCCCTTTTTGCATCCACAGTTTTGAAAACATGGATGGAAAACGCCCGTTATCGGCGGTTCGAGTCCCGAAAATCACCGACAACGGCGCTTTTGCATCCACTTTTTCCAAGAAATCGCCGATAACGGCCTCATTTCATCCAGGATCACTTGAGGGGTGGATGGAAAAGGGTCGTTGTCGGTAACGTTGCCGGCGACCGACAGGCGAGGTGATGCAGAACTCCCAGGCATGGGCGGCGTCCTCCTTCGTCAGCTCGGGATGGCGCTCCGTCACCCTGTCCAGCACGAACACCCTGTCCAATGTTAGCCCTATCTGCGGTAGCCCTATTCGGTATTACCTCATCGTAGCACGATCGTTGCGTCGGTTTCTGCCAGAGCGGGCAGGACAGCAAAGCGCCCGCCGGCGCTGAGCGTGGGCGGGCGATTGTGCATCTGGCCGCATTCCCTCCGCCTAGCGCGGTCGGCAAGAGCATTCCAGAAAGTTAAAATCGGCTCAAGCTCCCGGAACGGTTTTCCTTGTCTGAGGCGCGATGCGGCTCATCATGCGTGTAGATCATGCTCTAGATGATGTTCCGCTTTCTCGACCAGTCCCTACGGCCTGCTCTCCAAAGCGGAATCGCCAAACACCAACAATGAGCACGCTACCCTTCTCTCTGCTGGGGGGTTACTTCGATTCCGATTTCGCCAGCAGGGATTTCACATCGAGTCGGTAATATGTTTTGACGCCGACTTTCTCGGAGACCACAAGGCCTTGCCTTTTGAGCGGTTCCATCCTCTTGTAGACCGTTTGCCTCGAGATGCCGAAGTCTTTGCCGAGGTCGACTGCCGTCGTCCCGTAGTCGGCGAACAGGGCCGCTGCGCAGAGGGCACTTGCCATGCGGAGCGTTTCCTCGCGCTCGTCGAGCATCGCCTTCCGAAGGGCTTCCTCGCATCTCTCGAGGCGCGTTTTTCTGTCGGCCAGCGAGTCGCGCATGCTTCTCATGGCGTCGACGACAAGATCGGAGAAGGCGATAACGAAGGGCGTCACGTCGCCTTTGTTCAGCTTGTGCTCGCAGGTTGAGTAAGCCTTGTAGTATTTTCTGATGCCCTGCTTCACGGAATAGGAGAGCCTGAGCCCTACGAGCGGCTCGAAGTGTTGTGAGAGCATGGAGCTGCTGATGAAGCGATTGGTTCGCCCATTGCCGTCGTAGAAGGGGTGGATGTAGCCGAAGAGGAAGTGAAACGCCGACAGGCGCGCGAGGAGGGGGATATCCTCGCTGTGCAGCATCAGAAGCGCTTCGTCCAGACAGGCTTTTATCCTGCTCTCTGGCTCGATGCCCTGATGTATGGGAATTCCCGTTGCGTCGCATACGCTGACGGAGCCTTTGCGGAAGAGGTCGCCGTCGGGAGCGTTGCCTGCGTCGGCGGCGAGCACCTCGTCGAGGACGAGGTCGTCGTAGATGGCGCGGATGTCTTCGCACGAGCTGACGGGGATTTCGCGTCTGCCGGCGAGCATCAGGTACTTTTGCACGAGGCCATTGAATCGCCCGCGTTTGTCGTTCTGCTTGAGCCTCTCGAGCACTTCGCCGATTTCCCGACGTGTCGAATTCACCCCCTCGATCTCGTTGGTGAGAACAATCTCGTCGATGAGGCATGAGTTCATGTAGTCGCCTATGGCCTTCGGGGGAAGCGAGTGAATGAGCTTGTATATCTCCTTGTCGAGGCGAGCGGCCTCAACTTCGTTTCGATAAGCCTCGCTCGGGATGAGGAAGAAGGCGGGGTCGCCCGACACGTTCATGCTGACCTTGACGGCCTCTTCAGAAGAGAAGCGCATCGTGTACGTCTCTTCGTAGCGAACGAAGTCAATGTGAAAGATCTTCTTCAAAGGAGTGTAGGCCATGGCTTTCCCAGATTTCGTTATGCGACTCGACACAATAACTTGAGCTAAAAGTAAGTCGAGTCTCGACAGGTTTACGTGAAAAATGAAAAACTGAGTTAAAAAACCATTCATTTTCGACAGTGTTTTGCCGAAAATGAGGAACCAAGTTAAATCTCGACAGGGTTTGCACGGGTAAGTGCAGACATGCGGACCTTGATGTGGGGCAGGACGTTGAAGCGGCTCGAGTTAGTCAGCGGCAGGTTGGATGCGGCTGGGAGGCTTTCGCTTGGCGGCATGTTGCGTGGGATTGCGAAGAAGAAGAAGATGGTGCCCGGGGTGGGATTCGAACCCACACACCTTTCGGCATCGGTTTTTGAGACCGACGTGTCTGCCGTTCCACCACCCGGGCGCATCGACCCAGTATAGCGGAACGGCTGCGCAGCGTCGAGGGCTCGACGTGATTCCGGGTGAAAAACAATTCCCTGTTCTGCGTGCTTTTTCGGCGCCGAGCCGCCATAATGGAGGGTAGCGCTTATGACGCGACATCTTGGCGCAGCGCTTCGCTGCACCTGGCGCAGCACCTTGCTGCAAACGCTCCACCGCAATGCCCTGACGGGGCGCTCACCTGCAACGCCTGACGTGACGTCCCGCCAACGTTCTGCCACGCGCTCTACCGACGCTCTGCCGACGCTCCATCGCACCGCCCATCGCACCGCCCGACGCGCCATCCTGACGCAACCCTCCGACGAAAGGAAAGCCCATGGAACGCAACGACGTCATGACCGCCGCCGATAAGTACGTGGAAGAGAACTGGCCTACCATGCTCGAGGACATCACCACGCTGGTGCGCATCCCGAGCTTCGAGGACCTCGGCGCCGCGGCTCCCGGCGCGCCCTTCGGGCCGGGCCCGCGCGCCGCGCTCGACGCGGTGCTCGGCATCGCCTCGGACATGGGGTTTGCGACGAGTGACGTCGACGGCTACATGGGCTTCGCTGACCTCGAGGGCACGGCCGGCACGCAGATCGGCATCATCGGGCACATGGACGTGGTGCCGGCGGGCCCGGGCTGGAGCTTCGAGCCCTACGACGTCACGGTCAAGGAGGGCTGCCTCGTGGGGCGCGGCGTGCTCGACGACAAGGGCCCCTCGGTGGTGGCGCTGCACGCCATGCGCTTCCTCGCGGGCCTCGGCCTGCCGCTGCGCCACACGGTGCGCTTCCTCTTCGGCGCGAACGAGGAGTCGGGCATGGGCGACGTCCCCTACTACCGTGCGCGCTACGCCGACCCGACGTTCCTGTTCACGCCTGACGCGGAGTTCCCCGTGTGCTACGGCGAGAAGGGCGGCTTCGACGCGCGCATCACGAGCGCGCCGCTCGGCGACGGCGCCATCGTGGAGTTCGAGGGCGGGGCGGCCACCAACGCGGTGCCGGGGCAGGCGCACGCGGTGGTGCGGGCGGACGCGGCGAGCCTGCCTCCCGCCGAGCGGCTGACCGTGACGCCGGCGGGCCCGGGCCTCACGCGCATCGAGGCCGCGGGCAAGAGCGCGCACGCGGCCATGCCCGAGACCGGCGTGAACGCGATCGCGCTCATCGTGGACTACCTGCTCGAAAACGCGCTGTGCAACGAGGCTGAGCGCGCCTTCCTCGCCTTCGACCAGCGACTCCTTAGCGCCACCGACGGCTCGGGCGTGGGCATCGCAACGTCCGACGACTACTTCGGCCCGCTCACGGTGATCGGCGGCACCATCGCGCTTTCCGACGGGCGCCTCGTGCAGACGATGGACTCCCGCTTCCCCACGTCGATCACGCCCGAGGGGATCACGGCGGCGCTGACGGCGCTCACCGACCCCATCGGCGCTGAGTTCGAGCGGACCCTGCTCATGGAGCCGTTCCTCGTGGAGCCCGACACGCCCGAGATCCAGGCGCTGCTCGCCGCGTACAACGACGTGACCGGCGAGTCGCGCGAGGCGTTCACCATCGGTGGCGGCACGTACGCGCGCGAGTTCACGCGCGGCGCGAGCTTCGGCCCCGAGATGCCGTGGCTCGAGATGCCCGCGTGGGCCGGCGGCATACACGGCCCCGACGAGACCGTGAGCATCGCGCAGCTCCAGACCGCGTTCAAGATCTACGCGCTGGCGCTGTTCGACCTGCAGCAGCTCGACCTCGGGTAGCGCAGCGCGAGCGGGCGCGGCGAACGGAAACGTGCGGCGGGCGCAGGCGCGCTGGGAGGCGAGTGCGGCGGGCGCAAGCGCACGGCGGGCGCGCCAGCCTCCCACCCCCGGTTCGCCCGTGTCATCCTGAGCGGAGCGCCCGCAGGGCGCGAAGTCGAAGGATCTGGTCGCAAGCCAGGACGCCCCAGCGGCGCCCGCCCGCGCGACGCCCCAGCGGCGCCCGCCCGCGCAGCCCCGCCGCGTCCGCGTCCCGCAAGCGGGCGCGGCGAACGGCGGGCATTCGGAAGCGAGCGGGCGCATTCTCTCCGCGAGCGGCGTCTGCGCTCGTTTGCCGATCATCAAAATAACTACACATATCGCCATGCTTTTTCGGCGAAAGGCGCCGTTCTGCTCTATAATACGGGAGAAGTTTTACATTCCCGTACCGTGTTTGGAGGCAAACGTGCTCAAGGCAATCATCGTTGACGACGAGGCGCCTGCGCGCTCAGAGCTCCGCTTCCTCTTAGATGAAGTCGGCCAGGTCGAAGTGGTCGCCGAGGCGGCCAGCGTTCGCGAGGCCATCGAGAAGCTGAAAGAATACCCCTGTGATGTCATGTTCCTCGACGTGAACATGCCCGAGGCAACCGGCCTGCAGCTGGCCGAGGCGCTGCGTCACCTCAAGTTCCCCCCGGCGGTCGTGTTCGTGACGGCGTACAGCGAGCACGCGCTCGACGCGTTCAAGGTGAACGCCATCGACTACCTGGTGAAGCCCGTCGAGACCGAGCGCCTGGCGCAGGCCATCACGCGCGTGCGCGAGCAGGTGTCGCTGCACATGCAGGCGCAGAAGTCCGAGCGCATCCCGGTTGAGAAGGGCGGCAAGAAGATCCTCATCGGCATCGACAAGATCCGCTTCGTCATGGCGCGCGACGACTACGCGTACCTGCAGACCGACACCGACCGCTACTTCTCCACGGTGAGCCTGGCGCAGCTGGAGAAGCGCCTGGACGGCCACGGGTTCTTCCGCGTGCACCGCGGGTATCTGGTGAACCTGTCCTTGGTCGAGGAGATCGAGTCGGTCTCCGGTGGCACGCTGCTGCTCACTCTGAACGGCGTGGAGGAGAAGATCCCCGTGTCCCGCCGCCGCGTGAGCGCCCTCAAGAAGGCCCTCGGGCTGTAGGGCTGTAAAGCCGCGAAGCCGCGGAGACGGCGCGCGAACCGCAAGGGGCCGCGAGGACGGTAGCGAACAACCGAAAAAACGACATCACGTGATGAGAGGCGGCCAGCTGGCCGCCTCTCGTTTCACAGAAACGCCACACGCGGAGCGGGAAATAGGCTGCGTGCAGGTACTTTGCTAGAATGTTCGCAATTCCATAGTTGGACTTTTTGCGCCTCTTGCCGGGAAGCGGGGGAGAGGGGCGCCTCGAGAAGAAGGAACCTATGATTTCCGGAGAAATGGAGAAGCTCTATCCGTCAGCGAAGACGCTGGTGAAAGAGTGCGTGGCGAGTCGCATCTTCGCGAAGGACGCCACGCTGTACGACTTTTCTGAGCAGGCGCAGAAGTGCGCCGAGAACTTCATGGGCTGGGCCGACCTGGCGAGCCATCCGCAGTGCTCCATCGACGAGATCCAGTTGTTTGCCGACGAGGTGGTCGCCGACGGGTACGACACGGTGGTGCTCATCGGGCAGGGCGGCTCCACGCAGGCGCCCATGACCATCACCAAGTACAACAAGCAGGACTCCAACCGCGTCAAGTTCCGCACGCTCGACTCCGACTCGCCGGTGCGCATGCGCGAGCTGCTCTCGGCGTGCAACCCCGCCACCACGCTGGTCGTGATCTCGTCGAAGAGCGGCGGCACCATCGAGCCGCGCCTGCTCGCCTGCGCGCTGCGCGAGAGCTTCGCCAAGGAGATCGGCGCGGAGGCGGTGGCGAAGAACTTGGTCGCCATCACGGACCCGGGCTCTGACCTGGAGAAGCAGGCGAAGGCTGAGGGCTGGCGCGCGGTGTTCTCCGGCGAGCCCACCGTGGGCGGGCGCTTCTCGGCGCTCTCCGTGTTCGGGCTTCTGCCGGCAGCGCTCGCGGGCATCAACCTCGACGCGTTCATCGAGCACGCCGTGGAGGCCGAGCAGCGCTGCAGCGAGGACGCCATCGACAACCCGGCCATCAACCTGGCGGCGTTTCTGTACGACAACTACCATGCGGGGCGCAACAAGTTCTCGTTCCTCACGCCGAAGCGCGGGCGCGTGCTCGGCCTGTGGATCGAGCAGCTGGTCGCCGAGTCGGTGGGCAAGGAGGGCCAGGGCATCCTGCCCAACATCGAGATCGACTCGCTGCTTCTGACCGAGGACCCGGGCGACCGCAGCGTCATCATGTACCAGACCAAGACCGACCTGTGGGACGAGCGCCGCAACTTCGAGATGAGCCTCGCCTACGTGGACTCGTCCATCCCGCGCCAGAACTACCGCATCGACTCGGTGGAGGAGCTCGCGGAGCACTTCGTCATGTGGGAGTACGCCATCGCCATGTGCGGCTACCTCATGAAGGTGTGCCCGTTCGACCAGCCTGACGTGGCGTCGGCGAAGGCCGTGGTGCTCGACATCCTGCGCGAGGGCCAGCCTGCGCCCGACTACGAGGAGAACTTCACCGACGAGATCCACATGGGCACCGTCGAGGTGCGCCAGGCGCCGATGTTCGAGGGCTGCGATGACATGCGCTCGAGCCTCTACGCGCTGCTCTCGTCGGTCCAGCCGGGCGACTTCTTCGCGCTGAACGCGTTTCTGCCGTTCACGGGCGAGGGGCGCCGCGAGGCGCTCGAGTCCATCCGCCACGGCGTGGCCGAGGCGTTCGGCGTGGTGTCGTGCCTGGAGGTGGGCCCGCGCTACCTGCACTCTACCGGCCAGCTGCAGAAGGGCGGTCCGAACTGCGGCGTGTTTCTGATCCTGTCGGCTGACGAGCTCAAGGACATCCCGCTGCCGCGCGAGGCCGAGTCGCTCGGCGCGCTTGCGAAGGCGCAGGCGTCGGGAGACCTGATCACGCTGGCGAACCGCGGGCGCCGCTGCGTGCATCTGCACCTGCCCGACAACTCGGGCGTGACGCTGCGCATGCTCGCGCAGGTGGTGCACGAGACGATCACCGAGATCATGGCCGACCGCGCGCTGGCCGAGGAGGCCGCGGCCGCAGAGGACCGTGAGGCCGAGGAGGCGGGGGCTGCCGAGGCCGCGGCTGCGGCAGCGGCTGCTGCGGCGGTTGCGGCGGGCGCCGAGGCGCATGAGGTCGAGGGCGTGACCGCCGTGGTGACCCCCGCGCCTGCGGAGGCCGAGTAGCGCGCGCATGGTCGAGGCGCTCAACATACACGTCCAGGGCATCGTCCAAGGGGTGGGATTCCGCCCCTTCGTGTATCGCATGGCGAAGAGGTACCTGATCAACGGCTGGGTTCTGAATGCGACTGACGGCGTCCACATCCACGCCGAAGGCGAGGGCAAGCTGCTTGACGAGTTCGTGCTCGAGCTGTCGGAGGGCGCGCCCGCTGCCGCGCAGGTCACGCAGATCGACCTCGAGGAGGTGCCGCTCGAGGACTTCGACCGCTTCGAGATCCGCTTCTCGGACGCCGCGGCGGCGGATCAGACCACGCTCGTGTCGCCCGAGCTCGCCACCTGCGACGACTGCCTGCGCGAGCTCTTCAACCCCAACGACCGGCGCTTCCGCTACCCGTTCATCAACTGCACGAACTGCGGCCCGCGCTTCACCATCATCGAGGGGCTTCCGTACGACCGCGCGAAGACGTCGATGCGCGACTTCGAGATGTGCGGCCGCTGCGCCGCCGAGTACGCCGACCCGCTCGACCGCCGCTTCCACGCCCAGCCCGACGCCTGCTTCGACTGCGGGCCTCAGGTGACGTGGCGCGAGGGCAGCGCAGGCGAGGTGACGTGCGGCAGCACGCGCGAGGAGAGCGACGCCATCTTCGCGCGGGCGGCTGAGCTTCTGCGCGCGGGGAAGATCCTGGCGGTGAAGGGCCTCGGCGGCTTCCACCTGGCATGCGACGCGAGCAACCCCGAGGCGGTGGCGCGCCTGCGTGCGCGCAAGCGGCGCGAGGGCAAGGCGTTCGCGGTCATGATGGCCAGCGTGCGCGACGTGCGCGCGGTGTGCGAGGTCAACGAGGTGGAGGAGGCGGTGCTCACCGGCGCGCAGCGGCCCATCGTGCTTCTGCGCAAGCGCGCGGGCGCACGCCTCGCGCCGCGCCTCGCCGACGGCTTGGGCGAGCTCGGCGTGATGCTGCCCTATGCCCCCGTGCAGCACCTCCTCATGCACGACTTCGCCGCGGCGGAGGCGGACGGTGCGGGTGCTGCCGGGGCTGGCCTTGGCGCTGCTGACGCCGGCGCTGCTGCCGCTGGTGCTGCCGATTTCGCTGCCGCGCCCGCAGGTGGCGCCCTCCCTCCCATGCTGGTGATGACCTCGGGGAACCTGCACGACGAGCCCATCGTGGTGAGCGACGAGGAGGCCTACGCGAATCTGGCGGACGTGGCCGACGCGTTTCTGGGGAACAACCGCGACATCCTCACGCGCTTCGACGACTCGGTGGTGCGCGTGATCCGCGCGGGCAGCGCGGGGCATGCCGTGCAGTTCATCCGCCGCGCCCGCGGCTACGCGCCGCTGCCCGTTCCGCTCGCCCTGGAGGGGCAAGCCGGCGGGGCAGCTGACGCAGGTGGGGCTGACGCAGGCGCTGGGGCCTCCCACGGCGCCCCATCGTGCCGCGCTGGCGCCGGCGGGGCGGCCTCGCCCGTCATTTTCGCCACCGGGCCGGAGCAGAAGAACACCTTCACGCTCCTGCGCGCGGGTGGGGAGGATGCGCAAGGCGCGCAGGGCGCCGAGGCGTTCGTCTCGCAGCACGTCGGCGACATGGAGAACGCCGAGACCTACGACGCGTGGCTGGCGGCGCGCCGGCGCTACGAGAAGCTGTTCGAGCTTGAGCCCGCCGTGGTCGCCTGCGACCTGCACCCCGAGTACCTCACGTCGAAGTGGGCGCATGGCCAGGCACTTCCCGTGACGGAGGTGCAGCATCACCACGCGCACGTGGCCGCGGTCATGGCCGAGCACAGCTTGCATGACGCGGTGTGCGGCATCGCGTTCGACGGCACGGGCTTTGGCGTCGACGGCGCCATCTGGGGCGGCGAGGTGATGCTCGCGAACCTGCAGGCGTTCGAGCGCTTCGCCAACTTCGTCTACGTGCCCATGCCGGGCGGCGCCGCGGCCATCAGGCACCCGCTGCGCATGGCCTACGGCGTGCTGTGGGCCTTCGACCTGCTGGACCACCCCGGCGCCGCGTCGGCGCTCGAGGCGCTCGGCGTGCAGGCGGGCATCTGCGACGCCATGATCGAGCAGGGCATCAACACGCCTCTGACCTCCTCGGTCGGGCGTCTGTTCGACGCGGCCAGCGCGCTGCTCGGCGTCTGCGCTGAGCCCGCCTACGAGGGCGAGGGCGCGTGCCTGCTGGAAGCGGCCGTCGGCAACCTCGCGGAAGAGGGCGCCGCCGACGAAGCGGACGCCGCCGAGCGCTATGCGGTGGCGGTCGTGAAGAACACGGCCACCGAGGCGAGCACGGCGCAGGACACCTCGGTGGTCCTGCTCGACGCCGAGCCCACCTTCCGCGCGCTGCTCGACGACGCGGCGGCGGGCGTACCCGTGCCGGTCATCGCGCGGCGCTTCCACGACGCCGTGGTGGGCGCCGTCGTGCAGGCAGCCGAGCTCGTGCGCGCGCTGTACGGCATCGGGACCGTGGTGCTCGCGGGCGGCGTGTTCATGAACCGCTACGTCGTCGAGCACGCGCTCGCCGCGCTCGAGGGCGCGGGCTTCACGGTCGCCATCAGCCGCGACCTGCCGCCTAACGACGGAAGCGTCTCGCTCGGCCAGGCTGTGGTAGCATGGGCGAAAACGAAGGCGATGTGACGTTCCTCCGCGCGACGTCGGAGGGTGAAAGAAGGCAGACATGTGCTTGGCGATTCCGGCGAGGATTACCCAGATCGAGGACGGCAGGCTGGCGACGGTCGACATCCTGGGCGTGACGCGCTCCATCTCGGTTGACCTCACGCCGCAGGCGGGCGAGGGCGACTACGTGCTCGTGCACGCGGGCTTCGCCATCGAGGTGGTCGACGAGCAGTTCGCGCTGGAGACCATCGACCTCATCAGGCAGTTTCCCGACCTCGTAGGCGAGGACCTGGGGGTTTCCGAAGAGCAGATCGCCGTCGCGGGGGCATAAGGGCATGGGTGACTTGCGAGCAGAGCTCAAGGCGTTCAAGGACCCCGAGCTGGCGCGGGGCCTGATCGGCTCCATCCGCGCGCTGGCGCCGGCGGGCGCCACGCTCATGGAGGTGTGCGGCACGCACACGGTGGCCATCGCGCGCAACGGCATCCGCGGCCTCATGCCCGAGGGCACGCGCCTGGCCAGCGGCCCGGGCTGCCCGGTGTGCGTGACGTCGAACCACGACATCGACAAGGTGATCGCGCTCGCGCGGGTGCCGGAAGTGACCATCGCCACGTTCGGCGACATGACGCGCGTGCCGGGCTCCACCTCGAGTCTACTTCAGGAGCAGGCTGCCGGGCGTGCGGTGGAGATCGTGTACTCGCCGCTCGACGCGCTGCGCCTCGCGCAGGACAACCCCGACCGCCAGGTCGTGTTCGTGGGCGTTGGCTTCGAGACCACCACGCCGCTCGTGGCCATGGCCATCAAGCGCGCGAAGGCGGCGGGCTTGGCGAACTTCAGCGTGTACGCCGCGCACAAGAACATGCCCGGCGCGCTCGAAGTCATCATCAACGACCCGGCGCTCAAGGTGGACGCGCTCATCCTGCCGGGGCACGTAAGCACCATCATCGGCGCCGAGCCCTACCGCTTCCTCGCGGAGAAGTACGGCGTCCCTGGTGTCATCACGGGCTTCGAGCCGGTCGACGTGCTGCAGGGCATCGCCATGATCATGCGCCAGCTGCACGAGGGCCGCGCTGAGATCGAGATCGCGTACGCGCGCGGCGTCATGCCCGAAGGCAACCCCGTGGCGCTCGCCGCCATCGACGAGGTGTTCGAGACCTGCGCCTCCACGTGGCGCGGGCTGGGGGAGATCCCCGGGTCGGGCTACCGCATCCGCGAGGAGTTCGCCGACTTCGACGCCATGCGCCGCTTCGCGCCCGCGGTGGAGCCCACCGTCGAGCACAGGGGCTGCCGCTGCGGCGACGTGCTGCGCGGCATCATGCCCCCGAGCGACTGTTCGCTGTTCCGCACGGTGTGCTCGCCCGAGAACCCCGTGGGCCCCTGCATGGTGTCGAGCGAGGGAAGCTGCGCCGCGTACTACCGCTACTACTGAGGCGCCCGAAGGCGGGGCGCCCTGCTCGGGGAAGTCGGGCGCGTGAGGACGAGTCGCCCTGCTCGGGTGCGGCGGCCGTGTGAGGGCGGGCCGCCCTGCCTGGGTAGGGCGTGCGCGCTAGAGCAGGCCGCTGGCGGCGCGGGCGGCGGGCAGCTTGTCGATGAGCTTGCGGTAGATGCGGTCGCGTATCCACGGCTCGGTCGAGAGCGTGATGGCGTCTTCCATCGACACCCAGCGCACGCCGCTGTTCTCGTCAGGCTTGACGCGCAGCGGTTCGGCGGGGTCGGCCATGGCCAGGTAGGTGACGTTGAGGTGCAGATGCGAGCTCACGTACGCGCCGCGCTTGACGTGCCCGTCCACCGTGAGCACCTCGACTGAGTAGATGCCGCCCGGCCCGCACGGCAGAAGCCGCGCGCCCGCCACGCCCGTCTCCTCCTCCAGCTCGCGCAGCGCCACGCGCGCCAGGTCGCGCTCGCCGTCGGCGTGTCCGCCGATCCAGCTCCACGAGTCGTAGATGTTGTGGTACACGAGCAGCGTCTGTGTGAACGTGGGGTCGACCACCCAGATGGAGCACGCCATGTGCGCCTGCGCCGCGCGCTCGAAGCACGCCGGGTCCTCGCGCAGCGCGCGCAGGATCACCGGCTTGTCGGCCGCCTCCTGTTCGTTGAACGGCTCGAAGGCGAGGATGTCATCGTAAAGGCTCATGCTCGACAGTGTATCACGCCGTGCCCCGCGGCAGCCTTCGCGCCCTGCTCGCACCTCGCTTCGTGCTTGCGTCAGCCTCTTGCCCGCACCTCGCCCCGCTCCCGCTCGCGCCTCCCCATCTCCCGACCCCGCTCACGCCACCCCCGCGGCAGCCCTGTTCGCTTCTCGCCCCCGCTCGCTTCGCGTCCTCGCCCGCATCGCGTTCGCGCCTGCGTGCAGGGAGCAGCAGGCAGGCGGTTTGGAACAAAAGCGCCGAAGCGTCGCATTTTCGAAACGACCCTCATCCTCACATCTCAATCAAGGAATGCAAAGAGCCAGTTCAGATGCCCTTTTCGTCCCTATAATGCTCAACGCCAACTCGAACCGACGCCTTGAGGGCGCATGTGGGGACGAGGCGGCGCGATTGTGTATTGTCGGATGAAAGGGGAATCAATGACAGAAAGCGCATCCAAAGATCGAGTGAGACAAGAGGGGAGGGCATGGGCCGTTGCCATCGTGGCGATCATCGCATCTGTTCTGATCTCGGTGAACAACCAGAAGCTTGGCGCGACCTCCTCGCTTGTCCTGCCTGCTCTCGGCATCGACACGAGCGACATGAGCATCCTGATGTCGGTCAACGGCTATGTGGGGTTCGTCCTCGCGTTCTTCGCGGCGACCATCATCCTGAAGCTTGGGACGAAGAAGACCACGCTCATGGTCTTGGCTTGCGCGACGGTGGGAGCCGTCATCAGCGCCTTGGCGACGAGCTATGACATGCTGCTCGTGGGCCGCCTCATCGAGGGCGTCGGTTACTCGTGCATCGGAACGGTCGTCCCGGTCCTGTTCTCGGAATGGTTCCCGCCTTCGAAGCGCGGGCTGCCGATGGGCATATTCTCCGTGTGGGTTCCCTTCGGCGGGCTGTTCATCATGGGCACGTCCGGGTTCCTCTTCGATGTGGGGACGCCTGAGAGCTACCACAACGTCTTCTGGTTCGTCGTCGCCCTGCTCGTCGTCGTGATCGTCGCGTGGCTGATCGCCGCGAAGAACCCTCAGGTGTCCTACCTTGACGCCGATCAGTCGGCCGACGAGGAGAGCCCGAAGGTTTCCGAGGGCTTCAAGAGCCTTTCCTGCTGGCTCGCCTTCCTCGCGTTCGCGGCGTTCTCCCTGGGCACCGCTTGCGTCATGAACTTCGAGACGCTGTACATGGTCCAGACTATGGGCATGGACCAGGGGGCGGCAAACGCTCAGCTCAACATCTTGAACATCGCGGTTATCGCCGGCGGCATCGTCATGGGCTTCGTGCTGAACGCCGTCGTCGGCAGCATGAAGCGCCTGACCATCCTCTGCGTGGCATCTGCCGTTGAGGGCGTCGCCTTCGCCTTCGCCTACATCATCACCCCTGACCTCATCGTTCCCTGGATGGTGGTCTTCGGTTTGGCGAACGGCGTCGTCCCGGCCATCTTCTTCACCATGGTCGCCGAGATCGCGCCGCGCCCCCAGCTCGCGCCAGTCGCTTCGACGCTCATGTCCCTGGGCCAGTGCGTGGGAGGGATTCTCTTCGGATCCGTCGGCGCCATCGTCGCGGCGGCGTGGAGCGCTGCCACCGGCGTGCTCGCCGCTGCCGGCATCGTGCTGTTCGCGAGCTCCCTCGCCCTGCTCTTCGTGATAAGGGCGCGTCTCAAGAAAGCGCAGAACTAGGATCTTCGGCTCTTTGCGAACAATCCATCGACTGGAAAGGAAAGGATTCCAACATGAAGTTCGAAAACGACCTGGGCAAGCCTTGGAAGTACGAAGAAGGTGACTTCACGGTGGTGAGGTCGTCGGTCTGGTCGCCTCCGGGCTGCCATCCCGTTGGCTGCGGCGTGAAGCTCTACGTCGACAAGGAGGGTCGCATCGACCACGTTGAGGGAGACGAGAACGACCCCATCACGAAAGGTCGCTTGTGCCCGAGGTGCCTTGCCCTCAAGGATTACATCTACAACCCGAGTCGCGTGACGTATCCGATGAAGCGTGCGCGCGACAAGCGCGGGGACGCCGATGCGTGGGAGCGCTGCAGCTGGGACGAGGCTACTGATCTGGTCGTGTCCGAATGGCGTCGGCTCACCGAGAAGTACGGCAAGGAGACTTTCGCCGTCTTCGTGGGCACGGGCCGCGACGGCATGCTGCAGCAAGACTACATCCTGAGCGTGTTCAGCACGCCCAACCTCGCTTGCGGCCTGTCGGGCTTCGCATGCTACCAGCCTCGCATGATGGCGGCCAACATGACCATCGGCGCGCTCTATCCCGAGATTGACTACGCGGGAGGACTCGAGGGCGGGTACGACGATCCGAGCTATACCCCGCCGAAGACCATCGTCATCTGGGGAAAGATGCCGCTCGCCTCGAACGGCGACGGCATGTTCGGCCACGCCGTCATCGACCTCATGAAGCGCGGCGCGAAGATCATCTCCGTCGACCCCCGCGTGAACTGGCTCGCCACGCGCTCGGAGGTTCAGCTGCGCGTTCGCCCCGGCACCGACGCCGCCATGGCGATGGCGTGGGCGAACATCATCATAAGCGAGGACCTCTACGACCACGACTTCGTCGAGAACTGGTGCTACGGGTTCGATGAGTTCTCCGAGCGCGTCAAGACCATGACGCCGGAGCGGGCCGCGCAGATCTGCGAGGTCGACGTCGAGGACATCTACAAGGCCGTTCGCCTCTACGCCACCTCAAAGCCAGCCTCCATTGCGATCGGGCTTGCCTTGGACCAGAACCCGAACGGCATGCAGGCATGCCAGTGCATCATGGCCTGCATGGCGCTCACGGGCAACCTGGACGTTCCGGGCGGCAACATCGTCGCCGACATGAGCGAGCCGGAAGACCTGGTCGCCGGCACCAAGGACCAGCAGGCTGCCGACAACAACGAGCAGCGCTCCTTCGTTACGGCGGGGTGGTACTCGATGTCCGAGGAGCTTCGCAACAAGTGCGTCGGGATGGCTGACTACCCGTTCTTCTGCACGCAGGTGACCATCTCGCATGCTGACTCGATGCTCCATGCGCTTGAGACCGACGAGCCCTATCCCATCCGCATGGGCTGGATCCAGTCGACCAACATGTTCGTCGCGAGCGCATCTGCGGAGACGAAGCGCTGGCAGGCGGCCATGGAGCGGTCCATGGAGTTCTGCTTCGGCACGGACTGCTTCATCACGCCGACCATCCAGGCGCTCTGCGACGTGTTCCTGCCGCTGTCGACGGTGGCTGAGCACGACAGCGTGAACAGGACGCACTACGGCGCCGCCTCGATAGTCACCGGAGTCGGCAACAAGGCCATCGAGCCGCTCGGGGAGGCGAAAAGCGACCTGGAGATCACGGCGCTGTTCGCCGAGAAGATCGGCGAGGGCGCGAAGAGCGTCTACGAGGGCCCGATCGACTACTTGGAGAAGAACCGCCTCGAAGGCCGCCACACCTTCGCCGAGGTGCGCGAGCTCGTCAAGTACAAGCGCAAGGTCTTCTACTGGAAGTACGAGCTCGGCAAGCTCCGCCCCGATGGGCAGAAGGGCTTCCTCACGCCGACGGGACGCGTCGAGCTGTGGTCGAGCCAGTACCAGATGGCGGGCCTCGATCCTCTGCCGCACTACGAGGAGCCCGCGCTGAGCCCCACGGCTCACCCGGAGATCGCGGAGAAGTACCCGTTCGTGCTCACGACGGGTGCGCGAACCTTCGCGTTCTTCCACAGCGAAGAGCGCCAGGTCCCGCGTCTGCGCGAGCTCAACCCCAACCCCCTCATCGAGGTCAGCCCGGCAGATGCCGAGCGCTGCGGCGTGAGCGACGGGCAGTGGGTGGAGATCTACAACGAGTACGGGTCCGCCAAGTTCAAGGCGAAGGTGACGCCCACGGTGCGCTCGGGCACGGTGATGGCGCAGCACGGGTGGTGGTTCCCGGAGCAAGACGGCAGCGCGCCGAACCTCTTCGGAGCCGGCCTTTCCGGCGTGGACAACCTCGTCCCCGTTGGCCACAACAATCCGATGGGCCTCTGCGCACCCTATAAGTGCACCCATTGCGCCATCAGGCCGCTTCAAGAGAACCACGATGTGGACATGAACGACGTTTGGTCAAAATTCGGAAAGCTGGTGTAACGATGCCGAAATACGCGCTTCTTATCGACTACGAGTACTGCACGGGCTGCCAATCCTGCGAGGTGGCCTGCAAGGAAGAGCATGACTTCCCCGTGGGGAAATGGGGTATCCGCGTGTTGGACGACGGCCCGTGGCAGAAAGATGACGCCAACGATCAGGGATCCAGCTTCAACTGGAACAAGATCGCCGTCCCGACTGACCTGTGCGACCTGTGCGCGAGAAGGCTCGAGAACAACCGGGAGCCTGCATGCGTGCACAATTGCCTGGCAGCGTGCATGCGCTTCGGAACCATCGAAGAAATGGCAGCCGAGCTGGCAAAGAAGCCCAAGCAGGTAATGTGGGCTCCGACCGAGTAGGCTGACGGCGCCCTTTCGGGCAACAAGCGAAGGCCGTGGGGGCGGGCGTGCTGACGACCCGCCTCCGTGGCCTTCGGCTGCGGCTGCTTGGCTTTGCGCGATGTCACTTGCGAAGCTCGCCACCTTGCCTTCGCTGCGCGGCCGCCGCAGCTCGACGGGCGATGGCGCTTTCGCAGAACCTCCAGGAGATGCTCATGCGTGATGAGACAAAAGCAACAACCGTGCCCCTCAAGGGCGTGATAGGGATCCTCGCGCTGTATTGTGTCATGGGCGAGTTCACGATCTTGACGCCCTCCATCGCCGCGTTCGCGCGTCATTTCGCGGGAACGCCGATCACGACCATCATGTTCGCGAACAGCATCACGGGCATCGTCTCGGTGCCGATGAGCATCTTGAGCGGGGCCGTTCTCGCCAAGGTGGGCTTCAAGCGCGCGGCGGTCGTCGGCACGGTGACGATGTCGCTGGGAGGCGCGCTTCCCTTCCTGCTGCCGAGCATCACGGACTACACCTACGTCATCGTGTCGCGCATCATCGTCGGCATCGGCCTGGGCATTGTGATGCCGGTGGGCAGCGCGACGATCGTGGCCTTTTTCGAAGGCGAGGAGCGCAGCCGCCTTCTCGGGTACGGAACGACGATCCAATTCGTGTTCGCCCTCGTGTATACGACCGCCGCCGGCTTTCTGACCGAGATTCAGTGGAACTATCCCTTCTTGGCCTATCTGATCGGGCTTGGCCCGCTCTGCGTTTCGGTCGCCTGGATGCCGGAGGCGAAGGCGCGCGCCCGCAGCCAGCGTCTGCTTTGCGGGCCAAGGGGGGCTACGGCGAAGAGGATGCCAGGGGCCGTTTGGGGATACGCGGCGTTTACCCTCGTGGCGTGGACTTGCGTGACCACGGTCCAGGTCATCACGTCAACCGTCCTCGACGTGCGGGGGCTTGCCGGGCCGGGTGAGGCGGCTCTGGTCATCAACTGCTGCGGCATAGGCTCGATAGTGAGCGGTCTTGTCTTCCTTCCGGCTCTGAGGATGTTCGGCACGCGCCTCTTCGGGGCATCGGCTGTCTTGGTAGGGGCGGGACTGGTCCCCTGCCTGCTTGCGTCATCCTCCGTTGCGTATGCGCTGGGCGTGTTCATGCTCGGGCTCGGCGGATCCACGTTTTTCACGGCGGCGCAGAACGCAGTCGGAAACATAACTCCCCAGGAGCGCATCCCCTTTGCGAGCGGCCTGATGTCTTCGGTCATGAGCCTCGGTCCGTTCGTGGGCCCTTATGTCTTCGCCGCGTCGATGGCGCTGGTGCCCTCGTGGGGCGAAAACGCCGCTTTCATCATTCTGATGGCAGCGGCTTTCGCGTCCGCGGCATTCGGCCTGGCGCACCCCATGAGGGCATTGAAGGTCTGACGGGCTCGTTTATCAGGCGAAACAGCGTTCGTGGAACCAGGTCGGTCAGCCAATGGCACTTGTCCTCGAGGCTCACTCCGGCAATGCGCCATTGCGGGAGCATCGCTATCTCCATGGCCACGAGCGCCTCGATTTCGAACTCAAGCTGGGGCGTGACCCTCTGGTGATGGTAGTTCTGAAGGGTGGTTCGCAGCGCCTTCTCGCGTGTCTCGGTAGCGAAGCGCGAGAGGGAGTTGTAAAGCTGGTGCTGGGCGACGCTCTCATAGAGGCTCTCGTACCGCGAGAGCATCATCTCCGCGAGAAGATAGCCGTTGTAGAAGGACAGGGACCTGCCGATCTCATCGGTGCTTTGGGAGTGGACGAACTGCAGGTGCCACTGGGTGACGGCCTCTTTGTTGTCGAAGTTGCGATAGAACGTGCTGCGTGATATGTTGGCGCGCTCGCACAGGCTGTCGACGGTGACCTTTTCGATGTCCGTGTCCTCGAGGAGGGCTGCCAGCGCCTCGACGACCGCGAGCTTGGTCTCGGCGTTTACGTAGATCTGAAGACTGTCGGTCATTGCGCTTCCCCCAGCGTCTCAAACATTGGTGTATGCACTTAGAGCCAAATCCATATTCTATCAAAGTATCCGAGCTGCTTTCCTGCCGATCGGCTTCCGCGTGAGCCAAGTTCTTCGGGTTGGAGGTTGCTTTCGCCCGGCGTGTGCTCGCGGCAGCCTTCGCGCGGCTCGTCTGCTTCGCGTCTCTGGTGTCTTTCGCGTGCTTCTCGCTCGCGGCAGCCTTCGTGCGGCCTGTCGGGCATGGCACCCGCGCGGCCCCCTCAACGCCTCGGCAACATTCGCTCAGAAAAACGTTGATCGTGCTTCTTAACGATGCGCGGAGCGGTTACAATGTTACTCGGCTAGTAGCAATTAGGAGCAATTGAGGAAAGGTAAGGAGGGGGTCTATGGATTTCTTGGCTGATCCGGTCTTGCTGGCGCGGTTGCAGTTCGCCCTGACGGCAAGTTATCACTTCATCTTCGTGCCAATCACCATTGGCATCGGCCTCATCATGGCCATCTTCGCCACGAAGGCGTACCGCACGAAGTCCGCAGAGGACGATGCGCTCGCGCGCATGTGGGTGAAGATCTTCACGGCGACGTTCGCCATCGGCGTGGCCACGGGCATCACCATGGAGTTCTCGTTCGGCACCAACTGGGCCAACTACGCGCGCTTCGTGGGCGACATCTTCGGCGCCCCGCTGGCCGCCGAGGCCCTGTTCGCGTTCTTCCTGGAGTCGGTGTTCCTGGGCGTGCTTCTGTTCGGACGCAAGAAGGTGAGCCCGAAGTTCTACCTCGCGTCGTCGTGGCTCGTCTGGTTCGGCTCGTGTTTGAGCGCGCTCTGGATCCTGATCGCCAACTCGTGGATGCAGACGCCCGCGGGCGCCGAGCTCTCCGCTGACGGCAGCCAGGCCGTGATCACGGACTTCTTCGCCGCCGCGTTCAACCCCTCCACGCTGTCGCGCTACGGGCACACCGTGGTGGGCCTGCTCATCATGGGCGCGTTCATCTCGATGGCCGTGGCCGCGTGGTACCTCCTCAAGAAGCGCCACGAGGGCGCTGCCATGAAGATGATGCGCGTGGGTGCCGTCGTGGGCCTTGTGGCGACCTGCGTCATGCTGGGCACCGCGCACTCCTCGGCCGTCATCGTGGCGGAGGAGCAGCCTACCAAGCTCGCCATGATGGAGGGCATGTACGAGTCCGAGGCCCCGCCGCTGTACGCGTTCGGCTGGGTTGACGAGAGCGGCGAGAAGGTGCTCGCGCCCTTCGCCATCCCCGGCGGCACGAGCTTTTTGGCCACCGGCACGTGGGACACTGAGTTCCCCGGCCTGAACGACCTGGCGCAGACCGAGAAGTACGCCGACATCGACCCTGAGACCATGCCGGTGAACTTCGTCTTCCAGACCTACCACCTCATGGTGGCCATGTTCGGCGCCATCGCGCTGTGCGCGGTGCTCGCGCTCGTGTTCTCGCGCAAGGGCGCGAAGGTGAAGAGCATGCGCTGGTTGCAGTATCTCCTGCTGATCTGCCCGGTGTTCCCGTTCCTCGCCATCCAGTGCGGCTGGATGACCGCCGAGCTCGGTCGCCAGCCCTACGTGGTGTACCCCTCGACCACCGGCCCTGACGGCGTGTCCCTGCTCACCGCGAACGGCACGTCGGCCTCGGTCACGCCGGTCGAGCTGCTCATCACGGTCGTGCTGTTCCTGGTCGTGTACTTGCTGCTGTTCGTCGGCTGGGCGCGCGTGATCTCCAAGTTCATCGCGGCCGGTCCCACCGAGGACGAGACCGACGTCGAGGCCGTCGCCGCAAGCGCTGCGGGCTCGTTCGTGAGCGCAGCTGCCGCGAAGGCTCCTGCTGCGGGTGGCGAAGCCGCCTCTGCGAAGGCTTCTGAGGAAGGGGGCGATCGATAATGACCGTTCTCAGCATACTGTGGTTCTTCCTGATCTTCGTCCTCATCGCGGGATACTTCATCCTTGACGGCTTTGACCTGGGCGTGGGCGTGCTGTACCCCTTCGTCGCCAAGAACGACAAGGAGCGCGCCATCGCGCGGCGCTCCATCGGGCCGGTGTGGGACGGCAACGAGGTGTGGCTGCTCACGGCGGGCGGCGCCTTGTTCGCGGCATTCCCGGCAGCGTACGCCACCACGTTCTCGGGCTTCTACCTGGCGGTCATGCTGGTGCTGTTCGGCCTGATCGTGCGCGCGGTGTCGTTCGAGTTCTGGGCGGGCGACCGCGCGTGGCGCAAGGTGTGGGACGTGTGCTTCTTCCTGGGCTCGCTCCTCCCGGCGCTGCTTCTGGGCGTGGCCGTGGGCAACATCTTCGCGGGCATCCCGATGGACGCCAACGGCGACTACGCGGGCATTCCGCTGCTGGGCCTGGTGACGCCGTTCACCCTGCTCACGGGCGTGCTCGGGCTGGTCATGTTCATGGCTGCGGGCGCGAGCTGGCTGGCGCTGAAGGCGCCCGAGGGCTCTGAGCTGCGCTTGCGCGCGGCCAAGCTGCGCATGCCGCTGCAGGTCGCGGCGCTCGCGGTGTTCGCCGTGGTGAGCGCGTTCGCGCTGGCGGGCGGCGTGGCTCCCGAGATGGCTCCCGAGCTGGGCATCCTGCGCGTGCTGTTCGCGGCGCTCGTGGTGGTGGCGCTCGTGGCGGCCCTCGTGATGGGGAAGAAGAACGACCTGATCGCGTTTCTGGCGCAGTCAGCTGCGGCGCTGTGCCTCGTGGGCCTGCTCGCGTGCTCGATGTTCCCGAACCTCGTGGTGGCCAGCGCCGGCAGCGTCGGCGAAGCCATCACGCTCATGAGCGCGGGCGCCTCCGAGCTGTCGCTGACGTACATGACGATCATCCTGTGCATCGGCCTGCCGCTCGTGCTGGTCTACCACGTGGTGATCTACCGCACGTTCCGCGGCCGCCTGACCGAGAAGGACATGGCGCACTAGGGGCGTGAGAGCGCGCGGCGCGAGGCGGCGTGTGAGGTTTGCGTGAGGCGGCGTGCAAGGCGCAGCGCGGGGCGGCGCTTGGTGCGCTCGTCTGAGCTTCGCATCTGGGCTGCGCGCCGCATGAGGCGCACGAGCGCGATGCGCGGGGGAATGCGGCGGCGTTGCGCGCCGCAAGCTCCCCGAAGTTAGGTACAATGAGCCTGGGCCTGAACGCCCGGGCTCATTTTTTTCATACCTGAGAAGGAGGTCGCTCATGGCCGACCGGGATGGCATCTTCAACGACAACGACCAAGGGAACAGCGGCGACGACTCGCTGTTCGGCACGGACGCCCGCGACAACGAGGCATCGCCCATCCAGGTGGTGAACCCGTACGGCGACGTGGAGGAGCCTGCGGTCTCGGCCGCCGACGCGCCGCAGGTGGCGCAGCCGGCGAACCCCTACGCCTCGGTGCAGCCTGCTGCGGCCGAGCCGGCGGCAGGCGCGTACGCGGCCGCGGGCCCCGCAGCTGGGGGCGCCGCGCAGGTGCAGGTGCAGCCCGTGGGCAACCCCTACCAGCAGACGTACGGCGGCGCAGCCGGCCCCGCGGCCGCGCAGGGCGCCGCGAACCCTTATGGCGCGCCTGCCCCAGGCGCTGCAGGAGCCCCGGGCGCCGCGGGCGCGAACCCCTACGGCGCGCCCCAGCCGGCAGCCGGCCAGCCCTACCAGCCTTACCAGCAGCCTGCGGGCGCGGTGCCTCCCTACGGGCAGCCGCCGGCGGGCCCGCAGCCCTACGGCCAGCCCTATCCGGGCGGCGCAGCCCCCGTCTCCGCGGGCAAGGCCACGGGCGCGCTCGTGTGCGGCATCTTGGCCATCGTGCTCTCCAGCTCGGTGGTGCTGGGCATCGTGCTGGGCATCGTCGCCATCGTGCTGGCCGGCCGCTACCTCAAGTCCGGCGGCACGGCGGGCACGGCGAAGGCGGGACGCATCTGCGGCGTGGTGGGCATTGCGTTCTCGCTGGTCGTGCTCATCAGCTACGTCGTCTTCTTCGGCATGGCCGTGTCCCAGATCGCGTCGGACGAGATCAGCTCCGGCCCAGGGCTCGTGTCCTCGAGCGAGGCGTCCTCGGGCAACGAGGCGGCTCCGGGCTACAGCGAGGACGAGAAGGCTGCCATCGACATGGTGAGCGCCGAGCTCGACAAGATCAAGGGCGGCGACGAGAAGATGCTCGCCTCCATCGCGGCGCTCGCCCAGGAGGACTTCACCGAGGGAACGGGCCTCACCATGGAGCAATGCGGCATCGACCCCATGGAGTACGCGCGCCTCATGACGCAGGGCTTCGACTACGAAGTGAGCATGTACGTGGTCGACCGCAGCTCCGAGGGCTTCGTGGCCTTTGACGTCACGTGCCGCGACGTGTTCGACGTGCTCGACCGCTTCAATGAGCTGCTCAACGACTTCAAGGCGTCCGGCGAGGCGGGAAGCATGACGCAGGAGCAGGGCTACGCCCGCATCGGCGAGCTGTTCATGCAGGCCGTGAACGAGGCCGGCATGGAGAAGGACGGCTACTTCTCCGTCGACGTGGAGTACCGAGGCGGGAAGTGGGTCATGGACCAGGACGACTGGGAAGACGAGCTGGACTACTTCTTCGGCCTCTACTAGGCTTGAGGTTCCGTCCGTCCTGACGGAACGGACGGAACGACTCGACGCTGCGAAGGGCCCTGGCACTCGCCCTTGCCCTGATCGGCCTAGCCGCTCAGGGCGCGCCCTCTCGGGCGCATAGTATGTCCTAAACAGGCCACAGGCCTGTTTACTGTTTTGCACACGGCGCGCACCGAAGTGCGCTTGGTGCAAAGGCGGGGCAATTGCGGGCACCAGGGCCCTTCTCGCTGACGCTACGAACGACCTGTGACTTAGGGTCTGCTTTCCTTTTTACGTCATCCTGAGCGAGGATGCCCCCCTTGTGTCATCCTGAGCAAGCCTCCCTCCTATGTCATCCAGAGGGGGCTCCCCCTGTGTCGCCCTGCGCGAACTTCCCCTATGTCATCCTGAGCGAGGATGCCCCCCTTATGTCATCCTGAGCGAGCGTAGCGAGTCGAAGGATCTGGCCCCGAGCACGTCGCGCCCGCATGCACAACCTGCTCACGACCAGATCCTTCGGCTCCGCGCCCTCCGGGCGCTCCGCTCAGGATGACGCGGGGGGTACGGGCAAGACGCCGCTCTGCCTCTTCGGCCTCTTCCTCCTCCCCCGCGTCTGATGTTCGTGTCCCTTGCTCACGACCAGATCCTTCGGCTCCGCGCCCTCCGGGCGCTCCGCTCAGGATGACACGGGGAGACGGCGCAGGCAGCCGCCCGCTCGGGACAAAACGGGGAGGGGTCATCAGCACGAAGCGGATGGCCCCTCCCTTTCTCCTGCCCGCATGCTCTCATGCCCGCAAGCGCAAGCTGCTCGTGTTCCCACTACCCGCGGATGGCTTGCTTCACGATGCTCCTGCTGGCGAAGTAGGTGATGAGCAGGTAGCCGCCGTAGATGACGAGCGTGAACCCGGCGGCCATCATGATGGGGCCTTGCACGGGCGCGCCGAGCGCCTCGAACAGCGTGCCCGACAACACGCCGATGGCGCACGCGGAGTGGCCCACCGCCAGGGCCAGCGGCGCCAGGAAGTACACGAGCACCTGCGCGAACAGCGAGCGGTTGAGCGCGCGCTCGTCGCAGCCGAGCTTCGCGAGCAGGCGGTAGCGCTGCTGCGAGTCGGCCGCCTCCGAGAGCTGCTGGATGGCCAGGATGGCGGCGGTGGCCACGAGGAAGATGAATCCGACGTAGAGCGCCAGGTACGTGATCATCATGCGCAGCCCGTCCGCCTGCGAGCTCATCTCGGCTTGGGTGTACGTGGTCGTCACCGGCCACAGCCCGGGCGTGTAGGCGTAGGCGTCGTCGGCGTACGTGTAGTCGTTCCCGAGGTCTGGGCGCGAGCCCTTCGGGAACGCCTGCGCCAGCCCCGCGGAGAGCGCCTCGTCGCCCTCGACGGGGCTCAGGCCGTCGGCGTACGTGAGGTTCAGATAGCTCGTCAGCGGGATGGCGCCGCCGGCGCGCAGCTCGGATACCACCTGGTCGGGCACGACGAACATGAGCGCGGTGCTCTCCATGGAGCTGTCGAAGAACTGCACGTCGAGGATCTTGTCCTGGATTCGCAGGTCATGCCCGAGGATGCTCGCGACCTTCCCCTCCTCGACGAACGCGCGCGCCAGCTCGTCAGCCACGTCCATGTTGTTGACCAGCGCGCACTCGTCGTCAGCCAGCGCGAGCGGGCCCGCGCCCGTCATCGCGCGCAGCGCGTTCAGCTGGGAGACGCTCACCACCTGGATGTTCGACTCCGCGATGGACGACACGTTCACGACGGAGGAGAGCTCCACGTCTGCCGCGGCCTCCACGAGCGGCGCGTACGTTGATCCGGGCACGTCCCAGTAGTCGATCTGCGCGCTTTCCTTCACGAAGTCACCCCAGGTGGGAATCGCGTCGCGCAGCTTCGCCTCGATGTCCCAGCCGTAGGCTTCGCCGTCGGCGTACGCCTTGGGGTGCTCCGCGGCCATGCCCTCGGCGCGCGCGGTGAGGCTCTCGGACGTGGGGCGCGCGAGGTCGATCTCCTCCTCGTAGTACACGTCGGCGCGGATGGTGGCGTCGTAGGGCGCCGCCTTCTCCATGTCGCCGCAGAACACCTCGATGAGGCCCATGCCCGTGGAGAACGTGGTGATCGACAGGAACAGCAGCACGCAGATCACCCACAGCGACACGAACGCCGTGTTCACCTTGCTCGCGATCTGGCGCACGGTGAACGGCACGAGCCCGCGCAGGTACGTGCCGCGCGCCCGCGTGATCACGGCGATCGCGAACCCTGCGAGCGACCAGAAGAACACGAGCGTCCCCACCAGCATGAGCACGGTCGCCCACACGAAGCTCGGCTCTCCCAGGTCGATCATGCCGTTCTCGATGAGCAGGCGGTAGGCCACGGCCAGGACGCCCACCGCCGTCACGAACGCGGCGAGGCACACCCAGGGGTTGCGCACGGGCATCCGCTCGCTGCGCATGTTGGCGCTCAGCAGGTCGATCAGCTTGTAGCGGCGCACCGTGAGCAGGTTGAACAGCGCCACCACCACGTAGATGGCCACGAAGCACAGAAGCGTCATGAGAAGCGCCGAGCTCGAGAACACGAACTGGTAATGGGTCATCGGGATGGTGAACAACGCCGCCGTGGCGAACGAGAGCGCCTGGGACAGCAGGACGCCGCAGACCAGGCCCACGGCGAGCGAGACGAGGCCCACGATCACCGTCTCGTACAGCACGATGCGCGACACCTTGCCCGGGCTCATGCCCAGCGTGAGGTAGATGCCGAACTCGTGCTTGCGCCGCTTGATGAGGAAGCGGTTCGCGTACACGATGAGGAACCCGAGCACGAACGCGATGACCACCGAGAACGTGCTGAGCAGCTCCTGGGTCACCTCGAAGATGTTCGCGTCAGCGCCTTCGATGCTGAACAGGATCTTCTGGCTTCCGATGGAGTTGAACGCGTAGAACACCGCCACGCCGAACACGAGGGTCACGAAGTAGATGGCGTAATCCCTCACCGAGCGGCGGATGTTGCGCGCGGCGAGCTTAAGCAGCATGGCTCGCGTCACCTCCCAAAAACGCGATGACCTCCATGATGCGGTTGAAGAACTGCTCGCGCGCCATGTCGCCGCGGCGGATCTCGTTGAACAAGGTGCCGTCCTTGATGAATAGCACGCGGTTGGTGAACGACGCGGCGAACGCGTCGTGGGTGACCATCATGATGGTGGCGCCCATGTCGCGGTTCATGAGGTCGAGCGTCTCGAGCATGATCTGGGCGTTGCGCGAGTCGAGGGCGCCGGTGGGCTCGTCGGCGAGCACGAGCTTGGGGTCGCTCACGATGGCGCGCGCCGCCGCCACGCGCTGGCGCTGCCCGCCCGACATCTGGTGGGGGTACCGCTTGAGCACGCCCTCCACGCTGAGCGAGCGCGCGATCGACTCCACGCGCGCGGGGATGGAGGAGGGGGCGTCGTGCTTGATGGTGAGCGCGAGCGCGATGTTCTCGTAGCCCGTGAGCGTGTCGAGCAGGTTGGAGTCCTGGAAGATGAAGCCCAAATCGTCGCGGCGGAACTTCGCCAGCGCGCGCTTGGAGAGGCCGGTGATGTCGCGCCCGTCCACGAGGATGTGGCCGCCGGTGGGCTTGTCGATGGTGGAGACGCAGTTCAGAAGCGTGGTCTTGCCCGATCCTGACGGGCCCATGATGCCGACGAACTCGCCGGCCTCCACGTCGAAGCTCACGCCGGCGAGCGCGTGGGTGACCGAGTCGCGCGAGCCGAACACCTTCTCGATCTGGCGCACGCTCAGGATGGGCGCGCCGACGCCGCGGCCCGAACCCCTGCCTGCGTGCGCGCCCGTGCCGTAGTTGTCGCGGGAAAAGGCCGCCGACCCGAGCGTTGCGGCCGACGGCGTTGCGAATGTCTCGCTCATTATGAGATGCCTCCTTTGCTTGCGGATGCTCTCATCTTACGGACGCGCCCGCAAGGCATCCATCGAACCCGCTTACGGTTAGCTTACAGCTTTGTTAGGCGCACGCGGGTGAGGGATGGGATAGGAGCGCCAGGCGAGGTGGAGCGGGATGGGGGAGGGAGTGTCAGCTGAGGCGGAACGGGGAAGGGGATGGGAGCGTCGCGGGGAAGGTGCCCACCTTATGTCATCCTGAGCGGAGCGCCCGCAGGGCGCGGAGTCGAAGGATCTGGCCGCGAGCACATTGCGCATGCGGGCGCACCATGCCCGGGGCCAGATCCTTCGACTCGCTTCGCTCGCTCAGGATGACAGGGGAGAGACAGAAGGGGATGGCGGCGCCAGGTGCGGAGGCGTGGGAAAGGGGATGGGGGCGCCAGGCTAGGTGAGGAAGGGGATGGGCGGCGCCGGGCGCGGAGGCGTGGGGAAGGAGATGGGGCTCCGGGCGAGGTGGGGCGAGGAAGGGGATGGGGCTCCGGGCGAGGTGGAGCGAGGAAGGGGCAGGGGCTTGGCGAACGCCTCGCCGCGCTGCGGGCGATTGCCACGGCGGGAGGCGTTTCGTGGTAAGGTGAGTCCGTTGGGTTCCCGAGAGAGAAGATGGGCGGCCATGACGGCTGAGGGTCTAGACAGCTTCGCATATGAGCCTGCTCGTGCGCACGAGTCGGAGGCGGCGCGACGCCATTATTGGGCCGTGGCCATCGGCTTGCAGCGCGTTGACGGCCTGGAGGTCTCCCCCTATGTGCGCGAAGCGGCTGCCGGCTATGTGAGCGGCGAGCGCACCCTCGAGGAGACGGGGCGGCTCGTGCGCGCCTACCACAACGATGCCGCTCGTGCCGACACCCGCGAAGCCGACCTGGTGGCCCAGCGCATCGCCGAGCTTCTGGCGGCGGCGCCTTTCTGCCTTGCGCCGGACATGCTGGCGGAAGTTCACCGCTACCTGTTCCAGGACCTCGACCCCGCGGTGTACCACCCCGGCGAGCTCAAGGCCGAGCGCATGGTGAAGCAGGAGGAGATCCTGAACGGCGACAGCGTTCTGTACGCTGACCCCTTGGCCTACGACATGGCTCTCAAGAGCGCGTTCGCCGCGGAGCAGGGGAGGCTCTACACCACCTTGGAGGGCGACGAGCTTGCCGGCTTCTGCCACTTCCTCGCATTCCTCTGGCAGGTCCATCCCTTCTACGAGGGCAATACGCGCACGGTGGCGGTGTTCGCGGAGCTCTACCTCAACCACCTGGGGTTCGACGTGTCGAACGAGCCCTTCGAGAGCAACGCCCGCTACTTCCGCGATGCCCTTGTGCGCGCCATGTACCGCAACGCCGCCGCCGGCATCTTCCCCGACGAGTCGTTCCTGGCGGCCTTCTTCGAGAACGCCCTCGGGCGCGCATGCCACGTCCTCGATCGCGAGGACCTCGTCTGCGCGGCCCTCTTCGACGCCCCAAGCCTCATCCGCAACGTCGATCCCGCCAACGCCCTCGACAAGCGAAACCTGCCCTAGCTGGCGCTGCCTTGCCCCGCTCGCGGTCGCTGAGGTGCGCAGGCATCCCCAGCGGTTAAGGCGCGCGTCAGCAGGCGCCTCGCCCCTCACCCGTCAAAACGCCACGGGGGGGGGGTTCGTGCTCAAGGCGCGGCGGCGGTCGTGGGGGAAGGCGAAGAGCACGCGCGTGCCGACGCCCTCCTCGCTGGCCAGCCCCACGCCGAGGCCCATGCGCGCGCACATGACGGCCACGAGGTAGAGCCCCATGCCGGTGGCCGAGCCCTGGGCGCGCCCCACGCTGCCGGTGAACCCGCGGTCGAACACGCGCGGCACGTCGGCGGCGGGGATGCCGCAGCCGTCGTCACGCACCTCGAGTACCGTGCGCTCGCGCGGCGTGCCGGGCTCCTCCTCGCGCGCCGAGAACGTGATGGCGTGCGCGCCGTACTTCGCCGCGTTGGTTATCACCTGCCCGAGCATGAACGTGAGCCACGGCTCGTCGGCGAGCACGGACGTCTCCTCGGGAACCTGCACGCGCAGCTCCACGCCGCGCTCGATGAGGAAGTGGGTGTTCTTGCGGCATGCCGCGCGCACCGCGGAGGCCAGGTTGAGCTCGCGGATGGCGTAGTCGTTGGAGACGGAGGTCGAGCGCGCGGAGTAGAGCGCCTGGTCGACCTGAGTCTCGATGCGCTCGAGCTCGCCCTTGAGCTTCGTGGCCTGCTGGCCGTGCATGCTCGCGAGCATGAGCTTCGCGGCGGCGATGGGCGTCTTGATCTCGTGGATCCACAGCTCGATGTACTCGCGGTGCGCCTGCGCCTGCTCGCGCTCGGCGGCGTTCTCGCCGTTCGCCACGTTGGCGAGCTGGTCGGTGACGTGGTAGAGGATGCGGCCCTCGAGGAACTCGGGCTCCCCCACGAGCGAGGTGAACTGCCCGACCTGCCCGATCTGCGCGACGAACTCAGCCGCGTCGCGGTAGTACCGCGCGCGCCGCGCGAAGTCGCTGACGAACAGGGCGACCAGGCAGGTTGCCACGAAGCCCGTCACCAGCAGGCAGGCGTGCGCTCCGATGCCGAGGACCGACAGCATGCAGACCATCCCCGCCAGGCAGAACGCCCCCACGAGCAGCGCCGCCCACCGGTCGCGCGCGTAGGCGGCGAAGGTGAAGCGGGGGATATCAGCGGCGTCGGGCATGGGCGGGTCCTCTCTCGATGCCTCCAAGGATAGCGCATCTGCCGGAGGAGGGGGCGCGGTGACGCCTTGCTTGCAGTTTTGTAAGGGAGAGGGGCGCCTCGCGGGATGGCGGGGCGCGCGGGCAGCGAAATGACGCTCTCGGGCGCCGCGCTGGGCCCAGCCAACCGAAGCGGCCTGCGAAGAGACGCAGCTGGCCGGCGGGCTGCGATGAGGCGCAGCTGGTCGGCTGGTCGGCGGCCTGCGAAGAGAGGCAGCTGGCCGGCGAGCTTCATGCCGTTTCGGTCGTTGCGGGCGAAACGGTTTTTGCCGGCTTGTCCCTTGCTCCGCCCGCTCCTTGCTCCACCTGTCGATCGCCGACAGCGTCACCGACAACGGCGCTTTTCCATCCACCCCACAGGCGGCATTACCGACAACGGCGCTTTTCCATCCACCCCTCAGGCGATTCTGGATGAAACGAGGCCGTTGTCGGCGATTTCCCGAGAGAAGTGGATGCAAAAGGCGCGTTGTCGGTGGTTTTTGGGGCTCGAAGCACCGATAACGCGCGTTTTCCATCCAGCTTTCCCGAACCGTGGATGAAAAGAGCGCGTTGTCGGTGTTCCGAGAGCCTCGAGGGATTCGAGGGCTTCGAACCTCAAAAACTCAAGGCAGGCGGACGGCCCAAATGAAGCGGCGCTCGGCGGCGTGTGGCCAGCGGGCCAGCGGGTCAGCGGGCCAGCAGGTCAGCAGGTCAGCAGGTCAGCAGGTCAGCAGGCCAGCAGGCCAGCAGGTCAGCGGGACTCCTTGTCCTTCGCCAGCAGCGGAGCCATGGTGATGACCGCGATGCTGGCGACGATGAGGCACGAGCCGATGCCCTGCCCCAAGGTCAGCGTCTCCCCGAGCACGAGGAACGCGATGATCAGCGAGAACGGCGTCTCGCTGATGCCGATGAGGGACGACTTCGTCCCGCCTATGCGCTTGACCGCCTCGATGTAGATGAAGATGGGGAGGATGGTGGCGAACAGCGCCATCAAGGCGCCCAGCATGAGCTGGTACGCGTCGAGGCTGAGCAGCCCCGGGATGGAAGGGGCGAAGACGACGCAGGAAGCCAGCAGGCTCGTCCACGACAGCGTGAAGGTGACGGTCAAGGGGCCCTCGGAGCGGCCGGTCTTCTGGATGAGGATGGTGTAGGCGGCGAACGCCACGCAGGAGACGATGCCGAACAGGATTCCGAGCGCATCCAGCGTGACCTCGCCCGCCGCGACCCCCGATACCATCGCGAGGCCGCTGATGGCCAGCACGAACGCGATGACGGTGGAGGCGCTGACCCGCTCCTTGAAGACGAACAGGCCGGCCACGGCGACCACGGCCGGGTAGGTGTAGAAGATCACCGTGGTCATGCCGGCGGTCAGGCGCTCGACGGCGAAGAAGTAGAAGATCGAGCTGATGTAGAAGAACACGGCCTGGAGGTACACCGAGGGCTGTCGGCTCACGAACGCCTGCCGCCTCCAGACGAGCATGAAGATACCCAGCAGCACCGTTGCGGAGAAGAAGCGGAGGATGAGCGACTGCTGCGCATCGAGGCCGGTCGCGTAGATGAGCTTCCCGAAGATGCCGAGCGTGGAGTAGAGGGCGGCCTGCAGTATCGCGAGGCCGTACCCTACGGCCGCCGACCCCGCTTCGCTGTCTTTGCCTTGCAAAGAAGCCCTCCTTCGGCTCGAATGCACGCCCGCCCATGCGGACGCTTGCTTCTCAGAGCGAAGAGTATACCGTAGGTGGCGGCTGACAGGGGAGAGAGCTTGCCCGCCTCGCGACGAAATGGCGCTCTCGGACGCGCGCCTCCCTTGCAGTTTTGCAAGGGAGAGGCGGCGCCTCGCGGGGCGAGGGACGGCGGCCACGCGTCGAAGGCGCGCCCTGTCAGCTTCCGCGCGAAGAAGCGGCGTCCCCAGGAGAGGACGCCGCTTCTTCTCAGGACTATCGCAAAGCAGGTTCTCAGATGATCTCGCGATCGGCTGAGGCGTAGATCACGTCCTCGCGGGAGTTCTCCCATCGGGGAAGCTGGAAGATGCGGCTTCCGCGCTCGCGGCAGGCCTCGATCTTGCCCTCAACCTCCTCGCCCCAGCTCAGCGCCTTGTTCGGGCACATGCCCACGCAGTAGGGGGCGCGGCCCTCGGCGGTGCGGTCAGCGCACTTGACGCAGTGCTTGGAGTAGACGGGCATCCAGCTCATGCGCAGGTCAGGCCACGTGCCGGAGGGGCGGTCGATGCCCTCGCCCGAGCCGTTGGTGCGAACGGTGACGAAATACCGCCCGTCTTCCAGATCGTTGCCGGTCATGCAGGATAGGGCGCAGGTCCAGCAACCGGTGCAGCGAAGCAGGTCGACGAATATGGTGCTCTCTTTGATCTCTGCCATGGCTACTCTGCCTCCTCCTCGTTCTCGCTGTCCTCGATTTTGCGAATGTCGCAAGCGCAGTCCCAGATCGTGTCCCAAGCGCCGGCCATGCCGCTGTAGGCGCCGCCCAGCAGCGGGCCGACGGCGCAGTCGGCGACGGTGCAGTCCCACCAGAACTCGGCTGCCTTGTCGATGGTGCCCCTCTCTCCCAGGGGAACCAGCAGCTCGGAGTACATGCCGCCGTCTTCGAAGGCTCGCTTGCGCCAGCCGAACCACACCTGGATGGTCCCTGGGGGCATGGCGTTGTCTATGCGCATCTCCACGATGCAGTGGCCGCGGTCATTGAACACCTCGCACTTGTCGCCGTCCTTGATGCCCTCGCGCTTTGCGTCGACGGGGTTGATGCGCCCGGTCGGCTTCCCTCCGGAGAGCTCTGCCATCACCGGGTCATCGGTGAACATGGACTGCATGAAGAAGCGCTGGCGGCCGCTGAAGAACTGGTAGGGGAACTTGGACGTGCCTTCGCGCTCGGTCTTGAGCGTGGGAACCTCGTAGGGCTCGTGGTAGAAGGCCATGGGGACGCCGATGGTCGCCAGGCGGCTCGAGTAGAACTCCATGTGGCCGGTGGGCGTGGGGAACTTCATTCCCAGGAACGGGTCCCACGGAACGGGCGGCACGGCAGCCCGGATGATCTTCTCCTCCTTCAGGCGCTCGACGGTCACCTTGGGCTCGATGTTGGCGATGAACGGAGACTGGCTGTCCAGGCGGATGGCGATCCAGTCTTCCGCCTCCATGCCCTCGAAGTACTTGCCGAAGCCCAGGCGCGTGCCGAGCTCGCGGTAGATGTAGCTGGGATCCTTCGCCTCTCCCTTCGGCTCGACCGCCGGCTCTTGCAGCACGATGTGGTTGTACTGGGCGGCGGCGATCAGCTCGGTGCGCTCGAAGGGCATGCACGCGGGCAGCACGTAGTCGGCGTACTCGCCGGTGTCGGTCATCCAGATGTCGATGTCGACGATGAGCTCCATCTGCGGGAAGGTGTCCTCGATCCAACGGGAGCGGTTGGGGCAGTTGTGAACCGGGTTGCCTGACACGTTCAGGAACGCCTTGTACTTGCCCTTCTTCACGTCTTCGAAGTAGTCAGCCTGCTTCACGTAATGGGCCTTGTCGTTCTCGCGGCCCTCAGGGTAGACGATGGGCAGGTTGTTGAAGATCAGCGGGAAGCCGCAAGGCTGGATCTCGGAGGTCACGCCGCCGCACGGCTTGCCGAGGTTGCCCGTGAGCATGCCGAGCAGGTAGAAGGCGCGATACGCGTCGCCCTGGTTCTGGTAGCGGAGCCCCAGGGCTCCCACTATGAAGGCGGGACGGTGGGAGGAGTACTCCTCACCCAGCTTGATGGCGTCGCGCGCGGGAACGCCGGTGATGGACTCCTGGTACTCCGGCGTGTAGGTGCTCAGGTGGTCTTTGAGCATCTGGAACGCGGGCCTGACGTCTTTTCCGTCGATCTGGTAGGTGCCTTCGAGCGCCGGCTTGCCGGGGTACTCCTCCTGGCCGCGCTCGGCGACCTTCATCTGGCCGGCCTCCTCGTCGAACCAGTAGAACTTGCCGTCCTCGGGTTGGGCGTACAGCCCGCTCTCCACGTCGACCATCAGAGGCGCGACGGTGTACTTGACCAGGTAGGACTCGTCGTACTCCCTGCGCTGCACGATCTGGTTCGCCATGCACAGGGCCAGCGCCGTGTCGGAGCCGGGCTTGACCGGGATGAACCAGTCGGCGTAGCCGGCGGTGCCGTCGAACAGCAAGCCCACGTCAACGATCTTGGCCCCGCGCGACTTGGCTTCGACGATGTGCTTGGCCACGCGCTGCTGGTTCTCGACGGGGTTGCCGCCCCATACGATGATGTATTGGGAGCCGTCGAACTTGACGGGGTCGATCATCATGTACTTGTAGAACTCGCCCAGATCGAAGTAGCTGGAGTAGTACGGGCCGTTGTCGAGGCCGTACGCGTTCAAGGGGTCAGTGCCGCCCCACAGGCAGTTCAGACGCTCGCCAAGCAAGCTGTCCAGTCCTTGCGACGGGGGCAGCGACGTGGTGATGTTCCAGAACGTGACGGATTCGGCGCCGTACTTCTCGCGGATGTCGAGCAGCTTCTCGGCGATTTCATCGAGTGCCTCGTCCCAGCTGATGCGCTTCCACTTTCCCTCGCCGCGCTCGCCGACGCGCTTGAGGGGGTAGAGCAGGCGATCTTCGGCGTACACTTGGCGCCAGGACATGATGCCCTTCTGGCAGATGTGGCCCTCGCCGGCCTCGGCACCCTGGTAGTCGATGTGCTCGGTGCGGACGATCTCGCCATCTTTGGTGATGGTCTTGATGGCGCAAAACTCGTGGTCGCCCCAGCCAGGGCAGGCTGTGCAAACCCACTTCTCCTCTGACATAGCTTGCCTCCTCTCGTTTGAGACCGCCATGCCCCGCTTGGCTGCGTGCCAGCCGCCAGAAAAGCCGGCGCGCTCCTCCTGTGTGCGCTGACGGTCTTTCGTTGGATATAAGGATAAGGCCGTGAAAAGGGGATATGGAGAAGAGAGAACCTAGATTGATCAAGTAGATTTTCGTAAAATAAGGCATTATCCAAACTAGTTGAGACGAGGCAGCCATGCTCGCCAATGAGGGCCATACTGACTGGATCACCACCGTCGTCCTGCTCAGCCGTGCAGCGGGCGCGATCGTTCGCGAGCGCGCGGGGATCTCCATGACCCAGTACCGCATCCTGCTGCGTCTCATCATGTCCGAAGGCAGCCGCACCGTCAGCTCGTTGGCCCAGGACCTGGACCTCGCCATGTCCACCGTGACGCTCAGCATCAACGACCTGGAGTCGCGCAAGGCCGTGAAGCGGCGCTACAGCAAGAGCGACCGACGCGTGGTGCACGTGGAGCTCGGCGAGAAAGGACGGCATCTGGTCGAGCTGGCGGATCCGTCGATCCACGCCTTGGCGCACGAGTTCTGGTCGGTGTACACGGCCGATGAGCTCGAGCTCACGTTCAGGGACTCGGCCAATACCGCCATCGCGCATCGCCTGGCTTATCAGAAAGGTGGCGAGCTCTCCGTGGAGAATGCGTACGTGGACGCCAGCTTGGTCATGATGAACGCGCTGAGCCGGCACATGCGCCGCGCGAACATCTCCCTCAACGAGTACCGCATCCTGTACCTGCTGAGCACGAGCCCCAGCGGCATGCGGCCGTCAGATGTCTGCAACACGCTGCTTCTGCGCTCGAACGAGGTTGCCGTGGCGGCGGAGAAGCTCGAGCAGCACGGCCGCGTCGCGCGGGTTCGCAGCTCGGCTGATCGTCGCGTTAACCTGCTCGTCATCACCGAAGGCGGCATTGGGAAGCTCGAGCGCATGACGCCGGGGATCGTGGACACCTTCCGAACTGACATCTGCGACTTGGAGGACGGGGCGTTCGAGCGCTATGACTCCATCAGCCGGAAGGTGCTGGCGCTCAATCGCGGCAAGCACCTGATGGGCTGAGTCCGCCCTGCCCTTACACCATGTAGCCTTGGCCGCGGCGGGTGACGAGGAAGGTGTCGGGGACGCCGAGGTGGCTGAGCGTCTTGCGCAGGCGGTTCACGTTCACGGTGAGCGTGTTGTCGTCGATGAACGCGTCGGACTCCCAGAGGTCGCACATGATCTCGGTGCGCGAGATCACGAGCCCGGGGTTGCGCATGAGGATGTGCAGGATCTTCAGCTCGTTGCGCGTGAGCTCGGCCTGCTTGCCCTCGAACGCCACCGCGCCCGCGCCCACGTCGAGCGTGACGCCCTTGTGCTCGATCTTGAGGCCGGCCGTGTTCGCCGAGCTGCGGCGCAGAAGCGACTGGATGCGCGCGATGAGCACCGCGGGGCTGTAGGGCTTGCACACGTAGTCGTCGGCGCCGAGGTTCATGCCCATGACCTCGTCGAACTCGCTGTTCGAGGAGGTGAGCATGATGATGGGCACGCTCGAGCGCGCGCGGATGTCGCGGCAGACGGTGTGCCCGTCGGTGCCGGGGAGCTTCAGGTCGAGCACCACGCAGTCGGGGTCGGCTGCGAGCGCGTCGGCTGCGACGTGCGTGAACTGCTCGCAGAAGCGCGCCTCGAACCCCGAGAGCTCCAGCAGGTGGGCCAGCTCGCGGCGCAGCGCCGCGTCGTCCTCGATGATGTATATCCGGCTGGGCATGAGATCCTCCTGGTCAAGCTGCGTCGCGCGACGGGTGGCGGGTGCGGGCGGCGCGGGGCGGCGGGGTTCGCCTGCTGCCCTGCGCGGCAAGCGCTCGCGCGACATGGCGCCTTTGCGCCTCTGCCATTGTAGCGCGCGAGGAATCTCCGCGAAGATCAGCTCTCGCGAACCTTGCAAAACCGTAAGGGGAGGAGGCCGCGGCGCCCGTTGCCCGAGGCCGCTTCGGCGCGCGCAGGGCCTTCGCGGGGCTTCCGCGCGGGTTCTTTTCCTCAACTTCCCTTGGGAATGCCAGATGAGGCGGCGGGGCGGGAGGGAATATGTCACAATGGGAGCCGACGGAACCCGAAGGGGTCCTCGTCGCTTCCCCGCTGGCGCGTATGCGCGGCGGGTTCCCAGACATGACTATGCGCGAAGAGCGAGGAAGAAGGAGACAACATGCGGGAGATGCCAGCTCATCAGCTGAACCCCAAGATCAAGATGGTGTGGCGAATCAGCGACGGGCTGTGGATCGTCGTGTGCTTCCTCGTGTGCTTCGTGCCGTTCGCCATCGCCGCGGCCGTTGACCCCGACGCCGGATGGGCGCCCGTCGTGCTCGCCGTGGTGGCCGCGGGGTTCGTGGCGCTCGCCGTGCTGTTCCTGGTGGTGCTGCCGCCCATTCGTTACGCGCGCTGGCGCTACGAGCTCTCCGACGACTACCTCGACATCGCGCGCGGCATCATCTGGCGCAAGCGCTTCATCATCCCGTTCATCCGCGTGCAGAACACCGACACGCGCCAGGGGCCCATCCTGCGCGCGTTCGGGCTGTCGAGCGTGACGGTGGCCACGGCGGCGGGCGAGCACGAGATCCCCGGCCTCGGCAACGAGGAGGCCGAGCTCTTGCGCGACCGCGCCGCCGAGCTCGCCCGCATCGCACGTGAGGACGTGTAGCATGGAGTCGCGCAACCCTCATCAGCAGCCTTGCGGCGTCGCGCCCCAGCCGGGGGCGCAGCAACCCGCCCCGGGCGCGCACGTCGCGCCTGCGCCCGCAGCCCCCGAAGCGCCTGCGCACGCGGCAGCCGGAGCACCTGCGGCCGCTTCGCCCGCGCACGTCGCGCCCCAGCCGGGTGCGCCCCAGCCGGGGGCGCCTGCGGCCGCTTCGCCTGCGCCCGGCGAGCCGCAGAAGCACCACGTGCATCACAGCTACATCTGGCTCGGCTCCATCCGCGCGGCGCTCACCATCTTGTTCGTCATGGTGGTCGCCTCCCTCTCGAGCATCATCAGTCTCGTCGCGGGAGCGGGCGAGGGCGCTTTGGCCGAGGACGCCTTCGCCGGGGTGATCGCCCTCGCCGCGACGGGCGCGGGCGTGGTCGTGCTCGTCGGCGTGCTCGCGGTCTACCAGCTCGTCTCCTACAAGCACCTCTACTTCATGCTCTCGGCTGACGAGTTCAACCTGCACAGCGGCGTCATCAACAAGAAGCGCGTGCACGTGCCCTACCAGCGCGTCCAGTCGGTCGACCAGCGCGCGAGCCTGCTGCAGCGGCTCTTCGGCGTGTGCACGGTGTCCATCGACACGGCGGGCGGGGCGTCGAACAAGGCCGTTCAGGTGCCCTACCTCACCAAGCAGCAGGCCGAGTGGCTGCGCGTCGAGCTGTTCTCCCGCAAGCGCGCGGTGCTCATGGGCGCGCAGGGCGCCCCCGCCGCGGCCGTGGGCGTCGCCCCCGCAGCCGCGGCGGCCCCTGCGGCACCCGTCCCCGGCGCAGCCCCCGTCCCCGCACCCACTCCCGCCCCGGCGCCAGCCCACGCGGCCCCCGCCTCCGGCAACGTGCTCGACGCGGGCGCAGCCGTCTGGCAGGACGTCGGCGGCCTGTTCGCGGGCGCGGAGCTCGACACTGGGCGCGTCACCTACGAGTACGGCCTCACCAACAAGGAGCTTTTGCTCACGGGCTTGTCCAACAACACGGCGTTCGTCCTCATCATCATCGGCGTGCTCGGCATCGCGGGCCAGCTCGTCGACGTGCTCTTCAGCCTCTTCCCGCGCACGAGCAGCTCGCTCGTCGAGGGCCTCGCTGCCCAAGCCGCCGCCGACGTGATCGGCGGCGCGGTGGCCGCGGGCGTGGCCGCCTTCCTCGTGGGCATCTTCGTGCTGTGGCTGCTGTCGGGCGTGGGCTCGTGCATCAGCTACGGTGGCTTCCGCGCGCGTCGGCGCGACAGCCGCATCGAGGTGGAGCGCGGCCTTTTGCAGCACGTGTTCCAAGGCGTCGACATCGACCGCGTGCAGTCGGTGGTGGTCAAGCAGACCTTCATCCGCCGCCTCCTGGGCTACTGCGAGGTCTCGCTCGGCAAGATCGACGCGGCCGCCGAGGGCGAGGACTCCTCCCAGAAGAGCGCGCTCAACGAGCGCGGCCTGGTCATCCACCCCTTCGTGAAGGTCTCCCGCGTGCCCGAGATCCTCGCGGGCATCATCCCCGAGTACGCCGACCTGCCCACGGAGGCGGTTCCGGTGGCTCCCGTGGCGCTGCGCCGCGCGCTCATCCGCCGCTGCGTGCTGCTGGGCTCGGGCTTCTGGCTGGCGGTGTGCGTGGCGGTGCTCCAGCTGCTCCTGAACGTCGTCGCGGGCCCGGCGGGCGTGGCGAGCGCCTTCGAGATGGACCTCGTGGGCGGCCAGGTGGTGCTCGGCTACCTCAACGCGGGCGCCATCGCGTTCTACGTGCTCGCCGTCATCCTGCTCGTGCTCGACGCGGTGGGCAGCGTGCTGTGGTTCCGCGAGTCGAGCTTCGCCTACAACGAGCGCTTCATGCAGATGAGCATCGGCGGCTTCTCGCGCGAGACGATGAGCTTCCCGCGCCAGAAGATCCAGTACGGCTATACGCGCTCGAACCCCTTCCAGCGCCGGGCGCGCACCGCCACCTTGAGCGTGCGCACCGCCGCGGGCGTCGGCGGCACCACCATGCGCCTCATCGACGTGCGTGAACAAGACGCTTACACGTGGCTTGGCTGGGTGAAGCCACGCGGAAATGTGCTACAGTGAGCCTATGGACAAAAGCCGCTCATCACATGACGCACAGGCAGGCGGACCCTCGGAGAAGGGCCGCAGGGGCCGCTCGTTCGGCCTCTCGGGAGACGCGCCCCTGATCGTCCGCCCCGCGGGCGAAGGCGCCGCCTCCGACGGGTGCGTCGCCTCCGGAGCCCCTTCCGCCGCCGGCGCATCCGGCATGTCGGCGGTCTCCCGGCGCGGCAAGAAGCGCGCCGTGCGCGAGTACACGCTCGGCGAGGAGGTCGCGAACTCCATCACGCACGGCATCGGCGCGGCGCTCGCCATCGCGGCGCTCGTGCTGCTCATCGTGAAGGCGGTGGGCTCGGGCGCAGGCATCCACCTGTTCGCGGCGCTCGTCTACGGCATCTCGCTTCTGGTTGAGTACCTCATGTCGACGCTGTACCACGCCATCGCCCACGACGGCGCCAAGCGTGTGTTCAAGGTGCTCGACCACAGCTGCATCTACCTGCTCATCGCGGGCTCTTACACCCCGTACTGCCTCATCACGCTCGGCGAGGCCGGCGGCATCTGGCTGGCGGCGTTCGTGTGGGCCGCGGCGCTCACCGGCGTCGCGTGCGAGGCGTTCTGGACGTTCCGCCCGCGCTGGGTCTCGGCGGTCATCTACGTGCTCATGGGCTGGTGCGTGGTGGCGTTCCTCCCGCAGCTGTTCGAGCTTCTGCCCGCGCCGGGCTTCTGGCTCCTCGCCGCGGGCGGCGTCAGCTACACCGTGGGCGCGGCATTCTACCTCTTGAAGAAGGTTCCCTACATGCACTCGGTGTTCCACGTGTTCGTGCTGGCGGGAAGCGTCCTGCAGTTCCTCTCCGTGATCCTGTTCGTCATCTAGCGAGGAGGGCGGCCTGGCGCGAAGGAGGAAGAGTGAGACGTGAGTGTTGGAGTGAGAGCCAGCGCGAAGGGGGCGTGCGGATGAGGTGCCGGTGCGGGCGCGAGCGAGGCGTGGATGAGGCGTGGGCACGAGCGCGGATGAGGTGCGCATGCGAGAGCGAAGGGCAAGCGAGTCAAGCAAGGTAAGGCAAGAAGAAGAAACGAACATGGACAAGGCATCTGACAGAGAAGGCAGAGAGAAGAAGGAGCGGTCGGGGATCTTCGGCATCTTCGGCATGGTGCGCCGCGAGTCGGCGTCGGAAGAGGAGATCAAGGACATGGTGGCCGACGCCGAGGAGCTCGAGGCCGCCGAGAAGCGCATGATCCACGACATCCTGGATTTGAGCGACACGTCCGTGCGCGAGATCATGAAGCCGCGCGTCGACATGATCCTGGTGGAGGACGTCGAGACGGGGCGCACCGCGCTCGAGCGCATGCGTGGCACGGGGTTCTCGCGCCTGCCGGTGTACCACGACGACATCGACGGCATCGAGGGCATCGTGCACTTCAAGGACCTGATCGGGCCCTTGATGGACGGGCGCATCGACGAGCCGGTCACCCGGTTCATGTACGACCCCCTGTTCGTCCCCGAGACGAAGGACGTCATCCCGCTGCTCGGCGAGATGCAGGACGCCGGCCAGCAGATAGCCATCGTGGTGGACGAGTACGGCGGGACGGCCGGCCTCATCACCATCGAGGACATCGTGGAGGAGATCGTCGGCGAGATCAACGACGAGACGGACCGCGACCGCGGCCACAAGCTGGTGGCGAAGATCGGCCCGCAGGCATGGCGCGCTGACGGGCGCCTTCCCGTGGAGCGGGCGCTCGAGCTGGGCTGGCCGGTGGCCAAGTCGTGCGACTACGAGACGCTCGCGGGCTGGCTCATGGGCGTGCTCGACTCCGTTCCCCAGGCTGGCGACGTGATCGACGTGGAGGGCTACTCGTTCAAGATCGAGAAGATGCGCCGCTCGCGCATATCGTGGGTGCGCGTCGAGCGCGTTTGTGGAGAGGCAGTTGTGGAGGAAAAAGCGAACGCAATGTGAGCGCAGTAGCTCTCACCTGCGGTTTTGTCTGATCTGACGTTTGCCAATCGAACAAAACATGGAGGGCGGGCGGCGGTTTTTTGCCTTCGGGGCGCTTGCTACGGTAAAATAGCCGAAGCAAAAATCGCATATCGAGCCGTTCGGCAGCAAATCCACCTACAACTCAACATGCTGTCACCGCCAAGGCGGCTCGTCTGAGTGCGCGTTGGAAAGGCTGGGTTTGGCGACAAGACGACATACCGCAACGAACAGGGGGCTCGCTGCGCGCATCGCGGCCGTCGCCTGCGCCTCGGTGATCGCCGTCAGCTGCGTGACCTTCGGCATCGCCTCGGCGGGGAGCTCCTCCCGCACCGAGGTCGCCGAGTTCGGGCTCTCCGCCGCCGCTTCCATCACGCCTTCCACCTCCGCAAACGCTGCCACTGCCTCCGCCGCTCCCGCATCTGCGCCGGGCGGCGTTTCTTCTACCACGTTCACTTCGGGTTCCGCCGCATACGGCGACGTGTCCGAGGACCTCGTCTTGAAGAGCGCGGCCAAGCGCGACGTGTCGAAGGGCTTCCAGGAGATCGCCGCCGAGGAGGAGGCCGCGCGCATCGCCGCCGAGGAGGCCGCCCGCGCCGAGGAGCGGCGCCACATCGCCATCGCCGCCGCCGCGAAGGCCGCCGCCGCTGCCATCGAGGCGCCCGTCCTGCCCGACGTCGACTTCACCTGCGGCAAGGCCGCCTTCGTGGCCGAGTGGACCGTCCGCATCGACGCATACCTGGCCGGCTCGCCGCTGGCGGGCTACGGCAGCGTGTTCGCCGAGGCCGCCTGGGAGAACGGCGTCGACCCGCGCTGGTCGCCGGCCATCTCGAACACCGAGAGCACCAAGGGCCGCCACTGCTTCCGCGCCTACAACGCGTGGGGCTGGATGGCCGAGAGCTGGTCGAGCTGGGAGGAGGCCATCAACGCGCACGTCGCGGGGCTGGCGAGCGGCTACGGCTACAGCATCAGCGTGGCGAACGCCAAGAAGTACTGCCCGCCCACGTACATGGACTGGTACGCCAAGACCGTCAACGAGATGGCTAAGATCTAACCCATGAGCAACGTCATCGTGGTTGGCTGCGGCCGCGTGGGCTCCCAGCTGGCAAACATGCTTTCCGACAACGGCAGCAACGTGTGCTGCATCGACCGCAACGCCGACGCCTTCGCGAACCTCGGCCGCAACTTCAACGGCTCCACCGTGCAGGGCGTCGGCTTCGACGAGGACGTGCTCATGCGCGCGGGCGTGGAGGAGTGCGACGTGCTCGCGGCCGTCACGCAGTATGACAACGCGAACCTCATGTGCGCCGAGGTGGCCAACCGCCTGTTCGGCGTCCCCCACGTGATCGCGCGCCTGTACAACCCCGACCACGAGCGCGCCTACATGCAGCTCGGCATCGACTACGTGTGCGGCACGTCGCTCGTGGCCGAGGACGTGTTCTCGAAGGTGGTGGCGGGCCACGGCGCGCACGTGGACTCGTTCGGCGAGTGCGAGGTCCTGCAGTTCTCGCTCGACCTGTCGAGCCGCGAGAACAAGAAGACCATCCGCGTGTCCGAGCTCGAGCGCGACCACGAGGTGCGCATCGTGGCCTTCGAGCGCGGCGACGGCTCGGCCTCGTCCATCCCCACGAGCGACTCGGTGCTCTACAACGGAGACACCGTGCTCGCCTGCGTGCGCCACGACCTGATCCCCGCCTTCAGCCGCTACATCCAAGGTTAGGGGGAGCCGATGTTCATCGTCATCGCCGGCGGCGGCAAGGTGGGGTCGTACCTGGCCTCGGTTCTGCTGGCAAGCGGCAACGAGGTGGCTGTCATCGAGGAGAGCCTGCAGGCGGCCGACGAGCTGTCAGTCATGCTCGAGGGCGACTACCTGGTCATCCACGGCGACGGGTGCGACTCGCGCTTCCAGGAGGACGCTGGCATCCGCCGCGCCGACGTGTTCGTGGCCACCACCGGCCAGGACGACAACAACCTGGTGGCGTGCGAGATCGCCCAGCGCGTGTTCCACGTGCCGCGCGTGATCGCGCGCGTGAACAGCCCGAAGAACCTGCGCATCTTCCGCGAGGTGGGCATCGAGTGCGTGTCGTCGACCACGCTGATCGCGAACCTCATCGAGGAGGAGGCGCTTCTAGGCTCGGTGTCGATCGTGTCGTCGCTGACGCACGGCGACGTGGGGCTCGCCGAGCTGGTGGTCCCGCGCATGCGGCACCACTCCAACGACGACGGCATCGAGATCGACGACATCCCGCTGCCCGACAACGCGCTCATCGTGGCCGTGACCACCAAGGACGACGTGGTGGTGGCCAGCGACAACATCACGGCCTACCCGGGCGACAAGGTGATCGTGGTCGCCAACAACGACGTCATCGACGAGGTGCGCGACGTGTTCAGGGGGCTTTAGCCCTCCGCGTCGCCCGCAAGCCGCGCACGCCGCCCTCACCCGCAAGCAGCGCGAGCGCGCTGCGGCCTGCCCTGCGGAGGCCGGGCCGCGCGCGATGCCACCTGCGTTCTCGGCAGCGCGAGCGCGCTGCGATCTGCTATGCTCTAACCTGCAGGAATCGAGAGGAAGGCTCGGCATGATCAATCGTTACACGCGCCCGGAGATGGGCCGCATCTGGGAGCTTGAGAACAAGTTCGCCATCTGGAAGGAGATCGAGGTCCTGGCCTGCGAGGCGCAGGCCGAGCTGGGGGTTTCGGGCATCACGAAGGAGGAGGCCGCGTGGATCCGCGCGCACGCCGACTTCACGGTGGCCGAGATCGACGAGATCGAGAAGGTCACGAACCACGACGTCATCGCCTTCACCACGTGCATGGCGAAGTACATCGACGCCGAGGTGCCCGCGGGCGCCGAGCCGCCGAGCCGCTGGGTGCACTACGGCATGACCTCGTCGGATCTGGGCGACACGGCGCTGTCGTACCAGATCACGCAAGCCATCGACATCATCTTGGCCGACATCAGGCAGCTGGGCGAGACGTGCAAGCGCCGCGCGTTCGAGTTCAAGGAGACGCTCTGCGTGGGCCGCACGCACGGCATCCACGCCGAGCCCATGACCTTCGGCATGAAGTTCGGCAGCTGGGCGTGGGCGCTGCACCGCGCGCAGGTGCGCATGGAGCAGGCGCGCGAGGTGGCCGCCACGGGCGCGATCTCGGGCGCGGTGGGCACGTACTCGAGCATCGACCCGTTCGTGGAGCGCTACGTGTGCGAGAAGATGGGCCTCGCTCCCGACCCGCTGTCCACCCAGGTGCTCGCGCGCGACCGCCACGCGCAGGTCATGACAGCGCTCGCCGTGTGCGCCTCCACGCTGGAGTCCATCGCCATGCAGGTGCGCCTGCTCCAGCAGTCCGACGTGATCGAGGCCGAGGAGCCGTTCACGAAGGGCCAGAAGGGCTCGTCCGCCATGCCCCACAAGCGCAACCCCATCACGGCCGAGCGCGTGTGCGGCCTGTCGCGCGTGGTGAAGTCGAACGCGCAGGTGGCGCTCGACAACGTGGCGCTGTGGTTCGAGCGCGACATCTCGCACTCGGGCGCCGAGCGCGTGGCCCTGGCCGACAGCTTCACGGCGCTCGACTACATGTTCGGCAAGATGCAGTGGATGCTCGACGGCCTGCAGACCTACCCGGCCAAGATGGAGCAGAACCTGTGGCGCACGCGCGGCCTCATCTTCAGCTCGAAGGTGCTGCTCGCACTGGTGGACACGGGGATCAGCCGCGAGGACGCCTACGTCATCGTGCAGCGCAACGCCATGAAGGTGTGGGAGGACATCCAGAACGCGGTCGACGGGCCCACGTACCGCGAGCGCCTCGAGGCCGACGAGGAGGCTGCGGCCGCGCTCACGCCGCAGAAGCTCGACGAGATCTTCGACCCGTGGGACTTCCTCACGCGCAAGGACGAGGTGTTCGAGCGCCTCGAGGGCCTGGAGTTCTAGCCCGACCCCGAAACCGGCACGGCCTGGGCGCGGCCCCGAGGCAGCTTGGCGCTGCCCGGGGCCGCGCCCTTCTTGCGGCCCTTGCTTCCTCTTCTTTCGGCCCCTGTCTCCTCCAGCCCGACCCCTCCCCCGGATCGGCTATCGGATTGCGCGATAGCCGATCTGATAATCAAAACGCACGCTCTGATCTGCGGATTCTATAATCGGGTCACAGTGTTCGCCCTAAGAGCGAGAGGGGTTTCAATGGACGAGAGGCAAGATCGCGTGCAGCTTGAGGCGCAGCAGGCCGCAGGGGCCGGCGCTTCCCATCCCAAGACTCAGGATGACCCGGCGGGCAGGAAGTGGACGTGGGAGGAGGACGGCTGCACCGTCATCCGCTCCAACGCGCGCTCCGGCCCGGGATGCCACGACAACTGCGGCATCCTCATGTACGTGAGAGACGGCGTGCTCGAGAAGATCGAGGGCGACCCGGAGAACCCGTACAACCAGGGGCGCCTGTGCCCGCGCTGCCTGGCGTTCAAGGAGATGCTCTACCATGAGGACCGCCTGCGCTATCCTCTGAAGCGTGCCCGCGAGGACCGCGGCAAGAACACCTTCGAGCGCATCAGCTGGGAGGAGGCCTACGACATCATCGAGCGGGAGATGAAGAAGGTCGCGCAGACGTACGGCCCCGAGTCCATCTGGGTGACGCAGGGCACGGGTCGCGACATCAACGGCTACGGCCCGCTCATGGCCCAGTACTTCGGCACGCCGAACTACGGCACCGGCTTTTTGTCGGGCCAGGCGTGCTACGCCCCGCGCATCTTCAGCACGGCCCTCAAGGCGGGCGGGCTGTTCGTGTGCGACTACTCGCAGTTCTTCCCCGACCGCTACGACGACTCGCGCTGGGAGGCGCCCGAGTACATCCTCATCTGGGGCAACAACCCGGTGGTGGCCAACTCGGACGGCACGCTGGGCCACTGGGTGGTCGAGAGCATGAAGCGCGGTAGCAAGCTCATCGTGATGGACCCCGTGCTCACCTGGGTGGCGGGCAAGGCCGAGGTGTTCCTGCAGCTCCGCCCCGGCACCGACGCGGCGCTCGCGCTCGCGCTGTGCAACGTCATCATCGAGGAGGGCCTCGAGGACAAGGAGTTCGTCGATCTGTGGTGCTACGGCTTCAACGAGTTCAAGGAGCACGTGAGGCCCTACACGGCCGCGTTCGCGGCTGAGACCTGCGGCGTGCCCGAGGAGCTTGTGGTCAAGGCGGCCCGCTGCATCGGCAGCGCGAAGTCGGCGTGCCTGCAGTGGGGCGTGGCCATGGACCACACCTCCGAGGGCTTCATCACGGGCATGGCGTGCTTCGACCTCATGGCGCTCACGGGCAACTTCGAGAAGCCCGGCACCATGGTGGCCGCGCGCCCGACGTTCGACATGAGCGTGACGTGGATGCCCAACGAGAAGGTGTGGCGCGAATGCTCGGCCCCCGTCGCCGCCGCGGACAAGACGATGAACGGCAAGTACCCGGCGCTGAAGGCCATGGACGCCATCAGCCCCGACATGCTGCTCGAGGCCCTCGAGACCGGCGAGCCCTATCCCATCAAGGCGATGTTCATGATGCAGAACAACGCCATCGCCTGCATGGGCGCGCAGCCCCAGCGCATCCTGCCCGCGCTCCAGGGCACCGACTTCAACGTGGTGGTCGACTTGTTCCTCACGCCGACGGCGCTCGCGTGCGCCGACGTGCTGCTGCCGGCCGCGTGCTTCGCGGAGCGCCTGGGCATCACGGGCCACCAGCCCTACGCCCTCGGCGCGATCGCGCAGGCGGTGGAGCCTCTCGGCGAGTGCCGGTCCGACCAGCGCATCATCTACGAGGTGGGGAGCCGCTTCACCACCGACGAGTATAAGCAGTGGGACGACGAGCAGGGGTTCTACGACTACCTGCTGCGCAACACGGGCTTCACCTACGAGTCGCTGCGCGACCGCACCTGGGCCTACCCCGAGTTCGAGTACCGCAAGTACGAGAAGGGCCTGCTGCGCCGCAAGGGCGAGGTGGGCTTCGCCACGTCGACGGGGCGCTACAACTTCTACTGTCCCGAGATGCTGCACTTCGGCCTCTCACCGCTCGCGACGTACGAGGAGCCGCCTGAGAGCCCCGTCTCGCGCCCTGATTTGGCCGAGAAGTACCCGCTCGTGCTCACCACGGGCGCGCGCATCTGGGGCTTCTTCCACTCGGAGCACCGCCAGTCGGCCTCCATGCGCAGCATCCACCCCGACCCCACCATCCTCATCCACCCCGAGACGGCCGCACAGCACGGCATCGCCGAGGGCGACTGGGTGAAGGTCGAGAACAACTTCGGCTCGTGCAAGCAGAAGGCGAAGCTCACGGTGCGCATCCGCAAGGACACGGTCTCGGCCGACCACGCGTGGTGGTTCCCCGAGCGCGACCCCGAGGACGGGACGCTCTTCGGCGTCATGGAGTCCAACATCAACCAGCTGGTTCCCATGCGCCCGGGCAAGGTGGGCCTCGGCGCCTCGTACAAGTCCCAGCTGTGCGCCATCAGCAAGGTAGAGGAATAGAAGGGGAGGGTACCATGAGACAAGTGATCGTCGTCGACTACGAGTTCTGCTCGGGCTGCCATTCTTGCGAGATCGCCTGCCAGCAGGAGCACGGGCTTGGCCCCGACAAGTTCGGCATCAAGCTCACCCAGATCGGCCCTGACCAGCTGTTCGAGACGCGCTGGCAGTACGAGTTTCTGCCGATCCCCACGGACCGCTGCGACCGCTGCGCCGATCGCCAGGGCGCCGGCAAGCTGCCCACCTGCGTGCAGCACTGCCAGGCGGGGTGCCTGTACATCGGCGCGCAGGAGGAGTTCACGGAGCTCATGAAGAAGCAGAAGGTCGTGATGTTCTCCTAGCGGGAACGCCACGTGCCGCAGAAGGGCGCTCGCGGGGCTTTCGGCCGCGCGGGCGCCCTTCTTTTTCGCCTCGTGCGGAGGCTATAATGACGGGAGACACCCTTTCGAGGAGGCCGCCATGCGCATCGACACGCTCTACGAGTTCCTCCTGCTCGCATCCAACCTGAGCTTCACCGAGACGGCGCGCAGCCTGTACATGGCGCAGTCGGTTCTGAGCAGCCACATCTCCAACTTGGAGAAGGAGCTCGGCGTGCGCCTGTTCGTGCGCGACAGCCACTCGGTGCGCCTGACGGAGGTGGGCGCGCTGTTCTGCGAGGACGCCGGCAAGATCATCGCCGACTACGAGACGGCCATAAGCCGCATCGGGCTTTACTGCGACAGCGCCTCCTCGGTCATGCGCGTCGGCTTCCTCCTGGGCTCGTACGGGTCGTTCCTCCCCGTGGCGTGCAGGATGTTTCGCGACGTGCGCCCCGACGTGAGCTTCAGCTTCCGCACGCTCGAGATCGGCCAGCTGACACGCGAGCTCGCCGACAACAACATCGACGTCGCCTTCACGCTGTTCTCGGAGGGGGTGCTGGGCGGGAAGTACGCGTGCCGGCGCCTCTACGCCGACAGCTACAAGCTCGCCGCGCCGAAGACGCACCGGCTCGCGCAGCGCGCGAGCGTGACCATAGACGACCTGCGGGGCGAGGTGGTGGTGATGCCGCGCTTCAGCAGCGCCCACACCACGCTCGCCCAGCTGAGCGTGAAGCTGCGGAAGGCGGGCGTCGACGTGCGCGTGAACGACGCGATATCCGACGCCGCGGCGCTCATGGCGACGCTCGTCGCCTCGAACCACGTGGCGATCACGCCCGATCACCTGAGCGTGTACGGCGGGAACAACCTCGCGTTCGCGCGCATCGAGGACGACGGGCTTGAGCTGGTCGCGGGGCCGGTGTGGAAGAAGTCGAAGGAGACGGAGCTCGTGGTGGCGTTCGCCGACTTCGTGAAGGGCGCCACGCGCAGGTTCTCGAAGGCCGACTTCCTGTCGCGGGACGGCGCCGACGCGCTGCCCTTCGCGTGAGGTCGGCGACGGCTGCTGCCAGCCGCCCTTGCGTGCGCCAGCTGAGCCGCTGCTACGTTAGCGCTCCAAAAAAGAAGAGGGCCGCGGCGGAATCGCCTTCCGCCGCGGCCCTCTCTCACTCCCTTCGGGCCGGCCCCCTCCAGCCCGAAGGTGCTTTCTGCGTGCCTTGCTAGACGCCGAGGATCCCCACGATGAAGGGCACCCACAGCGTCATGACGGCGATCAGCGCGATGGCCGGGACGAGGCCGGTCTTGAACATGTCGCCGAAGGAGTAGTAGCCCTCGCCGTAGGTCAGCATGACGGTCGGGTTGACGGGCATGAGGTAGTTGCCGGCGACCACGATGGCGAGCGAGATGGTGGGCACGGCGGCCGAGACGCCGAAGCCTGCGCAGATCTGGATGAAGATGGGCAGGAAGATGCCGAGGATGGCGACGCCCACGGGGCAGACGGTGTGCAGGATGTAGGCGAAGGCCAGCAGGATGGCCATGACGGCGAGGAAGCCGAGGCTCAGCACGCCGCTTGCCATGAAGGCGTCAGCCAGGAACTTGGCGCCGCCGGTGGCGGTCACCACGTCGCCGATGGACATGATGGTGCCGCACATGAGCACGATGCCCCACGGCACGGCGCTCTGGAACTCTTTCCACGTCAGCAGGTTCATGCCCGGGAGAAACATGACGACCAGGCCGAGGACGGCGACGACGGTGGCGTTGAACACGGGCACCCAGTTGCCCACGATCCAGAGGACGACCAGCATGAGGATGATGGTGAGCGCCTTGATCTCGTAGGGAGACACGGTCTTGGCCTCGGCGGCCTCGTCGCGGATGTCCTGGAGGCAGGAGTCGTCGATGGGCTCAGGCTTGATGAGCTGGGTGATGAAGAACCAGGTGATGGGCGTCATGATGATGGCGATGGGCAGGCCCACGATCAGCCAGTCGAGGAACGTGATGGAGGTCCCCGTCACCTGCTGGAGGATGTTCATGGCCACGACGTTGAAGGAGCTGCCGGCCGGCGTGGCGACGCCGCCCGTGACGGCTGCGATCGGGATGCCGATCATGAGGCACTTGCCGAGGTTCGACTTGCCGGGCTTGGCGTTCGCCGCCTTCAGGATGGTGAGCGCGAAGCCCAGGAACAGCACGGTGGTGGGGACGTCGGACATGACGGTGGACACCAGCGTGGTGGCGATCATGAAGCCCAAGACCAGCTTGCGGGAGTTCGAGCCGGTCCACTTCAGGAGCGTGTTGATGAGGCGGATGCCCCACTTGGTCTTCAGCATGATGACGGGCAGCGCGAACACGGCGATGATGAAGAAGAGCGCGGGGCTCGCGAAGCCCGACACGGCCTTCCCCAAGTGGTCGACGGCGCCGAGCACGAACATGAGCACGGCGATGAGCAGAGCGGTGGCACCCAGCGGAATGGCGGAGGTCACCCAAAGGGCCACGAGGGCCAGCAGAAGACCGAGCGTGACGATGCCCTCATGCCCGAGGGCCTCGGTCCCAGGCATGAGGCAGGCGATTGAGACGCAGGCCAGGGCGATGCCTATGCCGATGAGTCTCTTGACGAGCGATACGTTAGTGCTTTCCATACTTCCCCCTTCTTCGAAAGCCTTTTCCAAGATGGCAACCTCGACTGATCCCCCTGCGAATTGCCCTCTTCACGGCGCCATTCTACGGGCCTGGGCGAGTATGCGACAAATACGTATGTCAAGGGGGAATCTGCGGAAAAGCGTGTACCTGCTATGCAGAATCCGAATAGTCGGGGGGTGTGATGAGGGGCGGGCGGGCTCGGTCAGTCGCTTGCGAGCACCTCGTCGTGCAGCGCCTCGGCGTGCTGCTCGAGGAGGTCGGCCAGATGGGCGAGCGCGGGCTTGTCGGTGTCGCGCTTGACGAGGGCGAACGAGTCCACGTAGCGCTTCTTGTCGCACAGCGGCCTGATGACCACGTACTGCTTGAGCAAGTTGGCGATGAGCGGCTTGTACTTCTTGTTGACGCGCGAGAGCAGGTGGATGCCGTCGGCCGGCTCGGTGCCGTAGAACATGAGCGGGTTCTCCACCGGGACCAGGGAGATGTTAGGGTAGAAGCCTACCTCGGCGCACATCGCCACGAAGTCCTTGCGGAAGCGCTCGCTGTAGCGGTTGGCCTGCAGGATGAAGCGCGACGACGCGAGGTCCTCGAGCTTGAGGCTCGGGCGCGTCGCGAGGGGGGAGCTCTGCGAGATGCCCATCACGAGCTCGCCGTGGAACTCGGGGATCCAGATGGCGCGCAGGTCGTCCGGCACGCAGGGCGTGGCGAGCGGGTCGTCGGAGAGGATGGTCTCGAAGGCGACGTCCACCTTGTCCTGCTGGACCATCTGCTGCGCGTCAAACCCGCTCGCGTCCATGTTGGGGTAGTCGACGCGCAGGTCGGGGTAGGCCTCCTTCGTCTGCGCGATCACCTCGTTCAGGCCCACGTAGAGCACGTTGGTGTGCAGCATGTCGATGATGCGGATGCGGCTGCCGCCCGACGACGGCAGCGAGCGCAGGTCGGCGATCATGTTCTCCTCGTCGCCGACGATCTTGCTGGCGTAGCGGAGCACCACCTCGCCCGCGGCGGTGAGGCTCAAGGGGCGCGTCTCGTAGAAGAGCTTGCAGCCGAGGTTGTTCGAGAGGGAGGTCATGTGGCGGCTGAGCGAGGGCTGGGACATGTTCAGGTCGCGCGCCGCCGAGACGAAGCTCTTGTGAGCCGCCAACGCCATAAACTCTCGGTAGATCTCGATGTCCACGAGCGCTCCTCTCTCCGCTTTCCTACTCTAGCCGTTTGCTCCTGCCAAAACTATTCATAAGGTGAATACTGCCGCTGCAATCTGCGTATACGCAGCGAACATCTGACGGGCTCCCAGCTGCAACATACGCATTTTCCCTATGCCAGGCCCCGTTTCTATAATAGCAAACAGGTCATGCCCGAGATACGGCTCCGGGCGTTACGCACGACCGCTCGCTGAGGGCCGAGGGGCTGAACGCGTCGAGCTGCGGCGGTCTTCACGGAAAGGGCTTTTCATGGACTTCAGGAAGACGGAAGAGCAAGAGCTCTTGCTCGAGAGCCTGCGCACGGTGTTCGAGCGCGGCAACTTCGAAGACTACTTCAAGGAGTGCGACGAGACGCACCAGTTCCCCGACAAGGCCGTCGAGGCCCTCGTCGAGGCGGGCTTCTCCACGCTCGGCATCCCCGAGGAGTTCGGCGGCACGCCGGTCGACATCCTCACGCAGGTCATGGTCGCCGAGGAGGCGCACGCCCAGGGCTACCCGTCGCTGTGCTGGATCAACTACTCCACCGAGGTTGACGACATCCTGACGTTCGGCAACGCCGAGCAGCGCGAGAAGGTCCTCGCCCACGCGCTCGAGGGCCGCAAGCCCTTCACGCTGGGGTTCACCGAGCCCCAGGCGGGCTCCGACAGCGCCGCCATGTCCACCACGGCCACGAAGCGCGACGGCAAGGTGTACATCAACGGGCACAAGACCTTCAACACGAGCGCCGACCGCGCTCCCTTCATGCTCTGCGTGTGCCGCAGCGGCGTCAACGAGAACCCCTACAAGGACTTCAGCATGTACCTGTTCCCCATGGACGCGCCCGGCGTGACCATCGAGAAGCTCGACAAGATCGGCAACCACATGTGCGGCACCTACGAGGTGTACCTCGACGACGTCGAGTGCGAGGAGACTGACCTGGTGGGCGAGGAGTGCAAGGGCTTCTACCAGCTCATGAAGAACTTCGAGGTGGAGCGCCTCACCCTGTGCGCCGCCAACGTGGGCATGGCGCGCTGCGCCTACGACGAGGCGGCGCGGTACGCGGCCCAGCGCATGCAGTTCGGCAAGACCATCGGCTCGTTCCAGCTGGTGCAGGAGAAGATCGTCGACATGAGGATCAAGATCGAGAACATGCAGAACATGCTGTACAAGGCCGCGTGGAAGAAGGACCACGGCGAGTCCATCATGGTCGACTCCTCGCTGGTCAAGCGCTACACGAGCAGGGCCGCGTTCGAGGTGATCGACGAGGCCCTCCAGATCATGGGCGGCATCGGCTACACCAACGACTGCCGCATCGCCCGCCTGTGGCGCGACCAGCGCGTCTACCGCATCATGGCGGGCACCGACGAGATCATGGTGCACACCGCGGGCCGCGCGCTCGTCAAGGAAGCGCGCTAGGCGGGAGGCTGACATGAACACAGTCGCATGCTACAAGGTGGTGGCGGACGCGCAGGACATCGTGGCCAACGACGACCGCACGCTGCGCTTCGACAAGGCGAGCTACGTGCTGGGCGAATACGACCTCAACGCCATCGAGGAGGCCGTGCGCGTCGCCTCCGACACGCAGGGACGCGCGGTGCTCCTGAGCGCCGGCGACGCGCGCCTGTCCGACAGCAAGCTGAGGAAGGCGGCCCTGTCGCGCGGCGCGACGGAGCAGTTCTGCGTGGTCGACGAGGGCATGGCGCGCGCCGACGCGCTCCAGACGGCCGCGGTGCTCGCGGCGGCGCTGCAGAGGATAGGGTTCGACCTCGCGTTCTTCGGCGAGGGTTCCGCCGACGCGTACGGGCAGCAGACCGGCGCGCTCGTGGGCGCGCTGCTTGACGTGACGGTCGTCAACGCGGTGAGCGCCGTGCGCGTCGACGGGGGCGCCGTGGTGGTCGAGCGCAGCCTCGAGGGCGAGGTGGAGGTCCTTGAGCTCGCCGCGCCCGCCGTCATCTCGGTCACCTCCGACGCCAACCTCCCGCGCATCCCGCAGCTGAAGGACATCCTGGCTGCCGGGAAGAAGCCGTCCACCACGTGGACCGTCGACGAGCTGGGGGCGGCGTGCGCGCCGTGCGTCGAGGTGGCTTCGATGCTCGCCCCGCAGAGCGTCGCGCGCAAGCAGGTCATATACGAAGGCGATGTCGACGAGGCCGTGCGCAGCCTCGCCGCCGACATCAAGGCTGCGAAGTAGGGGTGATGCGATATGACGCGATGCGAGAACGTCTGGGTTGCGGCTGAGGACGCCTCTGACTACGCGGCCCTGGTCGCGGTTGCGCGCGATCTGGGAGCGCGCGTGAGCGCGGTGTGGATGGGGGATGAGCAGGGCCTGGACGCGGTGAGCACGAGCGGCGCGGGTGCGGTCATCCACCTGGAGGGAGGCGTCCTCATAGAGGACGGCGCCCCGGTGCTCGCGCAGCTCGCGGCCGAGCGCACGCCGGACGCGCTCATCGTGGCGCCGACCAAGCGCATGCGTCTTGTGGGCGCGTGCGTGGCGGCGCGCATGAGGGCCTGCGTGATAAGCGACGCGACGAGCCTCGACGTTGACGAGGAGGGGGCGCTGCGCGCCGAGCGCATGGTCTACGGCGGCGGCGCGGTGACGGTCGAGCGCGCCGTGGGCGCCTTCGTCGTGGCGGTGCCGTGCGCCGCCCTGCTGGCGAGCAAGGCCGCCGAGCGCGCCGACGCGTCGGGCGCCGCGGGCGCCGACGCGCCGTGCGCGGTCGAGACCTTCGCGGTGCAGCCGGGCTCGTCGGGGATCACGCTCGTCGAGCGCCGTGCGCGCGAGGTCGACGCGGTGAACCTGAGCGCCGCGCGCAACATCGTGAGCGTGGGGCGCGGCTTCGCGGCTGAGGAGGACCTCGCGCTCGCGTACGGGCTCGCGCGCGCCGTGGACGCCGAGGTGGGCTGCACGCGCCCCGTCGCCGAGGGCTCGAAGTGGATGGCCCGCGAGCGCTACATCGGCGTGTCGGGGGCGATGCTCACCCCGAACCTGTTCATCGCCGTGGGCGTGTCAGGGCAGGTGCAGCACATGGTGGGCGCGACGGGCGCGAAGGTCGTCGTGGCCATAAACAAGGACAAGGGCGCGCCCGTGTTCAAGCAGGCCGACTTCGGCATCGTGGGCGATCTGTACGACGTGGTGCCGCGCCTTGTCGCGGAGCTCGAGAGGTAGCCTTCGCAGGTGCATGCGAAGCGCGGAAGGGAAGATCATGGACGCAGGTTTTTTCCAGGAGCTGGCTGACAACGTGTCGATGGGCCCGACGCCGTTCGTGAACAGGGCCGAGCTGAGGGCCGAGGTCGTGGAGGAGCGGCACGTGCGCATCGTGCTCCCCTTGGGGCAGCTGCACCGCAACCACGTGGGCATCGCGTACGCGGGAAGCGAGTTCGTCCTGGCCGAGATCGCGGGCGGCACGCTGTTCATGGCCACGTACGGCACCGACGAGTTCGTGCCCATCCTGAAGAGCGTCGAGTGCGCGTACGTGAAGCCCGGCGTGAAGGACCTCCACGTCGACCTCGCGCTCACCGAGCAGGAGGCGCAGGACAAGATCGCGCTGGCGCGCGAGCGCGGGCGCGGCGACTACTTCCTCGACGTCCCCGTGCTCGACGCCGACGACGAGCAGGTCGCCCTCATGAAGTTCAACTACTACGCGCTCCCCGCGAAGCGGTAGCGGCGCGCAAGGCGGAGGTTCCCGAGCGACGTCGCCCCAGGGCGGCAGAACGGAGCATCACATGAAGCACTATGACGCGATCGTCATCGGCGCGGGAGTGGGAGGGCTGGCGTCGGCGCTGCTGCTCGCCCACAGCGGGAAGCGCGTCGCGCTGTTCGAGAAGCGCCTGCAGCCGGGCGGGCGCATCGGGTCGTCGCAGCGCGACGGCTTCACGGTCGACTTCGGCGTCCACCTGATCTCGCGCGGGCCGAAGGGCCCGCTCATCGGGGTGCTCGACCGCTGCGAGGTGGACCACGGCATCGAGTTCACCAAGGTTCGCCCCATCCAGTCGACGGGCGGCGAGAAGTTCAAGTTCCCCCAGGACCTCAAGGGGCGCGTGCCTGACGCGGACTTCGAGGCCGTCATCAAGATGGTCACCGACGTGAAGGGCATGAGCGACGAGGACACGAGCGCCTATGACGGCCAGACGCTCGAGGAGTTTCTGAACGCCTACACCACCGACCCCTTCGTCCACGCGTGCGTGAGCCAGATCGGCTTCATCTACTGCTGCATCCCCGAGTACCTCCTGTCGGCGGGCGAGTTCGCGCGCTGCCTCAAGTGGGAGGCCGAGGCGCACGCCTCGGGCTACCCCTCGGGCGGCTGCGTGGCCATCCTGGGCGCGTACCTGCGGGGCCTCGAGCAGTACGGCGCCGAGGTCCGCTTCGGCGCGCCCGTGGAGAGAATCGTCGTGGAGGACGGGCGCGCCGTCGGCGTGGTGGTCGGCGGCGAGGAACATCGCGCCGACATGATCGTCTCGAACGCGGGCCTCAAGGAGACGGTGGACGGCCTGGTGGGCCCTGAGCACTTCGACGAGAGCTATGTCGCGGACGTGCGCAGCCTGGAGATATCGTTCGTGTCGATCATCGCGCGCTTCGCGCTCGACACCGTCATAAGCCCCGAGATCAAGATGCTCTCGGGATTCTCGTCCACCCCCGTGCGCGAGTACAACGACCGCCTTATGGCAGGCGAGGTCCCCGAGGAGCTGAACTCGTTCATCGTGGTCCCCTCGAGCTTCGACCCGTCGGTGGCGCCCGAGGGCAAGCAGCTCGTCATGATGACGACGGCCGTGCCGGCGGGCATCAAGGAGGAGCACTGCCCCGCCATCCTGGAGGCGCTGATCGACCTCGCCGAGCAGAGCTTCCCCGGGCTCCGCGAGCACGCCCTCTTCGTCGAGAAGGTGTTCCCCTCCGACGCGGCGCGCATCATGGGCGAGGACGGCGCGGGCATCGGCATCGCCCAGCAGGCGGGGCAGGCGGGCGTCGACCGGCCGAACACCAAGACGCCGCTTGCGGGCCTGTTCGTCGTCGGCGCCGAGGCGGGCGGCTCGGGCGTGGGCACCGAGCTCGCCGCGAACAGCGCCATCGAGTTCTTCGACACGTACGTCGCGTAGAAAGGCGGATGCCATGGCACGATATGACGACATGCCGGTCTTCGGCAACCTCGCGGGCCTGAAGGTGGTGGTCGCGGCGGTCTCCACGGCGGGCCCGTTCGCGGGCGAGCTGTTCGCGGAGAACGGCGCCGACGTCATCTGGCTCGAGCCGCCCAAGGGCATCGACCCGTACCGCTGGACGCAGGACGGGTGGGGCGTGCAGAACGAGCACCGCAACATGCGCAACCTCATGCTCGACGTGGTGTCCCCCGCAGGCCGCGAGGCGTTTCTGCGCGTCATCGAGACGGCTGACATCTTCATCGAGGCGTCGCGCGGCGGCCAGTGGGAGAAGTGGGGCTACTCGGACGAGCTTCTGTGGGAGCACAACCCCCGGCTGGTCATCGGGCACCTGTCGGGCTACGGCCTCACGGGCGACCCCGCGTACGTGAGCCTGCCCGGATACGACTTCACGGTGAACGCCTTCTCCGGCCTCATGTACCTGAACGGCTACAAGGACGGCCCGCCCTACATGATCCAGAAGTTCGTGACCGACTACTACGCCGGGCTGTTCGCCTACGGGTCGGCGCTCGCCGCGTACGTCGGCGCGCAGCGCACGGGCAAGGGGGAGAGCTTCGACTTAGCCCAGTACGAGGCTGCGGTGCGCTGCCAGGCGGGTCTGTTCGGCAAGTGGTTCGAGAAGCGCGTCCAGGAGGAGCGCGGCGCCGGCGCCCCGCGCGACAGCATCTCCGCCGGCTCCGGCTACTACGCGTGCAAGGACGGCGAGGGCGTGTACCTGTTCACGGCGGGGCAGTCCACCATAAGGCGCGCGCTCGAGTTCTTCGGCCTCGAGTACGGCAGCGAGCTGTTCCCCGAGGGCATCCCGTCGGTGGGCATCGACACGCCGGGCGCCCCCGTGTTCGACGCCGCCATCGAGGCGTACTGCGCCGAGCGCACCGCGGCCGAGTTCGCCGAGGCCATGGCGGGCATCAACATCCCCTGCTCGGTGGTCATGAGCTATGAGATGATGGAGAACCACCCGCATTACCTCGCGCGCGGCACCTGGGTTGAGTGGGACACGGTTGACGGCAGGCACGTGAAGGGCGTAACGTCAGTTCCGCGCTTCAAGAACAACCCCGCGCAGATCTGGCGCGGCTGCCCCTCGCAGGGCATGGACAACGACGACATCCTCGCGGAGGTGGGCTACGATGCCGACGAGATCGCAGGGCTCTACGAGGCGCGCGTGCTGCGCAAGACCGACTACGTTGGTGGGCTTTGACGTATCTGTCTGACATACTGGCCGATGCCGCGCAGCGCAGCCCGCGCAAGGTCGCGTTGCGCTGCAAGGGCAGGGCGCTCACGTATGCGCAGGTGAAGGGAAGGGTCGATCGCCTCGCGGGAGTCCTGCGCGCGCTGCACGTGCGCCGTGGGCACCACGTGTCGCTCGTGACGGCGAACGCGCTGGCGTGCGTGGAGCTCACCTTCGCCTGCGCGCAGATCGGCGCGGTGTGCGAGCAGTACAACATACGCCTGTCGCCCGCGGCGCTCGTCCGCCTGCTGGGGAAGTCAAGCTCCACCGTGCTCGTGTGCTCGTCGGCGGTGTGGGAGAGGCTCGCGCCGGCCATCGGCGGGGTGGGCCGCCCCCTCGCCGTCATCCTGCTCGACAGCGGGGACGCGTTCGGGCTGTCCGCCTACGAGGAGCTCGTCGCGGCCGCGGAGCCCTTCGACCGGCACGTCGAGAGGGCGGCGTCGGACCCGGTGCTCATGATCTACACGAGCGGGACTTCGGGGGACCCCCACGGTGTCATGCTCTCCCACCAGGCGCTCGTCGCCCGCGCGGAGATCGACGTCCGGGCCATGTGGTTCACCGGCGACGACGTGGTTCTGAGCGTCCTGCCCCTGTTCCACATCACCTCGGTCTCGACGTTCGCGGCGTTTTTCGCGGGGGCGGAGGTGGTCATCGACGACTCGAGCCGCCCCGAGGACATCGTGCGGTTGGTGAACGAGCACGGCGTGACGCGCATGGGCGTGGTCCCCTACGTCCTGCGCCTGCTCGTCGCCCGCCTCGAGAAGACGGGCGAGCGGATGGACTCGCTCCGCTACGTCCTCTACGGGGGCGAGCCCATCGACGAGGAGCTGCTCGTGCGGTGCCGGCGCGTCTTGGGCTGCGGCCTCATCCAGGGCTACGGCATGACGGAGACGGCCTCGGCCGTCACGCTGCTCGAGCCGTGCGACCACGACAGCGCGGCGCTGCGCTCCACGGTGGGGCGCGCCCTGCCGGGCATGGAGGTCACCGTCATCGACAAACAGGGGCGCGAGTGCCAGCCGGGCGTGCTCGGCGAGGTGGCGGTGAAGACGCCCACGCTCATGAACGGCTACTACCGCGACGCGCCGTCGACCGTGCGGGTGATGAGGGAGGGCTGGTACTTCACGGGCGACATCGGGTTCTTCGACACGGCGGGATGCCTCACGTTGGTCGACCGGAAGAACAACCTGGTGATAACCGGGGGAGAGAACGTGTACCCGCTCGAGGTGGAACGCTGCATCAGGGGCTTGGGCGAGCGCATCGCCGACGTGGCCGTCATAGGGGTCCCCGACCCCGTCTGGGGCGAGGCGCTCGCCGCCTTCGTGGTGGCCGCCGAGGGCGCGCCCGCGGTGACTGCCGACGAGATAGCCGCGCGCTGCGAGCACTGCCTCGGCGGCTACAAGAAGCCCCGCCACGTGCTCTTCCTGAAAAAGATCGTGCGCAACGCCTCGGGCAAGGTGGTGAAGGACGCGCTGAGGAGGGCCCTCTCCGAGAGCGCGGAGAAGAGCAAGACCGAAGATACCGAAGACAAGGAGTAGACGTGGCTGACTTCGATGCCATCGTAGTAGGCGCCGGGTGCGCCGGGTCGGTGGCTGCCGTCAAGCTGGCGCGCGCGGGCAAGAGCGTCCTGCTCATCGACCGCGCGGGCGAGCCCGGCTCCAAGAACATGACGGGCGGGCGCATCTACGCGCACGCGCTGGCGAAGGTGCTTCCCGACTTCGCCGATGAGGCGCCGCTCGAGCGCAAGATCACGCGCGAGCGCGTGTCGTTTCTGACCGACGCCGACAACACGACGCTCGAGTTCGCCTCGCCGAGCCTGGGCCTGCCTGAGAACGCGTCGTACGCGGTGCTGCGCGCGCCGTTCGACGCGTGGCTGGCCGACCAGGCCGAGCAGGCGGGCGCCGAGTGCGTGTTCGGCATCACCGTCGAGGACCTGGTGATGGACGGCGGGCGCGTGTGCGGCGTGAGGGCGGGGGATGACGAGATCACCGCAGAGGTGACCATCCTCGCCGACGGGGCGAACTCGCTCCTCTCGGAGCGCGCGGGCCTGGCGAAGCGCCCGCTGCCGCACCAGATGGCCGTGAGCGCCAAGGAGGTCATCGAGCTTCCCGAGGGCGTGATAAGCGACCGGTTCCAGGTGCCCGAGGGGGAGGGCTGCGCCTGGCTGTTCGTGGGCGCCGCGACGCAGGGGCACGCAGGGGGCGGCTTCCTCTACACCAACCGCACGTCCGTCTCGATCGGCGTGGTGGCCACGCTGTCGGATCTGTGCGGCTCCTCCACGCCGGTATACAAGATGCTCGACGCGTTCAAGGAGCACCCGGCGGTGGCGCCGGTGCTTGCGGGCGGCAAGCTCGTGGAGTACTCGGCCCACATGGTCCCCGAGGGGGGCCTCGCCATGGTGCCCAAGCTGGCGTGCGACGGCTGCCTGCTCGCGGGGGACGCGGCGATGCTGTGCGTCAACCTGGGGTACCAGGTGCGGGGGATGGACTACGCGATGGCGTCGGGCGCGGCCGCCGCGCAGGCCGCCGTGGCGGCCATCGACGCGGGTGACACGTCCGAGCAGGGGCTCGCCGGCTACCGGGAGGCCCTCGAGGACTGCTTCGTGCTGCAGGATTTGAGGGACCACGCGGGCCTGCCGGCGTTTTTGGAGCAGACGCCGCGTCTGTACGGGGAGTACCCCGCGATGGCCGCGGAGGTCATGCGGGGCATGTTCGCGGTTGACGGGAGCCCCGTGGGGCGCCTGCGCGACAAGGTGAGGCCCGCCGTGCGGCGCGTGGGCCTGCGGAACATCCTCAAAGACGTGCGCAGGGGGGTGAAGGCCTTATGAGCATGACAACCGTTGACGAGAAGCTGTCGGTGAACAAGTACGCCGTCGACGAGGAGGTCCCGCACATCGTGGTAGTCCGGGACGCTGACGCGGCCGAGTTCGACAAGCTCGTGACGTGCTGCCCCGCCGCGCTCTACCAGCGCGACGAGGACGGCGCCCCGACGTTCGACTACGCGGGCTGCCTCGAGTGCGGCACGTGCCGCATCCTGTGCGGGGGCACCATCGTGGAGAGGTGGGCTTACCCGCGGGGAAGCATGGGCGTGTCGTACCGCTTCGGCTGAGGCTGCCGCGGGCTGCGGGGGCTGCGGGGGCAGCCGCGGGCGCTGACGTGCCTTCGCGCGCCCTGGCGTCAGGCGAGGAGCCCGGCCGCTTGCGAGGAGAAGGTTGAGAAGGGAAGGCCCCGACCACGTGGTCGGGGCCTTCTTCTTGCGTCGTGCTGTGCGGGCGCGCGGGCGGCGCGCCCGCAGGCGCAAGGGCGCTACGCGGTGGCGTACAGCGCGACGGGACCCATGTTGCGGTCCTCGTTCTCTGTTGTCGCCTCGAGCATGCGGGTCAGGTAGCCGTCCGCCTCGAAGTAGACGCGGTACTCGGAAGCCGGGATCTGCTCGAACCAGAAGTCGCCGAACTCGTCGGTGAGCGCGGCCTGCACCGCGCCCGTGCGCACGTCCTCGAGCGTCACCTTCGCGCCGACGATGACCTCGTCGGCCTCGAGGTCGACCACCACCCCGCCCAAGAAGCGGCGCGGCTTGTTGAGGTAGTACACGCGCGGCTCGTCCGCCTCGGCGCGCTCGGCCATCCAGAACTCGGCCTGTGCGATCTCGGCGGCGAAGTCCTCCTCGTCGCCGAAGCGCAGCGCCTCGTGCGGGCACACGTCCACGCAGTGCGGCGGCAGCCCCTCGTCCACCAGGTGCGCGCAGCCCGTGCACTTCTGCGGGAGGCCGAGCTCCTCGTTGTAGAAGATCACGCCGTAGGGGCACGCCTCGGCGAGGACCTCGCACCCGCGTGCGGCAACGGGGTCGACGATCACGAGGCCGTCGTCGCGGCGGTACACGGCGTCCGGCGCCCCCGCCGCCGTGGCAGCCGCCATGCAGGGCGCGTTCCCGCAGTGCTGGCAGGCGCGCCACGCGTAGCTCACGCGCACCTTCGGCACCTGGCCGCGCACCTTCTCCTCGATGCGACCCCAGAACTGGCCGGTGTCGGGCTGGGGCGCGGCGTACGGGGCCCAGTCGTTGTCGACGTGCTCGTCCTTGCAGGCTAGCTGGCAGTTGCGGCAGCCGGTGCACTTCGCGAAGTCGAATACGAAAACCTTACCCATGATCTATGCTCCTTCCACCATGCGAGCCGTGGCCACCAGCCCGCAATCGGGGTCGTAGTCGCGCGAGAACGCCTCGGGGTACTGCTCGGCCAGCGCGAACACGTCGACCTTCTCGATGTTCACCAAAAAGCCCGAGGTCACTTCGCCGGCGGCGTTCTTGGAGGTGGTCGCGCTCGGCGCGATCAGGTTGTTCGCGCCGCCGCGGTCGAGGCCGCCCTCGCCCATGACGATGCTGTCGACGCGCGATCCGTGGTCCTGGTACAGGGCGCCCGGCATGATGCGCTCGCTCACGATGACGCCGCCGAGCACGCCGCCGCGCTCGTTGTAGAGCTTGGCGATGTCGCCGGTCTCAAGCCCCAGCTTGCCCGCGTCGATCGGGTTCACCCAGATGGGCTCGTAGCGGTAGCCGTCGGGGCCCACCACCTTGCACGTCTCGATCTCGCGCAGCCAGGTCACGTCGTCGTGCTGGGCGTGCACGCGGAAGTGCGGGTGGTTGCTCACCAGCAAAAACGGGTACGTGCGCCCGCGCTCGGTGTTCGTGCGCTCCTCGTGCTCGTCGCTCACGTGCACCCAGCGGGGGATGGGGCCGCGCTCCTTGTCGTCCGGGAACATCTGCGCCAGCGTGGTGGAGTAGTACTCGAGCTTGCCTGAGGGCGTGCGCAGCGGGTTGCCCTCGGGGTCGTCGTGGAACCCGATGAGGCCGGCGGGCATGTCCTCCCAGTTCTCCAGGGTGGGGAACGGGTAGTACTGCTTCTCCTTGAACTCCTCGTAGGTCATCGCGCCCTCGGGGATGCCGCACGTCTCGAAGCCCGCCTTGATCCACTCGTCGAAGGACTTGCCGCCCATGAAGCGCTCGTGGAGGTTCTCGTAGACGCCGCCGAACTTCTCGAGGGCCCGGGCGATCTCGGCCACGCCCTCCACGTCGGACTTCGAGTCCATGCGCGCCTTGATGGCCTGCTTCTCGTAGAACACCACGGTCCACTGGCCGGAGTCGTTGTCGGTTCCGATGTCCTCGGTCTCGAACTTGGTGTTCGACGGGATGATGATGTCGGCGAAGTTGCAGTCGTTCTCCATCCAGGGATGCTGGATGACCACGAACTCGATGGAGTCGTGGCGCAGCGCGTCCTGCATCTTGAAGCCGCCGTTCCAGCACGTCTCCCAGCAGGGCGTGTCAGACCACACCATGTGGATGCGCGACTTGCCCTCGACGGGGAAGGTGAACGGGCCGGTGAACTGGTCCTCACGCGGGAGGCCGGCCGCGATGTGGCCGTACCACTGCACGGGCGGGTTCAGGATGGCCTGCGGGATCATGGTCTTGGGGATGAAGCTCGGCTTGGTGCCCGTGATGAAGCCGAGGTAGGCCGCGCCGATGTTGGGGATGCACGTCGAGGGCGGCAGCGGCGTCACCGTGGGGATGCCGAACAGCGTCCACTCGAGCATCTTGAACTGGTTGGCGCCCGGCTTGCCCAGCCCCTGCATGCCCAAAAGCGCCACCTCGAGGCGCGCCGGCTCGTGGCTGAAGCAGCTGCGGATGAAGCTGCCGCCGTTGCAGTGGGCGATGGACACGGCGTGGCGCGCCCAGTAGCGCGCGAGCGCCTTGATGGTGTAGGAGGGCACGCCGCAGATGGCCTCGGCCCACTTCGGGGTCTTCGGCACGCCGTCCTCGCCGCCCATCACGTAGTACTTGAAGTTGTCGAAGCCCACGGCGTGGGTGTCGAGGTAGGCCTGGTCGTAGGTGCCCTCCTTGATCCAGGTGTAGGCGATTGCCAGCTGCAGGGCCGCATCGGTGTTGGGCAGCACCGGGATCCACTTGTCGGCGTGCACGGCGTTCGTGTAGTTCACGTCGGGCGCGATGTGGATCTGCTTGACGCCGATCTCCGTGAACCACGCGCAGATGCGGCTCGCCATGTAGCCGCCCCAGCCCAGAGGCGTCGTCTCCACGTCGCAGCCCCAAAACAGCACAGCGTCGCCGTTCTCGGAGATGTCCTTGATGATGTTGTTCTGGAACGAGGTCTGGCCGAGCGGGTCCATGCCCCAGATGTGCTTGGCGCCCCAGTACCAGCCCTCCCAACTGTCGGAGTTGCGCGACTGGAGGGTGTAGCCCCCGCACTCGTCGAGCAGGCGCGTGATGGAGCCGTGGGCCGCGTGCACCACCTTCGTCTCCCCGTGGCCGTCGACCTCGCAGAGGATGGCCTCGGGCCCGTAGGTGTCGTGCATGCGCTTGATCTCGCGGGCGATGATGCTCGTGGCCTCATCCCAGCTGATGCGCTCGTACGCGCTCTTGCCGCGGTTTTGCGGGTTGCGCTCGCCGTCCGGGTCCCAGTCCACGCGCTTGAGCGGGCAGGGGATGCGGTTCTTGGAGTACACGCGCTTCTTGTAGCTGAGCGACAGCGGCGATATGTAGGTCTTGAGGCCGGGCTCGAAGGTGTGCCCGCGCGCCTCGATCTTCCAGTAGTTCAGCTCCTCCGGCGTGTAGTGCTCGTCGAAGTGGAACGGGCGGATGCGCAGGATCTTGTCGTTTTCCTCGTCGATGTCAACCGTGCAGGCGTTGGCTCCGATGCCGAAGCTGTTGAAGCCGAGGCCCTTGATGATAGAAGTGCCGGTTACGCTGCTTCCCATCTTCTCTCCTCACTCGTCTGAAACGGAACGGGCCCCTTGCCGCGCGCTCGAGAGGCGGCCGCGCCCAGGGGCCCGCGTCTTTCCCTCGGCCCTAGGGCGCGGGGGGAGTGGGCACCTTCGGGACCGAAGGCGCGCCCGGGACGCCCGGGGCGCTTGGCACGCCCGGCACGCCCGGCACGCCCGGCGCAGGCGGGACGCCCGGAACGCCGGGGGCTCCCGGCGCAGGCGGCGCGCCCGGCGTCTTGGGGGCGGCTTTGGCGCCGCAGCTGGGGCACTCGTCAAGCGTCGGGTTGACGATCGCTCCGCACTGGGGGCACTTTGCCGGCCCCTGGTCCACGGTAGGCGGTCTGAAGCACATGGACGTTCCTTTCTCTCAAAGGTTTGACTGCGGGGCGCGCTTATGAGACGGTATGCGCTGTGCGGAAAGTCGCATGGCAGGGGAACCGAGGCGCATCCTTCGCCGTAAGCGGTCGCCTAGGCGAAAGTATCGGCCTGTTCCCTTTTCGAATCGACAGCTGCTGATGTTGAATTCGGTTCTTTGGGCGTTTCAGTGTCATACTCAAATGTTGAGGGGGTCTCTGTGTACGCGCTTGATCAGGGGAAATCAGAAAATCAGCCGCAGGCGGCCGTCGATCTGCAGCCGTTGTACCTCGTGGCCGTGGCCGGCTTCTCGTGCCTCATCGGATGGGAGCTCACGGCGGTGTTCGCGCCGTCGGTCCCGCTGCTCTCGTGGTGCTCGATCGAGGAGGGGATGAAGCTGCGCATCGCCTCGGTCCTGGCGCTCGTCGTGACCTACGTGGCCTACGGCCTGAAGGCCGACTGGGTGTACGAGCATCGCGGCCGCCTCCTTCCGCTGAGCGCGCTTCTCGCCCTCGTGGCGGTGGCGGAGTCGCTCGCGAGCACCTACGTTGCGCCCCTTCCCTTCGCGGTGTCGGTCGCGGTGTGGGCCCTGTTCGGCTTCGCCCAGGCGAGCGCCATGTCGTGCTGGTGCGTGTTCTTCAGCATCGTGCCCACCAAGCGCACGGCGCACGTCATCGCGTGCGGTGCGGCGCTCGGGACGCTTCTGTTCGTGCTGGTGAACGCGACGAGCCTGGTGTGGGCGAGCCTGCTGCAGATAGCGCTGCTCATCGGGGGGTCGATGGGCGCGGTGGCCTTCCTCTCGCGGCGCGTCCCCCGCGAGACCGTGCCGCGCGTTAACGAGCTTCGCGCCGCCCCGGCGCTCTCGGCCACCGCGGCGGTCTCGGTCGCCTGCCATGGCGCGGTGTACGGATTCATGACGGTCGAGCTGTGCTCGATGGGCTACGAGGCCGCCCTCATCGGCGGGGCGAGCGGCATCGGCGGCATCCTGCTCGTGTTCGTCTGGAACTTCCTCGGCGCGCGCGTGGACGTCGACGTGGGCGTCGTCCAGCGCATCACGCTGCCCTTCCTCGTGGCGAGCGTCCTTCTGCTGCCGTTCTGCGACGGCGCGGCGCGCGTCGCGTGCGGCTGCGTCGCCAACATGGCCCTGGCGCACACCTCGGTGTTCGCCTGGTACTCCACGAGCATCGACAACTACGAGTTCCGCCTGCATCCCGTGAGGCGCTACGCCATGCGCCAGGCTCCCTCGTGGCTCGGGTTCTTCCTGGGGTCGGCCTTCGCGTTCGTGCTGGTCTTCACGCTGGGGCTCGAGGGCATGGCGCTGTGCCTCGCCATGGCCCTGTTCGCCGTCGTGGTCGTGGTGTCGTTCTCGGTGTACGGCGGCGACGAGTCGGAGATGCGCGCGCGCCTGGACGACCTCCTCGACGTGGCGGGCAAGGGCGTGGTCGAGGCGGTCGCGCAGGAGGAGGGGGAGGACCCCGAGCCTCAGGCGCTCAGCCTCGAGCAGCGCTGCGCGCACGTGGCCGAGCGCTACGCGCTCACGCCGCGCGAGGGGGAGGTGCTCGTCCTCTTGGCACGCGGGCGCAACGCCGAGCACATCGCGGGGGCGCTCACCGTGAGCCCCGCCACGGTGAAGTCGCACATCTACCACATCTACCGGAAGCTCGGCATCAACTCGCAGCAGCGCCTCATGGACATCGTCGACGAGTGCGGGTAAATCGCCCCGCAAAACAACGAGGGCCAGTCCCAGTAGGACCGGCCCTTGCAAAACCTCGGAGGTTTTTGCGTCTGCAAGCATAGTGGCATCAAAGCCCCGCCGCGCCAAGCACCTTCTCGATGACGACGGCGTGGAGACGGCGTCACTTTGATGGGGATTGCACCCTCGACTGCGACCAGCATCCGTGGTATAAAATAGGTGACTTTCCCGAATAGGGAGGGTTTCCAAGTGCCGGGGACGTTTTCCCCGGCTTTTGTTTTATGGAGCATAAGACGATGAGCGACCTAAGCCTGTTTCTGGACGAGTCGGGAAGCGACAACCTGCGCGACGCCTACTACATTCTCGCGCTCGTCGTGCACGACCAGTCGGACGCGCTTGACGACGATATAGCGAGGTACCATGCATCGCTTGTGCAGAAGGGCCTGCCCGACATCCCGTTCCACGCGACCCCGCTGCTCAACGGCCACGACGACTACGAGGGTATGGGCATCGCAGAGCGCAAGAGGCTGCTCTCGACCTTCCGCGTCTTCTTCCGGCACCTTCCCATCCGCTACGGGTGGATTGTGCTCAAGACCAAGGAGTACGACACCCTCGACAACGTTGCGTCGGCGATGCGCCGCGGGATCGTCGACTTTCTCTTCGACAACCTGGCCTACTTCCAAAGCTTCGATGGCGTGAAGATCTATTACGACGACGGCCAGCAGTCAATTGCGAGCGCCCTGCACAAGGCCATCGACTACGCGCTCACCAAGAGCGCGGTCACCTACCGCCTCGCGTCGCCCGCCGACTACCGGCTCTCGCAGGCGGCGGACTACATCTGTACTATGGAGCTCACGGCGCTCAAGTACCAGGACAAGACGGCGACAGCCACCGACGAGAAGTTCTTCGGCAGCTGGTCACAGTTCAAGAAGGGCATCCTCAAGGAGGTGAGGTCAAAGAGAATGTAGGGGCCCCGGCACAAACTCTGGCACGATTCGTACCAGATTCATGCCAGCGAGGGCCGCAACTCGAACGAAGGCGCTTTTTCAAGCTTCCGAACTGCGGATATGCGAGTGATAAAACGAGCCGCAACCGAATCGAATTACCGGGTGCGGATAGCGGGCTACGCGGGCTTCCAGACCCTGACGAGGCACTTTCTGGTGCGCTCGCCGGAGAGCGGGGTGTGGTCGATGTTGGAGTAGGTCACCACGTAGTCGCCGGCGCCCGTTGAGGCGAGGAAGTCGCCGTAGTCGTCGGCGCCGTTCTCCACCTCGATCGAGAAGTACTGGCGCGCCGCGAGGTCGACGCCGCACACGGCGCTCGTCGACTTCACCATGAGCCACGAGCCGCACCAGGCGGGCGCCGCGAGCGGCGTGCGCGGGAAGCGGAACCACGTTGCGTCGCCGTAGGGGACGGCGGCGAAGCGGGCGACGGAGGCGGCTGTCCGGACGTTGCGCTCGGCGAGTGAGAGCTCGGATGAGGCGGACGCGGAGCCCGCCGATGAGCCCTCCATCTGCGCGAGCGCGTCCTCGGACAGGATTCCCGTGGTCACCTCGTCGGTGGGCAGGTACGTCCCGAGGTTCGCGATGCCGTCGCCGTAGCTGTAGATGCCGTCGAAGGCGAAGCTGAAGCCGGTCGGGCCGTATCCCACCTCGAAAGGCCTCATGGACGAGGGGAGCACCAGCGCATCGGTGACCTGGCCCGACTCCGCCTCGATGCGCGTGAGTTGGTAGTAGGTGCCGCTCGTGTCGGCGCGCGGCACCGCGATCACGCCGTCGCGGACGGAGCACGGCGCGCACGCCATGCGGCCGTGCGAGGCGTAGACCACCTCGGCGTCGGACGAGCCGAACGCGGCGCGCTTGAGCGTGGAGTCCTCCTGCTTCGCGGGGCCGTCGAGGTTGGGCAGCGTCTGCCAGAACGCGTAGCCGCCCGCCGCGGCCAGCGTGGGCATCTCCCAGTCGGACGCGCCCTCCTCGGCGAGCGCGGGCGTGCCCACGGAGGCGCCCTCGAGGCGCGCGTGGTAGACGCGCCACGTGCCCTCGAGGATGTCGGCCTCGGTCCAGATGAGGCCCTTGTCGCAGGCGCGCACGTCGTATATCTCGAAGCCCTCGGACTCGCCCACGGCGTGCTCGATGACCGTGGTGCACGTGCCTGAGCCCAGCGCGATCAGGCCCACCTGCGCAAGGGGCCGGGCCGTCTCGGTGGGGAGCAGGCAGACGGCGGTCGAGTCGCTGTTCGACCAGATCAGGCTGCCGTAGGGGAGCTCCTGGGAACTCACGAGCGCAAGGGCGGTCGAGGCGTCCTCGATCTGCGTGCAGTCCTCGGTGGTGAACACGGAGGACGTGGGAACCTTGAGCGTGGTCACGTCCGAGTTGTCGCTGGCGGCCAGCTGGCTGGCCGCGTAGCCGCCGCCTCCGAGCAGAGCCAGCGCGGCGACGCCCGCGACGCCGTAGAGGAAGTGGCGGCGCGTGAGCAGGACCTCGCCTGCGACGGGCAGCTTGACCTCGACGCCTGCGGAGGCGGACACGCGTGGCGTGACCGAGCGCGCGGAGTGCGCGCCGGCGCGTCGAGGGCTCGCGGCCTTGTCGCCGGGGGCGCCCGCACCGCGAACGCCTACGCTGCCGCGCTGCCCGCTCGCGGGTCCGCTGCCGCGCCGTTTGCCTGTGCTTGCGCCGCCGCGCCGCCCGCTCGCGCTTGCACTCCCGTTTCCGCGCCGCCCCGCGCCGCGCGATGGGGCCGCGCCGCCTTTCGCGCGCGCCGTGTTCTGTCGATCTCGTCTCTGTGGCATGGGGCTATTGTGTCATTTGACATACGGGTGTGCGTCTCGTCGGGGGCAAACGCTACAATAAACGCAAACACTGACCTGCTGCCTGCTTTGCTGCCGGGGCCTTAAGCCCAGGTCTGGCGAGAACGAGCAAACCGAGCTTAAGGAGTCATCCATGAGCAACGAAACCCGACGCATCCTCCTGGTTGAGGACGAGAAGGCCATTCGCGACGCCGTCACGGCCTACCTTGAGCGTGAGAACTACTGGGTGACTGCCGTCGGCGACGGCCAGGAGGCGCTCGAGGAGTTCCAGAAGCACCACTTCGACCTCATCATCCTCGACCTCATGCTGCCGCGCGTCCCCGGCGAGCGCGTGTGCCGCGTCATCCGCGACACCTCCGACGTGCCCATCATCATGCTCACCGCGAAGGGCGAGGTGGAGGACCGCATCATCGGCCTCGAGCTCGGCGCCGACGACTACCTGGTGAAGCCGTTCAGCCCGCGCGAGCTGGTGGCCCGCGCCCGCGCGCTGCTGCGCCGCGTGCACGCCGACTCCGAGCCCCAGCGCGAGGTGCTCGAGTTCGGCGAGCTCACCATCGACGTCTCGGGGCACAAGGTGCTCGTCTCCGGCGAGGAGATCGACCTCACGGCCAGCGAGTTCAAGCTGCTCACCACGCTGTCGCGCTACCCCGGCCGCGTGTACTCGCGCATGGAGCTGGTGGAGAAGGTGCTCGGCTACGACTTCGAGGGCTACGAGCGCACCATCGACTCGCACGTGAAGAACCTGCGCGCCAAGATCGGCGACAACCCGCGCAACCCCAAGTGGCTGCACACGGTGCACGGCGTGGGCTACCGCTTCGAGGACCCCACGAAGAACGGCCAGTAGCATGACCGAGCGCGTGATGGTCTCGGACGCCGAGCCGAAGTCATCTGACGGCGCGGCGGCGCCCGCCACCACGGGCTCCATCGCCCGCGTCGAGGCCAAGAAGCGGTTCCGCTGGTCGAGCTTCTCGTACACCACGCGCGTGACCTTGGCGTTCGCGTTCATCGCGGCCATGACCGCGCTCGTGGCCATCGGCGTGGTGTCGTTCGTGTGGGAGCAGCATTTCCAGACCTACACCACCGACAACATGCGCACCATGGCCACCACCACGGCCGAGCGCATCGCGTCGGTCTACGAGCGCACGGGAGACCTGTGGAACCCCGACACTACCAAGCCCGCCCTGCAGACGGCCGAGCTCACCTCGGGCGTGGGCGTGAAGGTGATCGACGCGGAGGGCGGCGTGCCGTTCGACTCGTCAGCGTCGGTGAGAAGCGACGCGCCCGGCGCGCAGAAGTCCTTCGAGCCGACCGACCCCTCGCAGGTCGCCATGGCGCCCATCGTGGTCGACAACGTGGCCGTGGGCTCGGTGCGCATCTGGGTGTACGGCTCCGACACGCTCATGCGCCAGCCTGACCAGGAGTTCCGCAACAACTCGTACCAGGCGCTGCTGCTCGCCACGGTGGTGGCCATCATCCTGGCGTCGTGCATCGGCTTTCTGTTCGCGCGCAACCTGGTGGCGCCCATCAACCGCATGACCAAGACCGCGCGCGCCATCAAGGAAGGCGACCTCGCGGCGCGCACGAACCTGCACGGCGAGGACGAGATCGCGCGTCTGGGCGAGACGTTCGACGCCATGGCCGAGTCGGTCGAGAAGGACCGCGAGCTGGAGCGCCGCCTCACCACCGACGTGGCGCACGAGCTGCGCACGCCGCTCATGGCCATCCAGGCCACGGTCGAGGCCATGGTCGACGGCGTGTACGAGGCCGACGAGGAGCGCCTCGTCACGGTGAACTCCGAGGTCCAGCGCCTGTCGCGCCTGGTTGACGCGCTGCTCAAGCTGTCGCGCCTCGAGAACCGCTCGCAGCCCATGAAGGAGGAGGTCGTGGACGTGGGCGAGCTCATCGAGGGCATCGTGTCCACGCACGAGATGTTCGTGGCCGACTCCGGCCTCACCATCGACTACCAGGCGCAGCGGGGCGTGCGCGTGGTGGGCGACCCCGACATGATCCGCCAGGCCACGGCGAACCTCATCTCGAACGCCGTGCGCTACACCCCCGAGGGCGGGCACATCCACGTGCGCGTGCGCCGCGGCGACATTATGGCGTCCATCTCCGTGGAGGACACCGGCATCGGCCTGACGCGCGAGGAGGCGAAGATGGTGTTCTCGCGCTTCTGGCGCGCCGACGCGGGCCGCACCCGCGAGAGCGGCGGCTTGGGCGTGGGCCTGGCCGTGGTGAAGGAGATCGTCGACCGCCACGGCGGCTGGGTGCAGGTGGAAGGCGAGAAGGGCAAGGGCGCCTGCTTCACCATCCACATCCCGCTCTACGACGCTGAGCGCGCGAAGAAGCAGGCGACGGCGCAGGCGCGCAGCGCCCAGCGCGGCGCCGGCAGAGCTGGCAACCGGGTCGGCAAGAAGCAGAAGGGCCGCGGCGCGCGGTAGTCCGCCCGCCGGCTCGTCGGCCTCGGGGCCTCGCGCATCCGCGGCCGCCCTCGCGACGGCGGGGGCCGCCGCTCGCTTCGCCGTCTGTCGCACTCGCGCCGCTGCGAAGGCCGCCGCTCGCTTCGCCGCCCGTCGCACTCGCGCCCATCCTAAAACCTTGGAAATTGCACTCGGTTTGCGCGACAGGCCCTCCCACTTGCGCCATAATAGAATGATGCGAAAACACGCGCGTGACGCGCGCGGCGGCGCATGCCGTCGCGTCGCTCAGCAGCGGGCGGGCGGCAGCAATGAGCGCCTCCTGCGCGTGATGCGCGGCAACATGAAACATGGTGGAGGAAAGGGTTTTTCTCATGGCGGGAATCGACATCAAGCCCGATGCGCAGGGCAAGGTTCGCGATCTGTACGACCTCGGCGACAAGCTGCTGCTCGTCGCCACGGACCGCATCTCGGCGTTCGACTACATCCTGGAGGACGAGATCCCCTACAAGGGACAGGTTCTCACGCAGCTGTCGTGCTTCTGGTTCGAGCTCCTCGAGGGCGTGGTGGAGAACCACCTGATCTCGGCCGACGTGGCTGACCTGCCCGAGCAGTTCAAGCCCTACGCCGACTACCTGCGCGGCCGCTTCATGCTGGTGAAGAAGGCCGACATGTTCCCCGTCGAGTGCATCGTGCGCGGCTACCTGGCCGGCAGCGGCCTCAAGGAGTACGGCAAGCAGGGCACCGTCTGCGGCATCGAGCTGCCGGAGGGCCTCGTGAACTCCTCGAAGCTGCCCGAGCCCATCTTCACGCCGTCCACCAAGGCCGAGATCGGCGACCACGACGAGAACATCAGCTTCGAGCGCTGTGCCGAGATCATCGGCGAGGACGCCGCGGCCACGCTGCGCGACCTGGCCATCAAGGTGTACTCCACCGCGCGCGACCATGCGGCCGAGCGCGGCGTCATCATCGCCGACACCAAGTTCGAGTTCGGCACCATCGACGGCAAGGTCATCCTGGCCGACGAGGTCCTCACGCCCGACTCCTCGCGCTTCTGGCCGGGCGACGTCTACGCCGAAGGCAAGGACCAGCCCTCCTTCGACAAGCAGTTCGTGCGCGACTGGCTCACCGCGAACTGGGGCAAGGGCTCCGGCACCAAGCCGCCGCGCCTCCCGCAGGAGATCATCGAGAAGACCTCCGAGAAGTACATCCAGGCATACGAGACGATCACCGGCCGCACGTTCGCGCGCTAGGGAAGGAACCGCCCCATGACCCAACGCAACCCGATGAACGAGCGCTACACCTCCGACGAGCGCCCGGGCAAGACGCGCAAGAGCGCCGCGAGCGCCAAGCCCAAGACCCAGGCGGCGGCCTCGGTGATCGTCAAGACCACCGACAAGACCCCGCAGCAGAAGAAGGCCGAGCGCAAGGCCGAGCGCAAGAAGGCGCAGGCTGAGCAGCGCGCGCTTGACCGCAAGTACTACAAGCCCGACACCAAGCGCTACAAGACGCTGCGCCTCTGGTGGTGGGTGACCCTGATCGGCGCCATCGCCTGCACGGCGATCTCGTTCCTCGGGCGCGAGTTCATGCCCGACGCGGTGGCCCTAGGCGTGCTCTTCGCAGCGTATGCCCTGATCATCATCGCCTTCTACATTGACATGTCCCCCATCCGCAAGGAGCGCCGCGCCTACCAGGAGCGCATGATCATCGAGGAGGAGAAGCAGAAGAAGGCCGAGCGCGCCGCCGCCCGCGCCGAGCGCGCGCAGCAGGTGCACAAGAAGGGCTCGGGCAAGAACCAGAACCGCCACGCCAAGCCGGTCAGCCGCAAGCCCGCCGAGGAGGCGTCCGAGGCCCCCGTCAAGGAGGCGCCGGTGAAGAAGCCCCGGAAGAGCCTGTTCGGCAGCGGCTTCCGCCTGTCGAACCGCGAGAAGATCAACGAGGAGAAGGCCCGCGCGAAGGCTGCCGACGCGAACGGCGCGGCCGACAAGGGCGCCGAAGGCGCCGAGAGCACCGAAGGCAAGTAAGAGAAAGGCTTGAACCATGGTCCAACGCGTCTATGTTGAGAAGAGGCCCGGCTTCGACGTGGAGGCCCACCAGCTGCTCGCCGAGCTGCGCGACATCCTGGGCGTGTCGGCGCTTTGCGGCCTGCGCTGCGTGAATCGCTACGACGTGGAGGGCATCTCATCCGAGCTGTTCGAGCAGTGCGTGCCCACGGTGTTCAGCGAGCCGCAGTCCGACATGGCCACGCTCGAGATGCCCGACGCGCGCGGCGCCGCCGTGTTCGCGGTAGAGTACCTGCCCGGACAGTTCGACCAGCGCGCCGACTCGGCGAGCGAGTGCATCCAGCTCATCAGCCAGGGCGAGCGCCCCGAGGTGCGCTCCGCCAAGCTGTACTACCTCGAGGGAGAACTCGGCGAAGCCGACGTCGAGGCCATCAAGCACTACGTGATCAACCCCATCGAGGCGCGCGAGGCGTCGCTCGAGGCGCGCGAGACGCTGGCCATGGACTACCCCGAGCCGGCCGACGTCGAGGTGGTCGAGGGCTTCTGCGAGCTCGACGAGGAGGGCCTGGCCGCCTTCATCGCCGAGCGCGGGCTGGCCATGGACCTCGCCGACATCGCCTTCTGCCAGCGCTACTTCGCCGAGGAGGAGAAGCGCAACCCCACCATCACCGAGATCAAGATGATCGACACCTACTGGTCGGACCACTGCCGCCACACCACGTTCGGCACGGTGCTCACCGACTTCGAGATCGCCGACGCCAACGTGCAGCGCGCGTTCGACCGCTACCTGGAGATGCGCCACGAGCTCGGGCGCGACGAGAAGCCCGTCTGCCTCATGGACATGGGCACCATCGGCGCGAAGTGGCTGAAGAAGCAGGGCATCCTCACGGGCCTCGACGAGTCCGAGGAGATCAACGCCTGCACCGTGAAGGTGAAGGTGGACGTCGACGGCGAGGAGCAGGACTGGCTGTACCTGTTCAAGAACGAGACGCACAACCACCCCACCGAGATCGAGCCGTTCGGCGGCGCGGCCACGTGCGTGGGCGGCGCCATCCGCGACCCCTTGAGCGGGCGCTCTTACGTGTACCAGGCCATGCGCGTGACTGGTGCGGCAAACCCGCTCGTTCCCGTGAGCGAGACCATCCCCGGCAAGCTGCCGCAGCGCAAGCTGGTGACCACGGCGGCTGCGGGCTACTCGTCCTACGGCAACCAGATCGGCCTGGCCACGGGGCAGGTGCACGAGCTGTACCACCCGGGCTACGCGGCCAAGCGCATGGAGATCGGCGCCGTGGTGGGCGCCACCCCGGCCGACCACGTGCGGCGCGAGACGCCGGCGCCGGGCGACGTGGTGGTGCTCTTGGGTGGCCGCACGGGCCGCGACGGCATCGGCGGCGCCACGGGGTCCTCGAAGGCGCACAACCTGGAGTCGCTCGAGAGCTGCGGCGCCGAGGTGCAGAAGGGCAACGCGCCGGTCGAGCGCAAGATCCAGCGCCTGTTCCGTCGCAAGGACGCGTGCCAGATGATCAAGCGCTGCAACGATTTCGGTGCGGGCGGCGTGTCGGTCGCCATCGGGGAGCTGGCCGACGGCCTGTTCATCGAGCTCGACCGCGTGCCCAAGAAGTACGACGGCCTCGACGGCACCGAGCTGGCCATCTCCGAGTCGCAGGAGCGCATGGCCGTGGCGCTCGCCGCCGAGGACGTGGATGCGTTCATCGCGCTGGCGCACGAGGAGAACCTCGAGGCCACGCCGGTGGCGCGCGTGACCGAGGAGGCGCGCGTGCGCGCGGTGTGGCGCGGCAGCACGATCATCGACGTGAGCCGCGCGTTCCTGGCGTCGAACGGCGCGCCGAAGCACCAGGCCGTGACCGTGGGCGCGCCGCGCGCCTACGCGCGCACCTGGGGCAAGCCCGGTGACGCGCTCGGCGAGCGGATGCGCGCGCTTCTGAGCGACATCAACGTGGCGTCGAACAAGGGCCTCTCCGAGCGCTTCGACTCCACCATCGGCGCGGCCACGGTGCTCATGCCGTTCGGCGGCAAGAACCAGCTCACACCCGCGCAGGCCATGGTGGCGAAGCTGCCGACCTTCGGCGAGACCACCACGTGCTCGGGCCTGGCCTGGGGATTCAACCCGTACCTCACCGAGGCGAACCAGTTCACGGGCTCGTACGTCGCGGTGGTTGAGAGCGTGGCGAAGCTCGTGGCCGCGGGCTTTGAGCGTGCGGACATGTACCTCACGTTCCAGGAGTACTTCGAGAAGCTGCGCGACGAGCCCGCGCGCTGGGGCAAGCCCGCCGCGGCCGTGCTCGGCGCGCTCATGGCGCAGGTCGACCTCGGCGTGGGCGCCATCGGCGGCAAGGACTCCATGTCCGGCTCGTTCGAGCAGCTCGACGTGCCGCCGACGCTCGTGAGCTTCGCCACGGCGTGCGGCAAGGTCAGCCGCGTGACGTCGCCCGAGTTCAAGGGCGCGGGGCATCGCGTGCTTGCGGTGGTGCCGCGCTACGAGGACGACGGCGTCACGCCGCGCGTTGAGTCGCTGCTGGCGGCGCTCGACTGCGTCGAGGAGCTGATCGGCTCAGGCGCGGCGCTCGCCGTCGCCACGCCGGGCTACGGCGGCATGGCCGAGGCGCTGTTCAAGATGTGCGTGGGCAACGGCATCGGCGTGAAGCTCTCCGCGGCGCTGCCCGCCGACGCGCTCTTCGGGCTGAGCTACGGCAGCTTCGCAGTGGAGCTCGCCGACGGCGCCGCGGTGCCGGAAGTCGGCGCCGACGTGGCCGTTGACGTGGTGGGCGCCACCACCGCGGCCTACGAGCTTGCGGTGGGCGAGGAGACGGCGAGCCTCGCCGAGCTGCAGGAGGCGTGGGAGCGCGGCATCGAGGCGGTGTTCCCGTACCGCACCTCCGAGGCCGAGCGCGCGGCGCTGCCCGCGGTGAAGCCGGTGTCGTTCGAGGCCGCCGCGCCGCACGTGTTCGCCGGCCCCGCCGTGGCGCGCCCGCGCGTGGTCATCCCGGTGTTCCCCGGCAACAACTGCGAGTACGACTCCGCGGCCGCCTTCGAGCGCGCGGGCGCCGTGGTCGACACGTTCGTCATCAACAACCTCACGCCCGACGCGGTGGCCGAGAGCACGCGCGAGCTCGTGCGCCTCATCAGGAACTCCCAGATCGTCATGATCCCGGGCGGCTTCTCGGGCGGCGACGAGCCCGACGGCTCGGCGAAGTTCATCACGGCGTTCTTCCGCGCCCCCGCGGTGACCGAGGCGGTGCGCGAGCTTCTGCAGAAGCGCGACGGCCTCATGCTCGGCATCTGCAACGGCTTCCAGGCGCTCGTGAAGCTGGGCCTCGTGCCCTACGGCGACATCCGCCCGATGGACGCGGACTGCGCCACGCTCACGTTCAACAACATCGGCCGCCACCAGAGCCGCCTCGTGCGCACGCGCGTGGCGTCGAGCCTGTCGCCGTGGCTTGCGCAGTGCGCGGTGGGCGACGTGCACACCGTGGCGATCAGCCACGGCGAGGGCCGCTTCGTGGCGCCGCCCGCCCTGCTCGACGAGCTGGTGGCGAAGGGCCAGGTGGCGACGCAGTACGTCGACGAGGCCGGCGTGCCGTCCCTGGATCTGGCGGTGAACCCCAACGGCTCGATGCTCGCCATCGAGGGCATCACGAGCCCGGACGGGCGCGTCCTCGGCAAGATGGGCCACACCGAGCGCTCGGGCGCTGGCCTGTACAAGAACGTCCCCGGCAACCTCTACCAGCCGCTGTTCGAAGGCGGCGTGGCCTACTTCAAGTAGGGAGGTTTCTGGAAAGGCCCCCTGCGCGGGCCGCTCGCCTTTGGGCGAGGCCTTCGAAAGGAGAAGCGGGCGCCCCGCGCCGGGCGCCCGTTTTTTTGGCGGGGCTTTCGGGAAGAGGGGCGCCCCACACCGGGCGCCCTGGCAATAAAACGACGAATCCCTAGAGCTAGGGCGCATATATGCGCTATTGTGGCAATAAAATGCCGAAATGGCTATAATATGAGCTGTGATTGACCTCGACCAGCAGACTCCTTCCGAGATAGCCGCCGCCCTTGCGCAGCGCGTTCGCGCGCGTCGCAAAGAGCTCAAGCTCACCCAAGTCCAGATGAGCCAGAAGGCGGGCATGAGCCTGGGGTCCTATAAGCGATTCGAGCAGACGCACCAGATATCCCTCGAGTCGCTCATTCGCATATCCATTGCGCTGAGCTGCGAAGACGATTTCGACGCGCTGTTCGCGAAAAGGCAGTACGCTTCCATCCAAGACGTCATCAACGCAAGGAGGTAGCCATGCCCATGCCGCCCCGCTCCTTCGCGGAGCCAGCGTTCCTCAACGTCATCTACCATGATCGCGTCGTCGGCACGCTTGCGCAAGACCCTAACGGCCTGCTTGTGTTCGAGTACAGCAGCGAGTGGATCGCTGACGGCTTCAGCATCAGCCCGTTCAGCCTTCCGCTCGAGAAGCGCGTGTTCGTTGCCAAGCCCCATCCCCTCAACGGCGTGTTCGGCGTGTTTGACGACAGCCTGCCCGACGGGTGGGGAAGGCTCCTGGTCGACCGGCTCCTCAGGCGCCATGGCGCTGACCCTTTTGACGTGGGAGTTCTCGCGCGCTTGTCGATCATCGGCGCAAGCGGCTTGGGCGCGCTCGAATATGTGCCCGCCATGTCGCTTGCCAGCCAACCGGGCATCGAGGATCTTGACAACATCGCCGCAGAGTGCGCGCGCATGCTGCGCACCGACTTCTCAGAGGACCTGGACGCGCTGTTCGCGCTCGGCGGGTCCTCAGGCGGGGCTCGGCCGAAGATCATGACCGACGTTGACGGAAGCGCATGGATTATCAAGTTCCCCTCGTCTCATGACGCGGCTGACGCCGGCCTGCACGAGTATCGCATGGCCTGTGCCGCACAACGCTGCGGCATCATCATGCCCGAGGTGAGGCTCTTTCCCTCCCGAGAATGTGCCGGCTACTTCGGCACGCGCCGATTCGACCGCCGCCGTGACGCGCAGGGGAATGCGCACAAGGTTCACATGGTTTCCGCCGGGGGTTTGCTCGAGACCTCGCATCGCATCCCCAATCTCGACTATGACCTGCTCATGCGCCTGGCCCTGCGCCTTACGGACAGCTTTGACTGCGTCGAGCAGCTCTACCGCCTCATGTGCTTCAACGTGCTCGCCGGGAACAGGGACGACCACGCCAAGAACTTCTCGTTCATCTTCGACGAGGACGCACGTGCGTGGCGCCTTTCCCCTGCCTACGATCTCACGCAAAGCGAAGGCATGAACGGTGAGCACGCCACCATGGTGAACGGGAAGGGGCGGGGTATCGAGCTCGATGATCTCGTGGATGTGGGGCAACGCGCAGGGATGAGCCTGCGGAAGGCGCGCGCCATCGCGAGCGAGGTGGAAGAGGCGGTTCGCACGGGCCTCTTGTGACAGGGCGTCCCTCTTGGGGCCTCTATCCTTCGGCGGGCCAGTTGCGGATGGTCTTCATGCCGAAGAAGGTGACGAGCGCCTCGTCGACGGCGGCGCGGTCGGGCAGCTCGGTGACTTTCTTCTGGCCGCCTGCGCGCCTGGTGAGCACGCCGTCCTTGAGGCCGAGGTAGCCGTCCGCGGTGCGCAGGTTCGCCACCTCGTGGTCGCGGAAGAGCGTTCCCGGCTGCGCGCAGAACAGGTTGAGCGCGTTGAAGTCGATGTCCTCGACGGCGGCGGTGCACAGCTCGAGCTCCACCTGGCACCGCTCGGGCGCCTCGTCGTCATACAGGTCGCGCGCGGCGTGCGTGACGCGCTCGACCTGCCACCAGGTGCGGTCGAAGGCGCGGTCGACGCGGCGGGGCGTGTAGAGCTCGCCGGCGACGTGCTGCTCCGCGCCGTTTGCGAGCAGGAGCGCGCCGGCGGGCATGGGGCCGCCGAAGCCCACGTCAACGAAGAAGTCGCCTTCGTCGAGGCGTATGAGGACGCCGCGGTGGTTGATGGGCATGCGCGCGTCGCGCCCGCGCACCGAGCGGCAGAACACGGGACGCGCATCGAACCCGAGCGCGCGCAGCAGCTCCTCGAACAGCTTGTTCAGCTCGAAGCAGTACCCGCCGAGGCGCCGGGTGACCACCTTGTCGAAGAGGACGTCGACGTCCAGGTCAGGCACGGCGCCGCGGCGGTGCAGCATGACCGTTTCGAAGGGCACGCTGCACTGGTGCCGGCGGGCGAGCGCGTCGAGCGTGGCGCGGTCGGCGCGGGCGGGGCCGGTGAAGCTGATGCGGTCCAGGTAGGCCTGGGTCATGTTCTCGGTGAGCATGGGTCTTCCCCCTCTCGTCGGAGCGCTGTGCGCTCCATAATACCGAAGGGGCAGCCGCAAGGAAAGCTGCGCCCCGCGCCCGTCGCGCACCTCGTGCCAGCACCCGCGCCCGCCGCGCACTCGCACGCACTCCGGGCCCCTGAGCTCGCCGCGCACCTCGTGCCGCGGTGGTGTGGTCGTAGCTGCCCACCGTCCCGCGCCTCGTGCCCGCGCCCGCCGCGCGCCTCGTGCCCGCGCCCGTTGCGCACCCGTAACGTGCTTTAGGCGTAGATCTCCTTCTCCACCACGAGCTCGCTCTTGATCTTGCCGACGAGCTTCTGCAGCGCGTCGATGCAGCGCGGGCGGATGTCGGCGCCGATGAGCACGTACATGAGCGAGTCGCCCACGCTGCAGGTGCCCTCGTTCAGCCAAACGCGCACGTAGTACACGCCGTCCCAGGTGAGCGCCTCGTTGACGGCGGCCTCGAGGCCGGCGGCGTCATAGGAGAACTCGACCTGCGCCACCTCGCCGAGGCCCTCGACGCCTTCACGCACTTGCGCCTTCGGCGTCACGCGCACCACGCCGTTATGCGTGAGGAACATGCCGCACTGCGCCGCCTTCGGGTCGGCCTTCGCCTCGGCGAGCCACTGGTCGATTGACGGTTCCTGCTTGGCCATGGGAATCTCCCTTCGCTAAAGATAATAGTTCTGCCCCATTATAGGAGACTTTATGCGAAGCGGGCCTGGGACTTTGAGCGTCCGCTGCGTCTGCCATCCCGGGCAAGCGAGGTGCTCCCCGTCCTGTCGCTGAGTGAGCGAAGGGCTCCTCTCCCGTGTCATCCTGAGCGAAGCGCCCGCAGGGCGCGGAGTCGAAGGATCTGGCCGCGGCTGAGTGTTGCATGCGGGCGCGCCATGCTCGGGGCCAGATCCTTCGACTCGCTTCGCTCGCTCAGGATGACATTGAGGACGACTCTCTCAGGATGGCACGTGCAGGACCTGCTCGCTCAGTGACACTGAGGGCGACTCCCTCAGAGCAGGAGACGCAGCTCCGCGCTCTGCGAACGCTCTGCTCAGGATGGCACGTGGAGAGGCTGATCGCTCAGGATAGCACGGGACATAGCATCCTGGGCGAACAGGCCCTGCATCTTCTTGACAATGGCGGCGGATATTTTCCCGACAATTTACCTGATGGAAAAACGCGCTTTTGTTCGTCACGGTATACTGTGGACTTCACACGCTCGATGCTAGGCTGTCGGCTTTGCGCGCCCTGCGGCGCCAAGTCCGGCTCACGAAAGGAACCGCTATGTCTCTGCCCGCCTCTGACCTGACGAAACAGCCCGACAACCGCACCACCATGGACTTGGGCGCGGTGCTGCCGATGACCGCGGAGGTGCGCGACGACCATCTGTTCATCGGCGGCGTGGACATGGTGAAGCTCGCGCGCGAGCAGGGCACGGCGCTCTACGTGTTCGATGAGGCCGACCTCGTAAGCCGCATGGAGGCCTACCGCGACGCCTTCCGCGCCCGCTACGAGAACTCCGACATCATCTACGCGTCGAAGGCGTTTCTGAACAAGGAGGTCGTGCGCCTGGCGAACGCCGAGGGCATGTGCCTCGACGTGTCGGGCGGCGGCGAGCTGGCGTGCGCGCTGAGCGTGGGCTTCCCGGCCGAGCGCGTGTTCGTGCACGGCAACAACAAGACGCCCCAGGAGCTCGAGGAGGCCATCTCCGCCGGCGTCGGCCGCATCGTGGTGGACAGCCGCATCGAGCTGGCGCGCGTGAGCGAGATCGCCGGGCGCCTGGGCAAGGTGCAGGACATCTACCTGCGCATCACGCCGGGCGTGGAGGCCGACACGCACGAGTACATCCGCACGGGCTGCGAGGACTCCAAGTTCGGCTTCAACATGCGCGACGACTTCGCGTTCATCTGCGTGGGCACGGCGCTCGAGACGCCGAACGTGCGCCTGGTCGGCCTGCACTGCCACATCGGCTCGCAGATCTTCGCGCTGCACTCGTTCCGTGAGGCGGCGGCCGTCATGGTGGAGTTCATGGCGCGCATCCGCGACGAGTACGGCTGCGTCATCGAGGAGCTCGACCTGGGCGGCGGCCTGGGCATCGCCTACACCGCCGAGGACCAGCCGTCCTCCATCGAGGACTTCGCCGAGGTGACCTGCTCCGCCGTGCGCGAGCTGTGCGAGCAGCACAGTCTGCCGCTGCCGCGCCTGATGGTGGAGCCGGGCCGCAGCCTGGTAGCCACGCCGGGCGTGACGCTCTACACCGTGGGCATCCTCAAGACGCTGCCGGGCATCCGCAAGTACGTGGCGGTCGACGGCGGCATGTCCGACAACATCCGCACGGCGCTCTACCACGCCGACTACGAGCCGACCATCGCGAACAAGGCGGGACAGCCGCGCACCGAGATCGTCACGCTGTGCGGCAAGCACTGCGAGAGCGGCGACGCGGTGGTGATCGACATGCCGCTACAGCACCCTGACCTGGGGGACATCGTGTGCGTGTTCGGCACGGGCGCGTATTGCGCCACCATGGCCTCGAACTACAACGGGCAGCCGCGCCCGGCCGTGGTGTTCGTAAAAGACGGCGTCGCGCGCGTGGTGACGCGCCGCGAAACGTATAATGATCTCTATCAGCGAGATCTGTAGGTTCGAGGGATTCGCGCTTCGCGGCAAAACGAAGGAGAGAGCACGACATGGCGGTTAGAATTGGCTTGGTGGGCACCGGCACGGTGGGCGGTGGCTGCATCGACATCATCTTGAAGCACAAAGACGCGTTCCTGCGCCACTACGGCATCGACATCGAGCTGGCGCGCGTGTGCTCGCTCGACCCGTCCGAGGCCGAGGCGCACGGCGTGGGGCACCTGTTCACGGACAACTTCCGCGACATCATCGACGACCCCGACATCGACCTGGTCATCGAGCTGATCGGCGGCACCACGTTCGCGCGCACCGTGGTGCTCGACGCGCTGGCTGCCGGCAAGAACGTGGTCACGGCCAACAAGGCGCTCATGGCCACCTGCGGCAAGGAGATCATGGAGACGGCCGCGGCCAAGAACCGCGAGATCGCCTTCGAGGCCAGCGTGGGCGGCGGCATCCCCATCATCGGGCCGCTGAAGCACTCGCTGATCGCCAACGAGATCAGCTCGGTCATGGGCATCGTGAACGGCACCACCAACTACATGCTCACGCGCATGGACGAGGACGGCATGGACTACGACGCCGTGCTCGCCGAGGCGCAGGCGAAGGGCTTCGCCGAGGCGAACCCGTCGGCCGACGTCGACGGGTTCGACGCCGCCGCCAAGATCGCCATCCTGGCGTCCATCGCGTTCAACTCGCGCGTGACCATGGACGACGTGTACACGCGCGGCATCACCAACATCACGCCCGTCGACCTGGAGACGGCGCGCGACATGGGCTACGTGGTGAAGCTGCTGGCCATCGCGCACCGCACCGAGGGCGGCATCGACGTGCGCGTCCACCCCACCATGATCCCGGTCGACCACCAGCTGGCGAAGGTGAACGGCGTGTTCAACGCCATCTACGTGACGGGCGACTTCGTGGGCGAGACGATGTTCTTCGGCGAGGGCGCCGGCGCGGGCGCGGCGGCGAGCGCGGTCATGGGCGACGTGCTCGAGGTGGCGCGCCACATGCAGCAGGGCATCAACCCCATCGTGGGCTGCACCTGCACCGACGAGCTGCCCATCCTGCCGATCGAAGAGCTCTCGATGAAGTACTACATCCGCTTCACCGTGTCGGACCGCCCGGGCGTCCTGGCGGCCATGGCGGGCGTGTTTGCCAACCACGGCGTGAGCGTGCACTCGGTGGTGCAGCGCGGCCAGAAGAACGGCGGCACCGTCGAGATCGTCTACGTGACGCACACGGCCAAGGAGCGCGCGATTCGCGAGGTCATCGAGGAGATCCGCGGCCTCGACGACGTCTTGCACGCCGAGCCGTCGCTCATCCGCGTCGAGGAGTAGCGGGCTTCGCCGGGGTCTGCCTTGCTGGTCGCGCTGGTCGCGCTGAGGCGGGTCGGATTTGACTGGAGTTTCGAAGGGGGTCGCAGACCCCCTTCTTTGCTCATAGATGCAGAACGCAGGGTAGTTGACCGAACGTGCCGAAGAGGCGGAGAAGGAGTGCATTGATGCAGGAGAAGCGCGTGGGCGTTGTCTTTGATTGTGATGGGACGCTGCTTGACTCGATGGCGGCATGGCGGGAGCTAGAGTCAAGTCTTGCTGGGCGCGTGGGCGTGGAGCTCACGAAGGAGGACACCGACATCCTCACCACCATGACCATCCCCGAGTGCGGCGCGTATTTGCACGGCAGGTTCGGGCTGGGGGAGTCGGGCGCCGACGTCGAGCGCATGATCGACGAGATCATGCGCGACTTCTACGAGAGCCACGCGGTAGCGAAGCCGGGCGCGCTCGAGCTCGTGCGCGCCCTTGACGCGCGCGGCGTGCCCATGGCGGTGGCGTCCTCCTCGCCCAAGCCGCTGCTCGATGCGGGGCTGCGCGTGGCGGGGTTCGCGCCGTACCTGCGGGCGGTGGTGTCGGTTGACGAGGTGGGGGCCTCGAAGCGCGAGCCCGCGGTGTACGACCGCGCGCGCGAGGCGCTCGGCACCACGCGGGAGCAGACCTGGGGCGTGGAGGACGCGATCTACGCCATACGGACGCTCAACGCGGCCGGCTATCGCACGCTCGGCGTCCACGACTGTGACTTGTCCGCAACCAAGGATGATTTGAAGAGGGAATCCGACCTGTTCGCAGAGTCCCTCGTCGAAGTGACCGCCGACATGCTCCTCGGGGATTCCTAGGGCGCGTTTTGCGAAATATGGTGCGAAAAACGCCCCGGTGTTCGTGACGTTTTGCGAAACGCGCCGGGCGCATTTCGTGGGGCGCGTTGAGGGGGGCGCAACGCGAGAAGCGCCCCGGCATTCGTGCGGTTTTGCGAAACGCGCAAGGCGTATTTTGCGAAACGTGACGCGAGAAACACGACGCAGGAGTCTGTGCCAAACGCGTTGGGAGAAACACGACGCGAGAAGCGTGCCGGCGTTCGTGACGTTTTGCGAAACGTGTTTCGTTAAACACGCTGAGAAAGTACTCGAGAAATCTCTCGCTCTTTTTTGAAACGTGCTGGCATTTGTGCGGTTTCTCGCAACGTGTTGCGAGAAACCGCACGAGACGTGTTGGGAGACGCGATGCAGGAAACTGTGGTGACCGCGCGCGGTGGAATTGCGTGCGGCGGCTAGTTCCAGGGGTTTGCTTCGAAGAGGGGCTCGCGCTCGGCGGGGCGGTCGGAGTAGGGGTCGTAGCCGTCGTCGTCCTCGTTCTCCGCGCGCAGGAAGGGGTCGGGTGCGCTTGCGGCATGTGCGGCAGCGTGCGCTGCGTTGCTGTGGATGCCCGCTTCGTCCTGTTCGCCTGCGCCGTTCGCGCTTCGCGCTTTCTCACCAGCCTTGCGCGGAACGACTGGCTTGTGCACTACGCGCACCTGCGGCTCGCTGCTCGGCATCGCGGATTCCCCTCCTTTGCGGCAGAACGAATGTTTCACGTGAAACATTCTACACCACCAGCCGTTTCTCGCACTTCGTAGGTGCGCAAACGCACCCTGCAGCCCCGCGCATCTCGCGGCCGCACCAGCTACTTCTCTTCGGGCTCGCCGATCGTGTCGATGTCGTAGGGCGTCGTCTGGTACACGTAGTAGTTAAGCCAGTTGGTGTAGAGCAGCTGGGCGTGGGCGCGCCAGGTGGAGCGCGGCTCGGCGGTGGGGTCGTCGTTCGGGTAGTAATGTGCGGGCAGCGCGATGTCGAGGCCGCGCGCCACGTCGCGGTCGTACTCGGCCTTGAGCGTGCCGCGGTCGTACTCGGGGTGCCCGAACACGAAGAAGTTCGACGAGTCCGTCGACTTCGCGATGTAGACGCCGGCCTCGTCCGACACGGCGACCAGCTCCAGCTCGGGGTGCGCCTCGATGTCGACCGCGTGCACTTCGGTGTAGCGGGAGTGCGGCGCCCGGAAGGCGTCGTCGAACCCGCGCATGAGCGGGGAGGTGCGCTTGACCACGTCGTGCTCGAATACGCCGAACATCTTCTGCGGCAGCTCGTGCTTGGGCACGCCGTAGTGGTAGTAGATGCCGGCCTGCGCGCCCCAGCAGATGTGCAGCGTGGAGTGCACGTTGGTCTTCGACCACTCCATGATGGCGCAGAGCTCCTCCCAGTAGTCCACGTCCTCGAAGTCAAGCAGCTCGACCGGCGCACCCGTGATGATGAGGCCGTCGAAGTGTCGGTCGCGCACCTCGTCAAAGGTGGTGTAGAACGTCTCGAGGTGCTCGGCCGCCACGTTCTTCGCGTCGTGACTGGCGGTTTGCAGAAGCTCCACCTCGATCTGCAGCGGCGTGTTCGACAGCTTGCGCAGGATCTGCGTCTCGGTGGTGATCTTGGTGGGCATGAGGTTCAAAAGCAGCAGCTTCAGCGGGCGGATGTCCTGGTGAACGGCCCGGTACTCCGTCATGACGAAGATGTTCTCGCTCTCAAGCGCGGCGGTTGCGGGCAGTGAGTCGGGAATGCGGATGGGCATGGCGGGATCCTTTCAGATGGTGTGTTCCGCTTACTATAAAGGAACTGCGCGCAGGGCGGCGCCACGTGTTCGGCTTCGCGCAATACGAAGATTTTGCAACTGGCTATCGAAGAAAACGCGCATCGGATTATCGGTTGCAAAACTATAATAGGCGAATCACTACGTTTTGACGCACGACGGATCACCCCAAGCCGAAGGAGCACCTGCCATGACCCAGTCGATCAGCACCACCTGCGTGCAGGGCGGCTACCGCCCGGGCAACGCCGAGCCGCGCCAGATTCCCATCTACCAGAACACCACATGGAAGTACGACACGAGCGAGCACATGGGCAAGCTCTTCGACCTGGAGGAGTCTGGCTACTTCTACACGCGCCTGGCGAACCCCACGAACGACTACGTGGCGGCCAAGATCGCCGAGCTCGAGGGCGGCACGGCGGCCATGCTCACCTCGTCGGGCCAGGCGGCGAACTTCTTCGCGGTGTTCAACATCGCGGGCGCGGGTGACCACGTGGTGTCGTCGGCGTCCATCTACGGCGGCACGTACAACCTGCTCGCGCACACGATGCGCCGCATGGGCGTGGAGTGCACGTTCGTGGACCCCAACTGCACGGACGCCGAGCTCGAGGCGGCGTTTCGGCCCAACACGAAGTGCGTGTTCGGCGAGACCATCGCGAACCCGGCGCTCACGGTGCTCGACATCGAGCGCTTCGCCGCGGCCGCGCACGCGCATGGCGTGCCGCTGATCGTGGACAACACGTTCCCCACGCCGGTGCTGTGCCGCCCCATCGAGTGGGGCGCCGACATCGTCACGCACTCCACCACCAAGTATATGGACGGCCATGGCGCCACCGTCGGCGGCGTGATTGTGGACGCGGGGAAGTTCGACTGGACGGCGCACGCGGACAAGTTCCCCGGCCTCACGCAGCCCGACGAGAGCTACCACGGCGTGGTGTACGTCGAGCGCTTCGGGCTTGAGGGCGCCTACATCACGAAGGCGACGGCCCAGCTCATGCGCGACTTGGGCTCCATCCAGGCGCCGCAGAACGCGTTCCTCATCAACATGGGCCTCGAGAGCCTGCACCTGCGCATGGCGCAGCATGCGAGAAACGGCCTGGCGGTGGCGCAGCACCTGGCCGCGCACCCGAAGGTGGCCTGGGTGCGCTACCCCGGCCTTAAGGGCGACGCCGAGTACGAGCGCGCGCGGAAGTACCTGCCTGAGGGCGCGTGCGGCGTGGTGAGCTTCGGCGTGGCCGGTGGGCGCGCGGCGGCCGAGACGTTCATGGCGAACCTCAAGCTCGCGCAGATCGCCACGCACGTGGCCGACGCGCGCACCTGCGTGCTGCACCCGGCCAACGCCACGCACCGCCAGATGAACGACGAGGAGCTGGCGGCGGCCGGCATCTCGCCCGATTTGGTGCGCCTGTCGTGCGGCATCGAGGCCGCCGAGGACCTGATCGCCGACCTCGACCAGGCGCTCGCCGCCGTCTAGCGGCTGCGGGGGAGGGGCGCCGGAGGGCACCTTCGCAGGAGGGCGGCCGCGGCGCTTCGGGGTGGGGCGCGCACGCAGGCAGGCGCGCCCCACCCCCCGCGTCAGGCCCCGTTGCGCGTGAGCGCTGCCGTTGAGCCGCTGCCGTTGAGGCGCGCTAGGCGAAGATGATGAGCAGGCCCAGCATGAGGCCCACGATGACGGCGAACGCCGGGGCCTTGCTGCGGTACATCAGCACCGACTGGGGGATGATCTCGCCGAATACCACGTAGAGCATGGCGCCCGAGGCGAACCCGAGGCTGGCCGCCAGCCCGAAGGGCCCCACGTCGCCGAGCCACAGGCCCAGCCACGCGCCCAGGAGCGTGGGCAGGCCGCATGCCGCCGTGAGTGCCACGGCGCGCGCGCGGCCCATGCCGCCCGAGATCAGAGGCACGCTCACGGCCATGCCCTCGGGGATGTTGTGCAGGCCGATGAGTACGGCCATGATCATGCCCGTGCCGAGCATCAGGCTGTCCGAGATGGCGAAGCTCGCGCCGATGGTCATGCCCTCGGGCACGTTGTGCAGCGCGATGGCGCAGGCCATCACCACGCCCGCTACCATGAGGCTCGCACGCGAGTCGTTGTTGCGCTTGTGTTCGGCCCAGTGGTCGGCGTGGATGAGCTCGTCGATGTCGTCGTGCGTCTTGGGGTGCTCGGCGGCGGCCACGTGGGGCACCTCGTCGTGCGTCCGCCGGTCGATCACGTAGTTGAGCCCGTACACCACGCCCACGCCCGCCACCACGGAGGCGATCACCAGCAGCACGCCCGAGTCGAGCACCTTGTCCGCGGCCTCAACTGACTCGGCGAGCAGGTCGAAGCACACCATGGCGGTCATCACGCCGCCCGCGAACGCCAGAAGCAGGCTGATGGTGCGGTTTGAGTCGCTCTTGCACAGCGCGCCGACCACGCCCCCGACGCCGGTTCCGCCTGCGCCCGACAGCAGCGTGACCAGCGTCACGAACCAGAACGGGTCCATCATCTCCATTGCGAAAGCTCCTCCTCGCCTCGTGCGCTGCGTGCCGCGGTGCCGTCTGCGCGGTTGTGGCGTCGTCTGCCCGTGTCGCCTGCGCGGCCGCGGCACCGCCCGCCTGCGCCGCTTGCGCGGTCGCGGTGCCGCCCGCCTGCGCCGCGCAGAAACGTGCGCGTCCTTCGCGGGCGCGTCCGCCCCCGTCGCGCCCGTCCGCGCCGCGCGCTCTCACGCATGCCGCGCGAGGCGTAATCCTCCCAAAAGTTTCGTACGGCTCACTATGATAGGGAAAAAAGCCACTGAGCGATTCCGAATTTGGAAACAGCATAAGCGTTAGCCATGACTAACTCTTTATCGATCCCAGGGTCAGATCTCGTCAACCCATCGCCAGCCCAGCGCCACGCAACCTTCGCCAACCTGGCCTCCGTCAGCCCCACCCTCCCGCCACCCTCCGCATCCCGCAGCCCCGCCAACTCCCACCACCCCAGCTCCCATCGGGTATTCTCGCGACTTTTCCGCAATTCTCGTTGACTTTTTCGCGCGCGCGTATATACAATGCAAAAGTTCGCTTTCAAAAGCCCCGTAAACGCAGAACGTGCTGCGGAGCGCGGAAAGAGGGAGTCCAGGCCCACACCCCGCGTGCTGGCGTAGGAAACCAGCGCCAAGGCAACCTGCACTTTTGAAAACAAACACATCCTGCAAGGCGCGCCAGCGCAAGCAATGGCGGTGAAACGCCACGTAGGACAAGCATTTATTGGAGGAACTTAAGTGAAGACGTATTATGCGAAGCCCGGTGAGGTTGAGCGCGAGTGGGTCGTCATCGACGCTGAGGACCAGGTTCTCGGTCGCGTGGCTGCCAAGGCCGCTCACATCCTGAAGGGCAAGCACAAGCCGCAGTACACCCCCCATGTTGACACGGGCGACTTCGTGATCATCGTCAACGCGGACAAGATCCGCCTGACGGGCACCAAGGCTGCGCAGAAGACCTACTATCGTCACAGCGGTTATCCCGGCGGGCTCAAGTCCGAGACCTTCGCGGAGGCCATGGCGAAGCACCCCGAGCGCGTGATCGAGCATGCCGTCAAGGGCATGCTGCCGAAGAACACGCTGGGTCGTGCCATGGGCAAGAAGCTGAAGGTTTACGCTGGTGCGGAGCATCCCCATGCCGCGCAGCAGCCCCGCAAGATTGAGATGGAGGGTTAATCATGGCGAATGAAGCTCTGTACTACGGCACGGGCCGTCGTAAGAACGCAGTCGCTCGCGTGCGTCTCGTTCCCGGCACCGGCAAGGTGACGATCAACGGTCGCTCGGGCGACGAGTACTTCGGTCGTGAGGCTCTGCTCAACTACGCGAAGACCCCCTTCAAGGTGACTGACACCCAGGGCCACTTCGACGTGATCGCCCGCATCAACGGCGGCGGCATCTCGGGCCAGGCCGGCGCGCTGCGCCACGGCATCTCCCGCGCGCTGCTCGAGGCCGGCGACTACCGCGCCGAGCTGAAGAAGGCTGGTTTCCTGACGCGTGACGCCCGCGTGGTCGAGCGCAAGAAGCCGGGCCTCAAGAAGGCTCGCAAGCGCCCGCAGTTCAGCAAGCGCTAGTTCCGCAGCGGCATACGCTTTGCCAAGAAGAGGCCCGTCCAGCATGCTGGGCGGGCCTCTTTGCGTCTGAAAGACCTGTTCATTCGTTGCATGATCGCGTGCATTTGCACAGCGGGCAGATAGGGCGACGTCTCTTGCCTAAGGAGGAGCCAAACCATTATTGGTTACATCAAAATACCCGTTCGTTTCCATATCGTTGAAAAAGCTGAAGCGAAGATGCAGAATTCAAGGGATTATAAAGCGTCTGGCAGGCCCTGTGCTGCTCGCACAGGGCCTGCCAGACGCTCAAAAGAAGAAGCTCCAGCTAACTTAACTGCTGCTCAGATGACAGGAGAAGTTCATATGGTCAAGAACGCGAAGCATGCGAAAAAGGCTCAGGGGGGGGGTAATCCCCTCATCACGTCAATAGTGGCGACAACGCTGGCGGCATCTCTGGCAGTTTCTCCTGCGCCGCTTGCGTTTGCAGCCGAGGCTTCTGCTGCTGACAATCAGGTTGACAAGATTAACGATCGGATTGCAGCTGAAGTCAACGAGGGCGTTCAATCGGAAATCGCCAAGCTGAAGACCACCATGGACGAGGCGAAGACAGAGGCCGACGGCGCCAAGGCGGCGCTCGACGAGGCGACCCCTGGCTACGAGGAGTCCCAGCAGCGGTATGATGAGTCCCAGGCTGATTACGATGCTGCGCAGCAGGCTTATGATGCCGCGGAGGCGGCTGCCCTCGGTGAGCTGAAGGCGCAGACCGACAAGGCGGTAGCCGAGGCGGAGGCCACCGTGAAGGCCCTCGAGGAGGCCGAGGCGGCAGAGGAGGCGGCTGTTGCTGACCAGGCCGCCAAGGAGCAGGCCTACGAGAATGCCGTGAAGAGCGCCGAAGCGGCTACCGCGAAGCTGGCTGAGGCTCAGAAGGCGGCCGAGGTGGCAACGCCCGAGGCCGTTGCCGAGGCCCAGAAGGCGGTTGACGAAACTCAGAAGGCGCTCGCGGCAGCCGAGGGCGATCTCGAGAAGGCCTCCGCTGCCGCCTCCCAGGCCCAGGCGGCCTACGACGCGGCCAAGCAGGCGAGCGACGAGGCCGACGCAGCCGCTGCGAAGGCACAGGGTGCGCTCGCGTCCGCTCAGGCGCAAGAAGCGGCGGCGAAGGCGACGCGCGATGAGGCGCAGGCTAATTACAACGATCTGCTCGCCAGCGCGTCTGACGAGAAGCGGGCCGAGGCTCAAGCTGCCGTGACGGCTGCGGAAGGCGCACTGAACGAGGCGAAGGCCTCGACGGCAACGGCCAATCAGGATCTGGCTAAGGCCCAGGCTGAGCAGGCTACTGCTTCTCAGAACGTTGCTCAGGCTAAAGGCGATCTCAATGAGGCGAAGGCTGCGGAAGCTGCCGCTCAGGAGAAGGCGAACGTCGCGAATCAGGACGCTGTTGCAGCCGATACCGCCCTCAAGGCGGCTCAGGCTGCCGCTTCGGACTATGCGAGCGAGCTTGAGGCCGCCAAGGCCGCCCTCAAGCAGGCTGAGAGCGAAAAGCAGTCCGCTGACCAGAAGGTCGTGGAGGCCGAAAGGGACAAGGCCGCTGCTGACCAGGCTGTGGAGGATGCAAAGGCTCAGAAGGCTGCTGCCGAGCAGAAGGCGACCGATCTTCGCGCCACGGGTTCGCTCGGTTTCTTCAAGGAAGTTGCCGGGGATAACAAGCAGCTGGCCGATGACCTGGAGGCCATCCTAAGGGGCAAACCCTTGAGCGCTGATGCATCTAAGCTTAGTAGTTTTTTTGGCGCTGCTTCTCCAAGCGAAGTTGCTGATGCGACGCACATCGGGGCAGAGGGGGATGCGACGAGCATCGAGAACCTCAAGGCAACCGTTGAGTGGATCAAAAAATGCAATGAGCTTCGAGTGAAAGAGGGTACTGATCCTCTGGGAGGGGAGGGCAACACCCTCAAAGAGCTAGATGTGAGCCTTTATCTCATGGCTATTGCTGAGGTTCAGTCCAATTGGTCGGTCGTAAATGGGCCGAAACATTCTGGTGCCTATAATGTTGGAGAGAATATTGCATGGTCATGGGGATATCCTCCTGATAAACCCTATGATCCTTTTACTTCATGGTACACTGAAGAAAAGAAGCTCTATGAAGAAACTTCGGGTTCGGCTCAGTCTGGGGTTGGGCATTATCTCAATATAGTTGATTCCAGCTATATCTCGACTGGTTTCGCAGTAAACCAGTACGGTGGCTGGGATTGCTTTTATGGGCAAACGTTTGGTTACTCATACGGTACACCTACTGCAGGTATATACACAGTTGGAGAATTCGAGAAGCTTCTCAACGCGTACCTCGAAAAGGTTGATCCCGACAAGGCAGCGGCGAAGGCGCAAGCTGAGCTTGACGCAGCGGAGGCCGAGCAGAGTAAGCTTGCGGATCAGCTGACGAGGGCTCAGGATGCGGCCGCCAGCGCGGCGAATAAGGTCACGGCGGCGAATGAGCGTGTCGCCGCTGCGCAGGCCGCCGTTGACAAGGGTGACAAGGAAGTCATGAGCCGTCAGGCTGCCAAGGACACTGCTGACAAGGCAGCTGCCGCTGCGAATGGGAACCTGGCCAAAGCAAAGGAAGCTGTGACCAGCGCCGACGCGAACCTCGCGACGCTTAACCAGGAGCTTAATAAGAAGAACCAGGCGGTCGAGGCTGCCGAGTCGGCCCTCGATGCTGCCAAGCAAAACCAGTCCGAGAAACAGCAGGCCTACGATGATGCCGAATCCAAGCTGAACGGTCTTGTTGCCGGCCTTGAGGCCGCGAGCAACAACCTCAAAAAGGCAGAGGCGGACTACGCTGCCGCTGCCGATGTTCTGGCTGATGCTCAGTCGGCGGCAAACGCGGCTAACGAGAAGAGCACGGCGGCCGCTCAGAAGGAAGCGGCTGAGAAGGCGTCGCTCGATGCCGCCCGATCTGACCAGACCGAAAAGCAGCAGCTTCGCGATGCGGCTGCTGCCAGCGCGGGCAAGGCCCAGGAGGGGCTTGGCCAGCTGAACGCCCTGCTCGCCGCCAAGGATCAGGCCGCAGCTGACAAGAAGGCCGCCGAAAAGGCGGTCGTCAAGGCGGAATCTGACGTGAAGGCAGCCCAGGAGGCCGTCGTCGCCGCTGGCAAGGCCGTTGCGGCAGCTGAGGCGAACAAGGCGCAGGCCGAAGCCCTTGCTGCCGACTACCGGGCCATCGATCCCAAGGATGCCCTCAAGAACGGCGTCGCCGACCCGCGCTTCGCGGACATCGATGCGCTCTTCAAGGACGCCCAGGCCAAGCAGGTTGAGCTCGATGCCGCTAAGGCCGCCTTTGACCAGGTCGCCAAGGACCATGCCGTGGTCTCCGCGGAGTATCGCGAGGTCGAGAGCGCTTACAAGGACGCTGTCGCCGCCTACGAGGACGCAAAGGCGAAGTACGAGGCGGCGCTTGCCGCCGAGGCGGAGGCGAACCAGAAGGTCATCGCCGCGAAGCACGCTGCGGCTGAAGACAAGGCGGAAGCTGCCTTGGCCCAGACGGGTGACGGCGTCTTCGGCTTTGCGAGCGCGGCTGCCCTCGCGGGCGTTGCCGCCCTTGGCGTCGTCTCGGTTGCTCGTCGCAAGGAGCGCGCAAGCCGCTAGGATCTGCGCCGAAAAGCAAAGAGACCCCTTCGAGAGGCCCGTCCAGCATGCTGGGCGGGCCGTTTCTTTTGCGTAGGAGCACATGCGTTCCTGCGCGCCAACGCGCGCTTGCTACCAGGGGACTTCCTCGTATATGATTCCGCGGGCCTCAAGCTCGGCGAAGAGCTGCTCAGGCGTGAGGGCCCTTATGGAGGAGCGGGCGAAGTCCTTCACGTTGCGCGTGACGATGTAGTCGGCGCCGACCTTGCTGGCGCAGCGCGCGACGAGGCAGTCTTCGAAGTTGCTCCACTTCTGCGCGAGAGCCTCCTTCACGTCTTCGGACGTGATTCCCACGATCTGCAGGAACGACAGGTCCTCCTCGATCATGCGCTGCGCCTCGGTGCTGCCGTAGTCCTTGCGCAGCAGGTAGTAGATGTCGGTTGCCATGTTGGCCGAGATGTCCGTCCTCGCCTCGCCCGTTATGCCGAGTAGGCATACGCGGCGCGAGAGCTCGTAGAACGGTTCGCGCCTCCCGATGTGGTCGAGGACGACGTTGACGTCAACCATCAAGTCCATAGCGCTCCCTCAGCCGCAGGTTGCGAAGTTCCTCGTCGGAAAGGGCAAGCGGCTCTTTCGTGTGGCATGCGTCGAATGCGGCGATGCGCCGGGCGACTTCCTCGCGCGAGGGCTTCTGCGCGCTCTCGAAGGGGAGGGCGTCGTTTCGGACGGCGTACGCGAAGAGCTCCCTGACCGACTGCGAGGGGGTGAGGCCGTAGCGCCTTATGACGCGCGCGCCGCGCTCCTTCGTCTCCGCGTCGAGGCGAACGGTGAGCACTGACTCCATAATGCCTCCTCCAGCAGGATGGTATTACATGTAATACAGTATAGGGAGCCTGCTTCGGCTTCGCCAGAGGTGACCCTTCGATCTCTATTCGCGTGCCAGCCTGCTCTCGCTTGCCAGCCTGCCTGCACTCCACTTTCGCGCTCTCGTCTTCCGCCCGTGTCCTGCTCACGCCCGCCCGCACCTCGCCCGCCCGCACCTCGCCCGCCCGCCCGCACCTCTCGCTCCGCACCCCGCCCCCGCCCCCGCCCCCGCCCCCGCTTTTCGTTACATACGGTTCTCCCGACCGAAAACTTCCCGAAACATTCGGCCAGTAGTTTGATGAGGGTAAGTTACCGAGGGTTTTTCGGCGCGGGCATGGTATCGTATCTCCATGCGTCGTCGATGTTTTTCGAGGTCGGCGCCGTGCATGAGACATCCGCTTGAATGCAAGTGAGGAGCGACACTTTTATGGCAAGGGTATCAGAGATCTACGGCTCAATGGTCTTCAACGAGCACACGATGCAGGAGCGCCTCCCATCGGCCACCTACAAGCAGCTCATGAGGACGATCAGAGACGGCGCGCCGCTTGACATCGAGGTCGCGAACGTCGTCGCCCACGCCATGAAAGAATGGGCCATCGAGAAGGGCGCCACGCATTACACGCATTGGTTCCAGCCGCTGACGGGCATCACGTCCGAGAAGCACGACGGCTTCATCGACCCCTGCGGAGACGGCCGCGCCATCATGAGCTTCTCGGGCAAGGAGCTCATCCAGGGCGAGCCCGACGCGTCCTCGTTCCCCTCGGGCGGCCTGCGTGCCACCTTCGAGGCCCGCGGCTACACGGCGTGGGACCCCACGTCCTACGCGTTCATCAAGGACGAGGTGCTCTGCATCCCCACGGCGTTCTGCTCCTACACCGGCGAGGCGCTCGACAAGAAGACGCCGCTTTTGCGCTCCATGAAGGCCCTCGAGGAGCAGGCCAAGCGCGTGCTGGCGCTGTTCGGCGAGCATCCGGCGCGCGTGACCACCACGCTCGGCGCCGAGCAGGAGTACTTCCTGATCTCCGAGAAGGACTACGAGAACCGCCTCGATCTGGTGCTCACCGGCCGCACGCTCTTCGGCTACCCGCCGTGCAAGGGCCAGGAGCTCGAGGAGCACTACTTCGGCGCCATCCGCCCCACGGTCAACGAGTTCATGAAGGAGCTTGACGACGAGCTGTGGAAGCTCGGCGTGCCGGCGAAGACGAAGCACAACGAGGTGGCCCCCGCGCAGCACGAGCTGGCGCCCATCTTCGCCAACACGAACCGCGCCATTGACGAGAACCTGCTCACCATGGAGAAGATGCGCCTTCTGGCCAGCCACTACGGCCTGGTGTGCCTGCAGCACGAGAAGCCGTTCGAGAACATCAACGGGTCCGGCAAGCACAACAACTGGTCCATCTCGGCAGGCAAGAAGAACCTGCTCGACCCGGGTGAGAACCCCATCGAGAACCTGCGCTTCCTGGTCTTTCTGACCTGCGTCATCCAGGCCGTCGACGAGTACCAGGAGCTTCTGCGCATGTCGGCCGCGAGCGCGGGCAACGACCACCGCCTCGGCGCGAACGAGGCGCCGCCGGCCATCGTGTCCATGTTCCTCGGCGACGAGCTGGGCGCCGTGGTGGACGCGCTCATCGACGAGCACGACTACACCTCGGCCGAGCGCGTGGCCATGGACCTCGGCGTCGACGTGCTGCCGAACTTCCTCAAGGACAACACCGACCGCAACCGCACGAGCCCCTTCGCCTTCACGGGCAACAAGTTCGAGTTCCGCATGCCCGGCTCGACGCAGAACCTCTCCGACTGCAACATGGTGCTGAACGCCGCCATGGCGAAGTCGCTCAAGGAGTTTGCCGACGTCATGGAGGGCAAGTCGGGCGACGAGCTCGAGGCGGCCGCCATCGACTACATCAAGCAGACGCTGCGCGACCACCAGCGCATCATCTTCAACGGCGACGGCTACTCCGAGGAGTGGCCGATCGAAGCAGAGCGCCGCGGCTTGGCGAACAACCGCACCACGGCCGACGCGCTGCCGTGCCTCGTGAGCCAGAAGTCGATCGACCTGTTCGGCGAGTTCGGCATCCTCTCCGAGACCGAGGTGCGCAGCCGCTACGAGGTGAAGCTCGAGAAGTACAACAAGGTGATGAACATCGAGATCCGCACGATGAAGCGCCTGACCCGCCGCGACTACCTGCCGGCCGTCAACAAGTTCGCCGCCGAGGTGGCGCGCCACATCACCGAGGTGCGCGCGGCGATGCCCGACGCCGACCTGTCGAGCCAGGAGGCGAAGCTGCGCGCGCTCGTCGAGGGCTCGGCCGAGATCAGCAGGCACCTCAACAAGCTGCACGAGCTGCACTACGCGTCGCTCGAGGTCGCCGACCAGCAGGAGCGCGCGAACATGAACGCGCACGAGATCATCCCCGTGATGGACGACCTGCGCGCCGCCGTGGACAACATGGAGATCATCGTGGAGCGCGAGTTCTGGCCCGTGCCCACCTACAACGAGATCCTGTTCTACGCGTAGGAGCCGGCGGTTCGGACGGGTGCTTGCAGGTTGCTCAAACCAGGCGGGTTTCTTCGAGTCGCCTGAATCAGGCAGACGCCTGCGGGAGCCGCCGATCCAGGTAGGCGTTCGCAGGAGCTGCCGATTTGGGTAGACACCGATAACGGCCCTTTTCCATCCACCTCAGGGGAATTCTGGATGAAAAGGCGCCGTTATCGGTTGTTTTTGGGCAAAAGTGGATGCAAAAGCTGCGTTGTCGGCGATTTCGCTTGTGCAAACCACCGACAACGGCTTTGTTTCATCCACCTTTCCCGAGGAGGTGGATGCAAAAGGGCCGTTGTCGGTGTCCGATCGGTGTCCGCAGCGGCGCGGCGAAGGGAAGCCTCTCGCCGCGCCGGCTGCGCTGCTTTCCCGTGCCCCTATGCCCCTTCCTTCAGGGACGAGGCCACGGAGCTAATGATGTCGTTGCGCTTGATGTGCCCGATGACCCTCGCCATGGGGGAGGCGGCGAGCGGCAGGCCGGCGTCGCACAGGCCCACCATGGCCTTCGCCATCAGCTCGACGGCCTCGTCGGTCGGCGCGAGCGGGACGCCCGCGGCGCGCAGGACGGATGCCGCCTCGGAGCCGTCCACCGGGTCACGGTCGCCCATCTCGCCCAGCAGGTCGGACAGCTCGCGCGCGGCGGGCTCGCCCATGCTCGACGCGCGCGGCACGCGGCTGTAGCACGCCGCGGCCTCCTCGCGCCGGCCCGTCTGCCAGAACGCGTAGGCCAGCCGGTAGTACAGGTAGAATATGCCGTCGTCGATCACGGCGTAGCGCAGCGCCTGCTTTGCCACGTCGATCACGAGGTCGTAGCGGTCGGCCTCCACGTAGGCGGTGATGAGGTCCTGGTAGGCCGACGGGCCCGACGGCGCCATCTCGAGGCACGCCTTCGCCTGCGCGATGCCGCCGTCCGTGTCGCCCATGCCGGTGTAGAGGTGCGAGAGCGCCGCGCGGGCCGCGTGCGCCATGTCGGAGGCGCGGGCGTAGCGCATGCCCGGTTCGGCGTCGAGTCCCACGAGGTAGCGCGCGAACAGGCCCTCGCAGTACAGCGGCGCCACCTTGCCGGCTGCGGCGGCCTCGGGGTTCGCCTCGCGCAGGGCGGCGAGGTTCGCCTCAGTGAGTTCGTCGCCCTTCTGCGCGATGTCCTCGAGCTGCGCGGTGGCCAGAAGCGGGGAGTCGTCGCGGTCGTCCATGGCGGCCTCGAAGCGCTCGCGCATGGCGAGGTCCTGCTCGCTCATCACGTCGAGGTCGCACGCGCGGTCGGCGTGCAGCAGCTCGGCCAGCTCAGGCGGCAGCACGCGCGTGTCCTCGGCGAGGGGGATGTGGCGCTCGGGGAGGTTCGCGGCAAGGGGCTCAACGGGGAGGTTGTGCCCGGACGCGTCGGGCGATACGGCGAACCTTGTGGGCTTGAGCAGGCCGAACAGCGTGGCAGGGTCGTACTCGGTGCCGGCTGCGGCCGTGGCGCCCTCCTTGATGGAAGGCATGACGCCCATCACGAAGGTCATGCGGTCGAACTCGAGCGAGAGGACCGTCTCGCTGTCCAGGCTTCCCTCGTGCCCGTTGACGAGCGCGCGCGTGATGCCCACGCTCGAGCCGAAGGCGGCCGCGGCGATGAGCGCCGCCAGGCGCAGCGCGTAGGCGGCCGCGGCGGCGGGCTGCTGGCTCGTGCGGTCCTGCCACGCGAACGCGTCCTCCACCCACTGCGAGCGCGGCATCTGGTCAGGGCAGGGGAGCGTGACGTCGGCCACCACCGTGCCCGATGCCACGTCGACGTCGAAGCGGTACTCGAGACGGTAGGGCAGTATGAGCGTCTCACAGGCGTGGGCGAAGCGCGTGCACACGTCCCAGTTGCCGCCGCGCACGCCCGTCGCGCCGCTTATGGTGAGCAGCTCGTTCTCCTTCTCGGCCCCCTCCAGGCGCCTCTCGGCGTAGCGCGTGATGGAGCGGATGTTCTGCCAGTCCCATTGCGCGTAGACCTCCTCGGGATGGTAAGGCGTGCGGGCCTCCGCCCGCATGGTCTGCCTGACGAGGATGAGGCGGTTCAGGGCCGACTCCACCCGCAGCACGCAGGCGCGCTGCTCAGGCTCCATGGAGCTGGCGTCGAAGCTGATCCAGTAGAGTCCCGTGAGCGAGAGGTGTCGCAGCTCAAGCGGGTGCTCGACGGCGATGGCGCGCAGGTTGGCCGCGCCGGCCTCGGTGAGCAGGCGCGCGGCGTAGCGCTCGAACGAGGTGACGTCGACTTCGCCCGGCGCGGCCATCGACACGCGGAACAGCAGCCCGTCGATGGCGTCGGGCAAAGGGGCTTCCTTGAACGTGGCGAGTACTTCCTGAGGGGTCCGCCGCGCTTCAGGCACGGGGGCGGTGTCGTCGGGCTCGAAGGCGCTGCCAGCGGGCGCGGAGGTGTTGCCGGAGTTGGCGTAAGGCGCGGCGGCGTTGTGGGGCGTGGAGGAGCCGCCGGAGGTGCCGTAGGGAATGGGGGAGTTGTTGCCGGGCACGCTGGCGCCAGACGTGGCGGTGCTGCCGGCGGCGTAGGGCGCGGGGGCATCGTAGGGCGTGGCGGTGCCGCCAGAGGCGTCGGATGCAGAGGCGCCTCCGGAGGTGGCAGCGCCTCCGGAGGCAGCGTCGGACGCGGGTCCGTTTCCGGAGTTGCGAGAGTCTTTCTTGCGGAAGAAGTTGAGCATGGGAACGCTCCTTGCGTGCTTGGGTTCCGCGCGTCGCGTCCTCGTCGGCCGGGAGCGGCGCCCCTGTCGGTGGGGCGTCTTGTTCCTGCTGACCGGGCGTGGCGTGCGGCATGATGCTTTAGAGCATGATTGTGGCACAACTGGCGCGTCGGCGAAAGCCCTTTTGCCACGTCCCTGGCCGACGGGGCCATCTCGCGACCACCTCGTGTCAGCGACTGCCTTGTGTCATCCTGAGCGAAGCGCCCGCAGGGCGCGTAGCTGGAGGATTCGGTCCTAAGCGCAGGACGCCAGCCAGCACGGAGGGCGTCATGCCCTCGGCCGTCGCGGAAGCCTCATGCCCTCGGCTAGCGCGGCAGGTGTCGCGCCCTCGGCCAACCTGGCAAGCGTGCCGTCTCATCCCGTGTCATCCTGAGCGAAGCGCGAAGCGCGTAGCCGAAGGATCTGGTCCCAAGTGTGTGACGCCCGCCCGTTCCGACCCCGCCCCGCCCACCTGCCCGTGCCCCGCCCACCCCGTCCTGTCCGCTCCGCCCTGCGCCCCGTCGTCCCACTCCCTTCTCTTCGCCGCCCTCTTTTCGATCCTCCCGCCGCTCCGTCCCGTTTGCGGTAAGATGATCTGATCCAAAACGGGGCGCGGCTCGCAGGTTCGTGCGCAACGTGGCGTGCATTCGCGAGCGCAACTCATCGCGCACTCGCGTGCAGCACGGCCCGCGCGTGCAACGCGGCTTGCGCGCGCACGCGGGCTCAAGCAGGCTCGTGCGCAACGCGCCCCCGACGCGAAGGGGAGGTACCGTGGACAAGCGCGTCTACACTTACGATTCCACGCTGCGCGACGGCGAGCAGTGCGAGGGCATCACGCTGTCGCTCGAGGACAAGCTGCGCATCGTGCGCCGGCTCGACGCGTTCGGCATCGACTACGTCGAAGGCGGCTTCCCCGCCTCCAACCCCAAGGACATCGCTTTCTTCGAGGCCGTGCGCACCATGCCGCTTGCGCACGCGAAGATCGCGGCGTTCGGCAGCACGTGCAAGAAGGGCGTGCCCGCCGTCGAGGACCAGGGGCTGGCCGACCTGCTGGCGTGTGGCGCCCCGGTGGTCACCATCGTGGGCAAGACGTGGGATGCCCAGGTCACGCGCGCGCTGCAGACCACGCTCGAGGAGAACCTGCGCATGATCGCCGACTCGGTGGCGCATCTGAAGGCGGCGGGCCGGCGCGTGGTGTTCGACGCCGAGCACTTCTTCGACGGCTACGCGGCCAACGCTGACTACGCGTTGGCGTGCCTGCGCGCGGCACACGAGGCCGGCGCCGACTCGATCGACCTGTGCGAGACGAACGGCGGCGCGCTTCCCTTCGACGTCGAGCGCGTCGTCTCCGAGGTGGTCGCCGCCTTCCCCGGCCAGGCGTTCGGCATCCACTGCCACAACGACTCGGGCTGCGCGGTGGCCAACACGCTCGCGGCCGTGCGCGCCGGCGCGTCAACGGTGCAGGGCACCGTGAACGGCATCGGCGAGCGCGTGGGCAACACCGACCTGCTCACGGTGATCGCGAACCTCGAGCTCAAGTGCGGCGTCACCTGCGTGGGCGCGGGCAACCTGCGCAACCTCACGAGCCTGGCGCAGTACGTGGCCGAGCTGTGCAACGTGTCGGTGCCCGCGCACCACCCCTACACGGGCACGTCGGCGTTCGCCCACAAGGGCGGCCTGCACGCCAGCGCCATCGCGCGCTTCCCCGAGGCGTACGAGCACGAGCGCCCCGAGGCCGTGGGCAACGGCGCGCGCATGCTCGTGAGCGAGCTGGCGGGCAAGGCGTCGCTCGTGCAGAAGGCGGTCATGCTCGGCATCGACCTGATCGACGCGGGCGTCGACGTGCAGGCCATCCTCGACGACATCAAGGAGCGCGAGGCGCGCGGCTACACCTACGAGGTGGCCGACGGCTCGCTCGCGCTCCTGCTGCGCCGGCACCTGGGCACGTACCAGCCGGCGTTCGCGCTCGAGAGCCTCCGCGTGATCATCGACGACCGCGAGGACACCGGCGCGCTCGCGAAGGACGCCACCTCGGAGGCCACCGTGAAGATCCACGTGGGGGACAAGCGCATCGTGGCCACGGGCGAGGGCGTCGGCCCGGTCGGCGCGCTCGACAACGCGCTGCGCATGGCCATCAGCGAGTGCTACCCTGAGGTGAGCAACATGGAGCTCGTGGACTACAAGGTGCGCCTGCTCGACGAAAGCCAAGGCACGGGCGCCATCACTCGTGTTACCATCACAACAGCCGACGGCCGCGGGAGCTACGGAACCGTAGGCGTGTCGGAGAACGTGATCGAGGCGTCATGGAACGCGCTGGTCGAGTCCATCGAATACGGGCTGTTGCGTCTTTGCTGACGCAAAGACGCAGGGTCGACGCTGCGGCTTCTTGTGGTACCTGGGTCCTGTTCAGATGAGCTGCTCAGGACACGCCCTCTCGGGCGCATAGATAGCTCTAAACAGTCCACAGGACTGTTTACTGTTTGGGGCGCGGCGTTGGCGAAGCCAACTTGGCCCCAAGGCGGGGCTATTCCAGGCACCGCAAGAACCCTCGCTGACTTTATGCGGCATGGGATTTGCTATAAACAGATGAAGGCGAAGAAGGCGAGAGGCGAATGAGCGAGATCAGAACGAGGGAAGTGGACGACCTGCTGCGCGTGCTGTCCGCGCTTGACGACGAGGACACCATCTTCGCGCTGCTCGAGGACTTGTTCACCATCCGCGAGATCCGCGAGACGTCCCAGCGCCTGGCCGTGGCGCGCTTGCTGTCGGCGGGCAAGTCGTACGCGGCCATCGAGGAGGCCACGGGCGCCTCCGCCACCACCATCGCTCGCGTCTCGAAGTGCCTGAGCTACGGCACCGGCGGGTACGCGGCGGCGCTCGAGGTGCTCGCGCGCGCCGAGTAGGACCCGGGCGGGGCGCCGCCGGCAGCGCCGCAAGGGCTGAGCAGGGCGCCGCCACCGTCGCGAGGGCCGAGCGGGGCTCGAACGGGATACCGCTGGAGAAGCCGTGAGGCCTACCTAGAACCCGACCAGGCCGCCGCTGGCGAAGCCGAAGCGCCCGCTGGCACGAGGCGCGGCAGCGCATCCTCCCTTTCCCCGCGCAGGGGCGTACCATGGGCGCTCACCCCATTTGCCTGCGAGGCGGCTTGGGGCGAGGCGGCGCGGCGACGCGCAAGCGAAGGGATGAGGGGGAGCTCGAGATGGTTCTGTTTGTGAACGCCTGCATTCGCGGCGAGCAGTCGCGCACGCTGCAGCTGTGCCGCGCGTATCTGGGTGCGGTCAAGCGCGCGGGCGCGGCGGTGCGCGAGGTCAACCTGGAGCAGCTGCACCTGACGTCGCTGTCGGCGCAGAAGGTGGCGTTCCGCTCGCAGCTGCAGCGCCGCGGCGTGTATGACGATGACGTGTTCGACCTGGCCCATCAGTTCGCCGAGGCCGATGACATCGTCATCGGCGCGCCGTACTGGGACCTCGCCTTTCCCGCCGCGCTCAAGACCTACATCGAGCACGTGAGCGTGGACAACGTCACGTTCCACTTCACGCCCGACGCGCGCTACGAGGGCCTGTGCCAGGCGCGCCGCATCACCTACCTCACCACGGCGGGCAGCCGCCTGACGCGCAACCTCGGCTACGACTACATCTGCGCCCTCGCCGAGATGTTCGGCATCCCCGAGGTGCGCTACGTGGTGGCCGACGGGCTCGACGCCGAGGGCGTCGACGTTGACGAGGAGATGGGGAAGGCCCGCGCGCAGATCGCGGAGCTGCTCGCCGAGGACGGCATCGAGCTGTAGGCGGAGCGGGGCGTCGGCGTATCGCTGCGCCGGCGAGCCCTGGCGTGCCGTGCAGATTTTCAAGGTGTTTTTGGCAGAAATCTTCAGATATTTGTCGATTTCTGTGGCATGAAGCCCATTTGAAGTTGCCGCTCTGCGCATTGCAAAATAATAGCGCAACTGCGAACAGGTATTTTGTATGATAGAGCACTACCGCAAGTGCGGATGTTGCCCTCAGCGGGTAACTGATCGACAAATATCTGAAGATTTCTGCCAAAATGCCGATGTTTTTCTGCAAGCGTGCGGGAAGGCGGCCAGGGGGTGGGCCGCCTTCCCTTAAAGGAGGAGTGATGCCGTTGGCGGCGGCATCGGCCCGAGGTCGCCGGGGAGGGCGGCTCTCGGGCGGCGCTGGTGGATGAGGCCAGCGCCTAAGGAGAGAGAAGAAGGAAAGGATGGGAAAGCAAGGCGTTTCTTGCTTCGTTTCCGTTCCGCAATGAGAAGTATGCCAGCTCGCGCGCCCCGCGAGCGCAGAAACGCCGCACGGTTACCCAGCTGTTGACGTCTGTTGGGCGGGGCGTTGCGCGAAGGCGCTGCGCGCTCTTTTTATGGTGCGGCACCTGGCTCCCTGCATTTCGCCACGCGCCCTTTCCGCTGTGCGGCGCATGCTATCATGGACGCCATGACATGGGTGGGCATCATATCCGACACGCACGGCACGCTTGACGCGCGCGCCTTCGCGGCGCTGTCCGACTGCGACCACATCATCCACGCGGGCGACATCTGCGGGCCGGCGATCCTGCGCGAGCTCGCGTGCATCGCGCCGGTGACCGCCGTCCTCGGCAACAACGACTTCCCCGAGTACGGCAGCGCGGTCACGCGCTTCGCGCGCCCCGTGGTCGGCGGCGTGCGCTTCTTGGTGGCGCACTACCCGCAGGATGTGCGCATCACGTACGCGGGGTCGAGCGCGCTGGCGCCGGGCGACTCCATCCCGCAGGTGCTCGTGCACGGCCACACGCACGTGCCGAAACTCGAGACGGGCCCCGAGGCGCGTCCCGCCAGCCTGCTCATCTGCCCCGGCTCGGCCTCCCTCCCGCGCGGGGGCTTCTCCCGCAGCATAGCGAAGGTGCAGGTGAGCGAGGGGCGCATCCTCGAGGCCCGCGTGGAGTCCCTTGGCGGAAAGCCCATCTTTACCTGGGGATAGACAAAAAGAGAAGGACCGCAGCGGTCCTTCTCCTATCTCACGCTATGAGTCAACGTCAGCGAGAAGCGCGGAGGTGTTCGCAACTGGCGCGAAAGCGAGGCGAAGCGTATTTCGTACGCGAGCCTCGCTTGGAGCGACAAGGGCGGGTGCCTCTGCGCTTCGCAGCGTCGGGCCGTTCCGTCGTTGCGTCAGCGACGACGGAACGCAATGCTAGAAAGCCTTGAACTTGTCCTTCGGGCAGAGGCAGATGGGGCACTTGTCGAAGTCGTCGCCCTTGTGGATGTAGCCGCACACGGGGCACAGGTAGTACGCGTCGTCATCGGCGGCGTCGATGTCGTTGTACGCCTGCAGGTACAGCTCGGCGTGCACGGACTCGGCGAGCTTGGCGCGGGTGAACACCTGCACGGCCTTCTTCTCACCCTCCTCGACGGCCTTCGCGATGAACGCCGGGTACATGTCGGAGGTCTCGTAGATCTCGCCCATGGCGCCTGCGATCAGGTTGAGGTCGGTGGCAGCGCCCTCGGCGGCCGGAGCGGCGGGGCGCTCGTAGTCGGGCTCCATGCCCTTGATGACGGCGGCCTCGAGGCCGATGTGCACCTGCTCGGCGGCGGAAGTGGCCTCGAACAGGCGGGCGATCTGGTCATAGCCCTGCTCGCGCGCGGCGACGGCGCAGGCGGCGTACTTCGCGGAGGCGCCCGTCTCGCCGCACACGGCGGCCTTCAGGTTCTCGAGCGTGGTGCCCACGGTGGTGGTGCTGTCAGCCACGATGTTGAAGTTGGTGGAGTTGCCGGCGGTGGGGATGTTCGCGCGAACCTTCATGTAAAGCTCCTTTTCCTCGTCTCCTGGGGATGCTCCATTGATGGATCTCGCACATTATAGAAGCGCCGCGCTCAGGGTGCCAGCGTGCGCGGCGATATTTCCGACAAGAAACGAGCGTAAGCCAAGGGAAACTTTCGTCAGGCGCGTGGCAAGCGTTTTGGTGCGGCTGGCGAGCGCTCGGCGGCTGGCGGAAGCTGGCGAAGCGCGCCGCGCCCGGCGGGGGGGGGAGCGGCCGTCCGGCCAACCAGCCGCGGCGTGAAAATGTTTCACGTGAAACATCCGTACGGTGACTTGCTCGCGCGAAGCCGCCGTACGCCGTATAATGGGCGACGAGACATGACGGGTAACTGACCAGCTGCGAAAGCCAGCTGCGAGGGCCGCACCCGCGCGAGGCGGGCGCGCCTTCGGGAAGGAACGTGGAACCATGGAACGTGAGGTGGCGTGGAAGAAGTACGATGAGGCGGCGCTGGCCGAGGTTGACGCGCTGGCGGCCGACTACATCGACTTCATCTCGAAGTGCAAGACCGAGCGCGAGTGCGCTCAGGAGATGATGAAGCTGGCGGGGAAGGCGGGGTACCGCAGCCTCGACGCGTGCGTGGAGAACGGGCTTGCGCTCAAGCCGGGCGACAAGGTGTGGACGCACGCGCACGGCAAGGCGATCGTGCTCGTGCACGTGGGCGCCGAGCCCCTGCAGGACGGCATGAACATCCTGGGCGCGCACATCGACTCGCCGCGGCTCGACCTCAAGCAGAACCCGCTGTACGAGAAGGACGGATTCGCCCTGCTCGACACGCACTACTACGGCGGCATCAAGAACTACCAGTGGGTGGCGCTGCCGCTCGCGCTGCACGGCGTGGTGGCGAAGACCGACGGCACGGTGGTCGACGTGGTGATCGGAGAGGACGAGGGCGACCCGGTGTTCTGCGTGACCGACCTGCTGCCGCACCTCGGCCGCGCGCAGATGGAGAAGAGCGGGAACAAGATCGTGGAGGGGGAGGACCTCGACCTGCTCGTGGGGAACAGGCCGCTTTGCTGTTCCGCTCGTCCTGACGGCGCAAACGACGCGAACGACGCGAGCGACACAGCTGCTGCGCTCGACGGCGTTGCGAACGATGTGAGCGCTGCGGCTGCTGACGTTGCAAACGCTGCGGCTTCCCGTGGCACCCAGTCTTGCCGGGCTGACGGAGGCTCGCCTACCGAAGGAGGCTTCGCCCCCGCCAGCCCGTCAATCTCGGGCGCCACGGAAACCCTCGCTGGCGTTACGAACGACCAGGGAGGGGGCTCTTCTCCCAAGGACCAGGTGAAGGAACCGGTGAGGGCGCTCGCGCTCAAGCTGCTCGAGGAAAAGTACGGCATCGCCGAGGAGGACTTCCTCTCCGCCGAGCTCGAGGTGGTCCCCGCCGGCCGCGCGCGCGAGCTGGGCTTCGACCGCAGCATGGTCATCGGCTACGGGCAGGACGACCGCGTGTGCGCCTACACGTCGCTCGTGGCGCAGCTGGCGCTGGCCGCCGAGGGCGCGCCCGTCCCGCGTCGTACGGCCGTGACCGTCCTGGTCGACAAGGAGGAGATCGGCAGCGTGGGCGCCACCGGCATGGAGTCGGCGCTCTTCGAGAACGCCATCGCCGAGGTCATGGAGCTCGTCGGCGAGGGCGGCACGCTGCCGCTGCGCCGCGCGCTGGCGAACTCGCGCATGCTCTCGTCCGACGTGAGCGCGGGTTTCGACCCGGCCTACGCGAGCGTGTTCGAGGCGAAGAACGCCGCGTTCCTCGGCCGCGGCCTCGTGTTCAACAAGTACACGGGCGCGCGCGGCAAGAGCGGCTCGAACGACGCGAGCGCCGAGTACGTGGCGCGCGTCCGCCGCGTGATGGACGACGCGCAGGTGAGCTTCCAGACCGCCGAGCTGGGCAAAGTCGATGCGGGCGGCGGCGGCACCATCGCGTACATCCCCGCGCGCTTCGGCATGGACGTCATCGACTCGGGCGTGCCGGTGCTCTCGATGCACGCGCCGTGGGAGGTCACCAGCAAGGCCGATATCTACGAGGCGCGCCGCGGCTACGAGGCGTTCCTACTGAACGCGTAACGTACCCCCACCCCTGCGCGATCTTGTTGAACGCGTAATGTGAACCTCCGTGCGATCCTGTTGAGCTCGTAATACGAACTCTCGTGCGCGTGATCCCGCTTCCCCTCACGCGCGGTTCCGTGCGTTGATTCGCGCACTTCGCGCAACCTTCGTGTGTGAGCTCGCGCGCGACCGCCCCCGATTGTTTCACGTGAAACAATCGGGCGGTTTTTCGAAACGCGTTTCGCAAAACACGCCGGAAGAAAAACACGCCGGAAGAAAGCAGCAGGAGGAGAGGGAGAAGGAGAGGGAGAAGGAGAGGGAGAAGGAGAGGGAGAAGGAGAGGGAGAAGGAGAGGGAGAAGGAGAGGGGGGAGCGGTGAAAGCACCGGGGCGCCCTTTCGCGGGCGCGCGGCGAAGCAAACGCGGCATTGAGCTGCAAGACGAGACGAGACAAGACGAGACGAGACAAGACAAGACGAGAAGAGACGAGAAGAGGCGAGGAGAACCTTATGATCATGAACGAACGCGATCTGCGGCACGCGCAGGCGGTCGACATCGCGCAGAAGATGATGGTGGCGGCGCGCACGGCCCCGAAGGGCAAGGGCGTCGACATCGTGGAGTGCGCCGTGGTTGACGGTGATGACGCCGAGCGCCTCGCGCAGGAGATGGAGCGCGTGTCGGAGGAGACGGGCTTCAAGTTCTTCCTGCGCGACGCGAACAACGTGCGCGCGAGCGAGTGCGTGGTGCTCGTCGGCACGCGCGAGAAGGCGCACGGGCTCAACTGCGGGCATTGCGGCTTCGCCACCTGTGCGGGGCGCTCGCAGGGCGTGCCATGCGCCATCAACAGCGTGGACGTGGGCATCGCGCTGGGGTCCGCCTGCGCGACGGCGACGGACCATCGCGTCGACACGCGCGTCATGTTCTCGGCGGGCCTCGCCGCGCAGCGCCTGGGGATGCTCGGCGAGGGCGTGCGCCAGGTGTACGGCATCGTCGTGAGCATCTCGTCGAAGAGCCCCTTCTTCGACCGCAAGTAGCCGGCCGCGCGTGGGGTGCTGCGCGTGCCGTGTGCCGTTTGCGGATGCTCTCGAAAACTTCGCTATTCTCGGTGGAATTGCGCTGGTCAGGCTTTTATAATGGGCAATCATTCTGATTCGCGCGCATCGGCGCGTCGGCGCAGGTGAGCCAGTGCCAACGCGCCAGCGGGCCAGCGCGCTTGCGAGCCAGCGAGCCAACGCACGCGCACGCAAAGCCAGCGCACGCGCCGTACGCGCTGGCGCACCGGCGCTGCGGGACGTGCCGCATCGCGCGCGAAGGGGGAGAGAGTCAACGCGTCTGAATGAGAGAAGGAGCACACAGACATGGCCTACTACTACGATGAGCCATCGCGCACGTTCAACGAGTATCTGCTGGTCCCCGGGCACACGCCCTCCAGCTGCGTGCCGACTGCCGTCAGCCTCAAAACGCCCCTGGTGAAGTACCGCAAGGGCGAAGAGGAATGCCCCATGTCGCTCAACATCCCCATGGTGTCGGCCATCATGGCGGCGGTGTCTGATGACCATATGGCCGTGGCGCTGGCAACCGAGGGCGGCCTGTCGTTCATCTACGGCAACCAGTCCATCGAGGACGAGGCGGCCATGGTCAAGCGCGTGAAGGACTACAAGGCCGGCTTCGTCACCTCCGACGCGAACCTCTCGCCCGACATGACGCTCGCCGAGGTGGTCGAGCTGCGCGACCTCTACGGCCACTCCACCATGCCCGTGACCGACGACGGCACGGCGCACGGCAAGCTCCTCGGCATCGTGACCGAGCGCGACTACCGCCTGACCCGCATGAGCCTCGACGAGAAGGTGGTCGACTTCATGACCCCGCGCGAGAAGCTCATCGTGGCGCCGGTTGACACCACGCTGAAGGTCGCCAACGACATCATCTGGGACCACAAGCTGAACTCCCTGCCCATCGTGGACGACGACGACCACCTGGTGGCGCTCGTGTTCCGCAAGGACTACGACTCCCACAAGTCCAACCCCAACGAGATGCTCGACTCCCACAAGCGCTACATGGTGGGCGCGGGCATCAACTCGCGCGACTACGCCGAGCGCATCCCGGCGCTCGTGGATGCCGGCGTCGACGTGGTGTGCATCGACAGCTCCGAGGGCTACTCCGACTGGCAGAAGATGACCATCGAGTGGGTGCGCGAGCACTACGGCGACGACCTCAAGATCGGCGCGGGCAACGTGGTCGACGCCGAGGGCTTCCGCTTCCTCGCCGAGGCGGGCGCCGACTTCATCAAGATCGGCATCGGCGGCGGCTCCATCTGCATCACGCGCGAGACGAAGGGCATCGGCCGCGGCCAGGCCACGGCGGTCATCGAGGTGGCGAAGGCCCGCGACGAGTACTTCAAGGAGACGGGCGTCTACGTGCCCATCTGCTCCGACGGCGGCATCGTGTACGACCACCACATCTCGCTGGCGCTGGCCATGGGCTCCGACTTCGTGATGCTCGGCCGCTACTTCGCCCGCTTCGACGAGAGCCCGTCGAACAAGGTTATGATCAACGGCACCTACATGAAGGAGTACTGGGGCGAGGGCTCGGCGCGCGCCCGCAACTGGGGCCGCTACGACCTGGGCGGCAAGAAGACGCTCGCCTTCGAGGAGGGCGTCGACTCGTACGTGCCCTACGCCGGCTCGCTGAAGGACAACGTGGCGCTCACGCTGTACAAGGTGCGCGCGACCATGTGCAACTGCGGCGCGCTCACCATCCCCGAGCTGCAGGAGAAAGCCAAGCTCACCGTGGTGTCCTCCACCTCCATCGTCGAGGGCGGCGCGCACGACGTGGTGCTGAAGGACAAGAACACCTACGCGAGCAACGTCTCCATCCGCTAGATAGCGACTCGCCTGCAAGGGGAAGAAGCAAAAGCCCCGCCGCGGGGCTTTTGCCCGAGGGTTTGAAGAAGGCCCGCCACCTGCATAACGGTGGCGGGCCTTCTTGCGCTTCCGCGCTTCTTGCGTTTTCGCTCTCGCTCGGTGCTGTTTTGCGAAACGCGTTTCGCAAAACACGACGAAGAGGGGAGGAGGGGGTGCGCGGGGTGCGTGGGGCGCGTCGCGAAAGGAGCGCGTCGCGAAAGGAGCGCGTCGCGAAGGGAGCGCTGCGCAGAGGAGCGCTGCGCAGCCTACTTCACTTGGACGAGGGAGAACACCTCGACGTCGGTGGCGGTGGCGATGGTCGCGCGCGGGTTGAGGAACGCGAGCTCCATCAGAAAGCCCATGCCCGCGAGCTTGGCGCCGCAGCGCTCGATGAGGCGCACCTGCGCGTTGGCGGTGCCGCCCGTGGCCACGAGGTCGTCCACGATGAGCACCACGTCATCGGCGGTCAGCGCGTCGGTGTGGATGTGCAGCTCGTCGGTGCCGTACTCCAGCTCGAACGACTCGCAGATCGATTCGCGCGGCAGCTTGCCCGGCTTGCGCGCGGGCACGAACCCGGCTCCCAGCGCGCGGGCCACGGGCGCGCCCACCATGAAGCCGCGCGCCTCGGCGCACACCACCTTGGTGATGCCGCGGTTGGCGAAGTGGCCGGAGATCGCGTCGACGACGGCAGCGAACCCCTCCGCGTCGGCCAGAAGCGGCGTGATGTCCTTGAACACGACGCCCGGCTCGGGGTAGTCGGGGATGCTGACGATGAGGCTCTCGAAGTCGAAGTCGGTTGCGGCGGTGGTGGAGGCCGCGGGGGCGGTTGCGGTGTCTGCGGCAGCCGCGGAGTCGGTTACGGGGGTAGTCACGGGTTGTTCCTTTCCTGCTCTGCGCGCTCAGCGCCTGACAAGGGCGCAGACGCGCGGTTGACCATGTGCTTTGCTAAGGGAAGCGCTATCAAGCGCTGATTGCCGTCAGGCGCCTACGTGCTTCGCGTCTCAGAAGCACGTCTTTTCGCAGTCCTCGATGGAGCGCGTGATGAGCGTGCGCAGCTCGTCGATGCCGTCGCCCTTCTCCGACGACGTCACCACCAGCGGCGTGTCCTTCGGCAGGTCGAGCGCCTTCTTGATGGCGGCGCGCTGCCTCATCTGCTGTTGGCGGGAGAGCTTGTCGGCCTTGGTGAGTACCACGGCGAACGGCAGCTCGGCGTCCTTCAGGAAATCCACCATGTTGCGGTCGAGCGCGCTGGGGTCATGGCGGATGTCGATGAGCGAGGCCACGAGCGCGAAGGCGCGGTCCTGGTTGAAGTAGCCCTCGATCAGCTCCGACCAGCGGTGGAGCTCGGACTTCGCCACCTTCGCGTAGCCGTATCCGGGCAGGTCCACGAAGTCGTAGCCGTTCACGTCGTAGAAGTTGATGGTGACCGTCTTGCCGGGCGTCTGCGACACCTTCGCCAGGCTCTTGCGGTACATCAGCTTGTTGAGCAGCGACGACTTGCCCACGTTCGAGCGCCCCGCGAACGACACCTCGGGCCGCGCCGAGGCGGGCAGCTGGGCGGAGGTCCCGTAGGCGGCTTTGAAGCTGGCGACGTGGAAGTTCATGGGCGTTCCTTACCTGCGGTTTCGAGACGGCCTGCTTATGGTAACCGATGGGAAAACCAATGTCACGGCCAGGGGGTCTGCAGATTTGCGGGAGTATCGTGGAGCAGGAGTGCGAGCATGCTTTAATGAGCGCAACACGCGAAGCGTGAAGAACTGCAAGGGCACGGCACGATACGCGCGAGGAAGCGCAGGAAAGCGAGGCGATGATGACCGCATCGAAGATCAAGGCAGACAACGGCGCGTTTGATGAGGACGGCGCGCTGCACATATCGGGTCTCGACGTGATCGAGTCGACCACGCGCAGCGACTGGCCGGGCGTGACGTTCAAGGGCGCGCCCGAATCGGGCGACAGCGTGCCGCGGGCGCATGTGACGTGCCCGAAGTGCGCGAGCACGTGCCCGGCTGACGCGGAGGTCTGCTGGAACTGCGGCGCCACGCTGTAAGGCCGCGTCCGGCGAAAGCGCTCGCAGGCGGCTTACGCCCATCGGCCGAGGGTCGGTGGGTGGTTTCCCGCGCCCGGCGGAAGCGCCGGCTGCTCGCGCCTGCGAGCCGCAAGCGCCTCCCTCTTTCCCACATCTCCCTCCTCTCTCCTCCTGTCATTCGTGACGTTCTTTTCTGCTGTTATTACGGGGCGGGAGACATAGTCATGAGAAGCTCGCTTATCTTTGATACAATGCAGAGTCGATTCTGCGTGGATCGGCGGGTGTAGAACACTATTCTCATCTGCGAATACAAGTGATACTTCATCAAAAAGGAATCGGGTATGACCTTACTTGAGCTATTGAAGCTGATGCGCAAGCACCTCAAGCTTGTCATCGTGCTGCCCATCGTGTGCGCCTTGGCGACAGCGGCGGTAAGCTGGCTGGTGCTGCCGAACACGTACACGGCGAGCGTGTCGATGTACGTTCTCACGAAGGCGTCTGACAACGGGAACACCATCACCAACAGTGACCTGTCCGCCAGCCAGATGCTCACCAACGACGTGGCCACGCTCATCAAGAGCGACCGCGTGATGGCAGACGCGGCTTCCGAGCTCAACATGGACAGCCTCTCCGGATACGAGATCGACGTGACGAGCTCCACCACCTCGCGCGTCCTCTCCATCTCGGTGACAGGCAAGTCCCCCCAGTCGGTGGCCGTGGTGGCGAACCAGCTTGCCAAGACCACTGACAGCGTAGCCCAGGAGGCCATGAACCTCGAGAGCGTGAGCGTGATCGACGAGGCGACCGAGCCCACCTCGCCCTCCGGCCCTCCGCGCGTCATGTACACGGCGGTGGCGTTCCTCGCGGGCTTGTTCCTCGCGGTGGCCATCATCGTGCTGCTGGACATGCTGAACACGCGCGTCCGCAACGCCGAGGAAATCGAAGAGCTGCTGGGCGTTCCCGTGGTGGGACGCATCCCGGTGATCAAGGGCTAAGGGGAGGTTCACCATGTCGAAAAGCAAGAAGTCATCCTCTAACGCGCTTGAGGTGCAGAACGCTGCGAAGACGCTGTTCGCGAACATCCGCTTCATGTCGCCTGACGAGCCCATCCGCACCATCGCCCTGACGAGTTCGGTGCCCAACGAGGGCAAGTCCACCACGTCGATCGAGCTGGCGAAGGCCATCGCCACGTCGGGCAACACGTGCCTGCTGGTCGAGGCCGACATGCGCCGCCGCTCCCTGTCGAGCATGATGAACGTCCGCGGGCGGGCGGGTTCGTACGCGGTCCTCACCGACCAGGTGTCCCTCTCCCAGGCCATCGTGCCGACGTCGACGCCGAACCTGTTCTTCCTCGACGTCGAGCCCAACATCCCGAACCCCGCCGACATCATCTCCTCGAAGCGCTTCCACAAGCTGGTGGGCATGCTGGAGGAGAGCTACGACTACGTGATATTCGACACGCCGCCGGTGGGGACGTTCGTCGACGCCGCCATCCTCTCCACGCTGGTCGACGGCACCATCTTGGTGGTGAAGCCGAACTCCACCAAGCGCGACGAGCTCCTGCACGCCTATGAGCAGCTGCAGAAGGCCGACGCCCGCATCATCGGCGCCTGCGCGACGTTCGTCGAGGGCACGGGCAGCGAGTATTATTATGCGTACTACACCGAAGACGGCAAGCGCGTGAAGAGCGACAAGAAGGCGGAGGTCGAGTCGGCGCCGCTGCCTGCTGCTTCGCGTCGGTCCGGCGGACATGCTGTCCCGAGCGCGAGCGAGCATCGTGAGTCTCGCGAGCAGCGCGAGCAGCGTGAGGCCCAGTACGGACGCGTCAACCACGCGGGGGGGAAGAACAACCCGCGTAAGAACAAGTAGCGCGCATGCGCGACATGCACTGCCACATATTGCCGGGGGTCGATGACGGCGCGCGCAACCTGCAGGAGTCCCTCGCCATGCTCGAGGCGGCGAAGGCGGCGGGCATCACGTCCATCGTGTGCACGCCGCACGTGCGCGACCCGTACTTCGACTACGACGCCATGTGGGATGCGTATGACCTGCTGTGCGCGCATGCGAACGGCTTTCCCATCCAGATGGGGTGGGAAGTCAACCACTCCAAGCTCATGGAACTGGGCATGGAGTGGGCCGACTACCTGTGCTTCGAAGGGGGCAAGGAGTTCCTGCTTGAGCTTTCGAGCCGCTGCCAGAAGCATCACTTCCAGGAGTACGAGCGCACCATCTTCGAGCTGCAGAGCCGCGGGTACCAGGTGATCATCGCACACCCCGAGCGCTACCGCGCCATCCAGGACGACATCGAGATCGCGCGTGACCTGGTGAAGATGGGCTGCAAGCTGCAGGCGTCGGCCGACTTCGTGGCGGGCGGGCGCCTCGGACGCGAGAAGAAGCCCGCCAAGCGCCTGTTCGAGGAGAACCTCTACACCTACATTGCCAGCGACGCGCACAACGTCGAGCACTACCAGCTCTTCGCCGAGGCGAGGAGCACCTACCGAACCCGAGGAAAGCACGCCGCCCTCTAGCAAGGCAGGGCGCGCAGCAGGCGCGAAGCCAGCGGGCGTGCAGATTGGCTGACTGGCTGGTCAGCCGGCGTCAAGGTGCACCTCCCTTCACATTTCCACCAAAACTCATAGGCTGGTTTCGCCGGCGAATGGCGCTCGAGGGGCGCCTTTTTGCTCGGCGTGGCGCTTTCGTTGCGAAAAAGCAATGCTTCATAGCTGCTTCGTGGCTGCTTTGAGCGCGCGGCGGGGAGCGGGGTCGCGCCTCACGTGATGTTTACGAAGAGGGGCGTTTTGTTATGGTAAACTAAGCGCTGCTGTTTCGTTGAGTGCCGTTGACGAGCTGTTTTGCGAGCAAGGTCTTGACGGGCGCACATAGGCGAAATCGATGCCGCGTGCACGTTTTGCCAGGGGAATATCGTTGTTGCAAAGGATGCTTCTTGGAGCAAGGGCGAAGCTATGCCGCTGCTCGTTCAAGAGGCTCTCTTTTTCCCTGCTTCGCCGGGGAAGGGGAGGCTTTGCTCTTTTTCGGCGCCTCTGCGCCGAAGGAAGCGGCAGGAGGTACCGGTGGGTCAGGGCCAAAAGTGGTATGTGGTCCAGGTGTACACGGGTTGCGAGGAGACCGCCCGGACGCTCATCGGGCAGGTGGCAACTGAGGGCGAGGTGCGCGAGTGCTTCGTGCCGAAGTACGAGACCATGATCAACTTCCGCGGCGAGTGGGTGAGCCGCACCAGGGCGCTGTTCCCCGGCTACCTGATCGTGGTGACGGCGAACGTGGACAAGCTCGACCAAGCGCTCAGGAAGGTGGCCGCGTTCACGCGGCTCCTCGGCAACGACGAAGGATTCATCCCCCTCGACGCGAGGGAAATCGACTGGATCAGCGCCTTCACGCAAGAGGGAAGGCGCGTGGTGGGGATGTCGGAGGGAGTTCAGGAAGGCGACGAGATCACCATCCTGAAGGGCCCGCTGATGAACCACACCGGCTGGATCAAGCGCATCAACAAGCGAAAGCGCCTCGCCTACCTGGAGATCCAGATGTTCGGGCGAACGATAACGACAAAAGCAGGCTTAAACATTGTCAGACGAAAGCCATAAGGGAATAACGGGAAAGCAAGCAGGCGGCCTGAGGGTCCCTGCTGGTTTTGGGGTGCGCGCTCGCCGAGCGATCGGCTCGGGTGCGCTCCCCTGCGCCCTGCTGGGTCAATTGACCCAGCAGGCTCGGCGCGTCTGGCGGGATGCGGGGGCTTGGAGCGCCCGCGTATGGGCCGCCCGCGTCCTCGCTGCCCGCGCAGGGAGGACGGTCGCGTGACGGTCGATGGCTCCGCTAGCTGCGCATACCTCGCGCTGTTCGCAGTCGCCCTGGTCGTGACGCTGGCCGCGACGCCGGCCGCGGGCAAGGTCGCGTGGAGGCTCGGCGCGGTTGACTATCCGAGCGGCCGCAGGGTCAACACCAGGCCGACGCCGCGAATGGGCGGAATCGCGGTCATGCTCGGGCTGATCGCCGCCTTCGCCGGCGCGCTGGCCCTCTCCGGGCCCCTCGGGTGGGAGCCTGCCGACGTCTTCCCTCCCGAGAGCGGCGTCAGCTACCTCGGCGTCGCCCTCTCCGTCCTCGTCATGTTCCTGACCGGCGCGATCGACGACGTCTGCCATCTCACGCCGATGAACAAGTTCTTTTGGCAAGCGGTTGCGGCCTGCATTGCGGTAGCAAGCGGAGTTCTCATCGGCGATCTGATCAGTCCCATCGACGACAGCCTCCTGGATCTCGGCTGGGTCGCGTACCCGGTGACGGTCGCGTACCTCGTCTCGTTCGCCAACATCATCAACCTCATCGACGGCATCGACGGCCTGGCCTCGGGCGTAGCGGCCATGGTCGGCGCCACGCTTCTCGCGGTCTCCCTCATGGCGGGGCGCCTGGACGCGGCGGCCCTCGCGGCGGCCCTCGTCGGCGCCGCGCTCGGCTTCCTGCGCTGGAACTTCAACCCGGCTAAGATCTTCCTGGGCGACTCAGGCTCGCTGACGGCAGGCTTCTGCCTCGGCCTGGCGGCGCTCATGGGAACCACGCATATCACCAGCATCACATCGCTTCTGGTCCCCATGGTCATGGTCGGCGTCCCCATACTCGACACGCTCGCCGCGATCGTGCGGCGCACGCGCGTGGGCGTGAGCATCGGGACGCCCGACAAGGGCCACATCCACCACCGGCTCCTCGGCAGGGGCTACGGGCAGAGGGCGGCGGTCGCCATAATATACGGGTGCACGGCCCTGCTGTGCCTGTG
>NZ_JAAKEC010000019.1 GCF_011038975.1 Adlercreutzia sp. ZJ176 | reverse complement strand
CGCGGCGGCGCGCGCGATGGCGCGGGGCCCGGCGGCAGGCGGCGCGGGACCTGGCGGCGCGTGCGGCGGCGGTCGGCGCGGGTCCCCGAGCTCCCGCCCCCCGGGCCCCCGGCCAGGTGATTCTCGGTATGCCGAAAAAAGTCCTTGCCAACCGGCGCGCGAGGCGCTAAAATATATCACCGCGTCAGAAACGGAAGTTTCTCGCCTTTGGTCGGGTAGCTCAGTTGGTAGAGCAGCGGACTGAAAATCCGCGTGCCGAGGGTTCAAGTCCCCCTCCGACCACCATCAATTGCAAGAGCCCCTCGCTGAGGGGCTCTTTTGCTACCGCGTCACACCGAGTCATGCCGAGTTGCCGAGTCTGAGGAGGCAGGTTCCATCTCGCTTGAGGAGCGTCACAGCCAGGATCTCTTCGCGCGCTTGGGCATGGCGGCGCGTGACTGGGCTGCGCTTCTGGGGATATCCGCAGTGGTGGCCGTGCTCGGCGTGCTCGGTGTCTCGTACGTGGTGGGGCAGGGCTGGCCGCTGTTCGACGGCCCGACCACCGTCTTGCTCTGCGTCGCCTCCACGATCATCGCGGGCGTGTGTTTGCTGGCGGTTGACCAGGGGCTCATCCGCGTGGCCATCCGCTGCCGTGCGGATGAGGGTGGGGATGGTGAGCCGCTCCTCGCGCGGCTCACCCCCGCGTGGCGCCCGCGCAGCATCGCGCTGTTCGCGCTGGTCATGGCGCTGTTCTGGCTCCCCTGGCTCATCGCGAACTACCCGGGCGGCACCTATTGGGACACCTACTACCAGATCTTCCAGTGCTACCCCGAGAACCACCCCATCGCCATCATCCCGTACGCGGAGTGCTACGACAAAACGCTCACCGACGCCTACTTCTGCGATCACCACCCCATCTTCGACACGCTGATCTACGGCGCGTTCGGCATGGCCTCCGACGTGCTCACGGGCAACTGGATGGCAGGCGTGTTCACGTTCGTGTGCCTGCAGGGCGCGGCGCACGTGGTGGCGTTCACCGCGGCGGTGGCCTACCTGCGCGTGCGGCGCTGCCCGCTTGTGCTGTGCTTCGCGGCGTACGCGTTCTTCTGCCTGATGCCGTTCGTGTCCACGTGGGCGCTGTGCATGGTGAAGGACAGCCTGTTCGGGCTCTTCTACATCCCGTACCTCATCATGCTGTTCGAGGTGGTGCGCACGCGCGGCGCCTCGCTTGCACGCACGCGGACCGTGGTGCTGTTCGCGCTCGTGGCGCTTTTGCTGTGCCTCACGAAGAAGACGGGCCTGTACGTGGTGGTGCCCACGGCGCTCGCGGCGGCGTGGGTGTACCGCGCGCATTGGCAGCCGCTCGTCGCGCAGGCGCTCCTCTGCGTGACCATCATGTTCGCGCTGCTGCCGATGCTGGTGTTTCCGCTGCTCAACGTGGCGCCGGGCGGCAAGCAGGAGGTGCTCGGGCCGCTCTTCCAGCAGACGGCGTACTACGTGACCTACTACGGCTGCGACGTGACCGACGAGGAGCGCGAGGCCATCGACGCGCTGCTCGAGTACGACAACCTCCCCAGCCAGTTCACGTTCGACTTCCAAGACGAGGTGAAGTACCGCTACAACCTGGACGCATCGACGGCCGACATCGTGCGCTACCTGCAGACGTGGGCGGCCCAGGGGCTGCGCCACCCCGATGCGTATCTGGGCGCGCTCATGTCGCTCGCGGGGTTCTACACCGCGCCGGTCGCGCCGGCCAACATCCGCATGGTCACGGTGGACACGCACATGGGCCCCGACAACCGTTACATGCTGTGGAACCCCGACGAGCTTGACTGGTTGCGCAACGGCATGGCCGACGCCTACGACGCCATCGCCCACGTTCCCGTGCTCGACCTGCCGCTTCTGGTGGTGGTGTACGCGCTCTGGCTGCCGGCGGCGCTGCTGTTCGTCATGTGGCGCCGACGCCTGCGCTGCGGCGTGCTCTTCGTCCCGGCGATCGTGCTGCTGGGGTTCTGCGTGATCGCGCCCGTGTTCGACGCGCGCTACTGCGTGCCCCTCTTCAACGGCGCGCCGCTCCTCGTGTGCATGGTGGCGGTGCTTTTGCGGGCTGACGTGGCGCGCAGGCGCCGCCCCGCCGCGTCTGGGCCCGCAAATGCGCTACCATGGTCTCCGTTGGCAAATGCGCCGGCGGGTTCGCCGGCAGACGCGCGAAGGAGGAACGATGGCGGAGGTTCAGGAGACGCCGCTGGTCGGCATCATCATGGGGTCGCAGTCGGACATGGCCGCGATGGAGCCCTGCATGGAGCAGCTCAAGGCGTTCGGCGTGCCGTACGAGGTGAAGGTGGCGAGCGCTCACCGCAAGCCCGAGGTCGTGCACGCGTGGGCGTCCGGCGCGCACGAGCGCGGCATGAAGGTGATCGTGGCGGCTGCGGGCAAGGCCGCGCACCTTGGCGGCGTGGTGGCCGCGTTCACGCCTCTGCCGGTGATCGCCGTGCCCATGAAGACCTCTGACCTGGGCGGACTCGACTCGCTGCTCTCCATGGTGCAGATGCCCTCGGGCGTGCCGGTGGCCACCGTGGCCATCAACGGCGCGAAGAACGCCGCCATCCTGGCCGTGCAGATGATGGGCACGGGCGATGCGGCCATGCAGCAGAAGATCATCGACTTCAAGCGCGCGATGGCCGAGGCGTAAGGGCGCGCCGGCGGGTCCCGGCGGCGGGTCCCAGCGGTGGGTTCCAGCGGGGCGGTGGGACACCCCGGGCGGTGGTGTCGGGCGCGGACGCCCCGAGCACGCCTGGCGCCCGCCGGAGGGCGACGGGCAAGATCGGAAGGGCTCCTAAAAGGCGTTTTCGATCGCGGAGGCGGGCCGTGCAGCTTTCCGAGGCGATTTTGGCAGAAATCGTCAGATCTTTGTCAACATCGAGGCCTGTTGGGAGCCTCTGCGCGAGCCCTTGATTATGTGAAAATGTAAAAGGGCAGGTCAGAACTATAGGCATATGCGACTGATGTGTGAACAAACAGAAGGAACCTTGTTTGGCCACCAGAAATCGACAAAGATCTGAAGATTTCTGCCAATTTGCCGAGATTATTTTGCACGGAGTCGTTGATGGAGCTGTCAAGGTTCGGCGAGTAGCCGGTGTCGAGGCCCGGTGGGGCGGCTCGGAGCTCGGCGGGCCGTCAAGGTGGTGCGAAGGGGCGCGCGGAGTCGCGCGAAGCGTAAAGGAAAGCGGAATGACGAAGAAGCTGTTGATGGGGAACGAGGCGTTCGCCCACGCGGCGCTCGAGGCGGGCGTGCGCGTGGTGGCGGGCTATCCGGGCACGCCGTCGTCCGAGGTCATCGAGACGGTGGCGAAGCGGCATGCGGCGGGCGTGGCGCGCGGCGTGCACGTGGAGTGGTCGACCAACGAGAAGGCGGCCCTCGAGGTGGTCGCGGGCGCGGCGTACTGCGGCGCGCGCGTGCTGTTCACGTGCAAGCAGGTGGGCCTCAACGTGGCGAGCGACGCGCTCATGTCGCTCAACTACGTGGGCGTGCGCGGCGGCACGGTGCTGTTCGTGGCCGACGATCCCGGCCCCATCTCCTCGCAGACCGAGCAGGACACGCGCCGCTTCGCCGCCTTCGCGAAGGTGCCGGTGCTCGACCCCTCCACGCCTGACGAGGGCTTCGCCATGATGAAGGCGGCCTTCGAGCTGTCCGAGCGCTACTACACGCCGGTGATCGTGCGCCCCACCACGCGCATCTGCCACGCGTCCACGTTCTTCGACGTGGCCGACGAAACCGAGGCGCGCCCCGTTCCCACAGACGGCTTTGCGAAGGATCCGAAGTGGGTCATCTTCCCGCGGCGCAGCTTCGAGGCGCACGGCGAGATCAACGAGCGCCTGCGTGAGATTGCCCGCGACTTTGCGGAGGACCCCGCGTTTGCGGCGTTCAACCCCGTGGTCGAAGGGGGCGGCGTGAGCGCGGGAAGTAGTGCGGCCGCAGCTGAGGTCGTGGCTGCCGGTGGCTCGCCTGACGCCGCCCCTGCCGTCGGCTCGCTCGCGGCCCCCACAACTCCCGCGACCGCCAGCGGCGCGGCTGCAGCCCCCGCAGCCCTTGCGACCGCTGCAGCCCCCGCCCCGCGACTCGGCATCCTCGCGGGCGGCGTGTCGGCGGCGTACGCGCGCGAGGCCCTCGCGATCATCGAGTGCGAGGCGCGCGCTGCCGGCGCAGCTGTCCCCGCGTACCGCTTCATGCAGGTGGGCACGCCCTACCCCTTCCCGGCTGACGCCGTGGCGCGCTTCGCCGAGGGGCTTGACGCCGTGCTCGTGCTCGAGGAGCTTGACTACGTGCTCGAGGACGAGCTGCTCAGGCTCGCGGGCGCGCGCCAGCTGCCGGTGCGCGTGCTCGGCAAGCTCACGGGCGACGCGCGCGACCGCGGCGAGAACACTACCGAGGACGTCGCCCTGCGCATCGCACGCTTCTTCGATGAGCACGGTTTCTCGGGCGAAGCGTCGAGAAACACGCGATCTGATACCGGAGAGGTGCGCAGCGGCGACTCAACGGGCACGACGCTCGGCAAAACCGCAGGTCAGAATTTGGGCGAGGAAGCGTCTTCCGTTTCGGAAGGGGAAAGCGGCGCACGCGCGGTATCAGATCGCGCATTTCTCGCCACTTTGGTCGAGGAGGCGTGCACGGAGGCCGCGTCCGCGCGCTACGAGGGGCCGCTGCCGGTGCGCCCGCCCGTGCTGTGCGCGGGCTGCCCGCATCGCGGCAGCTTCTACGCGGTGAAGCGCGCGCTCGGCAAGCGCGACGCGGTGCTCTGCGGCGACATCGGCTGCTACACGCTCGGCAACGCCAAGCCGCTCGACGCCGTGGACACCTGCCTGTGCATGGGCGCGGGCATCACCATGGCGCAGGGCTTCGCCGTGGCCGAGCCGCACAAGAAGCAGGTGGCGTTCGTGGGCGACTCCACGTTCTTCGCGAGCGGGATCACGGGCATCGTGAACGCGGTGTACAACGGCCACGACATCACGGTGGCGGTGCTTGACAACGCCACCACGGCTATGACTGGCTCGCAGCCGCATCCCGGCACGGGCGTCACGCTCATGGGCCCTCGGCGCAAGCCGGTGAGCATCGAGGGCATGCTGCGGGCCATGGGCGTGGAGTGCATCACGTTCGCCGACCCGCTGAACCTGGAGGAGTCGCTCGGCGCGGCGCGCGAGGCCATCGACTTCGAGGGGCCGTCGGCCATCATCTTCCGCTCGCCGTGCATCCAGCTGAAGAAGCCCGAGCCCGCGGTGCTCATCAGCACCGATGCGTGCACGGGCTGCAAGAAGTGCATCACCGAGATCGGCTGCCCGGGCATCGGGTTCGACGCTGACGCGCAGGGTCCGCGCAGCAAGGGCCGCGGCCAGGCGTTCGTGGACGCGAGCCTCTGCAACGGCTGCGCGCTGTGCACGCAAGTGTGCCCCTTCGAGGCGATCACGGTGCCGGCGCCGAACGAAGCGAACGCGGAAGCGGAAGTGACGAACGCGCCGAATGGGGCGAACGCGGAAGCGGAGGCGGAGGCGGAGGCGAACGCGGAAACGGCAGCAGCATGTCATCCTGAGCGAGCGAAGCGTGTCGAAGGATCTCCTTCGGCGGCGCAGGCAGGCTCGCAGGGCGCGGCGGCGTCGGCAAGCTTGCAGGGCGCGGCGGCGTCGGCAAGCTCGCAGGGCGCGCCAAGCGAGGCAACGGAAGGAGGCGCCCGATGATCAACGTGTTGCTGACGGGCGTGGGCGGCCAGGGCACGGTGCTCGCCGCCAAGGTGCTCGCGCAGGCGGCGCAGAGCAAGGGCTGGCAGGTGCGCACGGCCGAGACGATCGGCATGGCGCAGCGCGGCGGCAGCGTGATCTCGCACGTGCGCATGGGCAGCGACGGCGAGCAGGTGCACGCGCCGCTGCTCACGCGCGGCACGGCCGACCTCGTGATCGCGTTCGAGCCCGGCGAGGCGGCCCGCGTGCTGCCCTTCCTCGCGCCCGACGGCGTGCTGGTCACGGCGACCACGCCGGTGCAGCCGGTGACGGCGGCGCTGTCGAAGGAGCCCTATCGTGCGGCGGACGTGCTGCGCGGCATCGAGGGCGCCCTCGGCGCAGGGCAGGCGCTCGTGCCCGTTGACGACGCGGCTCTCACGGAGCAGGCGGGCAATCGCAAGGCGCTCAACACCGTGCTTCTGACCTGCGCCATCGCGCAGAATCATATCCCCGTCACGGTCGAGGAGCTCAAAGGCGCACTGGCTGCCTGCGTGAAGCCGCGCTTCGTGGACATGAATCTGCAAGCAGTAGACAAGACCTTGCAAGCCATAGGATAGGGCCTCGCATAGGCCTTGCCCATGGCTTGCCTAGCCGATCGCGTCTCTCAGCGTCAAATCGAGGGCACGGTGCCGCCTAAGGGCGTTCGTCTTCTTGACCGCTTTTGAGCCTTTGCGACGCTTTTGCGAAGACCTTGCTTTTGTCCCTCTGATCGATGGCGATGATCTGGACTACCTCGACGCGGCCTTCGCGTATCCTGAATATGATGCGGATGCCGCTTGCTCGGAACTTCAGCTCCTTGCAGCCTGCGAGCTTGCCGGCTAGCGGCTTTCCGATCTCGTCGGCGCGCAGGGCGAGGCGGGCGATTCCCTTGTCGACCATCGTGCGCGTCGATCCGCTAAGTGCGAGATACTCTTTGTAAGCCGCCCTGTTGTAGAACTCGACCTTGAAGCGCGTGCTCGTCATGAGAAGAGCTCCGAATCGGGGACGGGATCAGCGACTTCGTCTTCGACAAGCTTTGCGAACGCATCGCCCCCGATGGCTTCTTCGACAGGTATCCCCCTGCGATTGGGGTCAGCGTCGCCCTCCGTCAGCCGCGTCGCCGCGATGGCGTAGAGGCGCTCCTCCCGCAGGCGCTCGAGCTCAACCGCCATCTGCTCGAAATCGTCAAACCCGACGATCACGGTGTCAATCCCGTCGTTCCGATCAGAGACGAACAACGGCGCGCTCTTGGCGCGGCGGCGCATCTCCCCGAAGTTCTTGCTCGCCTGTGTGGAGGTGACCACCTGGTCGCGGCCGAATGCGATCTTTCCTTCTACCACAGCTACCATGAAAGCTCCGTTCCTCGTTGCTTTTAATCCGTATTTTAACACGGTTTAGATACGTATATAAAGGAAGCAAATGGGGCCAGTGCAATCCTCTCCGCATGCTGGCAAGGTAGATGCGCCGCCCAATGGTGGCCCGTGTGGCTCGCTTCGCTCTCGCCGTGTTCGGCGGCCAGCAATCCGCGAAAAAGACAGGGCCGTGACGCATTCCCATGGCGGCTCGACGCTGCTATAATGCGGGTGTACCAGCAAAGCCCGTCTATTCTTAACTGGGGTACGGGCGGCGCAGGTGTGTATGAAATGGCGGGATCAGCTAGCTCTGGTCCCGCACCTTTCTCCCTTCGTCATCCGTTCGCGTGGTTCGAAGTTCTCGCCAAACCTCCAGAAGGAAGTTTGCTATTGTGGCGACCGCAGCAGCGGCATATAGAATTGTCACCATGGCAACGCTCCTTTCTCGAAGCGCCGCCCGCGCGGACTTTGCTGGTACGCGAGCGATTCTAGCACGCAGAAAACGCGGTGGGAATACAGTCAGGCCCCTTACAAATAAGATGACAGCGGCAGCCCATCACACGGCCCGTCGCGCGGTGCCGCAGTGGTTCGTCGTGCGGTCTGTCAATGCGAGATTCCAAGCCCCCCTTAGTGTCATCCTGAGCGCAGCGCCCGAAGGGCGCGAAGTCGAAGGATCTGACCCCAAGCCCTCTATCGCTCACATTCTCTATCGCCCGCACTCCCCGTGCTTTCGCACCTCCGCACCACCCCGCGCCCCCGGCGTCCCGCACCACCCCGCGCTCCCAGCGCCCCCACCATCCCCGCGCCCCCCAATGGGGGAGGGGTGACAAAATAATCCCCATAATGGGGGAGGGGGTACAATTACTCCCCAATTGTGGACTTAGAGTAACATCTAACTTACAATCATCGGTACTGATAACGCTGGACATGCTGGACGAGCAGCGCCTTGCGGTGAACCAGACCGCGCCGCGCATGCAAGTCAGCGCGCAAGTGCATCTGTACTCCCTGGTCGCAGGTGCGCTGGCGTGGAGTACGAAGGTGGTTGGGTGCCATGCGGGCTTATCTGGAGGCTGCTCGCGAGAACAGAAAACTGCAAAGGATCGCGCTTACCGTGGCGGCGTTCGCTGCGGTTTTTGTCGTTCTCGGCGTGTTCTGGGTGCTGAAGAACACGGGCATTGCCATGACGGGGGACCCCACCTGCGGGTTCGTCGAGCACGCCCACGGCGACGCCTGCTACGAGAAGACGCTGAAGTGCGGGCAGGAGGAGCTGGAAGCTCACACGCACTCGATAGCGAACGGCTGCTACGCGGTGTCGCAGCCGCAGGCGCAGACGCCGACATCCGCACTCGAAGCCTCGCAGACGCCCTCGGCGGCCTCCGGATCCACGCAGGCAACAGGCTCTCAGTCCACGCAGACCCTCGTGTGCGAAAAACCCGAGACCCCAGGCCACACCCACACCGACGCGTGCTACGAGAAGACCCTCACCTGCACCACCCCCGAGCACACCCACAGCGAAAGCTGCTATGGCGACGCCAAGGCCGACGTCGAAACGGCGAAGGACTGGGAGGCAACCCTGCCCGCCAATCTGACTGGCACCTGGCCCAAAGATGTGGTGGCCGTTGCGCAGTCGCAGCTTGACTACACCGAAAGCCAGAAAAACCTCACTGCGAACGAAAAAGGCGAGCAGAAGGGCTACACCCGCTACGGCGCGTGGGCCGGTACCCCCTATGCCGACTGGAGCGTGTCCTTCGCGGCCTTCTGCCTGCACTACGCCGGCGCGAACGACTATCCGGTCGGCAAGACATGCGCCGAATGGACGCAAGCGCTGCAGAGTCCAGAATATGGGTCGTATCACCCCGTGGAAAGTGGTTATGAGCCCAAGCCGGGTGACGTGGTGTTCTTCGCGAAGGACGAAGATGCGCAAAAGGTGGCAACTGCCCGCACGCAGGCCGCACAGGCTCTGGCACAGGCACAGGCTGAAGCTGCCGAGGCGCAGGGTGCGGAAGCCGCGCAAGCCGAAGAAGCTGCCGCACAGGACGCGCAGAGTGCAGAAATAGCAGCACAAGATCAGGTGACGGCCGCCTATACGGAAGTTACTGCCTTGGCCGACCATGTTGGCATCGTGGAAGCGCTGCTGCCCGCCGACCAAAGCAACCCCGACCGCATTCGCGTAATTCTGGGCGATGTGGAAGACAAAGAAAGCCACGCCGGCAAAGTGCAGCGCACCGACTACGCTCGCGCTGACGCGCGCATCCTGGGCTACGCAGAGGTCCCCGAAAACGCAGAAGTGCTGCAAAAAATGATGGATGCCCGCCAGGCCGCTGGCGAGCCCCAGGCGCAAAGCGATAACCAAATCACCCAAACCTTCCAGGGCGAGGGATACACCGTGAAGGCGGTTTATGAGCCTGAGGCTCAGCTGCCCGAGGGTGCTGAGCTGCGGGCTACCGAATACGCGAAGGATTCAGGACACTACCAGCAGCGCTACGCCGAGGCTGCCGCGCAATACGGTTGGGAAGCTGATCCCGCTGATGGTATCCGCCTGTTTGATGTGGGCTTTTATGTGGGGGTCCAGGAAGTGGAGCCCGCTGCGCCGGTTGCGGTGACCATTAGCTGCGCTGGTCAGCAGCAAGATATAACCTATGAAATCGTCCATTTTGGCGACGAGCTGGAAACGGTGCAGGCAGAAACCACCAACAACAACGATGGCCAAGACATCAGCTTTACTCTAAACAGCTTCTCCGATATGTTCATGAAGCCGCAAGTGCTGAATGCGGGCGGTGGAGTTGGCGCGAGCGGCCGAGCTGCTTCTGCTAACAAAAACGTTGCAAAGCTGACTTCGCATAAAAAGACCATCGACGCTCTCCGCGATGATACAGGTGCGGACAATCCCGACACGGATTTGGACAACAAAACTCCTACCGAACAAAAAAAGGACCTCTACCGTCTCTATCTGGACGCCACTCTGAAGACTGAAACGCAAGGCATTGACCTCGTGATCGTTGTGGACGAGTCGAGCAGCATGAGCGGCAACGACATGGGGGATCGGAAAAGAAGGGACGTCGCGGTTGAGGAGATCCTGAACGATACAGGCGCTGATAAAGGAATCATCAACGGCTTTTTGAGTATGAATGAAATGAACCGAGTTGCAGTTGTGGGCTTTTTTGGAGATGCGGATACAACGGGATATCTAACAGATGTAGAACCGTTAAGCAAGAATAAAGATAACGCCGATGGAGGTTGGGTATCTGGCACATGTGATCCAGTAAACGTGCAAGCAAAAGAATTACGAACGAAATGGGAAGAGGTAAATGGACTACCGATACTGGTGCCAACAGGGGATCATTACACCAACTATATAGCCGGATTGAAGAAAGCAGAGGATTTATTCAAGCAATCGACGGCGAATAATAAAAAAGCGTTGATCTTCATTTCTGACGGTGTTCCGACGATTTACTACCCAACCGGCGACGTTGAAAAAGGAGAAAAAGAAGGCGGCGGGTACGGATATATGAATCCCGACGTGACAGGGCCCAGCAAAGACGAAACCAAGAAGTACTTTGCAAACACATTCTGGCCAAATAATAATACCGTTGATGTCTACACTGTCGGTATTTTTACCGGTAGAGGTTCAGCGTTGCCTGGTGAAGACGCAACGCTGAAGGAAATGGCGAATGCGAGCGGCGGGCGATATCTTCCCGCCAGCAATAAGGATGAGCTGGAAAAAGACTTGCTAGAGTCCGTCATGGGCGCATATGCCACCAATCTGAAGATAGAAGACACCCTGAGCGAGTATGTTGACTACTACAACGGCCAACCTGACCTTCAGGTTGTCATGAAAAATGCTGGGGGTCAAGAAACGCTGCTCTATGGTCGCGACGAGAATGGCAATATTGGCATTACGACCGCCGGCCAGGACAAGCTGGAAAGTGTGGCATATTACCCCAGTTCAAGGAAAGTAGTAGCAAAGTTTAAGCAGGATTATGAGGTTGAATCCGGATGCACCTACGCTCTTTCCTTTAACGTGGTGGCTACGAACAAAGCATATGATGACTATGCGACCGATAATACATACGGCGACATCACAGGTAATGACAAGACCGATTACGGCACAAATGCTACTAGCTCAAATAAGCCGGGTTTCCACTCGAATGACAAGGCTACCGTCAGCTTTACGTCAGGTGGAACAGAGCAACCACCAGTTGAATACGAGCATCCTGTCATTCAGGTAGAGGGAGATAAGCTTGTTACTCCTGACATCCCGACTACCAATACCGACGGAACGCTTACATGGAACAAAACCATCGACGCCTTCCGTGACGGTGTGGATAACACCGATACAACTCTCGATGAGGCGACCGACGCCCAAGGCAATCCCATCGACAAGACAGACCTCTACCGTCTGAATTTGACCGCCGAGCTCAGCCCTCAGACTGAACCCCTCGACCTGCTGATAGTCGTCGACCAGTCCGGCAGCATGCAGGAATCCATGAAAAATGCAGATGGAACCTCTATCCGACGAGATGAAGCAGTTCGACAGCTTTTGAATGGCACGGATAACGAAAATGAATTCGAAGAGAAAAAGAAAGACGGATTGATATATCAGTTTCTTTCTGCGAATCCGAATAACAATGTTGCAGTAGTGAACTTCCAGGGTCGATGGGAGTACTACGAGCCCTACGACATAAATACCAATTATGACGCTGGTACGCTGCTGCAATGGACGAAAAATGCTGGTTATGTTGATGTCGCTGGACAAGATAAAAACGGAACCCATTACTGTGCGGGGTTTATTCAAGCTGGAAAAGAATTGGACAACGAACAGATCAAAGCGAATGGCCATAAGAAAAAAGTATTGTTTATGTCCGATGGTGAGCCTACATATTACCTTACAGATATATACAGCTCCACATACAAGTTAGGTGATGGCAGTAACTATGGGAGAGAAGAGTACGAGCAATCCCTAGCCTATTTTGACCAGTACATAAAAAGTCGTGAAAATCTTGCTGTTTATACCATCAGCATTGCGTCAGAAATTAAAGAATATAAAGGGCATAATATCTTAGAGGAAATGGCTGGCACGCAAAACTATTATCCAGCGGATGATGAAAACTCGCTAAAAGCAGCCATCACTAGAGTGATGTATGACAGCATGTACTCTGATCTTGCCATCGAGGACACTTTGAGCGATTACGTTGACTACTATGATGCTCAACCTGATCTTAAGGTCATCGTGAAGGATGCTGGGGGTACCGAGACGGTGCTCTTTGGGCCAGAAGACGAAACCAGCCCAGCTGGCATTAAGCCCGCAGGCCAGGGCATTCTCCAGTCCGTCAATTACGTCTCTGCAGACAAAAAGGTTAAAGCGATCTTCAAGCCAGACTACATACCAGAACCTGGTACTAAGGTCACCCTTTCATTTAACGTGAAGACCACCGCTAAAGCCTATCAGGACTACTCTGTGGCGGAAGGCAATTACCTGGATGGTGGCTCTAGTGGAAGTCCTGTTATGGGTGATAAGAACACGGATTATGACGCTGCGCATTCAACCAGCTCTGAGAAGCCAGGCTTTCATTCGAACGCCATTGCAACTCTGAAGTACAAAAAGAATGGCGGAGATATCGAGACCAAGGAATATCCTAATCCCGTTGTACAGGCGGCAAGCAGTGATTTCGTTCTGTGGAAGACGAGTGATAAAGCGAGCGATAAAGTGACCGAATCTGGTCTTGCGGGTGCCGAGTTTAAGCTTTATCGAAAAGCCCGGGAAGGTGAGACAGGCGTAGCAGTGAATGGGTTGGAAGGTACGTATGTCGAGGCAGATGGGGGAGTAACGCCTGCTGCGTCTGAGGGAAAGATCGAGGGCCAGCTAGCATTCGAAAACCTGGTTCCCACTGACGTTCTTGGTGACACATACTACTTGGTCGAAACCAAGGCTCCGCTCGGACATGCGTTGCTCACGAAACCTGTCACCATCGAACTTGCACATGGCACCGAAAACGGTGAGATTGTGGGCACCAAAACGATAGATGCGAGCACCGACGAAACGTATACGGACTCAACGGGCACGCCTCAATCAGTCGGAACGGAACTGGAATCTGAAACGGCCACCATCACAGGTGCCAACGGCACGACCAAGACAGTTCCCATAGTCAAGGTTGTAAACAAAGCGGGCGTTGTGCTGCCTGAAACGGGTGGCTCGGGCACCAGCGTTTATGTTGGTTTGGGTGTGGCGTTGATGACGTGCGCGGGCGTGGGGATCGCGGCGAAGCGACGACGAGGCGTGCGCGTCTAGCGCAAATCTAGTGAAAAAGCAAACAAATGTATGCGCTCAGAATTCGAGCGTTGGCGATAGCCATGTCAACTTCGGTAAAAGCGCAGGAAACAGGGAACGGAGGTGAGAGTGCCCATGGGATTGTTCGACAGGAAGAGAAAGGCGACCGATGCGGTTGATGTGCGGGTGGCCGGGTCGCAAGAGCGTGATGGCCAGGCGTCCGATTCGCAGCTGGCTGATGCGCCGTCCGTAGCCGTTTTACCTGAACCTGAGGTGCGGCCGGAGGCTGACGCAGAGCCATCGACCACCCTCCCTGTGGTCGAGGCGTGGGCGAGTGATGCGCCGACGGCTGAGACGCAGGCGGGCGACGTACCGCCTGTGGACGCTCTCTCTGCACCCAAGATGCAGCCAACGGCCGAGTGGTCGGACGCTGATCGGCTGGTGCAACCAGCGGCTAAATGGTCGGACGGTGGCCAACCGGCGGATCTGGCAACCGAGCAAGCCATGACGGCTCCCTCCCTGGAGAACGTCATCGTCACGAAGTCGCGCGACCTGTCGCGTCTCAGCCGCGAGGACCTGCTGCAGCTGCTGCTGACGCAGAGCAAGGACGCCGAGCGCCTGCAGGACTACCTGCGCGACGTCGCGGACGAGTTCGAGCGCTGCACCAGCCTGAACGCGCGGCTGCGCGAGAAGCTCGACGCCAAGGACGAGCAAATCGAGCGCCTGAAAGGGCGCCTTGATGATAAGGACAAGCGTATCGCGCTGATGCAGGCGCGACTTGATGAACTGGAGGTGTCGAAGGAAGAAGAGCAGAGGCACGCGCGAATTATCACGAACGCGGCCAAGGGCGTGCGCAGCGCGCTCGAGGCGTTCAACGCCACGGCGGACTGGTATATCGCCAGCTTGCAAGAGGTGTGTGGGGATCTTGACGGCCAGCCTGCCCGTTCAGCAGCGACTACCTCTCCCGAAAGGGAGCGGGACGCAGCAACGTGGGCTGCGGCTGGTGGCAGCCAAGAAGCGGAAACGCTCGCGCAAGCGGCCGACGGGAGCCAGAACCAGGATGAGCCATCCCCCGTATCTCCCGCCCCGCCCGCCGGCGAAAGCCGGGCGGGCAACAGCTCGAAGGCGGCTGATGCGTGAGCGACGACGGACAGGCGGTGACCCCGGCTGAGATCACGTGCCAGGCGGTGTTCGTGAACACCGAATCGGTGAAAGCCGAGCTCGAGCGCGAGCGAAGCCGGCAGACCAAGCGCCGCATCACGACCAGCACAATCTTGGGTCTGGTGGTGGTTGCGGCGGTGGCGGTGCTCGCGGCGGTGCTGATGCTGCCCACGCTGGTGATCAGCGGCTCGTCCATGACCGACACGCTGGAAGACGGCGACGTGGTGATGACGCTGGGCGTGAGCGACCTGCAGCAGGGCGACGTGGTGGCGTTCTACCACAACAACAACGTGCTGGTGAAGCGCGTGATCGCGGGCCCGGGCGACTGGGTGGACATTGACAAGGACGGCAACGTGTCGGTGAACGGGGAGGAGCTGGACGAGTCCTACGTAACCGACAAGGCGCTCGGGACGTGCGACATCAGACTGCCGTTCCAGGTGCCCGACGGCAAACACTTCGTGATGGGCGACCATCGCCAAACGAGCGTGGATAGCCGCAGCAGCCAGATCGGGTGCGTGTCGCCCGACGACATGGTCGGCAAGCTGGCACTTCGCGTCTGGCCGCTCAACCGGTTCGGGCCAGTGAATTAGGCGAAAGCTAGGCGGGCGAAGGCTCGGGCGGGCGCAAGTCCAGGCGGGCGAAAGACTGCGCGGGCATGAGTCGCGAAGGCTCGGCTGGTGCGATCTACGCGATCCGTGTGAACCGCTAGGGCCGTGGCAAGCACCCGCGCGATGTGCGCAGAAAGAGAAATTGACCAGGCGAAAGCCTTGGTGAGAAATAGATGCAGTATGAGAAATGAACAGGAGAGGAGGAACTATAGAGAGCGTGAGAAAGGGGGCACCTCCCTAAGGTGAGGAAAGCCGCGCAAGCGGCAAGGAAGGGCGCCTCGGCGCCAAACTACGATTGAAGGGAAAGAGATGAAATCCGCATTAAGAAAACTAACGAGCGTAGCAGTGGCTGTGCTCATGGCAGCGCTGCTGGTCCCTGCCGCCGCCTTTGGCGCTGGCGAAACATCACAGCCTACGCCTACTACCGAAACGGGCACCATTACCATCGACAATCCGCAAAAGGACCAGACCTATACGGCCTATAAGATTTTCGATGTAACGTATAGCACAGACAAGAGCGCATATGCCTACACGATTGTGGGCAACAATACTGATACCACCAAGAATTCTGCTTGGTTTAACGATGTGCTGGGGTACATGTATTGTACGGTCAATACAGATGGTACATTTACAGAGGGCACACCACAAGCAGGCGCCAATGGTGTATACACCGCTAATGGCATTACGCTGACGCCTTCAGCCAGTGATCCATCCACCTATGTGGTGACGATCACGGAAAACAATTTTTCTGCTCCGAGTTTTGCCAAATATCTAAATACAAAGAAGACCGGCAAGACCGGTGACAGCCTGACAGTCGCTGGCGGTGAGGCCACTGTTTCCGGCCTGGATCTGGGTTATTACTTTGTTTCCAGCACCAGCGGTGCGCTGTGCAACCTGACAACCACCAATCCCACTGTTACCATTCACGACAAGAATGATATGACTTTCGACAAGGTTGATGACAAGAGCTCCGTCGAGATCGGTGAGGTTGTTAATTATACGATCACAGGCAAGGTGCCTGACACGACTGAGTTTGCTACGTACACGTATCGTATCACTGACAAGATGTCCACTGGTCTGACCTTTAACAACAATGTCAAGGTTTATATCGATGATGTAGAGCTTACGGATGCGGCCAAATACGAGCTCAAGACTGGCACAGATGCGGGCGATTACGACTTTATTCTTGACATCTTCGTTAAGGAACTCACTGTTGGAGCCAAGATCGAAGTGAAGTATACCGCAACGGTAAATGAGAGCGCCGTTGCCACGATCGAGAAAAACCATGCGACGCTGGAGTACAGCAACGATCCTACTAACAGCACTAAGACCACGACTCGGACTGACGAGGAGACTGTCTATAGCGCCAAGATCGTTATTGACAAGTATGCAGCTAATCCCACTGACGAAACTGATAAAACCGCAAAGCTTTCTGGTGCCAAGTTTGTTCTGTACAAGGAAGTCGATGGCGCTAAGCAGTATTACAAGTACACTGCTGCCACCGATACCGAGAAAGCAAAAGTTGAGTGGGTAGACGATCAGGCGCATGCAACTGAGGTAACCACTAACGACAAGGGTGCTGAGGATTTTAACGGTCTGAAAGATGGCACTTACAAGCTGCTTGAGACGGCTGCTCCTGCTGGATACAACTTGCTGAAGGATCCTGTTACGATTACTATCGCGGCAGGTACGCAAACGGGCGATACTGTTACGATTAACCAAAATAAGCTAACCGAAACCGCGCAAGTTGCTAATAACACCGGCTCTACGCTTCCCTCCACTGGTGGTATCGGCACTACGATCTTCTATGTGGGTGGCGGTCTTCTGATTGTGGGCGCTCTGGCTGCCTTCATCATCAAGCGTCGTTCTGCCAAGCATACGGCGTAGCACCTCCCTCTTTTGCGGTTCTTCCGCAAGCTACGGACGGGAGCGGCATATCCGCTCCCGTCTTGCCGCGCCGGTTGATGCCTTCGCGTTGGCGCGCGGCGAGCAACGGGTTTTTCTTCCTGGCCAAATCAACCAACCTGACATAACGCATACTGACCACCCCTCGTTTTCGCAAGGAGCAGCTTTCGTTACGGTGTTCAAGCGCAAGAACATACCGTCTCGCAGCAAAGACGCGCCGACATCCGCTTCTGCGCCTGATGCGCAGGGCACGTCGACGTCTGTCTCGGTTTCCGGCCTCGACAACAAAGGCGCATCTGCGCTTGGCGACGCTTCGGTTCCCGAAGCCAAGGTGCCCGCTTCACCTGCTCCCGACAATGCGGTTTCTGTTGTGCCCTCATCCGACGAGGCAGCTTCGGGCGCGTCTGCTGATGATGGCGCGGCTTCTGACGCATCTGCTTCCGCCCCTGCCGACAAGCCTCCCAAGAAGAAGCGGCGCGTGTCGTCTTCGAGCGTCATCATTGCGCTCATGCTCATCGCGGGCATCGGCATCTTCTGCTATCCGGCGGTGAGCGACTGGTGGAACTCGATGCACGCCACGCGCGCCATTGCCTCTTATCAGGAAGCTGTGGCCGGCATGACCGAAGAAGAGAAGGTAGCGCTCTTCTCCCAGGCGCGGGACTACAACGCGCACCTCGACACGCTGGGCGACCGTTTCAACGGGGCCCCCAGCATCAACGACGAGTACGAGCAGGCGCTCAACGTAACGGGCAACGGAATTCTCGGGTACGTCACCATCGACAAGATCGACGTTCACCTGCCCATCTACCACGGCACTGACGAGGGCACGCTGCAGATTGCGGCGGGTCACTTGGAGGGCTCGCACCTCCCGACGGGGGATGTGGGCACGCACCCGGTGGTGTCTGCGCACCGCGGGCTTCCCTCGGCGATTCTTTTTACCTACTTGGATGAGATCCACGAAGGCGACTACTTCACCATTACCGTTTTGGACACCGAGCTGGCCTATCAGGTTGACCAGGTGCTCATTGTGGAGCCTGCGCAGATCGACGCGCTCATGGCCGAGGATGGCGTCGAGTACGCTACCTTGCAGACCTGCACGCCCTACGGCGTGAACTCGCATCGGCTGCTGGTGCGCGGGCACCGGGTGGACGGCATTCCCGATGACCTGGCCGGCGAAAGCGACGCGCGTCGCGTGCCCATCCACATCATGGCGCCCGCCGTGGCCGTGCCGATCCTGCTTCTGGCGCTCATGGGCCTCCTGGTGGCAAGCCGGCGCAAGCCTGCGCGCCTGACCGAGGAGGACCAGCGCGCGGTGTCGATCGCGCCCGACGGGTTGACGACGACTGGTGGGACGCGCGCGTCTGAGACGGCCGACAAGCCATCCACGCCGGATGAGCCCGTTGAAAAACTCAACGCTGACGACCCTGGCGTTGCCGACGCCAACTCCAACCCAGACGATAGCAACCCCGCTGTTGATAACCCCGACGCAAGGAGGGAAGACCATGAAAGGTAACGCTTCTGCCGCCACGTGGAAGGGCAGGTGGCTTGCCTGCCTGGCGGCTGCGGTCGCATCCGCGCTGTGCCTGTTGGCTGCATCAGGCCTGGCCTCGGCGGCTCAGCCCAGCCTGGACCTGAGCAAGCCGAGCAGCCTCAAGGTGACGGCCGCCCTGGAGGACGCTGCGTCCTTCACCGGCCCCGACGCCGGCATCCAGGTGGACGCCTACCTGGTGGCGCGCGCCGAGCAGGTGCCGGGCTACGACACCTACGCCTACGCGCCGGTTGAGGGCGGGCCTTTCGCAAACCTCGACGTGGCGGCGCTGAACAAGGCCATGGAGTCGGGGGACGGCGCGACGGCCACGCAGGCTTCGCAGCAGTTCGCGCAAGCGGCTCTGTCCGCTGCGCTCGCTGACCTGCGCTCGCCCGAGCCCACGCTCGCGAACGCGCCCCATGCCAGCATGCACGCAGCAGGCGGTGTGGACGCACCGTGCGAGGCCGACTTCGATCGGCTTCCCAGCGGCTTGTACCTGCTGGTGGCGCACGGGGCCGACCTTTCCGCAGATGACTATGCCACCACGCTGGCGGATGGCAAGACGGCCACGGTGGCGTACTCGGCGCTGAAGGAATGCGCCTTCGAACCCGTGTTGGTGTCGCTGCCCACGCGCGAGGCGGCCGCAGGGCAGGTGCTCACCACCGCCAGCGGAGCCGACTGGCGCTACAGCGTCCACACGATGCTCAAGCCGCAGGTCAGCCCGCGTATGGGTTCGCTTGAGATCATAAAGACGCTCGACCGCTTCGAAACCGATGGCACCGGCGTTGACAGCGCGGCCACGTTCGTGTTCAGCGTGCAGGCCGTCGACGTTGACGGCGAGAAGGTCTACGACGACGTGGTCTCGATCGTGTTCGACCAGCCGGGCCGCCAGAGCGTCCTGATCGAGAACAAGATACCGGCAGGCGCCACCGTGACGGTGCGCGAGGTGTACTCGGGCGCGTCCTACCAGGTGGCGGGCGCCTCCGAGGGAACGGCGGTCATCGCGGCCGACCAGGTGGCGCAGGTGAGCTTCGCCAACACCGACGACACCACCAAGGTGCACGGCGGGTCGGTGACCAACAGCTTTGCATACGGCAAAGGCGGCTGGGAGCTTACCCCCGCCTACAGCCATGGCGCCGCGGCGTCTGAGGACTAGCGGGAAGGGGGAGTTGCAATGGCGTTATCGTGCGAGAGAACGTGCGCGCAGGCCGGCGGGAAGGCGCGCTTTGCCGGGGTGGCTGCGCTGTTCGCCGTGGCCGTCGTATGCATCGCGGTTGCGGGAGTAGGCGCGGCGAGCGCGTACTTCACCACGTACTGCCAGGCGAAGGGCGGGTACACGCTCGAGCTGGGCGACACCACCACGGTGGAGGAGAACTTCGCGAACTGGACGAAGTCGGTCACCATACAGAGCGACGCCGCGTCCGACGAGGCGGTCTACGTGCGCGTGAGGGCCTACGGCCCCAGCGAGTACCCCATCACGTACAGCGAGCCCGGCGGCGCCGCCAACTGGAGCCTCGCCGCTGACGGGTATTACTACTACCGCGGAACCCTTGATCCCGGCGCCACCACGCCAGTGCTTGACCTGCGGATAAACGACGTGCCGGTGTCGGGTGCGGACGCTGCGCCCGCCCCGCAGCCGGGGGATGCGTTCAACGTGGTGGTGATCTACGAGACCACGCCCGTGCAGTATCAGCCCGACGGCGCGACGGTGGAGCCCGAGGCCGCCGACTGGTCCGTGAAGCTTGAGACCGGGAACGCGGGCGACGCATCCGAGGGAGGTGAGCGCTGATGGAGCGCTTGAAGGACGTCCTCGCCAAGCAGAAGGTGACTCTGGCGCTGTTCGTGGCGGCGGTGCTGCTGCTCGGCATATCGGGGGTGGGCTCAGCGCAGGCGGCGCTCACCTACTTCTCCGAGGACTACATGACCCACGTCGAGATGAAGAACATCGGCGTCTCGCTGCTGGAGAACGACGCGCCCGTGGCATGGCGCGACTACCTCTCCGAGAACAACTGGGATGAGACCAACACGAAGCTGCCCGACGAGGTGCCGTTCACCGAGCCCGGCGCGGCGGGCGACTACCTGTACCGCGGTGCCGAGGGCCGGCTGCTCGAGCACATGATCGCGCCCGGCGACCGCCTTGCGCCCGGCGTTGCCTACGACGAGCGCCTGACGGTGCAGAACACGGGCTCGATCAGCCAGTTCGTGCGCGTGACCGTGACGAGGTACTGGGTGGACGCCCACGGTGCCAAGCGTCCGGACGTCTCCCCCAGCCTGATCGACCTGAACCTGGTGAACATCGGCGACGCGTGGCTGGTGGACGAGGGCTCGGCCACCGCCGAGCGCACGGTGCTGTACTACGCGCACCTGCTTGATCCCGGTGAGGTGGCGCCGCTGTTCGCCGACTCGCTGACCATCAACAAGGCGGTGAGCAGCCGCGTGACCCAGACTGAGAGCGCGACGGGCGAGGGCACCGTCATCACCACCACGTACGACTACGACGGCCTGACCTTCTGCGTGGAGGCCTGCGTGGAGGCGGTGCAGGACCACAACGCCCAGGACGCCGCGAAGAGCGCCTGGGGCGCGGACGTGGTCGTGTCGGGCGACCGGCTGAGCCTGGGCTAAGGAGGCTTTGACTATGGGAATGAGGAGAGAGAAGGGCGCCTGCGGTGCCGCGCGCGCCGCAGCGGGCGCCCGCGCGGGAATGTTCTTCCTGGCGGCGGCGCTCGCCCTGTGCGCTGCGTGCGTGACGGCCGCCCTGCCGACGGGCGCGGCATTTGCCGTCGAGTACAACGGGCGCACCGACTGGAGCGTGACCTTCACGCCCGACGAGAAGATGGTCCACGCGCCCGAGAACATGAACTTCGCCGACGCGGTGTCCGACATGCAGCCGGGCGACGTCAACACCGTGGCCGTGACCATCAAGAACGACCACGCGGCCACCACCGACTGGTACCTCGCCAACGAGGTCATCAGGTCGCTGGAGGCGTCCGTGTCGGTGGCGCACGGCGGCGGCTACGGCTACGTGCTCACGTATAAGGGACCGTCCGGCCAGGAGAAGGCCTTGTTCGGCAGCGACCAGGTGGGCGGCGAGTCCGTGGGCAGCTCGGGCGAGGGCCTGCATGAGGCCACCAGCTCGCTCGAGGGCTTCCTGATGCTCGACACGCTGAAGTCGGGCGAGCAGGGCCTGGTCACGCTGCAGGTCTCCCTTGACGGCGAGACGAACAACAACGCCTACCAGGACACGCTGGCCGACATCAAGATGAGGTTCGCGGTGGAGCTGGCGGCGACGCCCGGCCAGCCGGGGACGTCGGGGACGCCTGGCTCGCCGTCGGTGTCGCCCGGCTCGTCGGGGTCGGGCGGTCCTTCGGGCTCGATGCTCCCGCAGACGGGCGATCGTACGAACACGATCTTGCTTCTGACCCTCGCGGGCGCAAGCGGCGTGGTGCTGCTCGTGCTGGCGCTGTTCGGGCGACGTTGGAGGCGCGAGCAGGAGACGGCGGGAAAGGAAGGCGAGCATGCGAGGCGTTAACGGAACAGTCGCGGCTTCGTGTCGTTCGCGCGGAGGCGCCTTGGCGGGAGCCTGGATGACCGTACTGGCTGCGGCGGGCGCCCTTTTCGCGGCGCTGGCCCTGTGCGGGGCGCTGTGCCCCGGTGCCGCCCATGCCGCCGACGCTGTCGATGCCGCCAATGGCAAGGCGGGTTACACGTACACAGTGCGCGTGTTCGCCGGCAACCAGGGGACGGTCGACGGCGGGGAGTGCAAGGTGTACGAGGGCATCCCCGCGGGGTCGCGGTGGAGCTTCCACCCTGAGATGGTGCGCGTCGCCGACAACAGCAAGTACTACGTGAAGGGGATCAAGCTCGCTGGGCGCGACAACGACACGGCGCTCGCCGTGGCGAACACGTCGTCCTTCATCGTTGACGAGGACGTCGACCTGGTGGTCGCCTACGGCATGAGGGGCTCGGTCACGTACTACACGGTGACCTACGTTGACGAGAGCGGGCGCGAGCTGGCTCCCGCGCAGCGCTACGAGGGCAACGTGGGCGACCGCCCGGTGGTGGCGTACCGCTACATCGAGGGCTATCGGCCCCAGGCGTACAACCTGAGCGGCACTCTTTCGGAAGACGAGTCGCGCAACGCGTTCCAGTTCGTGTACACGCCCGTGGCTGCGGGCGAGGGCGCGGGCGGCGCTGCTGGTGCGGCTGGGGCCGCGAGCGCGGCCGGGGCCGCGGGCGCGACGGACGCCGGGGCTGGCGCCGCCGGCCAGGACGGCGCCGTCGAGCAGAACCCGGCTCCCACTGCCGACATCCCCTCGGATGGCGTGCCCCTGTCCGACGCTCCTGAGGAGATCGCCTCCATCGACGACAACGCCGTCCCGCTTGCTGTGAACGCTTCCGACGGGAAGTCGCAGGTGCTGTGGGGGCTTGCCTCGCCGGTGGGCATAGCGGTTGCCTGCCTGGTGCTCGCGGTCGTCGGCGTCGTCGCGTGGCGTTTCTTCGTCATGCACAAGCGCTCGCGCGGCGCCAATCGCAAGGGATAGCGCACGACCTGCGGAGACGAAGGTGGGTAACAGGAGATCTGCAGCGTCGAAGGCACGCAGCCGCCGCATCGCGGCCGCTGCGTGCAACTGCGCGGGCATCCTCATACTGATAAGCGTGATAGCGCTGCTGCTGCCCGCTGTCTTGCCGCGCACGGCCGGCGTCCAGGTCATGCGCATCGAGTCGGGCTCCATGGAGCCGACCATCCCAGTGGGCAGCGCCGTGTTCGTGGCGGTGGGCGACCCCGCCGACGTGGCCGCGGGCGACGTGATCGCCTTCGCGCACGAAGACAGCACGGTGGTGCACCGCGTGACCTCCAACAACGTGGTGGAGGGCGCGCTCGAGACCAAGGGCGACGCCAACGCCGACGTGGACCTCGAGCGCGTGCCGTACGCCAACTTCCAAGGGAGCATGGTGCTTTCCGTTCCCGCCCTCGGCGACATCCTGGCCGTGCTCACCACGACCGTGGGCAAGGCGTACCTGCTCGCCTTCGCCGTGTGCGGCGTTCTGTTCAACGTGCTGGCCGCCCGCCTGCGGGCGCAGGCCTGAGATCGGGCGGAGGCTGCGCGGCATGGCTTTTCGGGGTGTCAACAGCATAGGGATGAATCTCTCCCGCGGTTCGCTGCCGGGCGGCGCAGTGACGAGCGCGCATAGGGGAGGGGTGGCAATAGTCGCAGGATGCACAAAAAATCAAGCGAAATCTCTACTTATCGTAGAAGACACATCACCTAAAAAAGTGTTCAATCACCTATGGTTGCTTGCGGTAATACACCCGAGGTTTGACCTCGAAACGAGTTGTTAGAGCTAGACAGAGAGGATGGAAGTAGGGAGATGAAACCGATGGAAAGCCGGAGAAAAATTGCGGGGGGGGGGGCTTCAAAATGAAAAACGAGGGGCCTTGTGCTCGCATGTGCAACCGCCTCTTCCTCGTCCCCGCATCCCAGGCGATCGCTGTTGACAACAAGGGGATAGACTCCTTCGCGTTGACCTGCGGGACGAGCTCCCTTGGCGTTCGTCGTCGGCGGAGGGGGTTGCGGTAGCATGACCCCGAGAACGAACGAGGGAAGCTGCGTCAAGCGCCTGACGTACTCCCAGCAGCGAATCCTTGGCCGCATCGTCGAGCTGTCGGTGTTTGACGGCGTGGCGCGCTGCACCAAGAACGACATCGCCCACGCGGTCGGCTGCAGCGAGAAGACCGTCGACCGCGCCATCGCGCGTTTCCGCAAGGAGGGCCTCGTGGAGGTCATCGCCTGCCACGACGAGAACGGCGCCCAAGTGGGCAACGTCTACCGTATCGTGCAACACCTGGGCGGGCAGTAAAGCGCAAAGTGGGGCGGGGCGCCCTCCACGCTCCGCCCCCGCCAGCCCCGCGGGCGCTGCGGTGCAGACGGTCATGCGCTTGTCGCGAGAAAGTGCAAAGCGCTGACGCGCTTACTTTTAACGCCACGATGTTTGGGCGCTCCCGCACACCATGACGCGGACACGCGCTTGCACTCACTCTTCGCGCCCTCCCGGGTGTCTGGTTGCCTTTCCCCCGTGTCATCCTGAGCGGAGCGCCCGCATCAGGTACTCACCCCGTGTCGTCCTGGGCAGCATGTTGCTCTTGTGTGTCATCCTGAGCGGAGCGCCCGCAGGGCGCGGAGTCGAAGGATCCGGCCGCAAGCGGATGGAGCATGCGGGCGCGCCATGCCCGGGGCCAGATCCTTCGACTCGCTTCGCTCGCTCAGGATGACACAGGGCCTACGCGTTCTCAAGGAAGTGCTTCCGTGGTAAGATTCAGCTGCAGGCGGAACACGCCCAGACTTCGACGTCGGGAAACGGTTCCGCAATTTCTTGCCGAAAAAGCACTTGCGACCGGTTGCGCCGCGAGTGCTTTAGCGTACAATAGCGAACATGCTTCTGATGGACGACATCTCTTCTCTGCTCGCCGCGCGCAACGCGTTGGCTGGGCGATGGCTTTAGCTTCAAGCCCGCGGGCTGCGCTTAGGCGCGGCGTGCGCCGGGTTTGAAGCGCCGCGCATTTTTCCGGTCGGCTTCGCATCTGCTCATTCAGCGCACGTCTCGCGTTGCCGCCGCGTTCCGTTCGTCAAGCCGCCGTCGCGCGCCTGCGCGCGCTGCGGCCTCCACAGAAAGAGACCATCATGGAAATGACCTCCGCACAGCTCGACATGCTGAAGAAGCAGCTCGCCAACTTGAAGGAGCGCAGCCCCTTCTACGCCAAGAAGTTCGAAGGCGTCGACATGGGCGACATCAAGACCCAGGCCGACTTCGAGAAGCTGCCCTTCTCCGAGAAGGACGACCTGCGCGCCGCCTACCCGCTGGGGCTGCAGGCCGTGCCGGACGAGAAGGTGGTGCGCATCCACAGCTCCTCGGGCACCACGGGCACGCCGGTCATCATTCCCTACACCCAGAAGGACGTCGACGACTGGGCCATCCAGTTCGCGCGCTGCTACGAGATGGCGGGCGTCACCAACACCGACCGCATCCAGATCACGCCGGGCTACGGCCTGTGGACGGCGGGCATCGGCTTCCAGCTCGGCGCCGAGCGCCTCGGCGCCATGGCCATCCCCATGGGCCCCGGCAACACCGACAAGCAGCTCAAGATGATGGAGGATTTGGGCTCCACGGTCATCGGCGCTACCAGCTCGTACGCGCTGCTTCTGGCCGAGGAGATCCAGAAGCGCGGCATCCGCAGCCGCTTGAAGCTGCGCAAGGGCGTCATCGGCTCCGAGCGCTGGGGCGAGAAGATGCGCAGCCGCATTCAGAACGAGCTCGGCATCGAGATCTACGATATCTACGGTCTCACCGAGATCTACGGCCCCGGCATCGGCATCAGCTGCGACGAGCACTCGGGCATGCACATCTGGGACGACTACGTCTACATCGAGGTGGTCGACCCGAACACGGGCGAGGTCCTGCCCGACGGCGAGGAGGGCGAGCTGGTGCTCACCACGCTGCAGAAGGAGGGCGCGCCGCTCATCCGCTACCGCACGCACGACCTGACGCACATCGTCCCAGGTGAGTGCGCCTGCGGCAGCCGCCACCCGCGCATCGCCACGCTGACGGGCCGCACCGACGACATGTTCAAGGTCAAGGGCTGTAACATGTTCCCCGCCCAGGTGGAGGAGGTCATCCAGATCACCAACGGCACCAGCTCCGAGTACCAGGTGATGATCGAGAACATCTCGGGCAAGGACGTGCTCACGGTCCTGTTCGAGACGCCGCTCGAGGGCGAGGACAAGGCCCGCTGCGAAGAGGAGCTCGCCATGATCTTCAAGGCGAAGCTCGGCTGCACCCCCGATGCGAAGGGGGTCCCCATGGGCGAGCTCCCGCGCTCGGAAAAGAAGACCAAGCGAATCTTCGACTCCCGGTACTAAGGCGAGAAAGCCGACGAGAAGGACGGCGAACGCAAGGAGAGCGACGAACAGGAGGGCGCACCCCAGCCCGGCGTGCCCTCCTGCGTCTTTCCAGGCAAGTGCCCTCCTCATATCATGGGTGGCAGTCTTTCTTCATGTCCTGAGTGAGCAGCCTTCCCCGTGTCATCCTGGACGAGCGTCCTCTCCTCGCGTCACCGAGTGAGCGTCCCTCTCCGTGTCATCCTGAGCGAGCGAAGCGAGTCGAAGGATCTGGCCCCGGGCACGGCGCGCCCGCATGTGCAACCCGCCCGCGCAACCCGCCTGCGCAACCCGCCTGCGGCCAGATCCTTTGACTCCGCGCCTTGCGGGCGCTCAGGATGACACGGGAGGATGGCGCAGGTATGCGCTCGGTGACATGGGGGAGATACCTGACGCGGGTACTCTGCTTGGGACGAAGCGGGGGATACAAGGCTCTTGCGAGCGCAAGCGCGCGCGTCCGCACGGTCGCGCACATCACGCGACGCCGAGGCCGGAGCCAGAGCATCGTGCAAATTTGACAGGGCATTTTGGCAGAAATCTTCAGATATTTGTCTCTCCGAGGCCGAAACATCACCAACCAGGAGGCCCGCGCCTCGCGACTCTCAGCGTATCCGCAGGTCAGGAATTCTCGCCCGCGGGCTGACCCCCATAATCCAATGATAAGACGACCAATATCTGAAGATTTCTGCCAAAACAGCTCGAAAAATCTGCACGCCCCTCGGCGTGAAGACCCCAGGAACCCTGCAGCGCCATCCCTTCCCATGCCATCCCTGGGCGAGCAGCCCCTCGTGTCATCCTGAGCGAGCGAAGCGGGTCGAAGGATCCGGCCCCGGGCACGGCGCGCCCGCACGCGCCATCCACTCGCGACCAGATCCTTCGACTCCGCGCCCTGCGGGCGCTCCGCTCAGGATGACACACAAGAACAACCCACTGCCCGGGATGGCACGAGGAGGGCGCCTGACGCAGGTGCTCTGCCCGGAATGACGCGAGAAAGCGACCTACTGCTCTGGCGGCATAGGGGGGACAAAGCTGCCCGGGATGGCACGGGATGGATACCTGACGCGGGCGCTCTGCCTGGGACGAAGCGGGGATGCAAAACTCTTGCGAGCTCAAGCGCGCGTGCCCGCGTCATAATGCGCGGGAGCGCCCAAGCCCCATGGCGCCAAAAGCAAGCGCGTCAGCGCTTTGCACTCTCTCGCGGGCTCGGAGCCGTCCTCACTACGATGCCGCATGCGCATCCTCTCGCACCCGCACTCCTCGAAAAAAACTCCCGCAGGGCGCTTTAATGTGGTAAAGTGGTTCACATGTTTTTCCTGGGAGGACATATCGGCATTGCGAGCATCGACGGGTGCGCCATCATGACGCAGCACTTCGCGCAGAAGTGTACCGGCGAGGCTGAGCAGGCCATCATGAGCGAGCACTTCGCCCAGAAGTCGTCCTGCGCCCAGATCTCACAGCGATATTATCGATATTGGTAGCACACGGGTTTCGCCCCGGTGCTATTTTTTTGCACTCGTTTCGGGGCGGAGGTCGTGTGCGCCTTCCCGAGAAAAACCTGTTCGACTATGCGCCGCCTGGCGGCGCGCACAAGAAGAAGGAAAGCAATGGCAGTCAAGATTCTCCTGGTCCTCGTGTTCATCGCGATCGCGGTGGGCGTGGGCCTGTATTGCCGCAAGACCACCTCGACGGTGGACGGATTCGTGCTCGGCGGGCGCAACGTCGGCCCGTGGATGAGCGCGTTCGCGTACGGCACCAGCTACTTCTCGGCCGTCGTGTTCGTCGGCTACGCGGGGCAGTTCGGCTTCAAGTACGGCCTGGCGGCCACGTGGGCGGGCATCGGCAACGCGATCCTCGGCTCGCTTCTGGCGTGGTGGGTGCTCGGCCCCCGCACGCGCGAGATGACGCACCGCCTTGGCGCGCAGACCATGCCGGAGTTCTTCGGCAAGCGCTACCAGTCGAAGGCCTTGCGCATCGCGGCCGCGGCCATCATCTTCGTCTTCCTCATCCCCTACACCGCGAGCGTGTACAACGGCCTGTCGCGTTTGTTCGGCATGGCGTTCAACCTGCCCTATGACGTGTGCGTAATCGGCATGGCCATCGTGACCTGCGTGTACGTGGTAGTCGGCGGCTACATGGCCACGGTCATGAACGACTTCATCCAGGGCATCGTCATGCTCCTGGGCATCACGGCGGTCATCACGGCGGTCATCATGAGCAACGGCGGCTTCTCCGAGGCGGTCATCTCGCTCTCGCAGATCGAGGCGCCGGGGACCGACATGCAGGGCGCGTTCATCAGCTTCTTTGGGCCTGACCTGTTCAACCTCATCGGCGTGGTCATCCTGACCTCGCTCGGCACGTGGGGCCTGCCGCAGATGGTGCAGAAGTTCTACGCCATCAAGAGCGGCCCGGCGGTGAAGCAGGGCGCCATCATCTCCACGTTGTTCGCGTTCGTGGTGGCCGGCGGCTCGTACTTCCTCGGTGGCTTCGGGCGCCTGTACGCCGACCAGATCGAGTACGCCGCCAACGGCACGCCCATCTACGACTCCATCATCCCCACCATGCTCTCCACGCTGCCTGACGTGCTGATCGGCCTGGTGATCGTGCTCGTGCTGTCGGCGTCCATGTCGACGCTGTCGTCGCTGGTGCTCACGTCGTCCTCGACGCTGACCATCGACCTCATCAAGGACAACGTGGTGAGGGACATGTCCGAGAAGAAGCAGCTCGTGTGCATGCGCGGCCTGCTCGTGGTGTTCATCGTGCTCTCGGCGGCCATCGCCCTTCTGCAGTACCACTCGAGCATCGTGTTCATCGCCCAGCTCATGGGCTACTCGTGGGGAGCGCTGGCCGGCTCGTTCCTCGGCCCCTTCCTGTGGGGCCTGTACTCTGGGCGCATCTCGAAGGCGTCGGTGTGGTGCTCGTTCGCCATCGGCGTGGGCCTCACGGCCGTCAACATGGGCATGGGCTTCGCGGGCGCGCCGCTCATCGCGAGCCCCATCAACTGCGGCGCGCTGTGCATGCTGCTGTCGCTGGCGGTGGTGCCGCTCGTGAGCCTGGTGACGCCGAGCGTCCCGTTCGACGTGAAGCCGCCGAGCGTGAAGGGCGCGACCGACCGCGAGTACGAGCGCGAGCTCGAGGCGGAGACGGCCGCGAGCTAACGCGAGGGAACGAGGGCGGTCGCGGGCGGCGCGGGCGGCGGGCGCGCGGGCGCGGGCGGTGGACGCGTACGGAGTGCGCCCCGCCCGCGCGCCGCGCCGTGCAGGCGCCCGCCCGCGCCTCGTTCGCGAACTGCGCTCGCGCCCTCGCTTACAACTTAGAAACACCTGCGGCGCGCAGCCGGCTGCGGGGCTCTTCTCGGGTACAGTCTTTCCAAACGCTTACGTTAGGAGGGTGCTGTGCAACTCAAAGCCTCGACAGACTACGGGCTGCGCGCCGTTCTGTACCTTGCCGCGCAGGGAGGGACCTGCTCGTCGCGCGACATCGCCCAGGGCATGTCCATTCCGCGCGACTATCTCATCCAGCTCGCGCAGCTTCTGCGCAACGCGGGGATCATCGAGGCGCGCCCGGGCAAGAACGGAGGCTACCGCCTGGCGAAGGACCCCTCCGAGATCACGCTTCTGCAGGTGATCGAGGCGCTCGACGAGGACGCGAAGGACTCCACACGTGAGCGGCGCGACCAGCGCGCGCACGCCGCAATCGCGCCCGACGTGCGCCGCGCCTACGAGCGCGTGCTCGAGAGCTACGTCGCCTACTTCGAAGGCATGACGCTCGACCAGCTGTTCGAATAAGTGCGCATCCAAAAACCCTTCTCCCCCTCTGCCTATAAATATGCTCAAGCATTCAGGCGCCAAGCGATGATTCCGAAGCGAAGCCCCTGAACAACGCGCTTGTGCATTTGCCCAAACGAGGCCCGTTGATTCGTTCGCGTGAATATGGTATGCGCCGTTTCGCGCGTGTATGCTGTCCTCAATGCGCGTGGCTGGGTCTCGGGCAGATGCAAGATAGACGAGGAATCTTGTCTCCGCTCGTGAAAGAGGAGTGGGGGTGGCTATGGTCAACGCAGAACTGTACGGCTCCCTTTTTGCTGCTTTGAGCAAGAGAAGCGCCATGGAGATCGCGAAGGTCTCGCATGGCTTCCTCAAGATGCCCGTGGTTGCCACGGACGCCGCCTTCGTGGTGATCGCGAAGTGGCCGAACGAGCCGCTCGGCGACGAGCAGTGGGACGCGAACCGCGTCAACTTCCAGATAGAGCCGCGCTTCCTCGAGACGTTTCGCGAAGACGACCACTTCGCCCGGCACATGGAGGCCAAAGCTCCTATCCTGACCGACTGGGGCCACTATGCGGGCAGGGCGCGCCTGACCGCGCTCATCCGCACGAAGGACTCGGTCGCCGGCTTCGTGAGCGCGCTGACCACGGGCTGCGAAGTGGAGCCGTGGCATTACGCGGCCATTGAGGCGATCGCCGAGACGTACTCCTTCCTCGCCGAGATGGAGGTCGGCGCCCGGTCGAAGCGGCTGGACTTCTCCACGGCGTTCCTCTACGGCATGTTGGGCGGGACGCTGTGCGAAGGCGAGGAGCGCGCGAGCATGCGCGCGCAGTTCACAAGCCAGCTCCCCGGGCCGTACCTGCTCATCAGCGCCAAGATGCGCAACCCCTACGAGAAGGCGCTTGAGCGGTATCTGGGAAGCGAGCTCGAGCAGTACTTCGGGTCGGTTGCCCAAGCGGTCTGCGACGGCACGCTCTACCTTTTGACGGGGAGCGTTCCCGCCGACTACCGCAACTCCGAGGCGTACCACGCGGCTGCGAGCGCCATGAAGAAGCTCGGGGCCGTGTGCGGCTGCAGTCGTCCTTTTTCCTGCATCGACGACCTCGCCGACCATCGGTGGCAGGCTGACAGCGCGCTGCGCATCGGGGAGGCCCTAAAGCCCGACAAGACGGTCTACCACTACGACGACTTCCTCTTGGACATCGTGCTTGACGAGGTGACGAGCCGCGTCGGGCTGGGGCTCGTCGTGCCGACGGTCGTGCGCGCGCTGCGAAGGGAGGACGCGGAGAACGGGACCGAGTACCTTGAGACGCTGCGGCACTACATCTTGTCGGGGAGGAACAAGAAGGCCACGGCTGCCGCCCTGAACATCCACCGCAACACGCTCCTGTATCGCCTGGAGCACATCGAGCTCGCCGTCGGAGGGGACGGGGCCCAGGAGGAGTTGTTCCTCTACTTCCTGCTTGAGCGCCACGCCGCGGGCATCGAGGCGGGGAAGTCGGCGCGCGCGCACGCGCCGTGGGGAAACGGCGAGGGAACAGGTGGGCACCGTGCCTGACGCGTTCGCCACCCCCGCTGCCGCTGTCGCTGACGGCGCAAGCACTCGTCCCGCTGCTGACGTGCCCGGCCAGATGCTCTCCCAGCGCGTGGAGCAGCTTGCGCGGCGCTATCCGGATGACGTCGGCCGCGTCATAGGCCTGCTCAACGACGTGCAGGACGAGTGCGGCTACCTGCCTGAAGAGGCGCTGCGCGCCATCGCTGACCTCTGCGACGTGCCGTACGAGGAGCTCGTCGCGTCGGCGCGCTTCTTCAAGACGCTTTCGACGGAGCCGGTGGGGAAGGTCGTCATCGAGGTGTGCGACGGGACGGCCTGCCACACCCAAGGGGCCGTTCGCCTCGCGCAGGCGATCGCGGACAAGCTGGGAATCGAGGTCGGCCAGACGACGCCCGACGGGCTCTTCACGCTGCGCCTCGTGCATTGCGTCGGCGCGTGCAGCGTCGCGCCCGTGGCGGTTGTCGCCGGGACGGCCTATGGCCGGGTGAAGACGGCGAACGCCGACGGCGTGATCGAGCATGCGCGCGTCGCGCTCGAGGAGGCGGGTCGCTGTGGGGAATGAGCAGGTGGCCCGCGAGGCGGCCCGCGTCGCGGAGGCTGGCCGCGCCGCAGAGGCCAGTTGGGGCATGGCTGACGCATCCGCCGCGCTCGCGGCCCAGGCGGGCAGGGTGCGCGTCACGGTCGGCCTGGGGTCGTGCGGGATAGCCGCCGGGGCGAAGGACGTGTACGCTGCGTTGCGCCAGGAGCTGGCGGACGCTGACGTCGACGTGGTGGGCGTCGGGTGCATGGGCCTGTGCTACGCCGAGCCGCTGGTGGGCGTGAGCAGGCCGGGTGCGGGCTCGCGCTACTTCGGCAACGTCGATGCGCGCCAAGCCGTCGAGATCGCGCGGCTTGCGCGCGGCTGCAGCGACGGCGCCCCGGGAGCCCCGGATATCCCGGGCGCCCTCGCTGGAGAACTCGACATGCAGGAGGCCCTCGAGAGCCAGGTTCGCCTGGTCATGGGCGAGAGCGGCTGCATTGACCCGCGCTCTTTGGAGGAGTATCGCGCCCTCGGGGGCTATGAGGCCCTCGAGAAGGCCCTCTCCTCGAGCCCCGAGGAGGTCATCGCCCTCGTCGAGGCGTCCGGCCTGCGGGGCCGCGGCGGCGCGGGCTTTCCGACGGGCGCGAAGTGGCGGCAGTGCGCCCAGGCCGTCGAGGCGCTCAAGGCCGCCGGGGGCAACGCGGACGACGCAGGCGGCGCAGGCAGCGCGGACGACGCAGGCGGCGCAGGCAGCGCGGACAACAACGCAGGCAACGCGGACGGCGCAGGCAGCGCGGACAGCGCGGACGGCGCAGGCAACGCGGACGGCGCGGACGGCGCGGACAACGCGTTCTCCCTCGTGGTCATGAACGGGGACGAGGGCGACCCGGGCGCGTACATGAACCGGAGCCTGCTCGAGAGCAACCCCCATCGGGTGCTCGAAGGGGTCATCATCGCCGCCTACGCCGTCCGCGCGCGGCGCGCCTACCTGTTCGTGCGCGCCGAGTACCCGCTCGCCTGCCGCACGCTCGAAGAGGCGGTTGCCCAGCTGTATGCCGCGGGCGTGCTGGGGGAGCGCGTCCTCGGTTCGGGCTTCAGCCTGGACGTCCGGGTGGTGCGCGGCGCCGGCGCGTACCTCAACGGCGAGGAGACCGCGCTTTTGCGCGTCCTCGAGGACGGCGTGTGCCGCCCGCGCAAGCGCCCGCCCTATCCGGCCGAGAAGGGCCTGAAGGGAAGGCCCACCTGCGTCAACAACGTCGAGACGCTCGCAAGCGTCCCGCTCGTGGTCGCGCGCGGCGCGCAGGCGTACCGGAGCGTGGGCACGTCGGCGTGCCCGGGGACGAAGCTCTTCAGCGTCGTGGGAGACGTGGAGCGCTGCGGGCTGGCGGAGGTGCCGCTCGGCACGTCGGTCGGCGCGCTGGCGCGCGGGATCGGGCGCGCGGGGGAGTTCAAGGCCGTGCAGATCGGCGGGCCCTCGGGCGGCCTTCTGCCAGCGTCCCTCGCCGACGCGCCCATCGACTACGAGTCGCTCGTCGAGCTCGGCGCCATCATGGGCTCGGGAGGGTTCGTCGTCATCGGGCACGACCAATGCGTCGTCGACATGGCGCTGTACTTCATGCGGTTCTCCCGCGACGAGGCCTGCGGCCAATGCTGCTCGTGTCTCGCCCACGCCGGCCGCTGCATCGAGATCCTCGAGGCCCTCACGCAGGGATCCGCCTGCGAGAGCCAGGTCGAGGAGCTGCGTGCGGCCGCGCAGGCCATCGCGCGCAGCGCGCTGTGCGGCCTGTGCGGAAGCGCCGCCAACGTGGTCCTGTCGGCGCTGCGCTACTTCCCCGAGGAGTTCGCTGCGCATGTGCGCGGCGCGTGCCCCGGCCTGGTGTGCCGCGACCTCGTCTCGTACGAGATCGACCAGGTGCGCTGCCAGGGGGAGCGCTGCTGCCTGCTCACCTGCCCCGGCAACGCGATAAAGGGGCGGTTCGGCAAGCCCGGCAACATCGTCGGGCGGCTCTGCCAGCGATGCGGGATGTGCGTGGTCTCGTGCCCCTACGGCGCGGTCCGCAAGGTGACGCCGGCGCGGTGACGAGCCTCGTTAGGCGCAGGGACGCCCCGGCGGCCGAAGGCGGCCGGCGGGCGATTGGAACTATGAGAAAAAGCTGCCGCTTGGCGGCTTGGCGCAAGGGAAGGAAAGGGCTTCGGGCCGCGGGAGACGGAAGGGGGTTGCGGGCCCGAGGCGAAGTCAAGGAGAGAAAACGAGAGGAGTGCAACAATGACGGAGCTCAAGAACAACTTCGGTCCCGACGAGGGACAACTTGAAGCAGTGCGCGCGAAGCTGATGAAGAAGCACGTCGACGAGGAGATCGAGTACTGCACGTGCTGCCAGAACGGCTGCTTCGACATGTGCTTGCTCAAGTGCCACAAGAAGGACGGGGTGCTGACGGCGATCGAGACCGACAACATCGTCCACCCGAACGTGGCGCGCGAGGACGCCTACTTTGACGAGGAGGAGTTCCGCAAGGGCATGTTCCAGCACCGCGCCTGCACGCGCGGCCGCGGCTGGAGGAAGGACGTGTACTCGCCCAACCGCATCAAGTACCCCATGCTGCGCGTCGGCCCGAAGGGGTCGCGCAAGTTCAAGCGCATCAGCTGGGACGAGGCGCTCAGCATGATCGCCGAGAAGTACGTCGAGACCCGCGAGAAGTACGGCCCCATGAGCGTGTACTGCGACGGCCTCATGGGCGGGTCCACTGACTACATCGGCCAGTTCATGCCCGGCGGCGCGCTGGCCATCTGGGGCGTCGACTCCTACGAGCCGCACGACCTGGCCGACACGTACCAGTTCGGCCGCCCGCTGACCATGGACGCGGCCACCTTCGACGGCGGCACGGAGGCCATGACCCTGTTCGACTCCAAGGCGATCGTCCTGTGGGGCTTCGACGTGTACCTCAACTACCCCGAGTTCGCGTACTACTTCAACCTGGCGCGCGACAAGGGCATTCCGCTGATCTACATCGACCCCCGCTACACCTGGACCGCGCATCTGGCCGACCAGTGGATTCCCATCCGTCCGTCCACTGACTCCGCCATGCTCGAGGCCATGGCCTACGTCATCATAACCGAGGGGCTCGAGAACAAGGAGTTCATCGAGAAGAACGTCGACATCGAGGGCTTCGAGCGCTGGAAGAAGATCATCCTCGGCGACTACGACGGCGTGGCGAAGACGCCCGAGTGGGCCGAGGCCATCTGCGGCGTGCCCGCCGAGACCATCGCGGCCATCGCGCGCCTGTGCGCTGACGGCCCGGTGTACATGCGCATGGTGTGGGCCGCAACCCGCATCCTCGGCGGCGAGGACCCGGCGCGCCTCGACAACTACCTGCGCATCCTCACGGGCAACCTCGGACGCAACGGCTGCATCGGCACGGGCATGGACTTCGGCGTGCAGAAGCACTTCCCCGTCCCCGACATGAACTTCTACGGCGAGCGCTTCGACAAGGTGGAGGAGCACTGCGTCATCGAGGGCGAGATCTGGCACCGCGCCATCCTCGAGCACAAGCGCTACGAGGACGGCGAGATCAGCCTCGCCGACTACAAGCGCATCGTCGGCTGCCCGCAGAACGAGACGGCCCCGAACATCAAGATGATCTGGCAGACGGTCAACCCGCGCAACATGATCCCGAACTACTACGACTCGAGCGCCCGCCTGCAGGCGGTCCTCATGACCCCGTTCGTGGCCTACTCGGCCTACACGTGGGCCACCACCATGACGTGGTACTCCGACCTCGTGCTTCCGCTCGCCCACCAGTTCTTCGAGGGCGGCGGCGGCGACAACTTCGTGCTGCAGGGCTACTCGTTCAACACCGCGTTCTCCCCGGCGGCGGGCAACTACTTCATCGGCATGGGCAAGGTCATCGACCCGCCGGGAGAGTGCCGCTCGCGCCTGTGGATCCTGAAGGAGGTCGCCGAGCGCATCCAGATCCCGGGCGATCCCGACGGCGCGTGCGTGGCCGACTACTACTGCCCGGAGATCAAGGGCGTGAAGTGGGAGGACCTCGACGGCGTCCTGGAGGACATGGCGCGCAAGAACTTCGAGGCGTGGCGCGAGAAGGACGAGATCAAGCCGCTCGACCCGCCCACGTGGGAGGAGTTCCGCAAGGAGCCCTACTTCATCAGACCCGTCGAGGGTGACTACTGGGTGTGCCTGCGCGACGAGTGCGAGGGCAAGAAGCCGTTCCAGACGGAGTCGGGCAAGATCGAGATCATCTCGCGCTTCATCGAGGAGCACGACTACCACGACGTCGCCTACAAGACCAAGTGCCTGGGCCAGGGCTTCATGGAGCCCATCGGCCACTACAAGCAGACCGAGGTCAGCCCCTTGAGCGCGCTCGTGAACAAGCACCCGCTGTACATGATCACGCCGCACGCGTTCTACCGCCAGCACTTCTGCCAGGACGAGAACCCCTGGTTCCGCGACGAGTACCGCATGGACGTGTGGATCTCCGCCGCCGACGCGGCGAAGCGCGGCATCAAGGACGGCGACATGGTGCTCGCCCACAACGAGGTCGGCCAGTGCCTGGTGCCGGCTTACGTCACGAGCCGCCTGACCCCGGGCATCGCCTGCATGATCTTCGGGCGCAACTACGATCCGTCCCACCTCAAGACCGAGATCATGCCCGAGGGCATCGACCGCGCCGGCTCTTGCAACTTCCTCATCCCCTCTGAGGACTACAACCATCGCCGCGGCATCCTGCTGTGCGCCGGCATGATCGACATCACGAACGTGGAGGGCAAGGGCTTCAGCATCGAGTGCGAAGGAGTGGAATAATGACCCAGTACGCGTTTTTCTTCGACCAGAACCGCTGCTACAACTGCCATGCGTGCGTTGTCGCCTGCCGTGACTGGAACGACATCCAGCCGGGTCCGGTGAAGTGGCTGCGCCTGCTTCAGTGGGAGAAGGGCGTTTGGCCCACCCTGCGCATGAACACGCTGTTCGCCACGTGCTACCACTGCGAGAACCCCGTGTGCGTTGACGCGTGCACGCACCACGCTCTGTTCAAGGAGGACAAGTACGGCGCCGTGCTCCTTGACGAGGACCTGTGCGAAGGCGACCGCAACTGCTGGAAGGCCTGCCCCTACGGCGCCCCCCAGTACGAGGACGACGCGGCCGGCACGCCCATGAGCAAGTGCGACATGTGCTACGACCGCCTCGAGCAGGGCGAGCTCCCCGTGTGCGTCATGTCGTGCCCGGGCCGCGCGCTCGACTTCGGCACGCTCGAGGACATGGAGGCCAAGTACGGCACGCTCAAGGCGCTGCCTGACATGCCCGACGGCACCTTCGTGAAGCCCGCCGTGGTGTTCAAGCCGGTCAACCCGCGCAAGGACATCGTGCCCTACGACGTCGACCGCGCCATGGAGCTTTTGCGCGACCGCGGCGAAGACCTGCCGCCCCAGTTCGAGTACGAGGACGTCGAGAGCGCTGAGGAGCGCATCGGCTACGGCAAGCTCGTCATGAAGGCGGCGAGCGTGCAGGAGGCGCTGGCCCTTTCCAAGAACGAAGAAGGCTAGGCCCTTTGCGAAAGGCGGGGCCGCGTCGTGCGGCGCGACGGCGACGTGGCGCGGCGATGCGGCGCGGCGATGCGGCGCGGCGGCGCGGCCCCGCCCTGATGGAGACTTTGGCAACGAAGGGAGTGCGGTATGAAGGGCTTGAAGCTTGTTGAGAAGGGGAAGGTCGCCTTGGGGGAGCGTCCCGACGTGGAGCCCGGCCCCTACGAGGCGATCGTTCGCACAACGGCCGTCTCGGTGTGCGAGACGGACTACGAGATAATCGAGGATCTTATCATGCCCCCGGCGGTCGGCCGCTTCGTGGGGCACGAGGGCGTCGGCGTTGTGGAGCGCGTGGGCAGCGAAGTCGAGTACTTCAAGCCAGGGGACCGCGTGTGCGTGCCCCCGGTGACGCCCTCGTGGCGCTCCGTCGAGGCGCAGCAGGGATGGGCGCAGTTCAGCCGCGGGGGCATGGCCTTCGACTGGTGCCTCGACCGGGACGGCGTGTACGGCGAGTTCTTCCGCGTGCGCGACGTCGACATGAACTGCTCGAAGATCCCCGACAACGTGACAGACATCCAGGCTGTCATGGTGACTGACATGGTGTCCACCTCGTGGCACGGCGTGGAGAACACGCCCATCATGCTCGGCGACTCCGTGGTGGTGTTCGGCATCGGCCCCATCGGCCTCTGCGCGATAGCCGCCGCGGCGCTCAAGGGCGCGGGGCGCATCTTTGCGGTGGGGACCAACCCGAAGGGCGCGGAGATCGCCCGGCTCTGGGGCGCGACTGACGTGGTGAGCTACAAGGAAGGCGACGTGGTCGCGCAGATCAGGGAGCTCAACGGCGGCAACGTCGACGTGAGCATCATCGGCGGCGGACCCGCCTCGGTGGTGGCGCAGGCCCTCGACGTCACGCGCGGCGGCGGCGAGGTGTGCAGCCTCAACGCCTACTACGACGACGTGGTCATCCCGCCCGCTGCGTGGAACTCGGGCATGAAGACGCAGAACATCCGCGCTTGGCAGTGCACGGGCGGCCGCGTGCTGTTCGACCGCTACCTGCGGATGATCGAGCTCGGCAAGTTCGACCCCACGCCGCTGGCGACGCACGTCTTCCACGGCCTCGAGCAGATGGAGGAGTGCCTGTGGGCGAAGAAGCAGCGTGACTGCCTGAAGCCGGTGTGCATCCTGGACTGATGCCCGGCGCGGCAGGTGCGAGAAGGAACGACGAACAAGGAGGAGAGGCTCATGGGGTCACTTGATTTGCAGGAGAGGGAGCGCCTCGTCGAGGCGCTGTCGATCGCTGCCCGCGCGTTCGAGCGCGAGGCGGACGAGGCTCTGTTCGGCTCGATCGAGACGTATGCGGAGAGCCCCCTGGAGGGCTTGCCGGAAGAGGCGCAGAAGCTGGCTGACCGCGCGCGGCGCCAGCTGACGAAGGCCCTGCGCTCGCGCGAGGAAGCCGAGGACCAGGCGCTTTGGAAGGACTACCTCGACGCGGGGTACGCCGAGCTGTTCCTCGGCGTGTCAACTGACCCCATCGCCCCCTTCGAGTCGGTGTATCGCAGCACGGAGAAGACGCTCTACAGCAAGCAGTACTTCGCCATCGCGGATCTGATGAAGGAGGTCGGCTTCGCGAAGCCGCAGGACTTCGCCGAGCCCGAGGACCATCTCGCCATGGAGCTGGCCCTGTACGTGAAGCTCAACCGCGACGCCGGCGCTGCTGCGAAGAGGGGAGACGAGCAGGGGGCTCGGCAGCTCTTCGCCTTCGCCCAGGTCCTCAAGGAGGACCACCTGGACAAGTGGGTCGGCCAGGCGTGTGACGACCTGGTTTCGCACGACGACAGCAACGGCTTCTACAGCGGAATGGCCAACCTGGTGAAGGCGGTCCTGCTGGTTCTGTAGGGTGACGCTGGCGCGGGGCGCAGGGGAGCGGAATCAAGCCGTCCTGCGCCCCTCGCTGTGCTTTCGCGCCGCGGAGCTCGCGGTGCCCTTCGGCGCATCCGCGCTCCTCCGCGCTCCCGCGTCCGAGCCCCTTTACGCCATCCCCAGGAGCTGCATCACGAAGAGGGCCACGGTGAGGGCGGCCACGACGGCGACGGTGGCCCACAGCAGCACCTTCGACACCAGCTTCGAGCGGAACTCGCCCATGACGTGCTTGTCGGCGGCGATGATCGCCATGAACGCCAGCAACACCGGCAGGATCACGCCGTTGACGAACTGCGCGGTGAGCATCACCGACAGCAGGTTGATGTTCGGGATGAGCACCACGAGCGCGGAGAACGCGATCACGAACGTGAAGATGCTCTTGAACAGCGGCGCTTCCTTCCACTTGAACGACACGCCAGCCTCCCAGCCGAACGCCTCGCAGATCACGAACGCCGTGGTGAGCGGCAGCACGCAGGCCGCCAGGAACGACGCGGCCACAAGCCCGATGGCGAACAGCGCCTCGGCGTACTGGCCGGCGAAGGGCGCGAGCGCGCGGGCGGCGTCGGCGGCGCTGTCGATCTGGATGCCGGCGGGGAAGAGCACCGCGCCCGTGGTCACGATGATGAACCACGCCACCAGGCACGCCGCGATGGTGCCCGACACCGCGTCGACGCGCTGCGAGAACAGGTCCTTCGGCGTGAGGCCCTTCTCCACCACGTTGCTCTGCGAGAAGAACATCATCCAGGGCGCGATGGTGGTGCCGACCATGGCGATGACGAGCGAGATGAAGCTCGTCTGGCCCTGCAGGTGCGGGATGACCGTGGCCAGCGCGGCTTCCTCCCAGTTCGGCTGCGCCATGAACGCCGCCACGATGTAGGTGACGAACACGAGCGACAGCGCCAGGAACACGTTCTGCACGCGCTTGTACGAGCCGCCCACCACCAAAAGCCACACGGCGAACGCCGCCACCGGCACCGATACGTACTTCGACACGCCGAACATCTCCATGCCGCTCGCGATGCCCGCGAACTCGGAGAACGTGGTGGCCACGTTGCCCACGAGCAGGGCCAGCATGGCGAGCGCGGTCAGGCGGATGCCGAAGCGCTCGCGGATGAGCGCGGCGAACCCCTTGCCCGTGACGGCGCCCATCTTCCCCGCGGTGACCTCCACCACGATGAGCAGCACGCACATGATGGGTATGACCCACAGCGTGCCGAAGCCGAAGGTCGCGCCGGCCGTGGAGTAGGTGGAGATGCCGCCGGCGTCGTTGCCGGCCATGGCCGTGATGATGCCGGGACCCATGGCCGCCAGGATGAGCCAGAGCTTGCTCTTGGGCTTCTCGGTCGGCGCCTGCTCCGCGCCGGTGATGCCCGCGTTGGCGCCGCCCGCGCCCGCGCTGCCCGCGCCCGCATCGCTTGCGCCTGCGCCTGCACCGGCTGCCTTGCTGAGCTCGGCTGACGTCGCCTTCGGCTTGCGCGCGATGTCGGCGAGCCGCCCGAGCTTCTTCCCGCTGAACGTCATGCGATCACGCCCCGAAGCCGCGGAAGCCGGTCGCGTCGAGTATCTGGATGAGCGTGAGCGTGTAGAGCGTCAGGAACAGAAGGGCCGCGAGCGCGATGCCCATTCCCTTGAGCAGGCTCGCCTGCGTCTTCTCGCTCGACACGTCGTCCTCGATGGCGTCCCACGCGTCCTCGGTGGTGACGATGCCGAGCAGCGCGCCGCGCTCATCCACCACGGGCATGGCCGGGATGTCGTACTTGAAGATGTCGGCTGCGACGTCCTCCTCGGTCTCGCTCGGGCTGCACGAGATGATCTCGTCGTACATGACGTCGCGCAGGAGCGTGTCGTCGTCGGTGAGCACGAGCGTGCGCAGCGACAGCACGCCCACGAGCTTGTCGTAGTCGTCGGTCACGTACACGTAGTGCACGGTGGGGTGGTCGTCGGGCAGCTCGCGCAGCGCCTCGATGGCGCCGCGCACGGTGGTGTCGGCGGGGCAGGCCACGTACTGCGTGGTCATCATGCCGCCGGCGGTGCCGTCCTTGTAGCCGAGCAGGCGGCGGATCTCGGTGGCGTCCTCCATGCCCATGAGGCGCAGCAGCGTCTCGGCCTTCTCGTAGGGGAGGTCGCGCACGATGTCGGCTGCGTCGTCGGGGTCCATGTCGCCGATGAGGCGGGCGGCGCGGGCGTCGTCCAGGTCGTCGATGAACTCGGCCTGCAGCTCGTCCTCCATCTCGGAGATGGCCTCGGTGGCGCGGGCGTCGTCGAGGTGCTCGAACACGGCGGCGCGCTGCTGGGGGTCGAGCTGCTCGAGGATGTCGGCCACGTCGGCGGGGTGCAGCTCGTCGAGGCGGCGGTGCGTGACGGACAGCTGCACCTTGGAGAGGTCGCGGTCGAGCAGGTCCATGTAGTTCCACGCGATGATCTGCTCGTCGATGCGCTTCTTGAACAGCTTCGCCACCGCCACCACGCCGCGCTCGACGAGCGGGTGCAGGCCGCGCAGGATGCCGCGCACGCCCACCTCGGCGCCGAGCAGGCGCAGCTGCGTGCCCGACTGCGACAGCTTGAGGTCGTTCACGCGCACGACCTTCATGCCTTGCGTGTCCACGATCTGGCGGTCGAGCAGGTCGCGCGCGAGCAGCACCTCGTTGGGCTGCAGGTAGCTGAAGCGGATGTCGTGCGCGTCGACGGAGAGCGTGATGCCGTCGTCGTCGAACTTGTCGACGTACTTGCGCCACGAGATCATGAACGGCACTCTGCCCGGCCCCTGGAAGGCCAGGCTCGTGATGCGCGGAAACACCTCGCCCGTTGAGATGGCCAGGTCGGAGATCGTGCCGATCTTCTCGCCTGACTGGTCAACGACGGGCTTTCCCGCCATTTGCGACAGATAGAGCATGTGATAGTCCCTTACGTGTTGAATGGCATGAGCCTGGCGTGCGCGGTGGTGCAGGTCATGTCGCCGCAGTCGTCTTCCGACTGCCGACGCGAAGGGAGGGAAGTCGGAAGATTACATACTGTGAGGCTTCGGTTTTCGAACCTTCAAGTACGTTCTCCTTACATTGTTCCGGATACAAAAAAACCGCACGTGCTGAATGCCAGTCGTTGCGGGTTCTGCTTGCTGAAAAAGTGGTGCGCCGTGAGGGATTCGAACCCCCGACGTACTGATTCGTAGTCAGTCCCTCTATCCAGCTGAGGTAACGGCGCACTTCCGAACAGCAAGGAGTATTAAAACATCCCCCCGTAGGGAAGTCAACCGCTAATTTGTGTAGATTTCTCCGCATTCATTACGGCTGGGTGCCGAGGGATGCGGGGCGGTGCGCCCCGTCCCTCCTGCCTGCGGCAACGTTTCAGCCGCGTTACGCCGAGCTGGTTTTTTGCTGCGCAAGTTATGGGTTGGCGCAAGGCTCCCCTGCGCTTCGGTAGAATTGCGGGAAAAGACGAAAGGAGGCTGCTGTGGCGCTGCTTATTGACGAGACGCCCATTCGCGTGGTGAACCCTGCGAGCGTTGACGAGGTCGAGCCCATCGAGATCAGCGAGGAAGAGGCGCGCCGCGTGCGCCTGTACGACAACTTCCGCGACGTCAACCGCATCGACCCGAGCTTCTACGAGCGCTACGACGTCAAGCGCGGCCTGCGCAACGCCGACGGCACGGGCGTGCTGGTGGGCATGACGAACATCTCCAACGTGCACGGCTACGTGATAAGCGACGGCGAGCGCCGTCCCGACGAGGGCTCGCTGCGCCTGCGCGGCTACGAGCTGTACGACCTTCTGGGCGAGCACATCTCCGGTCAGCGCTTCCGCTACGAGGAGCTGTGCTACCTGCTGCTCATGGGCGAGCTGCCCACGCAGGCGCAGCTCGCGAGCTTCATCGAGGTGATCGACTCGCAGCGCGAGCTGCCCGACGGCTTCACGGGCTCCATGCTCATGCGCGACACGCCGCCCGACATCATGAACGTGCTCGCGCGCTCGGTGCTGCAGCTGTACGCCTACGACGAGCACGCCGAGGACCGCACGCCGAGCCACGAGATCCACACGGCGTTGTCGCTGATCAGCCGCCTGCCGCGCATCATGGTGCTCACGTACTACTCCAAGCGCGCCCGCTACGAGCACGAGTCCATGATCATGCACCGCTTCATCCCGGGGCAGTCGAGCGCCGAGACCATCCTGTCCATGCTGCGCCCCGACCGACAGTTCACCGGCGAGGAGGCGCGCATGCTCGACATCATGCTGTGCCTGCACGCGGAGCACGGCGGCGGCAACAACTCCACCTTCACCACGCGCGTGCTGTCCTCGGCCGACACCGACCCGTACTCGGCGTACGCGGCGGCCATCGGCTCGCTCAAGGGGCACCGCCACGGGGGCGCGAACCACCAGGTGCGCGCCATGCAGGCCGAGATCAAGGAGAACGTCGAGCACTGGGACAACGACGACGAGGTGGCGGCCTACCTCGCGCGCATCGTGAACAAGCAGGCGTACGACAAGACGGGCCTCGTGTACGGCATGGGGCACGCAGTGTACACGCTGTCCGACCCGCGCGCGGTGATCTGCAAGCGCTTCGCCGAGCAGCTCGCTCGCGGCACGGAGTACGAGGCCGAGTACGAGCTCCTGTGCGCGATCGAGCGCTTGACGCCCGAGGTGCTCGTGCGCGAGCGCGGCACGAAGAAGACGATGTGCGCGAACGTGGACATGTACTCGGGCTTCGTGTACGCCATGATGGGCATTCCCGAGGACCTCTACACGCCGCTGTTCGCCTGCGCGCGCATGGCGGGCTGGGCGGCGCACCGTTTCGAGGAGATCAGCGCGGGCAAGCGCATCATCCGCCCCGCGTACAAGAACACCCACTCGACGCGCCGGGAGTACAAGCCCATCGCCGAGCGGTAAGCGGCGTGCGGGGCTTCGAATGCGCCGGCGGGCTTCCCGCCCCTGCCCGTGGTTCCGCTTTCCCCGCCGCCCCTCGTCTGGTTCCCCGCGGGCGCCTGACCTGCGCCGGCGGGTTCGTTTGCCGCTGCGTTCCCCCTCGTCTTCCTCGAGCGCGCTATAATACCCCGCAGCGAGAAACGACCCGAGGGTGAGGGGATTGACATGGCAGATGCGCCGAAGACTCCGGCAGGAGGCAAGATCAGGACGCTGACGGACGCGGTGCTCGACGGCTTCGAGCTCAAGGACATCAAGTGCCTTTCGTGCAGCGGCTACGGAAACTGCGGCTACAAGAGCTACTTTCTGAACCCGGCCGGCGGCGTGGCGTCGGTGTGCATGCGCCGGCGCAAGCAGCTCCAGTGCGAGCGCGACGGCGTCGAGTACTCGGACGCGCTGCTGGTCGAGGAGCTGTAGGGAGCGACCGGTGGCCCGCGGGAGGCGACGAGGGCGAAGCCTGGTGCCCGCGCGGCATTGGGCAAGCTGACGGTGCGGCGTTCCTGCTGTCCCGCCTCGTCGGGCGAGCTGCAGGGCGCGGTACTCCCGCCGCCCCGCCCCGCTTTGGCGCCCGCCCGTATGTGAAGTGGGCGCGAAATTACTTTGAAGAGGAGCCTTCGGGCTCCTTTTTCGTTCCTCAAGGTGCTATCATAAGACCTATCATAAACTATCAAATGATAGAAAGAAGGAAGCCATGGGAGACGAGCTCACTCCGCAGGACATCAAGCGCATTCGCGGCAGGTACGGCCTGACCCAGAAGGCGTTCGCGCGCGTCCTCGGCATCGGCGAGGCTAGCATCGTGCGCTATGAGAACGGGCAGAAGCCCACGCGCGCGAACGCCAACCTCATCCGCGCGGCCAACATCCCGGCGTTCATGCTCGACTGCCTTGAGCGTGACGGCAGCCGCATCTCGCAGGACCAGCGCGAGCGAACCGAGCGGATCATCTACTCCGAGGTCATGTTTGACGAGGAAGGTGAAGTCATGGACATCAACGACATCTACGAGATCACCCTCACGCAGGAGATCCTGAACGAGCAGGCGGCTGAGATTATGGCGGATCTCTGGCGGATGAGCCGCGCTGCTCGCGATGCGGGTGACGAGACGAGCGCGCTCATCTACGAAGACGCCGCCACCCAGGTGAGCCTTGCGAAGTACAACATCACGACGGAGGAATACGCCAGCGAGATCAAGCTCGCGGAGCTGCGCGGGCAAATCGAGGCCATAGGCCGTTTCGCGCAGCTTCACCACGCAAAGGTCGCATGATGGAAGGCGAGTTGGCGCGCTTCACCGATGCGGAGTTCGAGGCGGCGCTCACCGCGACGTTGAAGAAGCTGATCGCTCCTCCGTGCGTCAAGCCGTATCGGCATCCGCAGGCTGTTCTGCTCGGGGGGCAGAGCGGCGCGGGCAAGACTGCGCTCCACATGGTGTACAAGAAGAAGCTCGGCCAGGGGGCCATCGTGGTGAACGGCGACGAGTACCGCTCGAGCCACCCGCGCTACTACGAGCTCAACGAAGCCTACGGTCCCGAAGCGGTGACGCATACCGCGCCGTGGGCAGGCAGGATGACCGAGGCGCTCATCGGCGCGCTCTCAGCCATGAGGTACAACCTCATCATCGAGGGGACGCTGCGCACCGCGGAGGTCCCCGTCAAGACGGCCACGCTGCTCCGCGCACGCGGCTACGGCGTCTCGCTGGCGCTCATGGCGGTGAAGCCCGAGATATCGCTGGTCAGCTGCCAGGTGCGCTACGAGCTCATGCGCATCGCGGGCACGGTTCCCCGCGCGACCGACCCGAAGCACCACGACAAGATCGTCCGAGACATCGTAGGCAACCTCAGCGCCTTGGAGCAGACGGGTCTGTTCGACGAGATCTGCCTGTATGCGCGCTCGCGCGAGCGCCTGTACCCCGTGGAGGGCGAGACGCGCACGGCCAGCGAGGCGTTGCAGGAGGTGCTGTTCGGCCCTTGGACGAGGGAGGAGAAGGAGCACTACGCCCACCTGGAGGAGAAGCTGGCGAGTTTGAAGAAACACCCCTGACAACAGAAAGCCCATCGCCTGTCGCGGTGGGCTTTTCTTGCCAGGGCTTTTGCTGGCCCAGAAGTTTCACATGGCGGAGGCGGTAGGATTCGAACCCACGGTACCTCGCGGCACAACAGTTTTCAAGACTGCCGCCTTCAACCACTCGGCCACGCCTCCGTGCGCGTTACAGGATACCACATTCTCGCGACGCCTTAGATGCTGCGCCTCGCGCTGCCCTTCGCGTCCACCCGCGTCGCCGCGTCGTCGAAGGGCAGCGTTTGCCTCGCTTGAGTCAGATCGCCTCGGGCAACGGCGGTGTCTTCGGCTGCGCCTCGCGTTGCGCCCTGTAAGCCTCGCGCGAACGGATATAATCACCTCATGGACAACCAAGAGAACACAAGCAGGATCGACGCAGCGGCGGACGCGGCCTACATGCGGCTCGCGCTCGAGGAGGCGCGCGCCGCGGCGGACGCGGGCGAGGTCCCCATCGGCGCAGTGGTGGTGTACGGGCCCATCGACCGCGGCACACGTCGCCCCACCGCCGAGCCGCGTGTCATCGCGCGCGCCCACAACCTGCGCGAGACGATGCGTGACCCCGCCGGCCACGCGGAGTTCCTCGCCCTGCGCGAGGCGGCGCGCGTGCTCGACGCATGGCGGCTCACCGACTGCACGGTGTACGTGACGCTTGAGCCGTGCATCATGTGCGCGGGCCTCATGCACCAGGCGCGCGTCAGCCGCTGCGTGTACGGAGCGCCTGACCAGAAGGCCGGCGCGCTCGGCACGCTGTACTCCGTCCACGCCGATGAGCGGCTCAACCACCAGTTCGCGGTAACGCCGGGCGTCATGCGAGACGAGTGCGTCGGCATGCTGCGAGATTTCTTTGCAAGCAGGAGGAAGAAGAAGTGAGCGAAGCTCCGAAAGTTGACATGCTCGCGATTGCCCGCGACGCCCAGTGGTCGGCTGACACGTTCTTGGGAGCGGGGTCGATCAAGCTGGTCTCGCCCGCGAAGGTGAACCTGTTTTTGGGCGTGGGCGCGCGCCGGTCGGACGGCTACCACGACGTGACGAACGTCATGCACGCAGTGACTCTGCACGACGTGATGTACGTGCGCTGCGCGCCCGCGGGAGCGGAGGCGTTCGAGGGCGCGGAGGGAAAGGACCACCTTGCCGTCGGCGGACCCGGGCAGAACGTGCTCGTGAGCATCGACCTGGCCGACAAGGCCGCGGCCGCGGGGTTAAAGCCGCTGCGCATCCCCGCGCGCGAGAACATCATCTTCAAGGCGATCGACGCGCTGGCCTGCGCGCTTGGCCGCACGCAGCGCGAGCAGGTCTCCGTTCGCGTCGAGAAGAACATCCCCCACGAGGGCGGGTTGGGCGGAGGCTCGTCGAACGCGGCCACCGCGCTGGTGGCGATGGCTGGTTTCTGGGGGCTTGCGTCTGACGACGATACGGTAGCGGGCGTGGCGCGCAGCCTCGGCGCCGACGTGGCGTTCTTCCTCTACGGCGGATGCGCGCTGTTCACGGGCGCGGGCGAGGTGTTCGGCCGCGCGCTCTCCCCGCGAAAGGACTCGGTCGTCCTGGTGAAGCCGCCTGCGGGCGTCTCCACGGCGGCGGCGTACCGTGCGTTTGACGAAAGCCCGCAGCTCGTTTCCGCGCGCCTCTCCGAGCAGGCGCTCGCCGCCGCAGGCGCGGCAGAGGTCCCGCTTGTGAACAACCTGGCGCCCGTCTCGGAGCAGCTCTCTCCCGAGCTCGCCGAGGTGCGCGCCTGGCTCGAAGCGCAGCCTGGTGTGCGCGCGGGCGAGGTGCTCCTGTGCGGAAGCGGGGCCACCACGTTTGCCGTCATGAAGGACTTCGCGGCGGCCTGCGCCGTGGCCGCCGCCGCGCAGGCGCGCGGATGGTGGGCGCGCGCCACCACGTTCTCGTCGCTGCGCTCCGCGAAGCTGCCCCGCCGGTAACGGGCGGCTCGCGCGGCGGGAATGTTTCACGTGAAACATTCCGGCGTGGCGCGGCGAGCGGCAAGAGTGTGATATGTTCGAGCGGTAACGGTCAGCGCGGCGTGGGCGACGCATAAGGCGTGGAAGGAGAGGCGAGATGCTGGGTTTGATGGCGCGGCTGACGCGCATAGTTCCGCTTCTCCTGATTCTGGCGGCGCTCGCGGCGGTGATCTACCTGGTGGTCACGTACCGCCACTCGCCGGCGCGCGCGAAGGAGATCCTCGTCACGACGTTCACGTGGCTGTGCGGCGCGATCACGGTGTTCTTCGGCCTGGCGTCGCTCTACGCGCTCTTCGAGAGCAACAGCGGCGTGTTTGACCTGGCGGTGAGCTGCGTGATGGTGGGCGTCGTGGGCCTTCTGGTCACGCGCTGGTGCAACCACGTGTTCCTGAAGCACAATCCGCATTACAAGAAGAAGTCGCAGAAGGCGTCCACCAAGCTCCGCTGGCCCTGGGAGCGCTAGCGAGCAAGGGGGGGGTTCCACGCAGTGGTTGAATACCGTCAGCGAACAATCGAGGGTTGAGGAGCTGGACGATTTCCTGGACACCCTAGGCAGCATACCCTAACGATAAGCGATATTCCGCCGGGCTCATCCACCCGAGGGTTTTTCTTGCGACCAGGGACCAGACGATTTTCTGGGCACACGGGGTGAGTCCCTGACCGTCTTCCAGATATGAAAAACGCCCCAGGTGGGGCGTAGAAAAAACATGGCGGAGAAGTAGGGATTCGAACCCTAGATGCCCTTTTGGGGCATACTCACTTAGCAGGCGAGCACCTTCGGCCTCTCGGTCACTTCTCCGCAAGCAATAAAGAATCATACCCGACTTCTGCGGCCAATGCAACGAAAAACACATCTCCGCGGGGCGTATAATGGGGGCTAATTTCCCCAAACGGTGGTTTTCGAACGAAAGACCAAGGAGGTTCTGAGGTGAAAGCTGCGCTTCGCGCCTCCCAGACGGCGCCCGCACCTCGCGCCCATGCGGTGCGCATCGCCCTCGCGCTCGCCGCATGTATGTTTCTCGCGTGTTTGGCCTGCTTGGCGGCGCCCGCGTCCGCCTTGGCGAAGTCCTACAGCTGCCCGAGCGTGAACCTCACGGCTCAGGCCCAGACCGACGGCTCGCTCCACGTGGTGGAGCAGCGCGCGTTCGACTTCGACGGCGCGTTCACCGCGGTCTGGTGGGAGTTCCAGGGCCTGCCGCAAAACGCCGAGGTCACAGTCAACGCGGTGCGCATGGCGCACGTCGACGCCGCAGGCAGCGTGGAGGGCGAGTGGCTGGCGCTCGACCCCGTGCCGTTCAAGGTGGGCTGGCGCGAGGAGGGCGGCCCCGGCACTGACTCCTGGTCGTTCGACCGGGCGCAGAACACGCTCTACGCGTTCTTCGACCGGGAAGACACGCAGATGATCTTCGAGATCGACTACGTCGTGGCCAACGGCGTGCAGGCGTATGACGACATCGCCGAGGTCTACTGGAAGTACGTGGGCGAGGGCCGTGAGGTGGACTCCGAGAACGTGTCGGCTACCATCGTGCTGCCCGTCCCCCCTGGCGTGACCGTCGAGCCCGGCGGCAACGTGCGCGCGTGGGGGCATGGGCCGCTCGACGGCGTGGTATCCGTCAACGAGGACGGCACCGTCACCTACGACGTCTCCCGCGTGGTCGCGGGGCAGTACGCCGAGGCGCGCGTGGTGTTCCCCGTGTCGTGGCTCACGAACCTCGACGCCGAGGCGCGCCTGGCGAACCAGGGAACCACGCGCCTCGACACCGTGCTGGCCGAGGAGAAGGCGTGGACCGACCAGGCCAACAACCAGCGCGTCAACGACCTGCGGATCCGCATCGGCCTGGTGGTCGCGTGCGCGCTGATCCTCGCGGTCGGCGCGATCCTGTTCTTGCGCTTCGGACGCGAGCACACGCCCGACTTCACCGAGAAGTACTGGCGCGACGTGCCGGAGCACGGCATGCGGCCGGCGGTGGTGGGCCGCCTGTGGCGCTGGAACCACGAGAGCGCCGATGACTTCACCGCCACGCTGCTCGACCTCGCGCGCCGCGACGTGCTGCGCATCGAGGCGGGCACCCACCCTGACAGCTTCGGCAAAGAGGTCGAGGGCTACCGCATCGTGCGCGTCGACGACCAGGCGCGCAAGGTCACCGACCCCGTCGAGCGCGCCACGTTGAAGCTGCTGTTCGAGGACGTCGCCGCGGGCGAGCCCTCCCTCTGGCTCGTGTCCCTGCGCGAGCACGCCGACCGGAACCCCGAAGCCTACGTGGAGAGCATGAAGGGGTGGCAGGCGGCGCTGTCCGAGGAGGTCGCGAAGCAGGAGTTCTTCGAGCCTGCGGGCTACACGCTGCGCAAGGCGTTGGCGGCCGCGGCGGTCGTGGTGCTGGTGATCGGCCTGCTCATGACCGCGGTGACAGACGAGCTGCTCGCGGCGGCGCTCGCGGTTCCCACATTCGTGGTGCTCGGGCTGCTGGCCAACTACATGCCGCGCCGCACTGAGCGCGGCAACAACATCGCGGCGCGCGCGAAGGCGCTGCGCAATTGGATGCGCGACGCGTCGAGCTGCGCGGACTTCCCGCCTGAGAGCGAGGAGAAGATGAGCGAGCTCATGGTGTACGCCTTCTTGTTCGGCGTGACGGGGCCGGCGATGAAGGACTGGGAGGCGGCCGTTGCGCACGCCGACCTCCGTTCCGCGCCCGACTTCGGCGGCATATTCCTCATGCCGTGGTACATGTGGTACGTCGCAAGCAGCGTGGCGGCGCGCAGCGCGAGCGAGACGATCAACGCCTCGGTCGACGAGACGTACGAGGGCGCGCGTGCGGCGGCGGTCAACCTCAACGCCACGGGCAGCAGCGCCGGCGCGTGCGGCGGCGGCTTCTCCGCCGGTGGGGGCGGCGGCTTCGGCGCAGGCGGCGGCGCCCGTTAGGGCGTGGGTCGTGCGGCGGGCGTGGCGAGACGTGCGGCGGGCGTGGCGAGACGTGCGGCGGGACGCGGCCTTTCGCACTCGCTTCGCGCACGTTCGAGCACGTCGCTTCGTCTGTCCCGCCCCGCGCATGCCCTAACGGGCGCCGCTTCGCCTGCCGCACGTATCTTCCGCTCCGCGTCCGCCCGCCCGTCTCGCCTACCGCGCCCCGTCGCGCCCTGCCCCGCGTATCTCCCTTCCCGCGCCCGCCCTCCCCATGCCCATCCCAAGCGCGCTGCCCGAGTGTTTCACGTGAAACATTCGTTCATGCTCTGCGCGGCTTCGCCGGCAAGTCCGCTATAATAGGCGGCCTATGAACGCAAAGAGGAACATCCCCGCCATCGTGTACAAGCTCATGATCGTCGTGGCCACCGTCATCTGGGGCTTCAGCTTCGTGGTGATGAAGGACGCCGTGAGCGTGCTCGAGCCCGCCTGGCTCATCGGCGTGCGTTTCGCGCTCACGGCCGTGGTGCTCACCGCGGTGTTTTTCCGCCATATGCGCGTTGCGCTGACCAGGGAGTACCTGGTGGCGGGCGGCATCTTGGGCGTGCTGAACTTCCTCGCCTTCTGGGTTCAGACCATCGGGCTCGCCCACACCACGCCCGGCAAGAACGCGTTCCTCACGGCCACGTACTGCGTGATCGTGCCGTTCGTGTTCTGGCTGATCGCGAAGAGGCGGCCGACCGCGTTCAACCTGGTGGCGGCTGTGATGTGCGTGGCGGGCGTCGGGATGGTGTCGCTCTCATCGGGGGCGCTCACGGTGGAGTTCGGCGACTTCATGACGCTGCTGTGCGCGGTGTTCTTCGCGGTGCACATCGCGTGCGTGTCGAAGTTCGCGCAGGGCCGCGACGTGCTGGCCCTCACGGTGTACCAGTTCTGGGTCGGGGGCATCTGCGGCATCGCGATCGGCGCGCTCACGGAGACGCCGCCGAACGTGGCCGCGCTCACGCCGGAGTTCCTGTTCAACTTGTTCTACTTGGTGGTATTCGCGTCATGCGTGGCGCTCGTGTTCCAGAACGTGGCGCTGGCCCACGTGCCCCCCGCGCAGGGCTCGCTGCTCCTGTCGCTGGAGTCGGTGTTCGGCGTGTTGTTCTCGGTGCTGCTCTACGGCGAGCAGATGACGCCGCGCCTGATCGCGGGCTTCGCGCTCATCTTTGGTGCTATTGTGGTAAGCGAGGTTCTGCCCGAGAGGTTCGGGAAGCGGAAAGACGAGCCGGCGGCGCCCGAGGGCGCCGAGCCGGCGAAGGAGTGAGGAAGGGCCATGAAGGAGAAGATTGACGAGCCGGGACGCGACAACATCGTGCTCATCGGCATGCCCGGCGCAGGGAAGTCCACGCTCGGCGTCGTTCTGGCGAAGATCATGAACTACGATTTCGTCGACGCTGACCTGCTCATCCAGCAGCAGTGCGACAACACGCTGCAGCGCCTCATCGACGCGTGCGGCCCCGAGGGCTTCATCGACGTGGAGAACCAGGTGCTCTCCAAGATGAGCTTCAAGCACACCATCATCTCCACGGGCGGCTCGGCGGTGTACTCGGAGGAGGCCATGAGGCACCTCGGCGAGATCGGGCGCGTTGTGTACCTGCAGATCAGCTACGACGAGCTCCGCGCGCGCCTGACCGACTTCTCGGAGCGCGGCGTGGTGATGAAGGGCGGCATCGGCATGAGCCTGCGCGACCTGTACGACGAGCGCAAGCCGCTGTACGAGCGCTACGCCGACATCGTGGTGGACGTGAACGACCTCACCATCACCGCCGCGGCCCGCAAGGTGGCCGACGCGCTCAGGTAGCAAAGGATGCCGAAGAGCCTGCTCCCCGTTGCTATTCACAATGGGGAGCAGGCCCTTTTTCTGGGGACAGGCCCTCTTTCATGCGCGTTGGCGTCGCTCTGGCGATCTTCGTCGAGTTTTCGCCGTTAGAACGCGCCAAATCGCACGAAGCAGCGACGAAGATCGAAGTTAGCTCAAGCTCAAGACCGTGCTGCTGCGCTACCTGCGGTCCTTCGACGCGTTAGGCTGGAGCCTACTAGGCTGTAGCAGGCTCCAGCTCCGAGTCCGCGGTGCCCGCGCCCGCGCCCGCGGTGTCCGCGGTGCCCGCGCCCGCGCCCGCGGTGCCCGCGCCCGCGCCCGCGCCGGAGCGGTCCTTCGGCACCTTCCAGTCCTCGGAGTCGTCGGGACGCGGCGCCATGGCGGCCTCCACGCCGTTCGCGGCCTTCAGGCGCGCGAAGTAGCCGCGCGTCTCCTTCGCCACCACGCCCGAGAGCGCGATCAGGGCGATCATGTTGGGCAGCGCCATCAGGCCGTTGAAGATGTCGGCGATGGTCCACACGGCGGAGACTGTCATGTAGGGGCCGATGAACACGGCGAGGATGTAGAGCCAGCGGTACGCCTTCACGGCCTTCATGGAGCCGTTGGAGAAGTACTCGAGGCAGCGTTCGCCGTAGTAGTCCCAGCCCAGGATGGTGGTGAAGCCGAACAGGACCAGGCACAGCATCATGATGAACGCCACCGCCTCGCCAGGGATGAACGGCAGGCCCGCCTGGAACGCGGCGGTGGTCACGGCCGACCCCTCGAGGCCGGGCAGCTGGTAGGCGCCGGTCATCACGATGGCCAGGCCCGTCATGGAGCACACGATGATGGTGTCCAAAAACGTGCCGGTCATGGACACGAGGCCCTGGCGCACCGGCTCCTTGGTCTGCGCGGCAGCGGCGGCGATGGGCGCCGAGCCCAGGCCGGCCTCGTTCGAGAAGATGCCGCGCGCGATGCCCTTCTGCATGGCGATGATGATGGCCCCCAGCGCGCCGCCGGCAGCGGCCTGCAGGCCGAACGCGCTCTGGAAGATGGTCGCGAGCGCGGCGGGCAGCGCGGTGATGTTCGCGACGATCAGGACCAGCGAGAAGCCCACGTAGATGACCACCATGGCGGGGATGACCTTCTCGGACACGCTGGCGATGCGGCGCAGGCCGCCGATGAGCACGAGGCCCACCAGCAGCGCCAGAAGCAGCGAGCCGGCGATGGTGGCGATGGAATAGTCCATGCCGAGCAGGCTCACGGTGTGGGCGCCCTCGGGGTCGAAGAAGCCCGTGATGGCGCCGGAGATGGAGTTGACCTGCGTGAACGTGCCGATGCCGAACAGGCCCACGCACATGCCGAAGAACGCGAACAGCTTGGCGAGCCAGCGCCAGTTCATGCCCATGCCGCGCTCGATGTAGTAGAACGGGCCGCCGAGCACGTGGCCGTTTGCGCTCACGGAGCGGTACTTCACGGCGAGCAGGCCCTCGGAGTACTTGGTGGCCATGCCGAACAGCGCGGCGAGCCACATCCAGAACAGCGCGCCCGGGCCGCCCGCCACGATGGCGGTGGCGACGCCCACGATGTTGCCGGTGCCGATGGTGGCCGACAGCGCGGTGCACAGCGCGGCGAAGCTCGACACCTCGCCCTTGCCGCCCTCCTCGTTCTTGATCATGTAGCGGAGCGCGCGCGGCAGCTGGCTGAACTGCAGGCCCTTCAGGCGGCAGGTGAGCAGCAGGCCGCCGAACAGGATGAGCACCATGAGCGGCACGCCCCAGATGAAGTCGTCGATAACGCCCAAGATCTCGTTGAACGACTCAAAGAAGCTTTCCAATTGAACTGTCCTTCCTTCGGTTCCTCGTTACCTGCGAGTCCTCCGCGTTGAGTGCGGCGAAGCCTCCAGAGGACACCCGAAGAAGGGAAAAGAAATGCGCGATTAAGCTCATTGCTTCACTCTGTCCTTTGGCCTGAGAGTTTCAACGCTTGCGGTGCGGCTGCGGCGTGCGATGCGCGGCAGCCTCCCCAAGCGCCTTGCCCCTTCGGCACCCGTTGCCGGGATTCTCCAGAGACCCCATCCACGCCCTGTTTCCCTTCGGCTGACGGCACGTGCCGTCAGCCAGGGGATCCAGAGCGCTTCAGCGGGGAAACGCTATGTAAGTGCTCATATTCTATAGCGGGAATCGCGATTGTCAATGGGGAAGGAGGCGGTTTCGGCGTGAGTGCGAAGGGTGGGAAGGGCGGGGCGCGGGGAGGCGGCGGGCTGCGGGAAGGGTTGCGGGCGCGCGGGCGGGGACGCGGAGGATGATGTGGTTGACGGTGCACTTTACGTCGCCCACGCGAGAGAACATGGGCGCGCGGGAGCGCAGAGGGTTCGCGGGCGCGCGGGAATGCGCGGAGGACGGCGTGCGGGAGTCTCGCGGGCAATTCCGCGCGGACAAGGGAATGCGCGCTTTTGCTTAGGGAAGGGCGAGAAATGCGCGATCTGATACCCATTTGGGGGTATCAGATCGCTCGAGTACCCGACTGAGCAAGAGCGATTTCTTCTGAACAGGGGTTTTGCGGGCCTTGTCGAAAGGAGCTTTCTGCTGGCAGGCTTTTGGGGGTATCAGATCGCGCATTTCTCGCCAGTTGGCGGGATATAGGCAGAAAAGTGTGTAAAGAATTACCCTATCTTCCCAGTTCAAGCTAGACATACATGCCTCCGGAGTTGTTGCCGACCAACTTCCCTATAGGCAAGAAAGCGTGTAACAAAAGCACTTGACACCCCTGTTCGGGGACACTTTTTCGAGAAAAAAGTCAGTCCGGGTCGGGGGTGAGCGGTGTCTAGCCCAAAATGCGGCGTCTGCGGCGCCAAGATGATGAAGAACGG
>NZ_JAAKEC010000018.1 GCF_011038975.1 Adlercreutzia sp. ZJ176 | reverse complement strand
TTCCCATGATTGCCTCCTGTCTCGCATGGCGAGAAGGCACATGGGACTATGTTATGACATCGGATGTGCCCGCATTCTGCGACACTGACAGACCTAATGCCTGGTGTTTGGCATTAAAGATGACAATCAACCAATCAACGCTTTTCTCTAAAATCTATACAAAGTCGCCTCTAAAAACTATTCCGCAAATCCTCTGAAAGCTATAATGGCTTTGTAATGTCATTACCGCAGATGGAGCGCGACGCATGGAACAGGGAAGCCTCAAGCCCAAGAAGTACATGCCCAGGCTGGTCGACAGGTTGCTGTCGCGTGCGCTGGACGATTTCGGGGCGGTGGAGGTCTACGGGCCCATGTGGTGCGGGAAGACGTGGACCTCCCTCTCGTTCGGGCGAAGCGTCACGCGACTAGCTGAGCCAGACGTGCGAAGGGTCGCAGAAGCGGACCCGTCGATCGCCTTGCTGGGCGACAGGCCGCACGTCATCGATGAGTGGCAGGACGTCCCGTCCGTGTGGGATGCCGTCCGCAACTTCGTGGACGACTCAGGGGGCGAAGCGGGCCTGTTCATCTTGACGGGATCATCGTCACTAAAGCGGGACGCCGTCGCCCATAGCGGCGCAGGTCGCATCCTGAGAGTGCCGATGAGCACGATGACGCTTGCGGAGACCGGCGAGTCTTCGGGCAAGGTGTCGCTTTCGGGCTTGTTCGAGGGGCGGTTCGAACCGCAGCTCGTCCAGCAGAAGCTTCCCGAGCTCGCATCGATAATCTGCCGCGGCGGCTGGCCGGCACTTCAGGGAAAGAGCAAGAGAGCCGCGACCGCCTATATCGACTCGTACTTCGACGCCGTCTTCGATGTGAACATCCCGAAGAGGGGGCTGGGCGGTCAGATCGCACGAAGGGTCGCCCTCTCGCTGGCCAGGAACGTGGGCACGTCCGCCAAGCTGGAGACCATCGCAGAGGACGTGTTCTCCGAAAGGCCGACGGATGCCATGAAGAACGCGGTCTCGGAATACATCACCGCTTTCGAGCGCCTGTACCTAATACGTCCCATAAGGGGATGGGATGCCCCGATCCGCTCCAAGAGCCGCTTGAGGGTGAAGCCCAAGCGGTACTTCTCCGACCCGTCGCTGGCAGCCAACCTCCTGCGCACGAACGACACGCGGCTATTGGAAGACGGCCAGCTGTTCGGCATCCTGTTCGAGTCCCTGTGCATGCATGACCTCTCCGCGTACGCCTCCCTATTGCCCGAGGCCCCGCGCGACGCTCTCCATTACTATCGCGACTCCGACGGGCTCGAGGTGGACGCCGTCATCGAGCTTCGCGACGGCAGGTGGGCGGCGTTCGAGGTCAAGCTCGGGGAGGCTGGGGTCGATGCCGGCATCGATGCGCTGCTGAGGCTGAAGAGGAAGGTCTCCTTGAACCCAGCTGCCCGAAATCCGAGCCCGGAGTTCCTCGCCGTGCTGACGGGCGCCGGCGAGGTGGCGCGTTACGACAAAGAGGCGGGAGCGTACGTGATACCCGTAACGGCGCTTGCGCCGTAGCCCAGGGAGGCGATTCTGTCGGCCTCTGTCCGACCACTTGTTTCAAGACGGAGCGCTTCGTGGTATAAATCCATCGGTGGCGATTCGTCGCTACTTCCAAGCGCCGGGGGCTATCCCCCGGCAAGTCTCGCAGATGCGAGGCCCGAGATCTTCGTGGTAGATATACAGGAAGGACGAGAAGGTCATCGCCATCGACTGTCCCCTGGTCGCCTTGTAGTCGGCCTCCCAGGCTGCCGCAGCTTCCACAGTCTCGAATCCGCGGCGGAACTTGTGCTGCTCGTTTCCTTCCTTGTCCTTGCATCTGAACTGCACGGTGAATGTGCCGTTGGGCATTTCCCTAACGGTCATTGCCAGTCTCCTCTCTCGTCGGTGAGCCTCCGAAGAACCTCTCCTCGAAGAAGTCGTTGCTCACCCTTCCGGTGCAGCTTGCAGCAAACGGACTCTGCGATAAGGAACTACGAGCTGGGGAACAGAGCGCCCAGCGAGACTCACATAGGGAAGATCGCCGATGCCCTGGACATGGCCCCCGAGGCCTTCATGGGCATCACCGTGGCATCTGGCAGGGAGGCGCTCGAATACCTGTTCAGGATCGACGAGGCGTTCGGGTTGCGCCCGCGGCTCGAAGAAGACGGGAGCATGTCGCTGGCGCTGGACCGCTCCAACAAGAAGGCTCCGAAGATGCACGCCGCGCAATCAGAAAACATCGATGCCAACGGAAGGCTCGACGTGCATCGTGAGTTCATCGTAGCCGCCGACCGTTCTGAACTCTATGTCATCCCAACTCTCGCCGACCCTGCAGAACTCGAACGGAATACCGCTCTCTTCGAGCTTCTCAAGCGCGTCCAAGACGTTTGCGACATCTGCGAGGCGGCGAAGGCCGAGGGCATGCGCAGCCATGACGCCGAAAACTGCGGGATACGCGAGCACACGAAGGGAAAGAGCGGCGACTCGTCATGCCAAGAGCAAGCCGTTTTTGGAGTAAAAACACCCTCGGAACTGCTCATCATTCCGCTCCGAGCCCATCCAGGTCGGTCTTATTCTGCAAGTTGCGGCGCATCATTTATCCCCCAACGCTGAGCAGGGCTTTCCTCTGCAAGCCACCCAAAGGAACCGGGGGTGATTACAAAGTGATTACAAATCCGGGCAAGGCGGCCGAAATCGCCAAAAGGGATAGTCGAGGGTGGCTTGCATCGCCCAACATGGTTGTGCATGGGTGCGCATGGGTGGACAACCGACACGAACCGCTAACACCTTTTTAGGATAAAACGAATCATTTCCCCTGGTGAGAGAGCATGAAGAAACTCTCCGTATCGGCGTGATTCGGAGGGTTCTCAAGGCGTTTTACTCCTTCAAGTTGCAGATAGCTTTCATGCCCTATGCTCACCCATGTTCACTTGTGTTCACTAGGAGTCAACGATGGTGGATTGCGGTTCTGGCCTGGGAATTTCATTCCCATTCGATCGTCGCAACGTTTGATTTCCGTGCTATGCGTATTACTTCGTCTATCTCGTATCGCTCATTCCTATGCGTGTTCAGATGTTACAGTATCGTTTTGAACTCACCCAGATCAGCTAGCAAGACGGCACGACACCGGAATAAATTCCAAGCATCAATACCAGTTCTCTGAGCTGGTATTTTTACTATGTCTTCCCGCTATCTGAGTTCACGGCTCAGAAGGAGGGCTCCTATTTCCCGAAGATTAACTCTCCTGGAATAGCTAAGGAGTAAATTCCGCATAGCGGAGTAAAACGACGACCAGCTCAAACGAGAAACGCTGAGTTCAAAGTGAGTTCAGATTGAGTTCGCCCCTGCAAGCAATGCAGGTATGTCATCGGAGAAGCTTACCCGCGGCACCGACAGCTGCATGAAAGACGTGGCGCCAACGAGATCGATTGAGGTTATTTGAGCGCAAATATCTTGCCTCACTCTACTTCTCGACATCCTTTGCAATCGAAATGCACTGCGCCACCACGGGATTGGAGCTCCTGGGGCATACTTCGCAAAGAAGCAGCTTCTTCGCATTGGAGCGAAGCTGATCCGATTCCTCAGCGGCTAGATCGAAGTAGAAGTCCTTTTCGTGTGATTTGTTTGCATCATAGATCAACCTTACGCGTAATCTATAACGTCCGTGATCCCAAAAGCACAACTCCTTTAGCTGTCGCATCAGGGCATCAATACCGCCAGCATGCGGAAGCCCATCGAACCGATCGCTTGGTCTCTGCTTTTCTAGGGTTTCGGGCAGTTCGACATCGCCCAAAGCTAGCCTGCGGTTATAGGCATCGTGGAACGCTGAATTATCGAGAGGCTCAAAATGGACAGAGAGCGGAACTAGAGCATTAGCGTCTATCAGCAATGGATGAGCAGGGGTCATGCTATTGAGGTTGATAATGCTTCCCATGCCGTTTGCCCAGTCCGAACGAACGGGCTCCATGATGACCCATCGCATCCTCATAAGCTCGCCACTAGCCTCATGAAAAACCTCTGCCTCTATGCTCCGGACTACGCATGGGGCGTTTTGGCATAGTATCGAGAAATTGAACCTTATGCGATTGCCCAATGTCGAATACATAACCGTCAATGGCTGATGCTCGAACTCGTAGATATCGAGCTTTGGCTTCTGTAGCTTTCTGTAGATATGGCCAGCCAAGGGAATCGCAATAGAGGTAATGATCGCGATACAGGAAATGATAAGTGTCAGCATTTCGTATTTTGCCACTGATAATCCTTCAATCGGAGTGTTCATCAGACGAGCAGCGTCTTTTGCCCTACCTCAAGCTACCGGATAATACCTGCACGAACAATCGATGTCCCACGGACACAACTGTATCTTGAGGTAGTCGAATTATACAATCGCCTCACATAAGAGAAGCGCGAGTGCTATGTAGATGAAAACGTGAGGTAGTGAGTCCAGGTTGAGTTTATGCGAGCGATTAGCAGAAGATCCTAATGACTTCGAAATTACGGTGCCAAATTGGCACCGCTGGTCTGACCTGGTGATTCTTCGAGAAAATGAGGGCTGCACGCTTTCGCAGGCCCCTTCGCACCCTCAGGCGCCGCGCCTTGCGAGCAGGTCCTCGTAGCTCTTCGGCGCAATGCGCACGAGGCGTCCCACGTGTACGGCCTCGAGCACGGTCGTCTTTACCATGCAGGATGATCATGAGAGTGCCCAGGAATTGACGTACCCGTGCTCAAGGATTAACTCCATACCGCTCAATACATTGCGAAACAGCGCTTAGGAATTAACATCGGCATCGGATATACGCATAAAACTAATCCTCTGCAGACGCAAGGTCATTGATCTCTGATTCAAGCTCCGAAATGCCCGACATCAGTTCACTGAAATCAGGAGCACTGCCAAATATCATGTTTTGCATGGATGCATAGTCTTGCTCAACCAGAGGCATGGCAATTTCCGGAGGTACAAGCCTCAACGTTCCAGGAGCGCATAGATCATATCGAGCGGCGTTCGACCGCCAAAACGTCATCTTGAAATCAACTACGCTCTTAAGGAGACCCGTATCACTTAGCGCCCTCTCTTTGACATTGGAATGCGCCAGCCTGTAGAGGTCGTAGTAGTGACGGGAATACCTGGAAGGGAACCTGCCGTTTGTGCGGAATGCCTCCTTGTGCAAGATAGTCGCCTTTTCCCAGAACGTCCTCTCGGGAGATACCGTACGCACGGATGTTTCTGACTGCGCAAAAGCTTCCGGGAACTCTTGGGCAATATAAGGGCTGATACGTGCCACTGTCGTGGGCGTCCATGCTGCGAGAGCGCCCGTCTCCAGCCTTATCTCCTGCAGAATGGAATCATCAGAAAAGGACTGGGGGTAAAAGAATCTGAGCGTTTGAGAATCTTCTTCGTCGATCCTCAGCGTAGAGTTGGCGATATTTTGCTCCTCAAGGTACGTCTGCATTTCGAGCATCAACTTTTCGCGCAGAAACGATGCGGCATCCTCGTTAATCTGCTTTATGAACGCATCCTGCTTGGTGTTGCTCCTTTTCTCCCAAGGCTCTTCAGCTCCATACCCAAGAAGTCTCCAATCAAAAATCAGGTCAATGTCTTCCGAAAAGCGCTCGATGAGGTTAAAGCCCTTTGACAGGCTCGTGCCACCTTTGAAAGCGAACGAGTCCTTGTATGCAGACTTCCCGAACAGGTAATCGAGAGTCCAGCAAACCCAGAAATCCTTCTCGACAATGGCAGGGTGCATTCCTTTCTTTCGCGCAGCTATGATTAGCGCATCCGCACGATCCTGCTGCGGCAATACCGCAAACTCACGCATGCTACTCCCTCCTTTTCTTCATATCCTTTACTGCCTCCCGCACCCATGCCGTGGCGTTACGAGTCTCGTACTCAAGCTTTTCCATCTGAGAATCGTCAAGCCGGGACGAGATGATGTCGAGCTTGTCCTTCGTCACGCCGTTTTTGCCAAGCGCCTTCAACGCCTGTACCACGGTAGCGGAAATCGGATTCAATCTCGAAAGGTCGCGATTTGCTGCATGCCGAAACTCAATCGTATAAGGACCGTACTGATAAGTCCGATACGGCCCGTCGCTCACATAGCGCATAATCGAAGGTACTTGAGAATCAACGCCTAGTCGATTAAGAGCCGTATCCCCATACGGAGCAATATGCCACCCGAACTTCCGAGCAAGGGTCTCCGCTATCTCATCTGGACTCGCCGGTACCGCCTCATCCAAAAACACGCTCCGCCGCGGCTTACGATAAAGCCCACGTATGGGCCGTTCCAACTCACCAGTCTCCACCATTCGAGACAGCGCCTTACGGACAGCATCTGCTGATCCCGCCTCAATAAAATCGGCTGGCACAAAAACCTCTCCTGGCTCTGCTTCGTAAAGTATTTCCGCTATTGTTCTTCGCTCGCGCACTCCGTAATCCTTTCTATGTCACAAATACTATATCATTTTTGTGACATAGAAACTACAGTGGTTAACTTCAAATAGTTCAATTGGCCGTATGGGATCTCTGTTGTGCAGTTTGTCATGGCACGCGGGCACATCACGACGAAGGGGTTCTCCGGCCGAACCGGCAAAGGCAACAAACTATACGCCCGAACTTTGCGGCGACTCGTCAACAAACAGACCCTTGCCTGGCACGAAACAACATCAAACAACCCCTCGCAGCGCTACATGCTCGCGAAATGACGGAGTAAGGCGGAGTAAGGCGGAGTAAGACAGGTTCTCGTGGCAGCACAGATGTCATTCGATATTACAAGAAGATACTAGGCACCATCGAATCCAATGATGCCATGACTCGCAGATGTGACGATTACGCTGCGGAGCATTCTTACGTGGGGGGCATTTCCCTTGCCGACGCATGCCGAACGACGAAGGAGATCATGACCCTGATGGGCACATCGGAAGCACCCGTTCGTTGATCTCTTCTGTCAGCGGCCGCAAACACTTAGCGTATCGATACGCACTCGACGAACTTCATGCTGCAAGCAGAGTCATGCAGCCATAAATGTTTCTATTGGTTGCGCATGGTATTCCGCAACAGCCCCGACACGCTTGCTCTGACAATCAATCTGCAACCTACAGTTGCAACTATGCGCAAACCAAGCTTCGCAGAAGCTCGTCATCAAGGCGCATCGGTGATTTCGGGAAGAGCGCATACTGCCAGTGGCGCGAATCAGAAAACTACGGTGACAAATTGGCACCGTTGGTCTGAACTGGGATGATGCTTGAGAAATGGCTGGCTCGCCGCGATCGGCGCGCCAGCTGACGCCCTCAGGCGCCGCGTCTTGCGAGCAGGTCTTCGTAGCTCTTCGGCGCGATGCGCACGAGGCGTCCCACATGCACGGCCTCAAGCCTGCCTCCGCGAACGAGCTTGTAGACCATGCTCTTCGAGACCTGGAGAAGTAACGCGACCTCTTCCGGGCTCAAGAGCTGCACCTGGCCCTTAGGCGCGCTCTGTCGCTCCATCCTGCGAAAGTCTACGTGCGCGTTGCTTGCGATTGTCGAACTGTTCATGGAAGTACCTCCTTCTTCCTGGCGGCATGCCCTTCGCTTCCGCCCCATGGCAGACACGGCATGGAGCTGGCGCAAGCCGCAAGGGCCAAAGCGCCTTCTTCGCAAAGGGCGGCCTCGCCCGCAACCTGCACAATGCCAACCGTGCTTGTGCGGGTTTTGCGCAGGAAGCCGCGCCTTGCGGCGAGCCGACTCCATGCGAGAGTGCTCTGCGTGGGGGCGGGTGAAGGGAATGGTGATCAGAAGAGGTGGGCGTAGAGCGCAGTCGTCAGTTGCGATCTAGGCGCGCTTGGCTTCGAGCCTGATGGAAGAGCGGTCGGCGAGCTTGCGATAGCCGGGGCCAAACCACAGCGGAAGCTCCTCTTGACGCACGATGAGCGGCATGCGGTGGTGGATTGGCGCCATGTCGGCGTTCGCCTCGGTGGTCACCATGGAAAACGTGCTGCTCCTCCAGATGCAGCCGATGAGGACGACGTTTTGACCAGGAACACAAAACTCGTACTGGCGCTTGACGGGCCTGCCAGTCTTCGGCGAAGGATAGGTCTCCTCGCGGTGCGTTTCGAAGAACGCGCGCACCGGGATGACGCAGCGGCGATGTTCCATGGAGTCGCGCCACGTGGGCTTTTCCGTGCTCTCGATGCGCGTGTTGAACACGACGCCGGGCTTCCACGACTCCTCAAACCCCCACGAGAGCTCACGGGCGGAAAGCGCTTCGGAAGCGAGGGCGGGCGACGCAAGGGCAGTGTCGAACTTAGGAACGATGAGCGGGGCAGATGCCTTCGGGTATGCAAGAGGCCTTCGGGCAGGCCAATCCGGCTCGATGTTCACGGGCGAGTTGACCTCGATCTCCCGGATGACTTCGAGCACCTCGTCGAAGGTGAGTATGACGCATCTTCCGCACATAGCGCACATGATAGCAGCACGATGGTGGTGCCTTGCACTTGAAGCCCGTTGTTATCGTTGCTGTGAACATCTTCGAAGTTGCGCCGCCCTTAGCGGTGACAATGGGGGTATTTTGCCACAGAGTCACCGAGAACTCGGAAACAATGAGCTGATAGAACACGCCATTACCCTTCTCGGAAAGGAAGCCTTCTGCCATCTAAAGGAACGACCCAAAGAAGCAAGGAATCACGCTCTTGCAACCCTTCGTGCATTCGGTATGCCAGTTCGTCAGATCGAGCGAATCGCAGATATTGGCAGAGACATCACCAGTCGGGCGAAATGTGTGTGCGACAAAATGACCTGACCCTATTGTCACCATCTTTCTACTAATTTAAACAGCAGTTTTAGAACAAATGTTCTATTCCCACTCGATAACATAGACGGGATATAACCCCAGGTCAAAACGGGAATAAATGCCCGAGGAGGATGCAAGTCGGTTGCAGAAAGACACTGCTCGCTCCATCCCTCGTTTGACACTATCAAAGAAACCTGATGACATACTCAACCAGTAAGCACAGGTACTAATATAATACCATCAAAGTCGAACGAGAGCAGGTCCCAAAATGACAGACTACAAGCCATACGAAGCAATGCATGCCGTCTTCGGCGAGCCCGAGCAAGGAATCGCCGACGGGCAGCTCTTCACGAGCACCGGCGAGCGCGAGGTATACATCACCAACGACGGCGACACCTACACCGTCCTCTCCTTCGATGGCGAAGAAGTTGGCAGCGGGACGAGCGTCGCCGCCGCTCTCGAAGCCACGGGAGCCGACGGCTGGGACTTCTGCCGCTGGCTCGAAGCATACGACGAGCAATTCTCCGCGGTCCAGGACGAGGACACCTGGGACCCGGACTATCTCCGCGAGGTCACCGAGGACGAGAACATCTTGACGGACGAGCTCGAGGACATCATCAGTGCCTGCGAGCAGAACGCATAAACAAAAACCGGCGAGCACCAACGGCTCGCCGGTCATCACAATAATGGATAGCAAACGCTACGAAACCCGCTTCCGGTAGTCCTCGATAAGCTCGGTCACCGTTTGCTCCGTGAATTCCCACTCGTCAATGCCGGGACCGTCCCAGCACTCGCATATGTCGTACGCGTCTATCATCTCCCCGCCATCAACCGATATGCTCAAATGCTCGACAGTACGCATCGGCTCCGCCGTCTGCTCGCCTATGAAACTAACCAGCCCGGCGACATCGTCAAACGACCGTTCGAAGTAATCGCAATCAGCCGGACTTATGTCGCACTCCCTGTCGCTCGCATTTATGTAAATCTTGATGCTTATCATTTCGTCCTCTCCTTATCGTCGCTACACAAAGCGCTCTCGCCTGCTGCTCCTCCTCGCATCCCGCTCATCGTCTGCCCACCAAGCGTCTCGTGCGGCGTCATCATCGCCAAAGTCCGGCTCATACTCCGCGACAATCCAAGCACTCCCGTCGCCCGGCGCGTATATGCTGCCGACGACACGGTCCTCGCATTCCTCGAAATACACCATGAACTCCAAGTCAGGACGCTGCTCCACGAGCTCCTGTATCTCGTCCTCCGCGATATTCCAGCGGGTCTCCACCGTGTAGTTCCACTTACCGTCCGACCCGCCGATACCCTGTACCTGCGGGCGGTCGAGGCGAGCCTCCAAGAACTCCTTGACAAACTCCGCTTCCTCCCGCGTCCTAACCTCCACCTGATTCCAAGCCCAGTTCGGCATGCTTACTCCTCTCCGTCCATCAACTCGCCCAGCGCGCCGTCAAAGACCTCCGCGCCGCTTGCCTTCGCCGACATATCAACACTTGTGTATATCTCCATCGTTATGGCGCTCGTCTGGTGCCCGGCGAGCGCCTGGGCAACAGACGGGTGAACGCCCGAGCGGGCGAGCGCCGTCAAATACCCGTGCCGCAAGTCGTGCTCCGTATAGCCTTCCATCCCAAACCTATCACGATGGTTAGCCCACCAGCAGGTCTGACTCCCCGGACCGACGGGGCGTCCCATCTCGTCACAGCATACAAACACATCGCCCAGCTCCGGCATCTCGTCCAGCATTCCGCCCCGGACGGCGCGGCGAAGCCCCTTTTTGACAACCTTTTGTCTCTCCCGCAGCTTCTCCGCCAAGGTCGCCGGCATCGGCAGGTCCCGGCGGCTGCTCTCCGTCTTCGTCGATGTTAGCACGCAATTCGGCGCCAGGTTATGACGGATATGGACAATACTCTCGTCGAAGTCAATATCCTGCCAGCGGAGTGCCAACGCCTCCCCGCGACGGACGCCCAGCAAGCACTGCAAGATGATGGCCATCTCGTGCGCGTTAGAGACATCCATCTCATCGACCAGGTCCGCGAGCTGCTTCATCGTCGGCGCTTCCCGCTTCTCGATTTTACCGCTGGGGCGCTTGATACCGTCCAGCGGCGAGCGGGTGATAATACCAGCGCGCACAGCGTCCATCATAATGGAGGACAGGTAGGTGTATAGCGACGATACATAGGACGCTTTACATGGTTTAGGTTTGGTATTCGACCTGACTCCTCTCACCAGCAACTCGTTCATCTTTGATTCGACGAGCTCGCTCGTCATGCCGCTCATTTTGACAGACTCGCCGAAGATTTTGACGAGGGTCGCCACCACGCTCCGGCGGTTATTGTAGGTGCTCTCCTTCAGCAACGGGCGCCGGCGCTCGAGGTAATTCCGGGCGTAGTCAGCGAAAGTCGTGTCCCTTTTGCTGATACCAAGACATTCGCATTCGAAGCGGACTGCCTCCTCCTTCGCCTCCGAGTAGGTCATATCCCTAACCCGCTTGCTACGCTGTATGCGCCGACCATACTCGTCGGTCCCGCAGGACACAAAAATGCGCCATTTCCGGCATTTGCTCCGGGACTTGCCTTTTTCGGTAGGTGATATCGTCGCCATGCTCACTCCTCTTTGACATTGCCTTCGTCCTCCTGTATTATATACCAATGTAATACATTAAGCAAGCATTCGATGACAATAAACTCGCCGGCGGCGATACCGCGCGGGCATAAATACCTTTAATTAACCTACAAGGTAAACCCCTTTAATAAACCCCTTTAAACCCCTTTATAAACCCCCTTTATCCCCGTTTCAAAGGACGGATTATCCGAAAAGAAAAGAAAAGAAACCGAAACCAGAAACAACATCACACCCGACTCTCTGTATCCTGCCCGCGCGTATATGTAGCTCGATTTTTAGGGCTGGCGAGAGGAAGAAGTAGATGTATTAGCAAGCACACAGCCGTCGATACTCTCCATATCCGGCAACATACTGACGAGAGCCCCGAGCCGATGGAATTATTTCCATCATAGATAACACAATATATGCTCGTGCTCGCCCTCTCCGCTGCCGGCGCTCCACCAGTCCGCGAGCACCAGGCGCGGGCGGGACATATACATCAGTCTCGTCATCTCGTAGTCAAACACATCACAGCCTCCGACGGTCGAGGAGGTGCCGGTGATAAACAGCGTCCAAACACTACCCCGAAAGAAACCTGAAAGAAACCTTAAACAAGAAAGCCCAGGTCAAACCCTATAAAAATTATTTTTGTCGGGGATTTTTCAGGTATGCCGGTTATTACCAAAATTCGCCGAAACTTGTATATGTAAGCGCGAGGAAGAGGAACCTCGCAAACACGAAAGGAACGGAACCATGAAGTACGAAATCACACACACCTGCGGATGCACGGAGACCATCGAGCTCTACGGACCTGGCAGCAAGCGCGAGTACATCATCAAGCAGGAGGAGTCCTGCGAGTGCCTGGACTGCTTCGAGGCTCGTCATCACCTGCCGGAGCTCGAGGGCAGCGAGAAGCAAATCGCCTGGGCACGCGACATCCGCCGCGGAATGGTAAGCGACAGCAACGCTGACAAAGCCATCGCCATCACCAGCGCCAAGGCGTGGATTGATGGACGCGACCGTGGTTTTGACAGCATCTACAAGCAGGCGACGATGACGGACGACGAGCGCGCGGCAGTCGCCAGGAAAAAAGAAGAAGCCGCCGCCCGCGCCTGTGCCTTACTGCTCGGGTGCTAAACCTGAAAGAAACCTGAAAGCAATCAAAGGCAAGAAAGACCAGGTCAAGAGCAATATTTAATAAAACTGTCGGGGAAATCGCAAGCAAGTAAATATCAAGCGAAATCCACCTAAACTTAAAAATGTAAGCGCGAGAGAGAAGGAACCTCGCAAACACGAAAGGAAATAAAAAATGAAGAACTACGACACCATCTACATCAGCACATACATCAAGGACATCGTCCGCAACATCGTGCCTGACATCTACCACAGCGCCGGCGTCTACGACTACGCTTGGACCGACGCACCGATGACCGTCGTCCTCAACCGGCGCTCGGGCGAGTGGAGGACCGCAGAGGAACAAGACGACTACTGCTTCGACACGGAAGGGTATTTCAACATCGACGAAGCCATCCGGACGGCGAACGAGGAGCACTGGGACCCAGAAGACCTCGAGCGCGAGCTCGCGAACTACATCTGCCGCGCCGTCTATGATATGGACCTCCCGGACTGGAGGGAAGACATTTATGACTTCATCGCCCGCGAGCAGGACGAGGAAGTCGCATACGATGACAGCGACCTCGCCGGGGCTATCCGCCGCGAGCTCGACTACGCAGAGGACGACGAGGAGACAGAAACCGCGGAGAGCGGAATCAACATCACCGACGAGTATATCAACGATATCGTCCGCAACATCATGTACGACATCGAGGAGCTCGGCGAATGCGTCTGGGGATTTGATAGCACCAACAACCAGACGCTCGTCATCGACACGGAGACCGGAGAGTGGCAGCTTGCCGGCGACAATGACCTATATCGCAACGAGACCGACACAGACATCGACCTCTCCGAGGCTATCAGCACGGCAACCGACGGTGCCTGCGACCGCGAGGACTTCGAGCAGGCTCTCGCACACGCCATCCGCCGCGAGCTCGAGCGCCTGTAAGCACCAGCACCAGCACGGAAGGAAGAACCATGAACAGCAATGACTACGCAACCATCGCCAGCAACCTCCGCTCGGCACGCAAGACAGTCGGTCTATCAATCCCCTCGGCAGCATACAAGACTGGACTGACACCTGATGACATCTACCGCTATGAAAACGGTATCACGCCGCCGAGCGTCGAAGCGTTCAACAAGCTCTTCCGTCTCTATAACAGCTACTACACCAAGTTCATCTTCGCCCCGAGCGGGCGCAAGGAAAGGAGCGTCATCACAGCATAACAACCTCCTCTGACCGGCAGGAGGCTAAACGCGCCGGAGATTCTACCAGCCAGCTCGCACACGGTAAGTGAAATAACGACAAGGTAAGCAACAGCAAAGAACAGGAGTCAAGGTAATGACATAGCAGCGAGCGTTAGCCATCCAAGGAGTGATAAAAATGGCTAACACTCACGACCTCTTTAACCCCTGCTTCTATCCGCGCATTAAGCCCGCGCGCATTCTCTCCCGTCATACCGGCGGCTACTACCACTCGATGTCGGAGGCTCCCTTCGGAAAGTTTCTCGGCGACCACGGCAGACTCCATCTCGATTACGACACGGACACCGTAGAGTATGCCTACGACCCTTCCATTCCCGTATCCTCTCCGCGGTATACGCCGGACTTTAATATGTATTACGGTAAGGACGCGAGCGGCAACATCATCGCCGACCTCGTCGACATCAAAGCAAAGGGACCTGACGCTGACCACAAAGTTCAGCAGCTTGCCGTCGACGTCCAGGCGGGAATCCTCGGCAATATCCACGACTACAAGCGCGCGAACAAGTCCATCTACCCGCGCGCATTTATCATCGCAACAGCGTCCCGTCTGTATTACTACGACACCACCACCGACGACCCGGACGGCGTTCCCGCGCGCATATACAAGTGCCCCTCATGCGGCAAAGTGGAAATACTACCAGCACACCGTCTCGTCTGTACGAAATGCGGGCATGCATATGACATCGACGACCAGTTCTGCTCGCCAGCAGAGGCGATGGTCCAGTATGCCCGGCGCGACGCTACGCGAACAGAACTGACCGACAAGTATCGCGCCCGCTTCGTCCAGCGCTGCAGGGAGTACAACATCGACGCATATGACCTGTCTAACCGCAAGCTCGCCGTCGAGCAGAAACTGCTCCGCATCGAGCTCCCTGAATTCCCGTCGCAATACTACGAATCAGATTTTGCTTACATCTCGCAGGACAGGTCCTGCCGGAGCTACAACAACACCCCGCAGCTCCAAACCCACATCGGTATCTTTACCGACCCCGAGCGCGACGAGGAGCTCATCCAGGCGCTCGTCCGGCACGCGGCGGACAAAGAGACACCCATCGACGCGTTCGTCTTTTTGACACCAAAAGGGATGTTCATCACGGAGCGCCTTCACGGAGCGACTATGCGCCCGGCGCATTTCCACACCTGTAAGAAATGCAAGAAGGGATTCATCGCAAGCGACGAGCACCCTGACTGCCCTCACTGTCACTAACTTGCCGACAAAAAAAACGAAGGGAATGATAAAAATGACGAAGAAGAACGAAGAGCTGGCGCAATTTACATGGCTGGAGACCTACACCAACGCTCTCGAGAGCCTGCCGTCGACGACAGATAAAGCAATGCTCGCCCTCGCCATCGTCGAGTATGGCGCGCTCGGGAAGGAGCCGAAGTTCGTCGACACCAAGACCTTCCCTGCCATCGCATTCAAGGCGATATTCGAGGCTTGCCGCTGGAACATCGACGAAGGACGCGGGCGCTATCTCAAAGGCAAGTCCGGCAGCGGGTGGGGGCGCCGCCCAGAGGGCGAGCCGAAGGGCGACTACTACGCGCGCAAGTTCCACCAATTCCACGACGCTGGCGACGAGAAGAACGCGCGGACAGCATACGAGAAGGCGCTCGAGCATGGAGTATCCCCCGAGGACTACGAGCAAGCACAAGTCCCTGATGATGGATACGATTATTCGTCCGAACCGCGTGATACTCCACCAGCATTCTCATTCTGCGACCTCGACGTAGATATCAGCCGCGACCTCGGCGCGCTGTAAGACCACTACCACCCAAAACGCGAAGGAGACCAAAATGAAAATCCGGATAGACACAGAGTTGGACATCGACTACACCGACTTCGACAACCTGGAAGCGGCTCTCTCCCAAGAACTCCCTGTCATCGTCGACAGGACATGCGGCACAAACGCGACAGCCTTCCTCCGCGCATTCGCAACCTACAATGCCTGCCTGGAAGCCGCCGGCGTCATCACAGAGTCCGCCCCCGTCATCATCAGCGAAATCGAGGACGAGGAGGTGGAATAGCGATGGGACGCATAAAACAGGAGGACATCATGACGCAAGCAGACGCGGAGGCACGAGCTGCCGAGAGCGCAGTCTCGCTCGCTCTCGGTTATTTCGACCGGGAGAGCGGTATGACTAACTACCGCAACATCATCAAGTTATACAGCACCTGCCTCTCCTACACCTTCGAGCACTTCGTCCGCGAGCACTACCTCGTCGCAAGAATCGGCGGGAAAGCAACACAGGTGCCCGCGCTGTTTCTCAACGGCAGGGATGTATTCCTCGAGGCGCCACTACACTGGCTCGTCGTCTATTCCAACATCATCGACACCGGCGAGGCGATAGACGCGGGAGTGGAGTCAATGCTGGACGCTCTCGCAGCTGGGGTGCCTCTCGAAGATATACTCGCATAGCACATAAGCAAAAAGACACGACACGAAGAGCCCCCGTGAGGGGGCTCTTCTCTTTGCAAAAATATTTCCAAATAATTTTATATATTTCCATTTTATGCCCTCAATTCGCTGAAACTTTATGACAGGCGGCGGAGTTTCTTCTTTCCTTTCGTATCTCCGCCGCTTCTCTTTCTTCTCCGGGGTGATACACATGCATATCGCAAGCAACGCAGAGCAGATGCGCATCGCAAAGACCGACGCGGCACGCTCCTATCTCAACGATGTCGTCCGACTCCATAAGCGTGCCGAGCAGGCGCAGACAGAATACCGTCTCGCCGTCGAGCACGCAGGCGGGGTCTCTGGTATCGACTACGCGCGTGACAAGGTGATGACAAGCGTTTCTCCTGACGCTATCCCCAACGCGATAATCAAATATGATGACCTGCTTGACACCGCTATCCAGCTAACAGCAATAGCGGAGGAAGCGGTCGATACGGCGCTGAATCTCATCAGCGGCTTAAGCTTCGAGGAAGCATCCGTGCTTCGCATGAGATACATCCTTGGTCTTACCGTTAAAGAGATAGCGACGGGCTTGTATATGTCGGAGCGCACCGCCGCACGGCGAATCAACGACGGGCTGGCGAACCTATATGACGCTGGACTCCCAGCGGAGTATCGCATAAACAGGGAGCGCGCGGCATAGCACGGCAACTTGGCGGTCCGTGGCAGTATCTGCCGCCTCTGTTTCTCCTATACATTAAATTGACATTTCATGTCAAAGAGGCGAGGCGGTGCTTTCGCCGCTTCTTTTACTCTGGACACACGCTGCTCAACAGCGTGATGTCATCAATATTAACCATCATGCGCAACGAAACCATCGCCTCAAAGTCTCTTTATCTCAAACAAGACACGGAGGAGAAGCATATGAACGGACTCGACATAATGGTCTCGCAGCTGACAAGCGTCGGCGCACCGGGCGGCATTCCCGTCGATACCAGCAATCCCTGGCTGATGTTCCTCGGCGGACTCCTGCTTCTCCTAATATGCGCGGGAGGCGGCGCCGCATCAAAGAAGTCAAGCAGCGGCAACAATAAGAAATACAAGCCGGACGAGGTGGAGCGCAGCGCGGACGGCGACACCGTGCGATACAAGCTGAAAGCGACTGGGGAGGTCCTCTTCGAGGGGACTCGCATCGACGCGCTCAAGTGGAAGCGCGAGAATGTGGAAACCATCAGCAAATTCAAGGAGAAATAGATGAGGCACCAAGTATTCGCCATCGTATGCTTCGCCGGCTGCTGGCTCTCCATCGCCGCTGCCGTCATCTGCTCGACGATATAGGCGACACACCAGGAGGCACCATGGCGCGGAAGATTACGCAGAGCACGCGCGTCAAGCGCCTGCTGTATCGCATACCGGCAGAACGCAAGGAGGAGGCGACACGCCTCGCTGAGGAGCTTATCTACATGGAGGACAAGATAAGCAACGCGAAGCAGCTCATCGGGTCGACCGGAGTCGCCATCTCCTATAACAATGGCGGCGGGCAGGCGGGCATCCGCGAGAACCCGGCGCTCGTCGCATACCAGAAGCTCTGGAAGACATACCTCGCAACACAGGAGCGGTTAGACGCTATGCGCGAGCCCGAGCGGCAGGCAAACGGCTTCCCGAGCTGGCTCGTATAGCAAAACCAAAACCACAAACATCAACACGACCCGCTGGCAACGGCGGGTCTTTTCATTTGTTGAGGAGAAACATATGACAATGACGCCGAGGCTCAAAGTTGAGAGCATTCCAACAGACGCTCTCGTCCCTTACGCAGGTAACGCGAAGGAGCACCCGGAATGGCAGGTCGACCAGATATGCAACTCCATCGAGGAGTTCGGCTTCGACGACCCCATCGCCGTCTGGACTAACGAGGACGGAGAGACGGTCATCGTCGAAGGACACGGACGACTGCTCGCCGCCCGGCAACTTGGTATTGACACCGTTCCCTGCATCCGTCTCGACCACCTTGATGACGAGGCTCGGCGGGCATACACGCTGGTTCATAACAAGCTGACGACCAACACGGGATACGACGAGGATATTCTCGCCGCCGAGCTCGAGGCTCTCGGTGACTTCGATATGGAGCAGTTCGGCTTCGGCGCTGGCGAGACGCTCGAGGACTATGAAGCGGTTGACGAGGACACGCCTCCCGAGCCTGACTATGACGAACCGACGACGGCACAGCCCGGGCAGGTCTGGCGACTCGGCGAGCATCGCTTGATGTGCGGCGACAGCACAAGGCAAGACGACGTGGACAAGCTCTTCGCCGGACGACTCGCCGACATGGTTCTCACCGACCCGCCGTACAATTGCGACTACGCAAGTAAGAACGAACATCTAAACAAGGCATACGGTGGCAATCGCATTGAGGTTGATATCGAGAACGACCTGATGACCGACGAGGCATTCCACAAGTTCCTCTCCTCGGTTTTTATACAAATTGACGCGCATTTGAAACCGGGCGGTGCGCTCTATGCTTGGTATGGCGGCGGCGATATCACCACCGCAAGCGTGATAGACGGCATACCATCTTTATATCGAGCACAGGAAATAACCTGGATAAAGAATAACATCGTCATCGGCAGGTGCGATTACCAAGCAAAGAGCGAGCCGTGCGTGTATGGCTGGAAGCTCGGCGAGGCACATTACTTCGCCCCGACGCGCAAAGAGACTAACATCATCGAGGACACAGACCTCAACAAGATGTCCCGCGGCGAGCTCATCGCCGAGATTCACCGCCTGCTCGAAGCCGGCATACAGACGGACGTCCTGCGATACAACAAGCCGCTGGTCAATGACCTCCACCCGACAATGAAACCAGTCAAGCTGTTCGCGCACCTGATACGCAATAGCAGCAAACCCGGCGAGGTCATCTATGACGCGTTTGGTGGCAGCGGCACGACACTCATCGCCGCCGAGCAGATGGGGCGGACGGCATACCTGATGGAGCTCGACCCCCACTACTGCGATGTCATCATCAAGCGTTGGGAGGAGCTGACGGGCGACACGGCGGAGGTCATAGAGGAGTAGGTCATGGACATATCTTTCGCTGACGCCTGCGCTATCGCCGCCGCCATTCTGTTCCTGCTCTGGACGCTCGGCGTCTTCGATGATGACGACGAGCAGGACAGGAAGAAAGACAAGAAGAAATAAGGGAGCAGACTCATGGGCAACCGGGGCAGCGATAGCAAGCGGCGAGCGTTGAAGCGCCGGCTGGAGCAGGTCGAGGACACCTGCTGGTTATGCGGCTATGCTCTCGTGCCGGACGCGGAGCCGATGACTGACTACGCGACCGAGGTCGATGAGGAGGTTCCCGCTTCCCTCGGCGGCGATGTATATGGAGTCTATACGCCGTGCCATCTGGTCCACCGCGTCTGCAACAACGAGAAAAGCGGACGGATTCTCCCGCAGTATGGTCTCGCCGAATGGTTCGAGGAGAACCATATGACAAGAGAGAGCTATCAGCCGAGGGAGTTGCCGTCTTTTTGGTGCTGATGGGTGGGGGTAGCCCCCTCCCTGTCCCCCTTGGGGGACCGGCGGCGGGGGTCTTTTTCTCCCCGCTCTATAAAAAGAATTTACCGAGTAAAAAGGGGGTGGTCCCCATCGCAAAGAGAGGACGCCCCGCGGCGACCTGGACCAAGAAGGACGTCGATATGTTCAAGAGAATGTGCTCCCGCTTCGGGACACGGGACGGCATAGCGGCGATATTCGGCATCTCGCCGAAGACACTCAACAAGCTCATCAACGAGCACCTACACGACGAAATCAAACCTGACGACGACAGCCCCCTCACCTTTGAGGAGGCGTTCGCCGTCTATTCAGAGGCAGGACGGCAGGCATTACGGGAGGCACAATTCGAGAAGGCGCTCTCCGGCAATTCGACAATGTTGATATGGCTGGGCAAGCAATACCTCGGGCAGAACGACAACAAGGACATCGCCGTCTCTGTCGAGGACGACGGCAGCAACGAGGACGAGGAGGCACCGCTATATGACATCGCTCTCCGATTCCTCAACGCTAAAAAGCCTGGAAGAACTGGCACTGAAATGCCCGCCGAGGATTAGGAACGTCGCGGTCGGCGCGAGCATAGAGGAGGCTCGCATATGCCTCGAACTCGCTAACGCTTACTGCGGGGTCGTGCTGCTCGACTGGCAGGAGGACATTATCCTCTGCTGGCTGGCAAAGCGCGATGACGGACTATACGCCCACTCGATGTGCTGCTTACAGGTTCCAAGACAGAATGGCAAGTCGAAGGCGATTCTCGTCGCTCGCATCCTCATCGGCTTAATTATCTACGGAGAGACCATTCGCTTCTCCTCCCACATCGTCGATACGATGACGGACGTCTTCGACATCGTCATGGAGATATTCGGCGACACCAGAAACAACAATACTGACTTTCCTTACCCAGAGCTCGCGAAGCTCGTCAAGCGTCGAAACTATGCGAACGGGCACCTCAAATTGGAGATGAAGAACGGCGGCTCCTGCTCGTTCGTCGCTCGCTCGAAAGGCAACACGCGCGGCAAGACGGTCGACGTGAACATCATCGACGAGGCACAATACCTGACCTTCCGGCAGCAAGCTGACATCGCTCCGTCCCAGTCAGCGGCGAAGTTGGGCAACCCCCAGACCATATACGCATTCACCCCGCCGGACTACGAGGACGCTCCCGGCGAGGTCATCAGTGAAATCAGACGGAGCGTCATCAAGAGCCCACGACCCTCGACTTGCTGGCACGAATGGGGAGTCGAAGAGATAGGCGACATCTACGACAAAACCAGATGGTATGCGACTAACCCCATGCTCGGCTTCACGCTCTCCGCTCGATACATCGAGGAGCAGGAGCTCTACTCGATGGGCGAGGAGAAATTCGCCCGCGAACGGCTTGGCTGGTGGGCTGGCAAGGCGACGGAGGACGCTATCAGCAAGTCCGGCTGGCTGGACACTCGCATCGCAAGCGTCAAGGAAATCCCAACAGACTTTGACAAGATGTGCGTCGGTGTCAAGTTCGCCCCAGGCGGCTCGGCGGTCGCCATCACGACGGCGACGCTGGCAGGCGATGAGGCTTACGGCGCGCTAATTAAATACGAAACCAAGGAGACGGCGACGGGCATCGAATGGCTTGTCAATGACATATACAGGCAGAAGGACAAGGTGGCGCTCGTCGCTATCGACGGCAAGAGTGGCGCGGAGGACTTGAAAAACAGGCTCATCAAGCGGGGCATGAGCAAGAAAGCGCTCACCGTAATGACCACAGCGGAGGTTGTGGCGGCTGCGACGATGCTCAACTCCTACATCGACGAGAACAAATTCAAGCATGTGGAAGACCCGTGCTTGGACAAGTCGGCGATGACCTCCAAGAAACGAAAGATAGGACAGGACGGCTACGGGTTCGGAGGGGGCGAAGAGCTTCCCGTCGAGGCTATGGCTGCTGCTCATTGGGCTGTCCGTACAACTAAACGAAATCCGGGACGACCGAAGGGGTTCTCGCATGGTTAATATCACAGACTACATTCGCTTTCCTTTTATGACTGACTACGAGTCGAGGCTCCTCATCGCATGCGTCGATAAATGGAGGTCGGTCGCTGCTCGCAACGACGAGCTCACTGAACGCTATGACGGGAACTTCAAGGTGAAGAACCTCGGCATAGCAATCCCGCCCGAGGTGGCGAAGTTAATCAACATGCCGCTCATGATGTGGTCCCAGCAAGCGGTCGACCGTGTCGTCAACGGCAGCGTCATCGACGGCTACAAATTCTCCGGGAGCGCGCCCAGCGGCTTCCTGGAGGCGATGGACAGGAATCACTTCATAGAGAAGTATGACGAGACGCTTCCCTCGCTGGGGACGCACGGCGTCGCATTCGCTACGGCGACGAAGGGGACTGATGGAGAACCAGACTTCGTCATATCGACCTACGATGCTAACCACGCTGGCGTCCTGTGGGACTATCGTCAAGACCGCGAGCTATGCGGCATAGTCATCGTAGATATCGACGTGACCACCGATGTGCTGGTGCCGACCGTGGTTAACTTCCATACCCCGTGCGGGGATATCGTCGAGGTGGACGCGACGGGCGACACCGTGAAGACCAGGCGCATCAAATGCGGGACGGGGCGTCCATGCATAGTCGCATTCAGGAACAACCCCGACAAACGGCACCCGCTCGGCAAGTCGATGATAACCAAAGCTATCAAGGACATCGAGGACGAGGCGAACAGGACTGCCCTCCGGCTCGTCGTAGCGAGCGAGGTATACACTTACCCGACTAAATACATATCAGGGGCGAACGAGGACGTGCTCGGCGCTGACGCAAAGGTAGCGCTGAACAAGTGGCTCGCCCTCCCGCCTATCGACGAGGACGGCAACATTCCAACGGTCGGGCAGCTGAACGGGCAAGACCTCCAGCCGCTCATCAACTACGAGCGGCAGCTGGCGAACCAGTTCGCAGCGGAGGCGAGCATTCCCATTCACTCGCTGCTCTATACGGAAGCAAATCCGGCGAGCGCGGAGGCGATGGACGCTTCACGGCATGACCTTGTTGAAAAAATCGACAGGCTGAACCGCTTGGCTGGGGCGACCATAAAGAAGCTTGCCTTGCTATGCATGAGCATTCAGCAGGAGGTTCCCGTCGAGCTGCTCGGCGATACCGAGAGGACGTTCTCTGTTCAGTGGAAGAACCCGACATTGCCCTCTCTCGCAGCATCTGCTGATGCTGCCCAAAAGCTGGCTTCCACCGTCGAGGGCTTCGCTGGCACGCCAACTTACTGGCATATGCTCGGCTATAACGATTCCCAGATAACGGACATCATGGCAGAAATCAAAGAGAACAAGGAGCGGGGCGGCGACAGGCTGCCGGCTGGCTTCGTCGGCTAACGACACAAGACTCAACAGCATATAGATGACTCGAGCGCCTCCGGGCGCTCTTTTCATATCTACGCAGGACGGCGAGCGGTCAATCGCCGGGGAAAACGGGGCGCATTCGGCGGCGGAGCTGGCGCCCCTTTCTTACGCCCGTACGGGCGGAAAGGCAGGCAGAGATGGAAGAGACGACACAGGCAACGACTGAATCGACTGGAGCGGAGACAACGCCCCAGGCGGAGCAGGGCAAGACCTACACGCAGGAGGAGCACCAACGACTGCTGGACGCAGCAATCAAGGAACGGCTCGCCCGCGAGAAGAAGAAGTTCGCTGACTACGACGAGCTCCGCGCGAAGGCGGAGAAGCTCGACGAGATAGAGGACGCGAACAAGACGGACTTGCAGAAAGCAACGGAGCGTATAGCCGAACTGGAATCCCAGATAGCGGCACGCAAAGCGGCTGATGAAAGAGCAGAGCTCGTCGCTCGCATAGCAGACGAGCACAAGGTGCCAACAGACTATCGCTGCTTCCTGACGGCGGACGACGAGGACGGGCTGACGGAGCAAGCCGCAAAGCTCGCCGAGAGGTTCGCCGAGCCCTCGCTCAACGAAGGGCAACCGCCCGCGGAAACCAGGACGAAGAAGACGAAAGGGCAAATCTTCGAGGACTTCTTCAACGGGCAACTGTAACCACAAAACTCACTAACGAAAGGCTATCAAAATGGCTACCAAAGTAGAACTGAACACTGATTCCTTCGGGCAGCTCCCCGAGGAGCTGTCCAGCGATATCATCGCGAAGACCGTCGAGGCTTCGGCATTCATGCAGCTGGCTCGTCAAATCTCCCTGCCGTCTAATGGCACGGCAATTCCGGTAATCACCGGCGAGCCCGAGGCAAAGTGGATAGGCGAGACGGAGAAGGCTCCCACCTCCGAGCACACCGGGACCTTGAAGCACATCCAGGCTTCGAAGATATCCGTCATCGAGGTATTCTCCAACGAGTTCCGCCGCGACCTTCCTGGTCTCTATGGCGAGCTCGCTCGTAGGCTTCCTTACTCTCTCTCCAAGAAATTCGACGAGACGGTCATCGGCACGGTTGAGAAGCCTAACAACAACTTCGATAACCTCTCCGGCTGCACCCGCGTGAACATCGCTGACAAGACTTACCAGTCGCTCGTCGACGCTGACACCGCTGTCGCTGTCGCTGGCTACATGGGCGACGGCTACGCTCTCGCTCCCCAGGCGAAGGGCATCCTGCTCTCTGCTGTGGACGGGAACAAGCGTCCGCTGTTCATCAACAACACCGCCGAGGGAGCCATCCCGATGATTCTCGGCAACAAGGCAGTCGTGGCTCGTGGCGTCTATGGCGCGGGCGATGAAACTCACGCCAACATCTGCGGCGTATTCGGCGACTGGACGAAGGCTATGTATGGAACCGTCGACGACATCAATGTCGAAATTGACAAGTCCGCGACCGTCAACGGCGTGAACCTGTTCGAGCAGGGCATGTTCGCCGTGAAGGTGACCGCCGAGCTCGGCTTCGCTATCGCTGACGAGGACGCATTCGTCGTGCTCACCGACGGCACTGACACGACGGCTGGCGCATAGGAATAACGAAAGCAGCGCGAATAGATGGGACCTCCTGCGGCTCGAATGCCTCTACGAGGTCCCACGTCGCGTTTTAAGCCCCCTTTAGGAGTAGAGACGATGATGTACGCGGAAATAACGGATTTAGAGGCTGGGTGGCGCGAGATGGACCCAGACGAGGTCTCACAGGCGGAAGAGCTGCTCATGCGGTCGTCGATATACCTCGACACGATAGTCGAGCAATACGGTATCGACACCGGCGAGAAGGCGGACGCCCTGCGGATAGTCTGCTGCGACCTGACACAGCGCCGGATGGAACACGCTACATCAGCTCGCATCGTATCAGAGACGATGACGACCGGAACCTATTCGGAGACCACCAACTACGGTGTCAAGGGCTCGTATTCATGGCGGCTCACTGACGAGGACAAGAGACTGCTCGGCATATCCAAGCGGAGCATGAGACTCCTCCCGATGTGGTAGGTGATGTCGATGATACACGGAGAGACAGTATTCGTGGACGGCACGGAGCCGGTCCTCGATGTCGTCGTCCAGGTCGGCGAGACCAACTCACAACAGAGCAACCTCGACGAGTATCAGGGGGCGATAGCGGACTACACCCTACACTTCCCGGCAACCTACGAGAACGACCTCACAGGCAGGCAGGTTCTCGTCCGGGGCATTCTATGCGATGTCCTTGGACACCCTGACCACCAGCGCCCGGAGCAGGTCTTCGGCAGGCGATGGCGCGGCAAGTGGGATATGCCCGTAAGGGTCCGGCGCATTATCGGCGTCCCGGCAGAGCACGCGCGCGTATATGCGAAGACAGTCCGGCGCGACCATACCGGTAGGCGCACGGAAGAGACCGTGACGCTATATGAGGGCTTACTGCAGGCTCGCAAGAGTTCAGGAGCAGAAGCGGATGAAGAAGGCGGAACGAATTCCCTTACGGGCTACGTGTTCGTCATGGACTGGCTGGACGCTCTAAACGACTACCAGACGCAGGAGCTGTTTGTCGACTATGACGGCAAGACCTACGACATAACGAGCGTCGAGAACAAGGACGAGAAGAACGAGACCGCGATATTGAGAGGTGAATTGCGTGGCTAACAAAGTAAGCTATGACGGCTTCCTCCGCGAATTTGACGCGATACTCACTGACTTCAAAAAGCAGGAACAGGAAGCGGTGAACGAAGAGGTTCGCAAGGCGGGACTACAAGCAAAAAAGCAACTACGGAGCGACACGCCGGAGGGCGCGGGACAATACCACGACTGGGGAGAATACCAACGGGGATTCTCCATGCATGCGGACAAGAGCGCGCTCGGCGACTTGACGATAACCATCGGCAATAAGAAGAAAGCAAGTCTCACTCACCTGCTCGAAGAGGGGCATGTCAATGCCAACGGCAAGGGGCGGGCACGAGCCTTTCCACACATCGCTCCCGCGGCTGAAACCGCTATGAAAGAGTTGAAGAGGAGGCTCGGCGATGGCTAACACAACACTCGACGATATCCTCGAAGAGCTGAACATGCCGACCTGCATCGGGTCCTGGCAGGAAGATGAAATCGTTCCCAACGAGCCATACCTCGAATACCACCGGCAAGACGCTGATGATGTCGCAGGTGATGACGGTATAGCGGCGAAGAGGGATATCTGGGAGCTCTCCCTGTATGGTAAGCAGAAAGACGCATTTGAATTCTGGGGCAAGATGAACGACCTGGAGGATGTGCTCGATGCTCGCCGCCTGTCCTATTCCCGGAGCGGGGACATCCTTTTCGATGACTGCATGTATTGCATCTACACGATGACGCTCCCGCGCTAAACCAACTCCCGAGCCACAAGGCGCGGTGAATATATAACTAACCAGCAGACCCCTCGAGGGTCTTTTCTTTTTAAGGAGACAACAATGGCTAACCTCTACAAGTATGGCTTCGCAGAGCTTCACGTCGCCTTCGCAACCGAGGAGGGCTACGAGACGCCCATCAGCATTCCCAATGTGCTGTCCCTGACGCTCGACCCGGAAGGCTCCTCCCAGGCGGTCTACGGCGATGACAGCAAAATTGCCGAAATTAACACCAACAACGGCTACACCGGCAGCGTGAACGCTGACGTCTTCCCGGACGACTTCCTCTGCGAAGCGCTCGGCTGGTACAAGGACAACAAAGGCAAGTATGTCGAGGTCGCCGACGGCAAGCCTCGCCACTTCGCTATGGCATATCGTATTCAGGGCGACGAGAAGAACCGCCGGACCTGGTGCTATGACTGCCTGCTCTCCCGTCCCTCCAAGACGGCGAACGGAGTCCAGGAGAACGTCGAGCCTGACACCGACACCCTGAACCTTACCGTGGTGCCGAAGCACTTCGCCGATATCGACAAAAAGGTCGTTTCGACTTGGTGCTATGAAGGCGACCAGGAGTACGCCGACTTCTACAAGACGGTCGTCCTCCCCGCAGCGGAGACCCCCACAACCCCCACTGAATAGGTGAATAAAAATGTATAGGGGCATCGTCTACGGGCGGGACCTCTGCATGGCTGGCTCTCCCTATGCTCTCCTCGCATTCAAGCGGGAGTTCGGGGAGAGCCTTCCCAATATCGCAAGGCTCGTTCAGCTTCGGTATGCGACGGCAGAGGAGATTGATATCCCGTCGCTGCTCGGCATCTGCTGGGCTATGTGCAAGTCATTCGACGACCACAACACCCCCGGCTTCGACCAATGGTATGCCGACTTCAACTTCAAGGGCGGCGAAATTCCTGACGATATCGGGGAGGCAGTGATAGCCCTCGACCAGATATGGACAGCGGTCGAGCAGGAGCTGATGGTCTACGAGCGCCCATGCCCGGACGCCGACAAGCAAGACGGAGCGGGCAGGGCGGGCAAACACGACTCAACAGAATGGGTCGAGTGGAAGAACATCCTCTCCCTCCTTCGGCTCGGCTTCTCCTTCGACGATATCAAGCACATGCCGATGAAGGACTTCATCGGCTACACGGACCTCATCGCAGCGGAGTATCCGGGCGGCAAACAACAGGACACCGTCGTCGAGGCGGACCAGGCGGCGATAGACCGTCTCTTCTTCTAACAACCTAACAAAGACAACAGCATCCGCGGGGCTCTACTCATTACATGACGAGTGGAGCCCCGCGGATTATTCACATAAGGAGCTCGCATGGCAGCAACCGTATACAAGGGGCTCACCATACAAATCGGCGCGGACACCACGAAACTGACCTCGGCTCTCCGGCAGGCTGGCAAGGCGGCGGAAGGGACTTACAAGGAGCTCCGGCAAATCAACGGAGCACTCAAAAACGACCCCACCAACGCGGACCTGCTGAAGAAGAAGCAGGAGCTGCTGACCCGGCAAATAGCGGCGTCGACAGAGAAGCTCGAAATCCTAAAAGAAACGATGTCGCAGGTATCCAAAGAGGACATCACGAGCGAGCAGTGGACGCAGCTGATATCGGATATATCCCGGACGGAGACGGGACTCTCCAAGTTGAAAGCCGAGCTCGCCGAGACGGCAAGGCAGGAGCATCTCGCAGCGAGCGGAGCCAATGCGCTGGGAGAGAAGCTCGACGCGGCTGGCGACAAGGCGCGGACTGCTGGCGAGAAGATTCAGGGAATCAGCGGCGGCGTGTCAAACATCGGTGGCGCTCTCACCGCTGCTGTGACCATGCCAATCGTGGCGGCAGGCGCGGCGACGGTTAAAGCGGCGACCGATATCGACAGCGGGCTCACGAGCGTGAAGAAGACGGTCGATGGAACCGAGGAGCAATACTCGCAGCTGAAGCAGGCGGCTATCGACTTTTCAAAGACCAACGCGGTATCAGCCGCACAGATGTTGGAAATCGACGCCCTTGGCGCGCAGCTGGGCTTCACCATCGACGAGCTCGAGCTGTTCGGGCAGGTTGCTTCCGGTCTCGACATAGCAACCGATATGGACGCCGAGATGGCGTCCACGGAGATGGCACAGTTCGCGAACATCACCAGAATGGCGCACGGGGATATCGAACGCTACGGCTCTGCTATCGTCAATATCGGAAACAATATGGCGACGACCGAGTCCAAGGTCTCCTCGATGTCGCAGCGCATAGCGGCAGCGGGCACTCAAACCAAGATGAGCCAAGCCGATATCCTCGGCTGGGCTGGCGCTATGTCCTCCCTCGGCATCGAAGCGGAGGCAGGCGGCACGGCGTTCTCCACGACGATATCAACTATTGACGCGGCGGTAGCGACCGGCGGCGAGAACCTGGAGAGGTTCGCCAAGATAGCCGGCAAGTCATCCGAGGAGTTCGCAGCCTCATGGAGAAGCAACTCCACGCAGGCATTCCAGGAGCTTCTCTCCGGCGTGGACAGCGCCGAAAACATGACGCTCGCCCTGGAGTCGATGGGCGTCGAGGGCATCCGGCAGAGCGATATCTTAAAGAGACTGGCGGGCAACACCGACCTGGTATCGGCCGCGTTGAAGACTGCTAACGACGGCTGGAACAAGAACTCGGCGCTTCAAAGTGAGGTCGATAACAGGAACCAGTCTCTCGCCTCGAAATTTGAGATATTGAAGAACAAGGTGACCGCCGTCGCCGACCAGGTTGGCGAACCTCTGGCGGACGCTCTCCTCGACGCGGTGGACGCGGCGGGACCGCTCGTTGAAATCGTCGAGAACGGCGCGGAAGCCTTCTCCAATATGTCGAAAGAGGAGCAGCAGACCGTCCTGAAGAACATCGCAATGGTCGCCTCACTGGGACCGCTGCTGACTATCCTCGGAAAAGTCGGCACGGTGGGCGGCGCGGCGGTTAAGGGCATAGGCAGCGCGACGGCGGCGTTCGGCGACTTCGCGAAAAAACTCGGCGAGGTCAAGGACGGCACGACAACGATGTCGAGTGCGTTCGGCGGACTGAAAGGCGGGCTAATCGGCATAGGAGTCGCAGCCGCGACAGCGGTCGCAGCGTTTGCTATCAGCAAGTGGATGGACTACAAGGACAAGCTCGAGAAGACGGAGAAAGCCGCCATGTCCTTCCGGGATATGGAGGCACAGGTCCGGGGCGAGCTCGATAACTCGCAGGACGCTCTCGGCACTGCCGGCGACGGGCTAAAAACCTATCAGGGAAACATCAACGACACCATAGGCAAGATAGACGAGCTCCGGGAGAACCAGGCAAAGTCCAACGACACCTTCATTAACTCCTTCAAGGACTTCACGGTCGACAAAGAAATGCTCGGCACATACCTCGACACCATCAGGGAGCTCGGGAACTCGGCGATACCGCTCACCGCCGAGCAGCAGGCACAGCTTACGCTGGCAGTAAGCGGATACAACGATATCACGGGCGACTCCTTGGAGATAATCGACAAGCAGAAGGGAGCGCTCTCAAAGAACACTGACGAGGTCATAGCGAACACTAATGCCTTCCTCGCACAGGCAGAAATAGAAATATATCAGGAGCGAATCAAAGACGCTATCAAAGAACGCATAACAGCGGAGGAGAACCTCGTCGATGCCCAGTCGGCACAGCAGCGGGCGCAGGAGTACCTGAACCAAGTCATGGAAGACGCCGCGCTCTACGGCGAAGGATACTATGGCGTGCTGATGACCGCGCAGATGGAGCTCGCAAAATGCGACCAAGCGGTTAAGGACGCGGAGGCGGGGCTTCGAAACGCTAATACTACCGTCAAAGACGGCACCGACAAAGTAGCCGAACTCACGCTCCAGCAGCAACAACTTCAAGGGGCAACCCAGCTGCTCACAGAGAAGTTCAATACCTTCGAGGGCGACACGAGAACGGCATTCGAGAACAGCGGTCTATCTATACAGGACTTCGCCCAGAAGCTCATCAATGCCGGCGTGAATACGCAAGTGCTGAAAGATATGTCGGAAGAGAACTTTCAGCAAATGTATGAGGAATGCAACGGCGATGTCGGGCTAATGATACAGAAGCTTCAAGAGGTCGATAAACAGCAGTTCCAGCAAAAATACCTCGAAATAACGACGAACGCCGACGATGTAAAAACAAAGATACAGAAGCTATATGACCTCTACTCACAAAGACTTGGTGCTCCATTCCTCGGACCGATAATGGTCCCTCAAAACGCCGCCGGCGGCATAGTCATTCCAAAGCACGCTGATGGTGGCATCATCGCCCACCCAACGCTCACCAAGGCTGGCTGGGTCGGCGAGGCAGGAGCGGAAGCAATCATACCGCTGACTAATGCGAAGTATGTAAGCCCGTTCGCCCGGGCAGTCGCCCAACAGATGACGGCGGGCAACACCGACAACAGCAGGACGCTCCAAATAATCATCGACGGCGACCTAATAGCAAACGACAACGAAGCGATGAGACAGGCGGCAATTGACTTTGCTGTCGAGGTAAATCGAAGGGCAGGGATGAACCGTGGCTAACTTGATACCGGACGGCGAGTACTACATTCTCAATGCCGCCACCAACATCGCTGGCTCTCCCCGCTGCATAGACATCAGCGGCTCGCAGCTGCTGAAAGAGAACGCGAAGGTTCAACTATATGACATGCTTCGCAACAACGCGCAGGCATTCCAGGTCCGCAATTCAGGCGGGAGGCTCATCATCACCTCCCGCCTCTACGGCAACCGCTTCGGTCCCATATCGTCAAGCTCGACGGCGGAGGTCAAGCTCAATGTAAGAGCGACGGGCGTCGAGACCAACATCAAATGGGAGGTCGGCGCGACGAGCACGACGGCAACCCACGGCGGCGTCTCCTACAACTGCTTCACCTTGAAGACCGGCGCATACTACCTATACGCGGCAGGCACGTCGAACGGCTCGGTCATAAGGATGTCCTCGAGCACGGGAACTAACTCCCAATGGTACTTTATCCCAATTGGTCAAATCGACGACGGCGGGCTCTACGAGATACGCTCCTCCCTCAAAACAGACATGGCTGTTGATGTAGAGGCGGCGGGGCAATACAACGGAACCAATGTCCGCATATGGACGGCTAACGGCACGAACGCCCAGAAGTTTCACATCAGCAAGAAATCGGGGGACATCTACACGATAAGAGACATCAGCTCGGGCAGATACCTCGATGTCGACAGCGCCCGGGCGCAGAACGGAACCAATGTCCAAATATGGGACGCTAACAGCACACGAGCACAAGACTGGCGGGTGCCCGAATACGGTAAGCAGACTATCGGCAGCACGGAAGGGAAGATAGTATCCTTCGGCTCGATGGTCTCCGGCAACGGCAACACCTACATGATGGACGTCCTCGCCGCGGGCACGACCATTGGAACCAACCTGCAGATATTCGAAGCGAACAACTCGCAGGCACAGCGCTTCGTCCTGCTCCCAACAACGGCAGAAGACTCCCATATGCCCGTCCCCCATTCCCTTGGTATAGCCGACGGCAGGGGCGGCGCGCAGAAGTCCTACGGATATACGACGGACGACGCCTATTTGAAATGGGGGTGCTCGGCTGCTTGGTGCTCCGACAACGGGGCTAACCACTACGAAATCAGGTATCGCACCCGCACGATGAACCCACTCACCTCCGCATGGAGGTCGTGGTCGGCTTGGACCGCATGGACGATACCTGCGATAGAGGCAACGGGACAGCGCGTGCTGGCATACGCGGAGGATATCCTCGACGAGTACCAATGGCAGGCGGCGAAGAACCAGCAAATCGAGCTGGAGCTCCGGAGCGTCGGAGCGGAAGAGCTGTCCCTCCTACACTCGAAGAGCCTCACCCAGACCATCAACATATACCGCAAGCCCGTCGTGGATATCACTCGGGCGGGCTGGACGCCCGGCGGAATACTGATGGAGTTCTCGACCGACTATCCCTACGGCATGACCTACCTCACCATCGACAGCATCAAATGCGACGGGACGGAAGTCCTTCGGGAACCCGTCGAGTTGTCGGGGCAGGGCACGACGCTCTCTGGCGTCATCAACAGGGACAAGTGCCTGTCATTCATAGCAGACGGGGCGGCGCTCGAAATCACCTACCGCACGGGATACGACCAGCAGCGGACATGCGACGGCACATACCACGACACCATCACGGCAACATATGACGCTGGCACGGTATCAGTCGAGCCTACATTCAAAGCGCAGGGGGCACACCTGTTCGCCTACGTTCCTCACCTCGGCGAGGAACGGCTGTGGGTGCTCCACAACAATGCGACGGTCGAATGCTCGGTCATCGACACGAGGACGGAGAACGGCAAGACATACACCGTCTTCGAAGTCCTATACCCGACCAACGGCGACGACTTCAAGGCCCACACGGAGGCGAGGAGTGCTGACGGCACGCAATGGGGAACGGATGTCTCCACGGCGCGCTTCCGGCATATCTCCTACGCATGGACGACCGACGACAGCACGATATACCTCCGCAAGTTCATCGACGAGCGACCGACCTATTCATATACGAGCTCGGCGAACTACCAGGCGGACAACCTCGACAGCAGGAAGTTCAGCTCGGTCTCGTTCAGCAGGACCAACTCGAACGACCTGATGGCATACGGCATTCTCATCAAAGACGACGATGACCCGGAGACCGTCGAAGACTTCGAGGGACTGACCGGCAAGCACGCGGTATTCAGGGACATATATGGCGGCATTCACAACGTGGCGGTCACCGGCGTGTCCATCAGCAGACATAGCCAATACGACGAGATAAACATCTCAATGATAGAAGAGACCATATAGGAGGGAGCGCCGATGGACTACAAAGACACGACCATCACCTACACGCTCCACGCCTATATGATACCGCCCACGAACCTCGATGACATTTACGAGGAGATGACCGGGGTCGACTGGTCATCTCTCTCCATCGACGCCGACTACTACACGGACACGAGAGTATCAGCGACGCTCACGACGGTCGACGGCAACTACATCAGGGGCAGCTATATCCGCATCACGGTGGAGGACGAGGACGGCAACGAGGACGAGCTCGGCACATTCGCCGTCGATAACGACAGTGGACAGAGAATCAACGGGGCATATATCCAAACCCTCGACCTCATATCACAGCTCCATGCTCTCTCCCTCGACTTCTGTCCTGACAACCTGGTCGTAGGCAGCGGTGCTCGCCTGCTCGACGCGGTAAGGACGACACTGCAGGAGGGCGGCAAGAGCGAGCAGGACAGCGTGCTCACGGAGGCGAACGACTACCGATTCAGCAGCACGCAGGTGCTGCCGCCGGGAGCGTCCAGGCTGGCTCGGCTATACGAGCTCTGCTCCATATCCGGCAACCGCCTCGAAGTCGACGGGCACGGGCGCGTCCGGCTTGATAAATATGTATCACCCGACAGCAAGTCCCCCAGGCTTCGGCTCGCACAGAACGACGAGCGCGGTGTCATAAAGAACGGCATCAGCAGACAATCACGCTGGGCGGAGATACCATCGAAGTACATCGTCGCCCACGACTACACGACGAGCGAGGACGGCAAGACAAGCGAGCACCACATGTTCGCCATCGCGAACAACCAGGCGGCTCCCGCACGCGGCTTCGTCGTCGCAAAGTACGAGACGGTAAGCGAGCTCTCGCCAAGGACTACCGAGCGGCTGGAAGCGATAGCCAAGCAGCGGCTGACGGAGCAGGCGAACGAGCGCAACGAATGGACGATAAGCACGAAGTACATCCCAGGACTATGGGAGGGCGACGTCATCGAGCTCGAGCTTGACGACGAGCTGGACGACTACACCGGCATAAGAAAGTGCCTGGTAAGGTCCATCACTATCGACGGACCTTACCTTGACATGGAGCTGGTATTAAAGGAGACGAGCGGAGGCGACTATGGCGAATAGAAAAAACACCATCGCCGACGTGCTCCCACTCGTCGGCGGCAGCAGGCTCGAAGGCAGGTCGTCGGCAAAGACGCTTGACACCATCGTCGGAACCGCCGTAAGCGACAGCGCCGGCGGCTTGGTCAAGGTCAAAATCGACGGCACCGTCATTACCGACGACAACAACGGGAACATAGTCGAAGTACCGACGAGCGTCAAGGTCATCGAAGGAGACACCGTCACCATCACCACGAGCGGCAACAAGGTCATCACCACTCCGCTGGTCACCGATGTCATCGGCGGAGGGGACAGGACGCAGGCGGACATCGACGCAGCAGCACAGGCGGCAGAGCAGGCGGAGAAGGTCGCAGGTGAAGCGCAGGCAGCAGCCAAGGCTACCGACCAGCACTTCTTCACTGATGATAACGGCGTGCATGTTGCTACCACGCCGAGCGAGCCCGACCAGGGACCCAACCTGTTGGCGAACTCGGTCGGCATTATGCTTCGCGACGGTACTATCCTTCGTACGGCTATGACGCCGAGCGGGTTCGCAGTATATGACGGTGTTGGCAACGAGGATGGCAACATCGTCGCATTATTCGGGGATATCACAACAATCGGACGTAAGACAGGTCCGCGCGTCATACTTGATAAAGACAGCATTGACATGTTCAGCGCTTACGGGCTCCTAGCTCATATCGGCAACGCAATGACAGCCAACGGCACCAGGAGCGGCGAATGGATTCCGTTCTTCCATTTTGGCGAGCAGGTCGACTACGGAGACGGAAGTCCTGGCAGCGGCTCGTTCGTCGGCGGCGCGGGCTGCAAGGCGGAAGGACCATACGCACAAGCATTCGGCGCGGACTGCTCGGCAGCGGGCGCGTTCTCACATGCATCAGGCATCGACAGTAAGGCGACCGGCTCAGGCGCCTGGGCTCACGGCACGGGCATAAACGCAAGCACGGGAATGGTCGTAGGGCAATACAACGCAACGCCGATAGGCGGCGCATATTTCACCGTCGGAAGCGGTACAAGCAACACCGACAGAAGGAACACGCTCTCCGTTACGGATGGAGGTATAGACCTATATGACAACGACCTGTATATCACGCGCGGGCAGGTGCTCGACACTATCACGCAGGGCGATGGCACCATATCGACAGCATACTTCTCATCTGGAACAGTAAGATGGGTCAAGAGCGGACATATCGTTCAGGTCTTTATATGGCTCAAACTCAAACAGGCGCTCGCAACCTACTCCGCACTGAACACAGTCGCCACGAATCTCCCGAGAGCAATCAGGGCTGGCGAGACCGGAATCCTGAAAATCGACAACACCACAGGAACATGCTTTCCCAATGTAGATACGAACGGCAACCTGAAAATAGTATCCCGCGAAACCTCGATAGCCGCGAACGGCGTCATCACGGGCGGCTTCACTTACATCAGCTCGGAATAACCAACAGCAAACGACCACGAGGAGCGCATATGGACGCGAACGTAATCGTTGCAATCATCGGCGGCATATCCGCGCTCTTCGGCGCGCTGATAGGCGCCATACCGATGTACCTGCAAGCGAAGAACCAGGCAGAAACCAACCAAATCGCAATGACCCAGAACAACGAACTCATCCTGCATCGCCTCGACGAGATAGACAAGAAGCTGGAAAAGCAAGAGAAGAAGAATGACAACCACGACCAGCACAGTATCGCAATAGCCAAACTCGACGAGCGCATCATGTCCTGCGAGCAGCGAATCGACTGGCTCTACCACTCGCACGAATAGCAACAACATCACACCAGACAGACGACGCCCCCGGCAGGCAGCGAGCCCTGGGGGCGTTGCTTCGCATTGCCTGAATAATTTTATATAGGAGCACAGAAATGGCGAACTATCCACCCATTAACCGCTCACGAGCCCAGACCAAGTACAACCTCAGCAGCAAGCCCGGCAGGCAGATAAACCATATAGTCGTCCATTACACCGGGACGACAGCACCCGCAGAGAACAATGTCAATTACTTCTCTTCGACGAACAGGAATGCGTCGGCGGACTGGTTCATCGACAAGGACGGCAGCATATGGCAGTTCAATGCCGACCCCAGGAATTTCTACTCCTGGCACTGCGGAGACGGCGGCGGGCGCTACGGCATATCGAACGCCTATTCAGTCGGCATCGAAGTCGTAAGCGCCGGCGAGGACTTCGCCCAGGCGCAGGTCAACAGCCTCCATGCTCTCGTCGTAGCACTCATGGAGGACTACAGCGTGCCGGCTCACCGCGTCGTCCGGCACTACGACGCATCAAGGAAGCTATGCCCGGCACCGTATGCCGGACCCGCTAATGAGCAGAAATGGCTCAACTTATGGAGGACCATCACGAGCAAGGAGGACATCGTGACACCGGAGGACATCAACCGCATATCCGACGCGGTATGGAACCACATCATCAACAATGAACCAGCCTGGGCACATCTCTATTGGGCGCACCAGGACGGCGCATGGAGTCGAGCGAACCGCACCCCCGAGAAGACCGCCGATGCGGTCTGGAAGTACCAAATCGAGAAGAAAGACGGCTCTCGGCAAAAAATGTGGGCACAGGACTATGAGTCCTGGACGAACCTCGACACCGCTCGCATGGTCGGCACGCTCAATGAGATATTGAAGCGACTCGACGCCCTCGAGAAGAAGAAGACCCGATAGGAGCACGACATGAACAGCATAAGACCGACAACCACGCCGACGCTCTATGTATCTATTGATGAGGATATAACCTCCTACAAGCTCGAGCTCACGGTCCAGAACAAGCACATCAAGCTCGTATATGCTGCCGACCAGCTGACGGCACAGGCGACGGAGAACGGATGTCTCATCACCTGTACGCTCCCACAGGAGGACACGCGCGCGCTGATACCCGGCACGCAGGCGAAGGTTCAGCTCCGCGCCTCGAAGGGAGAGGAAGTCATAGCCACGAACATCGGCAGCATATCCATCGACGAAATACTCAACTACCAAGAGATATTATAGGGGGCGGCAGATATGCAGATAGAACTAACAGTTAGCAAGGACCCGCTGCTCGAGCTCGGCGCCTCTGGACTGCCCGGTAAGGACGGACGAGACGGAATTGACGGCGCGCCCGGACCACAAGGACCACAGGGCGAGCGCGGCGAGCAGGGACCGCAGGGAGAGCCCGGACCCCAGGGACCCCAGGGTATCCCGGGCGAGCAGGGACCGCGCGGCGAGCAGGGTATCCAGGGTATCCAAGGTATCCAGGGAGAGCCGGGACCACGGGGAGAAACCGGTCCGCAGGGACCTGCCTATGTGCTTACCCAGGAGGACACGAACACCATCGCCGACGCTGTCTATTCACGGCTCAACAACCTCGACGCGGGGGTGTTCTAAATGACCATAGGAATCACTGACAGCCAACACTATCAGGACATCGCCGACGCTATCCGCGAGAAGACCGGCGGCACGGCACAGATGTCGCCCGCTGACATGGCGACGGAAATCGCCGGCATAGAGACCGGCGGGGGCGAGAACTATCTAGCAGAATATGCACGAGGGACACTCACCGAGCTGAATGAAACAAACTGCGGAGCATTGACATCACTTTCACCTGCTTTATCTGGTAGCAATATAATAAGCATCAACCTACCAAACGTGGAGACAGTCGATACAGACGCCCTAACTACATTTAAATCAGTCAAGCATGTCAATCTTCCGAAGTTGAAACGTATCGGTAATACTGCTCTATTATCACACGCTCCGATAGAGTCTCTAACGCTGCCGAGCCTTAACGAAACCGGGTACAACGACACATTAGTGAGCGATTGCCTGAATCTAAAATACCTATCACTTCCGGCAATAACCGTCTTGGAGTCTGCCAAAATTAGCGGCGGACCACTGCTCTATAACTGCCCCGGTCTCAAGAACTTGTATCTCGAAAACCTCGAACGCGTTGGCGACGGTACGGCTACAGCAACTACAGGCACCGAACGGGGCTATTTCACCTTTACCGGCGGGTATAAATTCGGACTCGAAATTGCATGCTTTCCAAAATTGATGTATCAAACAGGCGGACAGATGATGGTAGTCGATAACTTCAAAACCGCTTGCTATCCCGAACTCGTAAAGCAAGTAAGGGCAAGACATTACGCATCCTGCCCGCTCGTTTACTATTATAATGCCGGCACCACGACGACAAAGGACTGCTGCATATACATACCGAAGTGCGAGAGCTTCGCCGCCAACTTTACAAATAATGCGAACTGCTTATCACTCACCATAGTCATCGGCAACGAGAACAGCACCGGCGCATGCGCTCTCGAAGGTGGTGTCTACATTTCCGGCTCTTATACACCAGACAGCTTACAGATATTCGTCCCGGACCATCTGCTCGAAGAATACAAAAACGCAACGAACTGGGTTCTGCACGCCGAACACATAAAACCCCAGAGCGAAATGACAGACGAGCTGTGGCAACGCATAAACGACGCAATGGTCCCACCGCAACCCCCGACCGAGGAGGCAGCATAATGGCTATACAAATAGAACAGCACGACGGGCTCACCCGCACCTACTCGGACGCTGGATACTACATTATCCAGGACGAGAACGGCGCCGAATACCAGGAGGCTTGGGACCCGATAGACTACCCGCGCACCTACACGGAGAGCACGCACATCATCGAGGTTGCCCCAGAGCCCGACCCAATCGACAATGACAGGGTGTTCGTCCAAGCGGCAGAGATAATGCTCGGGGGTGAATAGCATGACAAACATCAAAGACATGACGCCCGAGGAGATAATCGCGATGGCAAGGACCTTCCGTCAATTCATCGAGGAGCACGCCGAACTGCTTGACGACGAGACAGCACTCACCGTGCCCACAGCCTTCCCAGAATGGACCGACGGCAGCAAGTACAAAATAGGAGACCGCGTCCGCTATGATGGCGAGTTCTACAAAGTCCTGCAAGAGCACACCTCGCAGACGGACTGGACGCCCGCCGACGCGCCGTCCCTCTTTGCGCTCGTGCTCGTAGTCGAAGAGGACGAGCCGACGGAGTGGAAACAGCCTGACAGCACGAACGCATATATGTCTGGCGACATCGTTCTCTTCAACGGCGTGAAGTACATGAGCTTAATCAACAACAATGTATGGTCTCCCGCGGCATATCCGGCGGGCTGGCAGCGCGTCATATAACCACACCAAGCAAACGGGAACAAACTCACAGCAGCTGACGGCTGCTTCTTTATTGTTAGGAGTTAATAATGGATAACATCAAAGCATGGGCAAAAGCGGCTGGCGTCCGGGCGGTCAAGACGATGGCACAGACAGCGGTCGCGACCATCGGCGTCTCGGCAGCGCTGACGGACGTCGACTGGATAGTAGTCGCAAGCACCGCCGCTCTCGCCGGCATCCTCTCCGTGCTCACGAGCGTCGCAGGACTGCCGGAGGTCAAAGCAGAGGGCGAAGCCGAGGAATTCCTCGACCGCGACTTCAACCCGCTCGAAGACTAACCAACCAAAAAGACCCCGCTGCTCTATCAACGAGCGGCGGGGTCTTTTTGTGCTTAAGACGACAGGAGACTCACGATGACTGCGACAGTCGGCGGGCGGCGGCGACAAAGTCCTCCATGTCCTCCGGCGGGAAGTAGTCGATGGTATCGTATAGATACTCCTCGTGGTCGCACGCGCTGGCAAGCTCGTCCAGCTCGAGCAGCGGTCCATCATCAACACGCATAACCAAGCCGGAGAGAATGACGGAATGCCCCTCCGGCGTTAGGTTATACAATGACGAATTGACAGCGTCAGCAGCCTCCCGCGCGCTCTCCACGGTGTACTCCTCGTCGAAGTCCTCGCCGGGCTCGTCGTTCTCCAAGTCGCAATCCTCGTAGGACACACTCAACCAAATGCTCATGCCCGCTCCTCCCCGAGCTGACTCTCCCTGCGGCGGATAGCATTATCAACCGCCTCCAAGATAAAGGACATACACTCATTCGATGACGGCTCCCAGCCCCCGGCGGCGAACGGCGGCGGGAACTTACTCAAACACCCACGCACAGCCTCGACAGCATTACCAAGCGACAGTCCGTCCTCAATGCTGTTTATCATCTGCTCGCTCTGGCTACGTCCGTTAGCGTCCGCCTCCTCCTTCACTCGAGCCTTCAGCTCCCGCGGTATCCTAAACGACACCATCACGCTATCGTCTGTGGAAGCCCGCTTCCTGTATCCCCGTTTAGCGTCATTCATAACGCGCGCCCGGGCGTCGGCAGGACCGTGCCGTCTGTTCTCCTCGACGCTGACCAGCTCCGCCGAGCCTGCGTCGAGAACCTTCTCTTCTCTGCTATTCGTCATATCGCCTCCTTCCATAGTCCATTCTACCGGAAGTAATACATTCGGCAAGAATTTCCAAAATATATTCCCGTTCCCTATTGCCTAATGTAATACATTCGTATATAATACAATCACAAGGTAAGCAAGGAACAGGAGTGATGACAATGTGCAAGAGCCTCGACAATACCGCGACCAACATCGCAATCCTTCGCAAGCACTACAACCTCAGCCGCGACGAGTTCGCAAAGATGACCGGACGCACCAAGCAGATGGTCGGCATCTGGGAGAGCGGCAAGTGCTCGCCGAGCGCGGAGACGCTATTCCACCTCGTCAATGCGTTCCATGCCGCATACGGCATCAACATCAATCTCAACGAAATGGTGCTTGGCACCGTCTCTCTCTAATACTACGACGACAACAACATCACCAACCGGGCGGCACGAGAGGAGGTAGCCGCCCGGGCTGCTTCGGACACTACACACGAAAGGGAAGTCAATGACGAAGATGACTTATGACCAGTGCTTGACCTATGCTGTTAAATTCATCCCAATTAACAATATCAGCGCCTATATCTGCTGCCGCAACGAGGTGGAGCTCATGGTCTTCTATGACAAGCACCTCACCAGAGACGAGGTTCGAGCGACGGCGGATAGCGCGGCGACCCTGCTCCACTTCACTGGACACGATGCGGGCTCGGTATTCATCAGCAGATTCGACATGGATGTCCGCCCGACGACCCCAGAGGTCGTTCACCGCATCCTCCTCGAGCTCTCGGCGCTCGAGGCGCTCGTAGCATAACCACCCTCGCGACACGAAAGGAAAGTCAAATGGAACTCGATATGCTCTATTTCAGGACGAACAAATGCTATGGCGTGACCAGTGCTGCGACAGACAACAGCAAAGTGGTCGCCGACCTACACAATAACAACCTTCTCTACGAGCTGATGGTATGCATCGGCGTCCTCGAAGGCTATGACATCGAAATCGCACAGCTGTACAAGAAGGACCTACGAAAAATCATCCAAATCACGGAGGGCGTTCTCGCCGACCTTCCCCCGATGCCGCCCACGACGAACCTCCTTACCAGCGACAATACCTACATACGCGATGTCGCCCGAGCAGCTAAAAACTCCCGGCGCTTACTCGAGGAGACCAACTGGGAAATGGAGGACCCATGCGTCTGCGTCTGGCACCATCAACCACAGCCCCCACGGGAGCGACGCGACACCCCGTCGAAGCTCGACAGACGTCATCGCATCTACGAGCTCACCCGCGAGCAGATAGAATGGCTTGAAGGATAATCCGGGCAGATGGACACCATCACACGACGACGGAGCGGGCAGGCAAGCCGCTCCGTTCTTTTATATTTAGACTACACGCGCCTCACCCATCGTGAGATAATTAACCAGTTAGTTCGACGATAGGAAGCACTATGACAGCACCAGCTTATGGAGTATCAGTAACTCAAAGAATCAACGGTATCAAGGGAATGGGAATCCCAGCAGTCAAGCAGCCCCGAGGCGGCTATATCAAGCCCAAAGACTTCGACGGCGTGGAGCTACCCGATATGAAGCCGCTGCTCGACCACACGGAAGAGAACATCAATGCCGGTCTCGTCGGGCTGGCTGTCGACTACCTGACACGATTCCTTGAGGGCTCGCCTGTCAAAGAAGCCTTCAAAATATCCCATGCGGGCGCGGGGCAAATTGACGAAACCGACAAATGCGAGAACATACTCGCAAACATCACCGGATACGATGAAGCGTCTATCACCGCTGCCTGCCAGGCGGTTGGCTATGACGTCCTATTCCGCGTGGGTCCGATGGGGTACAAACCCGTCGAGGACATACTGCCCAACAAAGCGACCATATACAACATCCAAGAGATGGTCTCCCGCTCCCGCAAGTTCTTCCAGCAATACGGACCGGTCATCATGGATGGCATAACATTCGAAGGCGGATACACCCCGACCATAGCGACAGGCGACGGAGACTTCATGACCGCCGACACCATCTGGGACTTCAAGGTGTCGGTCAAGCCGCCGACCAACAAGCACACGCTTCAGCTGCTGATTTACTGGAGGCTGGGGCTCCACTCCATCCATCCCGAGTATCAGCAAGTCAAAAAACTCGGCTTCTTCAACCCGCGGCTCGGCACCGTCTATACTCTCCCGGTCGATAGGATTCCCGCGGAGGTCATTCAAGAGGTCGAAAGCGAAGTCATCGGCTACTAAACAAAACCACAGAACACACGAGAGCGCCGGAGGAAATCCCCTTCGGCGCTCTTTTTATATCAGCCCATTCTCCACGAAACCCGCGCGCAGAACCTATTGACATACAGCCCGCCTTGCGCGGTGCAAAATTATTATTTTTATCAAAAAGCGGTGGCAACCTGGTGGCAATGACACCACTCTCCTGACCTGCGCGACTATCATATATTGTAAGGTTTGCCCAGGTCAGCGGGCGGAAACGCCAGTTCAGGCGGGGTGCATTTTGCTAGCAGGTTATTCCCACTCGATCGTGGCGGGGGGCTTTGACGTGATGTCGTAGACCACGCGGTTCACGCCGGGGACCTCGGCCACGATGCGGCCGCTCACGCGGGCCAGCACCTCGTAGGGCAGCTTCGCCCAGTCGGCGGTCATGGCGTCCGAGCTCTCCACGGCGCGCAGGATGACCGGACGCGCGTAGGTGCGCTCATCGCCCATGACGCCGACGCTCTTGATGTCGGGCAGCACGGCGAAGTACTGCCACACGGCGCGCTCCACCTCGGGGCCGCCCGCCGCCTCGCGCGCGCACTCGCCGTTGCGCTCGCCCGTCTTCGCGAACAGGCTCTCGTTGTACGCGTCGAGCTCCTCGCGCACGATGGCGTCGGCGTCCTTGAGGATCTCGAGCTTCTCGGGCGTCACGTCGCCGATGATGCGGATGGCCAGGCCCGGGCCGGGGAACGGCTGGCGGTGCACGATGTAGTCCGGCAGCCCGAGCGCCGTGCCGAGCGCGCGCACCTCGTCCTTGAAGAAGTGGTCCAAAGGCTCGATCAAGTCGAAGTGCACGCCCTCGGGGAACGGGATCAGGTTGTGGTGGCTCTTGATGGTGGACGCCTTGCCGCCCGTCTTGCGTGCGCCGCTCTCGATGATGTCGGGATAGATGGTGCCCTGCGCCAGGAACTTCACCGGCCGGCCGTCGTCGGCGAGGTCCTCCGCCACGGCGAAGAACTCCTTCCAGAACTGCGTGCCGATGATCCGGCGCTTCTGCTCGGGCTCGGTGACTCCCGCGAGCAGCCCAGCGTAGCGCTCCTCGGCGTGCACGTGCACGAAGTCGACGTCGAACTGCTTCGAGAACACCTCCTCAACCTCTTCGGGCTCGTTCTTGCGCAGCAGCCCGTGGTTCACGAACACGCAGGTCAGCTGCTTGCCGATGGCGCGTGCGCACAGCGCGGCCACCACGGAGGAGTCCACGCCACCCGACAGGCCCAGAATCACGCGGTCCTCGCCCACCTGCGCGCGGATGGCCGCCACGCTGTCCTCGATGATGGAGTCCATGGTCCAGTTACGCTCGAGCCCGCAGATGCCGAACAGGAAGTTCGCGAGCAGCTCGTTGCCGTGCGGGGTGTGGCGCACCTCGGGGTGGAACTGCGTGGCGTACAGCTTGCGCACGGCGCACTCCATGGAGGCCACGGGGCACACATCGGTGGTCGCCGTCACGACGAAGCCCTCGGGCACCTCGGTCACGGCGTCGCGATGGCTCATCCACACCGTCTGCTCCTCGGGCGTGCCCTCGTACAGCGCCGAGTCCGCGCAGCGCGTCAGCGGCGCCGGGCCGTACTCGCCCTTCTCGGTGTGCCCCACCTTGCCGCCGAGCGTGACGGCCATGATCTGCTGCCCGTAGCAGAAGCCGAGCACCGGGATGCCCAGCTCGAGGATCTCCGGATCGATGGACGGCGCGTCCTCGGCATACACGCTCGCCGGGCCGCCAGAGAAGATGATGGCCGCCGGAGCGATGGCGCGCACCTCGTCGGCGGAGACGTCACACGGCACGATCTCCGAGTATACGTTCAGGTCGCGCACGCGGCGCGCGATGAGCTGTCCGTACTGGGCGCCGAAGTCGACGACGATTACTTTCTGATCAGTTGGCACAGTGCTCACAGTTGCTCCTTTGACTCACGTGGCGGCGATTCCGTCTCTCAGACAAGTTTACCCGAAGAGTCGCGCGCTGGGGCGGCTCAGTCCGAAGCGCCTGCCCTATTTGAAGGTCCTGCGGCGTGCGAAGCCGGGGTCCCCCGCTGCATCCGGCAGCAAGAACCTTCGCCGCACCCGAGCGTCCGACGGAGAATCCTTCCGTAACGCTGGCCAGCATCTGACGGCGAATTCCTCCGCCGCACGCGCCAGCGAATGCCTTCGCGAAAAGGCGCCCTTCCCTTCGGAAAATAATCATGCTGCGTGCTTGACAAGCAAGCTTTCGTCCCTATACTTATGAACAGTTGCTCATATGTTTACTTGTAAATCTGAACGGAGGCGAGCTATGACAACCGCATCGAGCGCATCAGCCGCCGCTGCCACACACGCCAGCGCGAGCGCAACGGCCGCCGAAGCCTCACATGCCACCACCTCGCACAGCGGCGCGAGCGGCATAGTCCCGGAAGCCGCAAGCGGCGCCGCCTCGCACGGCGCCATCCGCGAGGCGGCGCGCATCGTGGAGCGCTCCCCTTCCGCGCGCGCCATCGACTGCCCCTGCGGCTGCAACCGCGAGGAGACCGCATGCCTGTTCGACACCATGCCCGACGAGGAGCTGCTCTACGACCTCGCCGACCTGTTCAAGGTGTTCGCCGACACCACGCGCATCAAGATCCTCTACGCGCTCATGGAGCGCGAGCGCTGCGTCGCTGACATCGCCGAGATCATCGGCGCCACGCAGAGCGCGGTGTCGCACCAGCTGCGCACGCTCAAGCAGGCGCGCCTCGTGAAGTTCCAGCGCGACGGCAAGAACGTGATCTACTCGCTGTCGGACAACCACGTCTACACCATGCTCGCCCAGGGCATGACGCACCTCTGCGAGTAGCGCGCACGCCCCACGCACCACGCGTCCGCAAGCAACGGCGAGCAACAACCAACCGACCGACCAACCGACCAACCGACCAACCGACCAGCACCAACCAGCACCAACCAGCAACCAACCGAGGGGTCGCCCGAAGGCAGCCCGCAGCCCGCGACCCGCAGCCAACCAAACCACCCGAAAGGACAGCACCATGCGCAAGGCATTCAAGCTCCAGGACCTCGACTGCGCCAACTGCGCCGCCAAGATGGAGGCCGACATCAACAGCATTGACGGCGTGAGCAAGGCCACCGTCAACTTCATGACCCAGAAGCTCATGATTGACGCCGACGTGCCCGACGCCGCCAGCTTCGGCACCATCGTCGACCGGGCCCAGCAGATCTGCTCCAAGTACGAGCCCGACTGCCTCATCCTGCGCTAAGCAGCCGCCCGAAGGACCCGCCTCATGAACGCCAAGCAGAAGCGCTGGCGCAACCGCATCATCGTTGCGCTCGTCCTCTTCGCGCTCTCCTACCTCGTCGCCGAGTCCGGCTGGCTCGCCTCTCAGCTCGGGTATCCCGGCGCGCTCTACGCCGAGTTCGCGCTCTTCCTCGTCCCCTACCTCGTCGCCGGATACGACGTGCTCGTCAAGGCGGCGCGCGGCATCGTGCGCGGCAACGCCATGGACGAGAGCTTCCTCATGACCGTGGCCACCGTGGGCGCGTTCGCGCTGGTGCTGTTCCCCGACACCGAGCCGCACATGGCCGAAGGCGCCGCCGTCATGCTGTTCTACCAGGTCGGCGAGTTGTTCCAGAGCTACGCGGTGGGCAAGAGCCGCAAGTCCATCGCCGACATGATGGACATCGCGCCCGAGTTCGCCAACATCATGGTGGACGGCGAGCTCACGCAGGTCGACCCCTACGAGGTGAGCCCGGGCGACGAGATCATCGTCAAGCCCGGCGAGCGCATCCCGCTTGACGGCGTTGTCGTGCAAGGCGCGTCGCAGGTTGACACCGCCGCGCTCACCGGCGAGTCCGTCCCGCGCCAGGCGCGCGAGAACGACGAGGTCATCTCCGGCTGCGTGAACCTCACGGGCGCCCTCACCGTGCGCGTGACCAAGCCGTTCGAGGACTCCACCGTGAGCCGCATCCTCGAGCTGGTGGAGAACGCCTCCGAGAAGAAGGCGCGCACCGAGAACTTCATCACCCGCTTCGCACGCTACTACACTCCCGTGGTCGTGGGCATCGCCGTGCTGCTCGCCGTCATCCCGCCCGTCATCCTCGGCGGCGGCTGGGCCGACTGGATCCAGCGCGGGCTCGTGTTCCTCGTGGTCTCGTGCCCCTGCGCGCTCGTGATCTCCGTGCCGCTGTCGTTCTTCGGCGGCATCGGCGGCGCGTCGCGCGTCGGCATCCTCGTGAAGGGCTCCAACTACCTCGAGGCGCTCGCACAGGTCGACACGGTCGTGTTCGACAAAACCGGCACGCTCACCAACGGCACGTTCGCCGTGACCGCCGTCCGGAGCGCCGGCGCGCTCACGCGCGAGGAGCTGCTCGACCTAGCCGCGCACGCCGAGGCCTACTCCAACCACCCCATCGCCGCGTCGGTGCGCGCAGCGCTCGGATGCGCCCTTGACCACGCGCGCATCGAGGGCGTCGAAGAGGTCAGCGGGCACGGCGTGAAGGCCCTCGTCGACGGGCAGGAGGTGCTCGTCGGCAACGGCAAGCTCATGCGCGCCCACGGCGTGGCCTGGGAGGAGAACGACGTCGCCGGCACGGTGCTCTACGTGGCGAAGGCCGGCGCGTACGCGGGCTGCGTCGTCATCGCCGACGAGCTGAAGGAAGACGCCGCGGCGGCCATCGCAGCCCTGCACGAGGCAGGCGTGCGGCGAACCGTCATGCTCACCGGCGACCGCGCCGACGTGGCGCGCGCCGTGGCATCCGACCTGCGCATCGACGAGTTCCACGCCGAGCTCCTCCCGCAGGGCAAGGTGGAGCAGGTCGAACGCCTGCTCGAGGCGAACGCCCGCGCCAGCGCGAAGGGCAAGCTCGCCTTCGTGGGCGACGGCATCAACGACGCGCCCGTGCTCACCCGCGCCGACGTCGGCATCGCCATGGGCGCCATGGGCTCCGACGCCGCCATCGAGGCCGCCGACATCGTCCTCATGGACGACCGCCCCTCGCAGATTGCGCGCGCCATCCGCGTCGCCCGCAAGACCATGAGCATCGTGCGGCAGAACATCGTGTTCGCGCTCGGCTTGAAGTTCGCCGTGCTCATCCTGGCCGCCTTCGGCATCGCCAACATGTGGATGGCCGTGTTCGCCGACGTGGGCGTGGCCGTCCTCGCCATCCTGAACGCCATGCGCGCCATGAGCGTGAAGAAGCTCTAGCGAATCCGACCGAACCAGACGCGAGCAGAGCCAGAGAGCTGAAGAGGGACCCCGCGGGGTCCCTCTTCGCGCAGGGCGCCGACAAGCCGCTCTGCGTCCTAGATGCCCAGCAGCTCGCGGATCACGTACCCGGCCAGCATCTGCCCCATGATCGGCGGCATGTACGACATCGTGCCCAGCTCGGTGCGCTCGGCGCGCGCCGCTCCCGCCGCCGCCTCCACGCGCACCGGCTGCTCGGGCGAGTACAGCACGCGCAGCGCCTCGACGCCCGCCGTGCGCGCGGCCTTGCGCACCGCGCGGCACAGCGGGCAGCCCTGCGTGGCGAACAGGTCGGCGAAGCGCAGCTGCGTAGGGTCGAGCTTGTTCGCGCCGCCCATCGAGGCCACGAGCGGGATGCCGCGCTCCTGCGCATAGCGAGCCAGCGCGATCTTGGCCGTCACCGTGTCAACCGCGTCCACGATGAAGTCGGGGGTCGGCGCGCCGTCGAGCACCTCGTCCACGTTGTCCAGCACGAATGCCTCCCGCGTCACCACGCGCACCTCAGGGTTGATCTCGCGCGCCATGGCCGCCATCACGTCGACCTTCGCGCGCCCCATCGTGCTCGCGAACGCGATGGCCTGCCGGTTGACGTTGCTCGGCGACACCACGTCGCGGTCCACCAGCACCAGCGTGCCCACGCCGCCGCGCGCAAGCGCCTCGGCGCAGCTCGACCCCACGCCGCCGACGCCGAACACCGCCACGCACGCCCGGTCGAGCCGCTCGACGCCCGCGTCCCCTATCACCCGCCGCAGCCGGCTCTTCGCGTCCTCGCAAGCCACGTGTCACCTCCCTGAGAAAAAAGGGCGCGCACCCCGAAGGTGCGCGCCCCGCTTGAAGTCTGCCTGAGCGAACCCGGATGGGCTACTTGACGGTGACAGCCGCGCCAGCCTCCTCGAGCTTGGTCTTGACCTCGTCAGCCTTCTCCTTGTTGACGCCCTCGACGATGGCCTTGGGAGCCTCCTCGACGGCGGCCTTGGCCTCCTTCAGGCCCAGGCCGGTGATCTCGCGGACAACCTTGATGACGGCGATCTTGTTGTCGCCGAAGCCCTCGAGCACGACGTCGAACTCGGTCTTCTCCTCGGCAGCAGCGCCACCCTCAGCAGGAGCAGCGGCAGCGACGGCAACGGGAGCGGCGGCGGACACGCCGAAGGTCTCCTCGATGTCCTTCACGAGCTCGGAAGCCTCGAGCAGGGACATCTCCTTCAGAGCCTCAATGATCTCTTCACGAGTAACAGCCATGTTAGTTTCCTTTCAAAGCGGCCGGGCGCACCTTTGCGCTTCGGCCATAGCGTTTTTTCACGTCAGGCAGCACACCTTATGCCGCCCGCTTCGCCACCCTTAGGCAGCTTCCTTCTGGTCGGCCACGGCCTTCGTGACCTGGGCCAGACCACGCGGCACACCGTTGAGCGCAACGGCGAGGCCACGAGCGACACCGGAAATGGCGCCGGCGATCTGAGCGATGAGCTCCTCGCGAGAAGGCAGAGAGGCGATGGCCTCCACCTCGGCAGCGGTGACTGCCGCGCCTTCCATCAAGCCACCCTTGATCTCCAGCTTGTCGTTCCCCTTCGCGAACTCCTTCACGGCCTTGGCGGCAGCAGCCACGTCAGAGCCAGCGAAGACGAACGCGCTCGGGCCCTTCAGCATGTCGTCAAGCGTGGGCAACTCGGCCTGCTCCAGCGCGATGTGCATGAGGGTGTTCTTGTAGACCTTCATGGTTGCGCCGGCCTCGCGGATGGAACCGCGCAGAGCCTGCACCTCCTTCACGGTCAAGCCGCGATAGTCTACGATCCACATGGCAGACACGCCGTCGAGGTCGGCCTTGATGTTGGAAAGCATCTCGGTATTCTGAGCATTGGGCATCTTCTACGTACACCTCCTTTTTCTCAAACTCGCGTTCCGCCCTTGCGGGGTGGGATCGCTCCTTGAGAAAAGAACGACCCCCGCACATCTCAAGACGGCGGGGGTCGGCAAGCAACGTGTTTGCAACCACCTCGGCGGGCCGCTTGCGCGATTAAACCCTTGCGGGTACCTGCTGTCTTAAGCAGCGGAACAATGTATCCGAATCACTGCAACGCACAAGCGATGCAGCCTGTCTATTGTACCGCCTGCGTTTCGCCTGTCAAGGGCTTATTTGCCCCCGAAAGGCTCCTTCCTGCGCTCCTACGCTCCCGCGGCTCCTTGCGAGGATCCCGAAGAGCCTCCCGAAGAGCCCTGCGAGGCGCCGGCGTTCTGCGGCGCGCCGGCATCCTGCGAGGCGCCCCGCACCGCAGGCTCGGCCTGGGCGTCAGTCGCTCCCGAGCCGCCCGAACCCGAGCCGCCCGCGTTCGCGCCGCGGATCTCGTACGCCACGTTCGCGCTCGTGCCCTCGACGTACGTGAACTCAATGGGGTCGCCCACGCGGTAGCTCACGATGTCGAGCAGGCCCGGCAGCGCGAAGTCGAAGATCGCGGAGTTGCCGTCGAGCGTCACGTAGAAGTGCGAGTTGCCCTCGATGACCGCCTGGGCCATCGAGCGGATGGTCCCCGAGGCCGTGAGCGCGTCGGCCAGCGCCGAGCCTTCGCCCTCGGTCACCACGCCGTTGGTGGCGAGCAGCGCCTCGTAGGTCTTCTGCGTGTCAGCCACCGTGTCGCCCACCGCCACGTTCTGGTAGCGCTGGATGTCCACCATGGCGAACTTCTTCACCAGCCCCGCGCCGTCCTTGAGCGCCATGAAGTAGGTGGGCTGGTCAGCCACGTTGATGAGGATGGGGAAGGTGGCCGTGTAGCGCAAGTTCTGCACCTGGCCCTCGGCCGACTGCATGGCCGACTCCTCGGTGGCACCCGACACGCTGTAGAAGTGCGACTCCTGCGTGCGCTGGTTCACCATCACGAAGCCGATGATGGAGTTGTCGGCCGTGGCCGAGGTGACGCCGGTGTACACCCACACGTCGTCGTCCTTGGCGATGTAGTTGTAGCCGAGCGTGCCGTCGGTGCCCGGCGTGGTGCGCACGACGCCCTCCTGGCCCAAGAACGAGTTCAGCCAGCCGTTGTGGTAGGTGCCGTACCAGTTGTACTGCTGGATGAGCAGGTCAGCGGGGTACACGCGGTCAACCCACTGGGGCACGTCGCCAACCGCGAGGTCGGTGCACTCGCCCGTGGTCGCGTCGCACAGGACGACGCGGCTGATGGTGGTGCCGCCGAACAGGCCGATGGTGAACTCCTTCACGGGGCAGATCCACCATGCGCGCCCGTCCTCGTCAATCTCGAAGGACTTCTCGTCGAACATGTAGAAGGGGTACTTCAGCTGCACGTGGCGGTCGATGTTGCGCACAAGCGGCTCGGACTGCGAGTAGTGGATGGGAGCGTCGCCCAAGCGCACGATCTCGGCGTCCTGCGTGGTCATGTTCACGAGCGAGTACGCCGGGATGCCGCCCTCGCGGTTAGTGAACCACTTGAACAGGTCGGCGTAGACCAGCGGGCTCACGCGAACCGGCTCGCCCTTGTAGTTGATCTGGCTGTAGAGCGTGGACACCTCGAACTGGCTCACGTAGTCGGGGATCGAGCCCATCTCGCGGTTACCCAGAAGGATGGCCGAGTCGCGGTCGATCACGGGGATCTCAGAGTAGTTGACCTCCTGGATGTCCGTCGCGAAGTCGAGCGTGTCAGTCTTCAGCACGCTGGCGTACTTCTCGGCGTTGCCCGGGATGAAGGACAGCGACAGCACCGCGCCGAGCACGCCCACGAGCGCCACGGCCACGGGGATGAACGCCAGCACCTTGTAGGTCTTGGCCTTCCCGGCGTTCTTCTCCACCTTCGCGCTGCCCGCCTTGTAGTTGCGCGACTTGTTCGCGAAAAACAGGAAGATGGGCAGCAGGATGAAGACGGCCACGAAGGTCCAGGTGTCAACCGAGTGGATGTTGATCGCTGGGTGGAACCACCAGTACAGCGCCGCCAGCACGACCACCGCCAGGATGACGAGCACCACGGCAGCGCCCTTGCTCTGCGGGCCCTTGATGTTGTCCATGAACGACAGGTCGATGTGCGGCGCGGCACCGCCGCCGTGTCCGCCATGTCCGCCATGCCCGCCGCCGCGGTGCGGCCCTGCGCCCGCGCCGCCCGCGGGGCGCGCCGGCCCCTCGTCGCCGTCGGACGTGCCGCCACCGGACGCGCCGCCGAAAGGCGACCCCCCGAAAGGCGACCCTCCCACGCCGTCTGTGTTCATGCCTGACTGCTTCAGCGCCTCGAGCAAGGCCTCTAATCCGGATGTCTGCTTCACGGCATCCCCTTCTTCCGTCGTAGTTCAGCTTGTCCGACCAGTATACGCGAACGCGCCCGCCCCCTCGTCGGGGACGGGCGCGTTCTTCACCCTTTTGGAAGAAACTACGCCAAGCTGCGCAGCACGAACTGCAGGATGCCGCCGCCCTCGTAGTAGCGGCCCTCCGTCGGCGTGTCGACGCGCACGACGGCGTCGAACTCGACGCACGAGCCGTCCGCGCGGCAGGCGCGCACGCCCACCACGCGCGGGCTGGGCAGCCCCGCGGAGAAGTCGATCGGCGCCACCGTGTAGCGCTCGGTGCCGTCGAGCCCCAGGCTCTCGGCGCCCTCGCCCTCCTTGAACTGCAGCGGGAGGATGCCCATGCCGATCAGGTTGGAGCGGTGGATGCGCTCGAAGCTCTCGGCGATCACGGCGCGCACGCCGAGCAGCGCCGGACCCTTCGCCGCCCAGTCGCGCGACGACCCGCTGCCGTACATCTTGCCCGCGACCACCACGAGCGGCACGTCATGGTCGGCGTAGCGCTCGGACACGTCGAAGATGCTGCCCACCTCATGGCGCAGCACGTCGAGCGTCCAACCGCCGCGGCGGCCCTCCGCCAGCTTGTTCTCCAGCTTCACGTTGCCGAAGGTGCCGCGCATCATCACCTCGTGGTTGCCGCGGCGGCTCCCGTAGGTGTTGAAGTCGGCGTCGGCCACGCCGCGCTCGCGCAGGTAGCGCGCCGCCGGCGAGTCGGGCGCGATGGCGCCTGCCGGGGAGATGTGGTCGGTGGTGATGAAGTCGCCGAAGTACCCGATGGCGGCCGCGTCCTCGACCGCGGCGGGAGCGGTCACCGCGCGCGTCATGCCGTCGAAGTACGGCGGGCGGCGCACGTAGGTGGAGCCCTCGTCCCACGTGAAGACGTCGCTCGGCTGCGCGCCGAGGGCCTGCCAGGCGGCGTCGCCCTCGTACAGGCCCGCCGAGCCCTCGGCGTACAGGTCGGCCGTCACGTAGGTGCGCACCAGCTCGTCGAGCTCGTCTGCGTCAGGCTCGATGTCGCGCAGGTAGACCGGCTGGCCCTGCGCGTTGTAGCCGAGCGGCTCGTCGGCCAGGTCGATGTCCATCGTGCCCGCGAGCGCGTAGGCCACCACGTTCGCCGGCGCGGTCAGGTAGTTCTGCGACACGTCAGGCGAGATGCGCCCCTCGAAGTTGCGGTTGCCCGACAGCACGCTCGCCAGCTCGATCTCGTCGGCGATGTCGTGCATGGCCGGCATGAGCGGCCCGGAGTTGCCGATGCAGCTCATGCAGCCGAAGCCGCAGGTGTAGAAGCCGAGCGCCTCAAGCGCGGGAAGGAGCCCCGCGCGCGCGAGCAGAAGCTCGGTGGCATGGCTGCCCGGGGCCAGGATGGTCTTCACCCACGGGCGCGTGGAGAGCCCCGCGCGCACCGCGTTGCGCGCGATCAGGCCGCACGCCAGCATCATGGCGGGATCGGTCGCCGTCGTGCAGCTCGTCACCGCCGCGATCGCGAGCGTGCCGTGCGTGAACGCGTAGGTCTCGCCGCCGATCTCGACCTCCACGTGCTCGTCGCCCAACCCGCGCTTCTCGCAGATCTCGCGGAAGCGCAGGCCCGCCGCGTCGCGCGCGATGCGGTCATGCGGGCGCGAGGGCCCGGCCACCGACGGCAGCACGCACGAGAGGTCGAGCTCGAGCACGTCGGCGTACACGCGCGGCGCGGCGTCGGGGTCGTTCCACAGCCCCTGCGCCTTCGCGTACGCCTCCACGAGCGCCACCTGCTCGTCAGTGCGCCCCGTCAGGCGCAAGAAGTCGAGCGTGTTGTCGTCGACCGGGAACAGCGTGCAGGTGCAGCCGTACTCGGGCGTCATGTTGGAGATGCAGGCGCGCTGCGTGGCCGAGAGTTCCGCCACGCCCGGCCCAAAGCACTCGACGAAGCAGCCCACCACGCCGCGGGCGCGCAGCATGGAGGCGAACGTGAGCGACACGTCCATGGCCGACACGCCCGGCGCCAGCTTGCCGGTGAGCTTCACGCCGATGCACTGCGGCACGAGCGTGGTGATGGGCTGGCCGAGCGCCGCGGCCTCGGCCTCGATGCCGCCCACACCCCAGCCCAAAACGCCGATGCCGTTCGCCGTGGGCGTATGCGAGTCGGTGCCCACGAGCGTGTCGAAGTACACGAGCGGCGTGCCGTCGGCGCCCGCCTCGCCAGAAGGCGAGGTCATGCACACGTGGGCGAACTGCTCGATGTTGAGCTGGTGGCAGATGCCGCGTCCCGGCGGCACGATGCGCACGTTCTCGAACGACGCCTGCGCCCACTTGAGAAAGTCGTAGCGCTCCGCGTTGCGCTCGAACTCGAGGCGCATGTTCTCGTCCATGCAGCCCGCGCAGCCCGCCGCGTCGGCGATGACCGAGTGGTCGATCACCAGATCGCACGGGATCTGCGGGTTGATCTTGCGCGCGTCGCCGCCGAGCTCGGCGCACGCCTCGCGCATCACCGCGAAGTCGACGAACACCGGCACGCCCGTGAAGTCCTGGAACAGCACGCGCGCTGGGGAGAACTCGACCTCCTCGCCCGTGTGCCCCGCCACGCCCGCGCTCACGATGCGCTGCGCCAGCTCGCGCGCCTGCGCCTCGTCGCTTGCGTTGCGCAGCACGTTCTCCAGAAGGACCGTCAGCGCGAAGGGGAGCTTCTCGTGCCCCTCGACGCCCGAGACGGGCACATAGGTGTAGCGCGCCTCGCCTGCGGCGAGCGGCGCCTGAAACGTCTCGATCATCCCACGTCCTCCCTACTCGGCCTCAAGCGCGGCGATGAGCGCCTCGGTGAACTCGGTGCAGCTTGCCACGGTGGCGTCCGAACCCGTCGCGCGGCGGATGTCAGCCGTCAGGCGCTCCCCGCGCGCGTACACGCTGCGCACCGCGCGGCGGATGCGCGATGCCGCCTCGAGCTCGCCGAGGTGGTCGAGCATCATGGCCGCCGAGAGGATCTCCGCCGTCGGATTGGCGAGGTTCTTGCCCGCGATGTCGGGCGCCGAGCCGTGGACCGCCTCGAACACCGCGCAGTCCTTGCCGATGTTCGCGCCCGGGGCGATGCCCAAGCCGCCCACCAGGCCCGCCGCCAAGTCGCTCGCGATGTCGCCGTAGAGGTTGGGGAACACGATCACGTCGAACTGGGAGGGGTCCATCACGAGGCTCATGCAGAACGCGTCGATGATCTTGTCCTCGAAGGCGACCTTGCCCTCGTAGCGCTTGGCGACCTCACGAGCCTCGCGCAGAAACAGCCCGTCGGAGTGCTTCATGATGTTGGCCTTGTGCGCCGCCGTCACCTTCGCCCGCCCGTGCTTCAGCGCGTACTCGAACGCGTACTCCACGATGTTGCGCGTCGCCGTGACGGAGATGGGCTTGATGGAGATGCCGGAGTCGGGGCGAATCGAGCCCGCGCCGCTTTCCTCCACGAAGTCGATGAGCTTGCGCGCGCCCTCGGAACCCTCCTCGAACTCGATGCCCGCATAGAGGTCCTCTGAGTTCTCGCGCACGATCACGAGGTCGACGTCCTCGTAGCGCCCTCCCGCGCCGGGGATGGACAGCACGGGACGCAGGCAGACGTACAGGTCGAGCGTCTTGCGCAGCGCCACGTTCACGCTGCGGAAGCCCGTGCCCACCGGCGTGGTGATGGGGCCCTTGATGGCCACCTTGTTCCGCTCGACCGCCTCGATCGTGCTCTCCGGCAGGGGCGTCCCATGCTCCTCCATGCACGCCGCGCCCGCAGGGGCGAGCTCCCATTCGACGTCCGCGCCACTCGCCGCGACGACCCGCTGCATGGCAGCCGACGTCTCCAGGCCGATGCCGTCACCGGGAATGAGGGTCACTGTATGCCGAGCCATATCACTCTCCTTAACCTCTAAGCTCTTTTCAGCGAAAGATGCCCGCCTCGGCGATTCCGAGGCAGCGAAGCCGACACGCGTCACGCGCCGGCACGTTATAGCAACAGCTAACGGGAAACGTTCTCGATGATCTGGGCTGCGCGCTTCTTGAGCGAGCCCTTGCTGTTCGCGGCGTCGAACTTCATGCGCGCCGCGAGCGACTCCTTCACCGACGGCGAGAGCTTGCCGTTCGAGAAGTCGATCACGGCAAGCAGCATGTCCTGGAACTCCAAGTCGCCGTGGTAGCACTGGATGCCCTCGTCGATGAGGGGCCACGTCTTCTCCGAGCGGTTCTCAGTGGTGGCGCCCAGCTTGCACAGAAAGCGCATGGCCGCAAGGCGCAAAGGCCCGCTGTCTTCGTCGAAGAGCGCCGTCTCGGCGCCGACGAGCGCCTTGTCACACGTGCGCGACTCGTACGGCACGAGCTCGGTCAACGCGTCAAGGACCTCCCAGCGCGTCTGGGCCTCAGGCCGGTTGAGCGCGTCGACGAGCGCGTTCGCATAGGGAACGAGAAGCTCCGCCTTCGCCTTGCCGATCGCCGAGAGAACCTGGGCAGCCTGCTGCCGCTCCCTTCGCGATCCAGTCGAGAGCACCTCGACGAGGCTCTCCGCCTTCTTCTCATACTCGGCGATCTCGTCAGCCGACAACGTCGAATCCTGCGCTTTTCCAGTCAATGTGCTCGTCCCTCTCTGCTCTGCATGCGATAGATATGTCCGCACACATTATACGTGCCGTTCAGAGGCGCGAAGGGAAGGCACGAAGAATTAACACCCCCGCAACCGACAAGCGGCGGCGCGAGAGGTACCCGGGCCGCGGGGCGATGCGAGGACCGAGGCATGAGGAGGGAAAGAAGCCTCCAAACGCGAAAAGGCCCCGAGGGGCCGATGAAGGAGCAAGGAGGCTCTCCGCCCCCGTAAAAGCGAGAAGGACCCCGCGGCCCTCCCCCAAAAGAACGAAGGGGGCCGCAAGGCCCTCCCAAAGCAAGAAGGGGCCCCGCAAGGCCCCCCGCAAAAGAGAAAGCACCCCTCATGAGCGGAACTCCCTGGCCTCCCGCAGCCTGGCGCTGCAGTACTCTCGGCGACGCGGGGCTTAACTTCCGAGTTCGGAATGGGATCGGGTGATCCCCCGCTCCATGGTTCCG
>NZ_JAAKEC010000017.1 GCF_011038975.1 Adlercreutzia sp. ZJ176 | reverse complement strand
CGGAACCATGGAGCGGGGGATCACCCGATCCCATTCCGAACTCGGAAGTTAAGCCCCGCGTCGCCGAGAGTACTGCAGCGCCAGGCTGCGGGAGGCCAGGGAGTTCCGCTCATGAGGGGTGCTTTCTTTTTTGCGGGGGCCCTGCGGGGCCCCCTCTTGCTTCTACGGTGCTGTTTTGCGAAACGCGCTTCGCAAAACAGCCCGGGGGAAAGAGCAGGGGCCCGCGCGTGTTTCACGTGAAACATTTTGGGGTGGTTTCGAATGCTGGTATAGGGCGAGTTTTGAGGACCCCATTCTTTGTCGGTGATCCATCAATGCTATGCCGCGTGATAAAGCCCCAGGGGGAGGCTCTATCACATCTTCCTGGGGCTTTCGCTAGGTGTTTGCTCTATGCTGCATCGGCTTGGGGTGCGGTGTTGCTTGGAGACGACGCCTCTGCTCCTGGCGCTTCCACTGCTCCATCATCGCTTCCGTATGCAGGAGCATCCGCTGCGGTGTCGTCACCTGCGCCAACGTCTGCGCCACTATCAGCAGGGGGCTCGTAGTAACTTGGCGGGTTGCTGTACCCGGGGTCGTACCCGTATCCGTATCCAGAATCGTTTTCGCTGCTGGTGCTGGCGCTAGTGCTGGAGCTTGAGCTTTCTTCGGGGGCAGGCGCGCCGGAAGAAACCACGGTGCTGGGATCCTCTCCGGCTTCCACAATAGCCATCATCTCCTTGGTGGCCTTGGCATCGTTGATGACGTATGAGATCCCGTCGATCGTCTGAGTCCAGGAGGGAACCATGCCCGAGTAGATCGTGAGGCCGCCATCGCTCTTGAACTGCTGGGCAAGCGTGATGATATCGGAAACGGACAGGTTGGTGGTGACGCAGTCGGATGCCTTCTCGATGATGCCGGGCAAGCTCGTGACGGGCGCGGAGAGCACCTTGTCCACGATGGCCTCGATGAGTTTGCGCTGGTTGGCCGTGCGCGTGAAGTCGCCGTCAGCATATGCGCGGCAGCGGGCGAACACGAGAGCCTCCTCGCCATCGAGATGCTGGAGACCCTCTTGGATGACGATATGCCTCCCTGATTCAGGGCGATCAGCGTCGGGGTCGTCGATGAGCTCCTCGACCTCAACGTCGACGCCGCCGACGGCGTTGACGAGATCAACCAGCTTGCCGAAGTTCACCTCGGCGTAATACGATATGTCGACGCCAAGCAGCTTCTTGGTCTCGGATATGACGCCCGCCGTCCCCTCGAAGTTGTAGATGGCGTTGAACTTGTTCGTGCCGTATCCGTCGAGCTCGACCTTCGTGTCGCGGGGGATAGACACCATGGTGACCTGGTCGTTCGAGGGGTCAACGCGCACGAGGATGTTGGTGTCGGAACGTGCGCCCATCTCATCGTTGTTTTCGCGCATGTCGGATCCGATGAGCATCATGTAGAACGGCTCGTCAAGGGCGCTTGCGGGTCGCAGGACGTCATCGATGGCGGCGATCTCGTCGGAGGTCTTCGTGCCCTGCTTGAGCTTGGAGTTCACCGAGTCCAGGTAGATGGCGAATGCAGAAGCCCCGCCGAGTGCGATGACCAACACGGCTGCGAGGATGCAGAGAGCGATCTTCTTGCCGCGCCCCGAGCGCCGTTGGACGGCATGCGAATACCCAGGATTCTCGCGGGAGTACTGAGCGCCAGTAGCGCCACCATACTTCATGGGATTCGCAACAGGTTTGGAGTTGGTTTTAGACCCCAAGCTAGCTGAGGTGTGAAAATGATCTGGCTGGCTGCTTGATGTGCTGCGTCGTACCACGAGAGCTCCTGCTTCGATTCCGAGGTAGTTTTAGGCAGAGGCGGGTGCGTTCGTGTTGTGCGTCCTCATTAAACAACCATTCTAGCACTACTTTAATATCTGCTAATGAAGTGTGGGTGCAAGTGGCGCTAATTCAATTAGAGTACAATAACATGTTAGTTTGAGAAAACGACTGCGTTCGGCAAGGAGCTCTATGGACATTCGCACGGCGGGGAGGATGGGCATCCTTCTTTTTGCTGACGTGGCTTCCACTTACATTGCCTATTGGCTCGCATCCCTTCTGACGAACGTGTACGACGAGGTGTTCGTCAACACGGAGATATTCTTCATCCTGGGCATCCTTGCGCTGATCAACGTGGGTGTCTTGGCGGGCTTTCGCCTGTACAACAACCTCTGGGAGTATGCTGGCATCGACGAGCTCCTCCAGATCGTGCTGTCGATGTTCGTGTCCACGCTCCTCGGCGCGGTGTTTCTGTGGCTTGCGGACGTGCGCCTTCCCATCAGGGTGTTTGTGGGCTCGGGCATTTTGCTGGTGCTCTTCGTCGGCGGCGTGCGCATGCTGTGGCGCATCGTCAAGAGCAAGAAGCGCCAGCTGCGGCGTGCGTCGGGGGAGAGCCCCCGCACGCTCATCGTGGGCGCGGGCGAGACCGGCGCGCTGACGATCGGCCGCATGCTCTCGAAGGATCCGAACATGCCGGGCGTGCCGGTGGCTGCCACCGACGACGACCCGCTGAAGAAGAACAAGCGCATCCACGGCGTCAAGGTCGTCGGGACGACCGACGACATTCCCGAGCTGGTAAAGCGGTATGACGTGGGCCAGATTGTGGTGGCCATTCCCTCCGCTTCGGCTGCCGAGCGCAAGAAGATCTACTCCATCTGCACGTCTACCGAGTGCACGCTGCGCACGCTTCCCAACATCCGCGACATCGACATCGAGGACTTGGGCGTGGTGGCGTTTCGCGACGTCGACGTGACGGACCTCCTCGGGCGCGACGAGATCGTGCTCGACACGCGCACGGCGGCGACGTACGTCACGGGCAACACGATGCTGGTGACGGGCGGCGGCGGCTCCATCGGAAGCGAGCTCTGCCGTCAGCTGGCGAAGGTCGGCCCTGCGCGCGTCGTGGTGTTTGACATCTATGAGAACGACGCGTACATGCTGCGCAACGAGCTGCTCGCCGAGCACCCCGGGCTTGACGTGGCGGTCGAGATCGGCAGCGTGTGCGATGAGGCGCGCGTCGAGGAGGTGTTTGCCCGCTACGCGCCGTCGGCGGTGTTCCATGCGGCAGCGCACAAGCACGTGCCGCTCATGGAGGCATGCCCGCGCGAGGCGATCAGCAACAACGTGTTCGGCACGCTGAACGTGGTACGCGCGGCCGATGAGCACGGGGTGGCGCGCTTCATCTTCATCTCAACCGATAAGGCGGTGAACCCCACGAGCGTCATGGGCGCCACCAAGCGCATGGGTGAGATGATCATGCAGTACTATGCGCGCACGTCGAAGACGGTGTTCACGGCGGTGCGCTTCGGCAACGTGCTCGGCTCGAACGGCAGCGTGATCCCCCTGTTCAAGCGGCAGATCGCGCAGGGCGGCCCGGTGACGGTGACGCACCCCGACATCGAGCGGTACTTCATGACCATCCCCGAGGCGACGCGCCTGGTCATCCAGGCGGGTGGCATGGCACGCGGCGGCGAGATCTTCATCCTTGACATGGGCGAGCCGGTGAAGATCCTCGACTTGGCGCGCAACCTGATCCGCCTGTCGGGCCTGAAGCTCGGCGAGGACATCGAGATCGAGTTCACGGGCTTGCGCGACGGCGAGAAGATGTACGAGGAGCTGCTGATGGACGAGGAGAACACGCTCCCCACGGGCAGCTCGTCCATCATGGTGTCGGTCGGCCAGGGGATCAGCTACGACGAGGTGGCTGCCAAGCTCGAGGAGCTGAGGGCCGTCATCGCAGCCACGGACGAGGAAGCCATTCGCGTGCTGGAAAGCGCCGTGCCGACGTACCATTTCACGCGCGGGTAATGAAAAACATGAGATTGCGGAGTTGACTTGAAAGCCTCTATCATTGTTCCCGTTTACAACGTAGAGAGATACTTGAGACAGTGTCTTGACAGCCTGCTTCATCAGACGCTTCAGGACTTTGAGGTGATATGCGTTGATGATGGGTCGACCGACGGCTCGCTGCCCATTCTTCGCGAATACGAGAAGCGCGATTCTCGCTTCAAGGTGATTACGAAGTCAAATGCGGGGTACGGGCATTCGCTCAACGTTGGCTTTGCTGCCGCGACGGGCGATTACGTGGGCGTGCTCGAGTCGGACGACTTCTGCGACGTTACCATGCTCGAAAGCATGGTCGGATGCGCCGAGGCAAGCGACGTCGACATCGTGCGGGCTGACGTGAAGTACTACTGGTCGATTCCCTGCGACAAAACAGAGGAAATCCATTTCAACGATCAGGCGATCTGCGGATTCGTCCTCGATCCCCGCGAGCACGTCGAGTGCTTCCATCTTCCGTCTGCTCTATGGGCTACCTTGGTGCGACGATCGGTGATTACGGACAATGAGCTTAAGCTGCAGGAAACTCCAGGTGCGGCATACCAGGATACCGCTTTCTCTTTTATGCTGTGGGCGTGTGCTCAGACGGCATATCTCATGAGGGAATCCTTCGTGTACTATCGTCAGGACAACGAGTCTTCTTCCATCAATCAGAAGGACAAGATCTACAGCGTACCGGCTGAGTATGATTATCTGGAGCGCTTCTTGAAGGGCGACCTGAATCGCTTCGCCTCTCTTCTCCCTGTTATGGCTGCGAGAAAATTCGGTGGATGCTGCTTTTGGAATTACAACCGCATTGACCCTGCCTATCACGAGGAATACGCGAAGAAGATGGCTGTCGACTTTCTGCGTCACGACGAGGAGGGCATCCTCGATTCCTTTCACTACACCTATGAGCAGTGGAGCGACCTTCGTCTTCTCATGAAAAACCCGCGCGAATTCGTGAGCTTGAGAGATTGCTGGTCGCCTCGTCACGTGCGCCTCTACCGAGACATGCAGAGGGTTAAGCGCAAGATAGGCGTATGTCGGTGACCTCAGCCCCTACGAAGCGGCTTTTGTCTCATGCCAAGGCATTTCACAATGAAGGAGGCATCAAGTCTTTAGCCGAGGCGCCTCAAAGAATCGCTCGCAGTCTCCTGTATGCGCCCGAGAGCGCCGCATGAGCGCTGTAGAGCAGCTCAGCTCTTCTCGCCGATTTTCCAGATGCCAGATCGAGGAACAGCTCGTAGCGATAGCGCGCTTCTCCTGACGATATTCCTTTGAGGTCGCTGTGTGAGAAGTGCTGTGCATAGGCAGATGCAAACTTGGCGGAGAAGGCCAGCCGCTCTTCTGAGTTAAGCTCAGAGAAGTCGCTGAAGATGAAGGATATGCAGTCGAGGAACTGCGGCTTGCAATCTGCCAGATAGCCGCGTTGATCCCATTCGTTCGAGATGTATCTGAAGACGTCTATGTGCTTGAGGAGCTGGGGGAGCTTGTTCTTGAACTCCTCGGTGACGGCTGATCCTTCGCGATTGAATCGGTAGTGATAGAAGCGGTTCGACATAAAGACGACCCGCTGTGCTAGGGGGAAGATGAGGAATTGCAGCGAGGTGTCTTCGCCCAAGATGAGGCTCTCGTTGAACTCCAAGTCGTTTTGCTCCAGGAGGCTGCGGCGATACACCTTGTTCGAGGCGGAGGGTATGCAGCCGCGCTCCTCGAAGATCATGAAGCGACCGTCGCCTTCTCGCACGACGTCGCGCGGGCCGAACACCTCGGTCACCCACTGCGTCTCTGGGAAGGCCCTCCCCCCATACACGACGATGTCCGCCTCGTGGGCGAGGATCTTCTCAACCATCTTCTCCGCAGCATCGAGGTCGAGGTAGTCGTCTCCGTCGACGAATCCGATGTAGTCGCCGGTAGCCTGCCTCATGCCTTCGTTTCGGGCGCGCGACACGCCCTTATTTGTTTGGGAGATGACCTTCACCCGGCTATCGCGCTGCTCCCATTTTCGCAGCACGTCGAGGGAGTTGTCGGAAGAGCCGTCATCTACGCAGATGATCTCCAGGTTCGAATAGGTTTGCCCGCAAAGCGACTCCAGACATTCGTCGAGGTAGCGATCGATGTTGTATGCCGGAACGACAAACGATAGTTTTGGATGTTGCATAGCCGCGCTCCTTCAAGGTGATTCGCCTGCGCTCGGATCTGGTAGACAGTCTGGTATTTCATTATTCCATATGAGAGGCTATTTGTATTTGAATAGCACAAAAGGGAGCTTTGACGGTGGATGTCGTTGGCTTAAGAAGAAAAAGTGTTCCGTTGTGAGCGACGGGTGTTTTGCTCGCCTGTCTTGCTTTGACGAGCTTGATGCTTCTGTCGGGCTGCAAGAGCAGCTCGAGTGGGCCTTCCGAGAAGAGGAACGGCTCAGAGTTGGTTGTCTTGGACCATGCTCGGACGAACGATGTGCGCCACATTGCCGTGATGGGTGATGGCGAGTGGGAAAGTTGCTCACCAGGCCGACCCGACCTTTTGATGCTGGCTCCGCAGAAGCAAGACGAAGGACCTGCTTCGTTGGCCTATGCCTCCGAAGGAAGGCGGAAGGAGGAGTGCTCGATGATCGGCTTGATGCCGTAGATTTTGAGCAGGTGGATCGTCTCGCTTGCGAGAAACTTGACTCTTGCCAAGCGGAAGAGGCGGGGCGCAGGCCTTCCCATCACCTTGAAGAAGAGGCGTTTCTTGCGCATGTTTATCCTCGGGCACTCCACGACGATCGACTCGTCCATCATCTCGAAAACTTCGCGCGTTTTCGACTGGACGAGGGGATTGCCCCAGCCGTCATCGTAGATGGCTCCAGCGACGTAATCGAACCCTCTGACGTGGTGGGCCTCGAGTACGCCTCGATCGTCGATGCCTAGTTCGTCAAGTATGCGCATCATGTCAATCCATCGGTCGAACGGCCTCGCGATGGCCTCATCGCTCTGATGGTTGAGGGTCGATCCAGGAAGGTCGAATCGATAGTGGTAGTACGGGGCGTCGAGATAGAGGATGCTGCTTGCCTGACAGAGCGATTCGATGAGGAAGGGGTTGTCAGCCCATCCTGCGCCTGGGTAGGGAATGAACCGGATGCTCTTCTCGTCAAGGAAATCCTTGCGATAGAGCGCTGACCATATCGAGGGGTGCGTTTCCAGGAGGACGGGGCTGTCCTTGATCGTGAAGGGCTTAGTCGACGTCTCCATTCGCCTGTATATGGTGCAAGGCCGTTCCGCCTGGGTTTTCGGGTTGTCCCAGAAGCGGACTTCGATCCAAGGCGTCTTCACCACATCGACTTCTTCCTTGAATCGACCAGCTAAGCTGAGCATGTCCTCGTACATGGCGGGGTCGATCCAGTCATCGGGTTCGATGATGGAGATCCACTTTCCGCGCGCCCTCTCGATGCCGAGGTTACAGCTGGCGCCATAGCCCTCGTTGCGTTTGCTGATGACGGTAAAGCGCTTGTCATTGCTCGCGAACCGCTCGGCAATGCTTCGCGACGAATCGGTGCTGCCGTCGTTGATGCAGAGAACTTCCAGCGACTTGTGAGTTTGCGAAGCGATGCTCGAGAGACACTGCTCGAGATACTTCTCAACGTTGTAGATGGGCACGATGACGGTGACGAGGGTGCTTGGATCGCTGTGCATAGAGGTGCTCTTCTCCTTGCCGATGAACGGTTCAACGTAACAGTTTAGCGCAAGGGGACGCCGGATCGCATCCCGTTGAGCCCGGGTGTTCCTTCGCGAGGACCTGCAAGCCCCTAGTTCTTTGAGCTCTCCTCCACATACACGCCCTCCTGGCCCAGCACGGTGGAGAACGTCTTGAAGAACACTTTGACGTCGAGGGGGAAGCTCAGGTGATCGACGTAGTAGATGTCGAGGGCGAGGCGGCTGTGCCAGGGGAGCGAGTTGCGGCCGTAGACGGCGGCGTAGCCGGTGACGCCGGGCTTCACGGTGAGCTTGCGGTGCTCCTCGCCCTGGTAGAGCTCGGTCTCGCGGCGCAGGTCAGGGCGAGGGCCCACCACGCTCATGTCACCCCTCAGCACGTTGAGGAACTGCGGCATCTCGTCGAGGCTCGTCTTGCGCATGAAGGCGCCCACGCGCGTCATGCGCGGGTCGTCCTCGCCGTTGTACGTCGACCCGTCGGGCATGAGCAGGTCAGGCGCGTTCACGCGCATGGAGCGCAGCTTGTACATCGTGAAGTCGCGTCCGTCCTTGCCCACGCGCGGCGCGTTGTAGAACACGGGGCCGCCGTCCTCGAAGCGGATGAGCGGCGCGAGCACGGTGATGATGAGCAGCACGAAGGGCAGCGCGACCACGCTGACCACGATGTCGCACAGGCGTTTTCCGAAGCGCTGGTACATCTAGCGAACGCCTTCGGCTTCCAGGCCCGTGTAGGCGCGCTTGAACGTGTCGAGCACGAAGGCCACGTCGTCGTCGGTGAGCAGCGTGTGCAGCGGCAAGGTCACCTCGTTCTCGTATTGGGCGAGGGCGCAGGGGAAGTCGGCGATGTCGAACCCCAGCTTCTGGTAGGCCGTGAGCAGCGGCAGCGGCTTGTAGTGCACGTTCGCCGCCACGCCGGCAGCGGCCATGCGCTCGATGAGCTGGTTGCGGAAGTCGATGCTCTTGCCCGCAAGGCGCGTGAGCATGAGGTGACCGCTTGACTTGAAGCTGCCGCCCGACACCTCGCTCGTGTGCGCGAAGGTCTCCACGTCGAGCTCGGCGAGGCCATCCTCGTACTGCCTGATGATCTCGTGGCGCCGCGCCATGAGCGCGGGGTAGCGCCTGAGCTGGGTGAGCCCGAGCGCTGCCTGCAGGTCGGTCATGTTGCACTTGTAGCCGGGGAACGCGACGTCGTACTCCCAGGCGCCCGCGCGGTCCTTCGCCAGCGCGTCCTTGCTCTGGCCGTGCAGGGAGAGCAGCATGAGCTTGTGGTAGAGCTCGTCGGAGTCAGCCGCGCCCTCGCGCCAGGCGAGCGCGCCGCCCTCCGCAGTGGTGAGGTTCTTCACGGCGTGGAACGAGAATGCGGTGAAGTCGGCGACGGAGCCCGACGGGCGGCCGTGGTAGGCGGCGCCGAGCGAGTGCGCGCCGTCCGCGATGATGACGGGGCGCGTGAAGCGCTCCTGCGCGGCGTTCGCCGGCCTCCAGCGGCTCGAGGCGCTCTCGAGGGCTGCGGTCAGCCGGTCGTAGTCGGCCATGCGGCCGGCGATGTCGACGGGGATGATCGCGCGCGTGCGCTCGGTGATGAGGCTCGGGAGCCGGTCGTAGTCCATCTCGAAGGAGCCGGGCGCCGTGTCGCAAAGGACGGGTGTGGCACCGACATGGCAGATGCACGAGCACGAGGCCGTGTAGGTGTAAGAGCTCGTGATGACCTCGTCGCCAGGGCCGATGCCCAGGGCGTGCAGGGCGCACTCGAGCGCTGCCGTGGCCGAGGAGAAGGTGGCCACGCCTGCTGCGCCGGTGAACACGGCGAGGTCGCGCTCGAACTGCTTGGTGCGCGGGCCGGTGGTGATCCAGCCGCTGCGCAGCGCCTCGACGACTTCGCTGATGTCCTCCTCGGTGATGTCAGGCGGGGAGAACGCTATGTGACGCGATACGGCTTCAGCCATGAGGGTCCTTCGTCGTTGGTTGCCTTGGCGGGTCGAGCTTGCTGCGCGCGACAGCGGCGGCACGCGATAACGCGTGCGCGATGCCGGCGGCCCGCGATGCAGCGCATGCGATGCATCGCGGCAAAAGCCGAACCCAAATCAGATATTTTCCTCCGAAGCGAGTTTACATGCAGCAGACTAGAGCAAACTGCGTATCAAATCCACGATCTTGAGGTATACCCTGGGCTAAGCCTCCTTGGTGCTGACGTACTCAATCGGCGGATTGAACCTCATGCCTTCCAAGCTGCTTGCAAGAATGATCTTGATTTTCATCAGGCGGTCGCCTTTGGAGAGGACAAGCACCTTGCCTATGTGGAGCAATGCCCTCGTCGCCAGGTACGCATAGCCTTTCAAACCTTCTTTACGGTACACGTACACGTCGTTTCGGTAGAGCCGCCGATAGTTGTCCAGCCTGTCTGGGGACACGGTGGCTATAGCACCGGCTCCGTTCGATTTCGAGGCGTGGGTCACGACGCTTTCTCCCACCACATAGCAAGGATACTTGAGTGAAAGCCTCCGCGTGAACTCCCAGTCATCTGACCAGATGAAGAACTCCTTGATGGGCAGCCCCTCCTTGAGCACCATGGCGGCGGGTACGAGCAAGCTTACGAACGTCGCATAGGTGCATGGTTGCAGGGGGAGGGAAAAGTCAGTGATGTCATGTGCCCAAGGATGCTGCTGGATGTTCGCGCGGCAGATGGAGCCGTCTGTCCAGCGCGTCACGCTGGACAGAAAGCCGAAATCGCCACCGACTGCCTCAATGGCCCACAGGAGGCCCCTCAGGGAGTCGGCGTGTGTCATGCAATCGTCATCCATGACCCATAGGTAGTCGTAGCCGTCGAGCACGGCTTGTTTCATCCCGTAGTTGAAGCCGCCGGCTCCGCCCAGGTTTGCGCCTGTGTTGAAGTAGCGAACAGCTCGTTCTTCAATGAGGAAGCTCAGGGCTTCCGCTGTTCCGTCGGTGCTCGCATTGTCGCATATCAAAATGTCGAGTGAGCAGTCATCGCCATAAGCGCCGAGATCTTGCTTGCGCAGGTGCTCCACGCACTCCAAGAGGAGGTCCTTGCGGTTGTAGGTGACTACGACGGCGGCAATGCGCTTTTTTCGGGCCTCATGTGCGTTCGTCATCACTTGCTTCCTTCGTGTGCTCTTTTTCCAAGGGGCGTGCAAGGCCACTCAAGGCTCCCGACAAGCTGCCAAGTCCATAGGATAGGTGAATGCCGAAAAACACCAAGGGCAGGGCGAGCATGGTGGGGTTTGCCTTGCCTGACTGAACGGCGGTGCGTATCGAGAGGGCTGCGCACAGAGTGGCGTAGATCGCGCCGCATATTGCGAACGGGGCCCAGCTTGTCAGCGCTCCCGCAAGAGCAAGGGCTATTACGCCAAGTGCAAACACGAGCGGAATCAGGTGGAACGGGGATATGCAGCCTGGCTGTACGAACAGCGTGCGGCCTATCCAGTAGCCGTTCCCGTACTTCTGCTTCAGCATCTTAGGGAGGGATGACCTCATGAACTGGACTGACGAGATGGCGGGATCGAATCGTATCCGGTAGCCGGCTTTCCTTGCCCGATAGTGGTAGTCGTTGTCCTCGGTGCGCAGCAAGACTTCATTGAACAAGCCTATGCGTTCTATCGCTTCGCGACGATAGGCGCCGTGAAAGACGGAGTCCACGTAGCGCGCTTCGCCTTCGCGACGGTATGACGCTGCGCTGCTGCCGAAAGCGGCCTCCTCGGCCGCGTGCAGCGTTTCTCGCCACGGCGTCTTCAACGCTTGGGGTACTTCCGTGGCGCGATGACCGCCGCATATCGATTCGCCGGCATTGAGCACGCGCACGCTTTGGGAAACGAAATCAGGGGCGATGGAGGCATGGGCGTCGACGCGAATCACCGCATCGCTCGTCATTTCTCGCAGCACCATGTTCCAGCCGGCAGGCTGCGTTTTCTTGGGGTTGTCGAACACGCAAACGCGCGAGAACCCGCTCTGCTTCGCGGCGAACTCGCGCATGATCTCCTTGGTGGAATCCGAAGACCCCCCGTCGACCAGGATGACCTCCATGGACCCGTGGTCGAAGTCCTGCGAGATGATGTCATCGAGCAGGCTGGGCAGGTAGGCCTCCTCGTCCAGAGCCACTACCCCGAGAGCAACGGATCGCACGGGGAGCAGGGGATCTCTCGTCGGCTGGGACGTCGTTTCGGGCGAGGTCATGGTCGGACTCCCGCTCTCTCTGCCAAGCGGTAGCGAGCCAAGGCGATTGCGTTGCCTGCGCCAAGGGCCTTAAGCTTTCGGAGCATCGCAAGGCATCTGCGAAGCCGGTACGATGTTGTGCTGATCTTGGACAGGGAAATGCCCGCGGCAGCTGCGAATGCTTTCTTGTAATCGGGGGCTATCTCGACATCAGCGAACACGACATCAGGCTCCATTCGCTGGAGCATGGCGCTTGCAGCTCGCGCCACGTCCTCGTCATCGAGTCCTATTGCGTTTGCCACGTCGTTCATGTAGGCGAAGCCGCGTTTGTAGTGGGCGGCCAAAACCCCTCGGTCGGTTATGCCGAGGGAGTCGAGCCGATCTGCCATTTCCTGCCAACGGTCAAAAGGCAGCAGCTTGTTTCTCTTGATGAACTGTTCATAGTTCTCGGTCGAGTCTTCCCGGTAGCGATAGGATGCCTTGTCGGTATACAGGATGCGCTCTGCTTGGCATATGGTGTCGATCAAGAAGCGATTATCCGCCCAGCCGGCTCCCGGATACTCGGGGAACACGATGTCCTTCTCCTCTAAGAAGGACCGTCTGTACAGGGCTGACCAAATGGAGGGATGCTCTTCAAGAAGCCACGGCTGCTCTTCGATGCGGAAGGGCTGTGATGCCACCTTCCGACCTTTGAAGTTGCACGAGAGGCTGAGCTGCTGCCGAGGTCCGGTGGAGATCACCCGCCAGAAGGGTGCTTTGACTATGTCGGCATCGGGCCCGTGTTGAGTGGCAAAAGCCAGCGCGCTTTCAAATGAGTCGGCATCGAGCCAGTCGTCGGGCTCCAAGATGGCCACCCACTCGCCCGTTGATGCGCGAAGTCCGTGGTTGCATGCTGCCCCGTAACCTTGATTTGCTTGGTCTATCAGCTGGAACCGCGAGTCAGCTTCGACGAAGCGCTTGATTGTCTCAAGCGAGCCGTCGGTTGACCCGTCGTTCACGCAGATGACTTGCAGATTGGTGTAGGTTTGCACACGAACGCTCTCCAGCGCTTGTTCAAGGTAGGGCAGCGCGTTGTAGACGGGGATGATGACCGATACGGTCTGCAACGGCGGACCCCCTTCCTTGGATGAAGCATTGCACTGCGGCGAGCGATGACTTATGCGACAAGCATACATTATATACGCGTTTGGTGACGAGAAAGAGCGAGTCTCTCAGTTAGCTTAGGCGCAAGGCCGGAAAGCCCGATTGTCTGCATTCTTCAAAGCGCAGCTTATGCAGCGGTGGGACAATGATGGCGGGATGATCACGGCTCAATTGTCAGTATTCGACGGGCTGTCTTCGGTCTGAGACAGGGCTTTGCCAAGCAAGCTCTTGTCAAGATCGCTGAATCGCGTATGGTCGCCCAAGAAGGTAAGCTGTCTGATATCGTTTTGTTTAAGGCCGATATATTCGATGGCCTGCGCGACGCTGTCGAGGTTTTGGGGGTCCTCGAGAATGGTAAGAGAGTTCTTTTTTCCAGCATATGCTCCAATGGAAAAGGCATCGGCGGGATCCCAGGTTGTGCAGACGATATACTCAAGTGCGGTCGGACTGCTCTCGTCGAAGAAGGTCTCCTCGACGATTTCGTTGATCATCCTGTTCGCGTGATAGCAGTCTCGTCCCGCGATTCTTTTCCAAGTCGTTTTATCGACGAGGTCGTTGAGGTATTCATCGGAAAAGTGGCAGTCGCCACCAAGTGCGAGTATGTGGTTGAGATTATTGCTTGCGATAATCTTTTCAACTGGTTCGGTTGCGCGTCCGTTCTCTTTGATGAAGAAAGTAGGCATGCGCTTTGTCCACGAAAGGGGAGAAAATGATACGAGGTCACCACTGCAGCCGTCATAGGTGAGCAGCGCGGTTTTGCCCCATCCGGAACCCTGACCTTTTCCGAATTCATAAACGTTGGCTGAAAGCTCGTCCCATGATTCTCCCTCGATGCGCTCAATTTGCGAGTGCTTGAACAAGACGGCAAGCGAGTCCTCTACTTTCTGAGATACGAGGGCCGTGCTTCCGAGAATGACGATCCTTGACGGTGCATAGCGTTTTAGCCATTGGGAAATTGTGTCAGGGAGGACTTCGGCTTTGGTTGGCAATATGGGCGCATCGAGTATACCTGAGAGGCCAGTTGCCATCAGACAGGGGGAAGCATGCTCTCCAGGGACAATAAGGGCTACACCTCCAGGCTCGTAACCCGCCTTCTCCATGAGATTGGCAGCCGTTCCGTATCGGTCTTCTCCCGCAATAGTTTTCAAGACTCCTTCGGGTATGGGCGTTTTAGCGTTAAGCATGTCAAAAACTTGCCGCTCGCTTTTCTCGCTGCCGATGTGGCCGCCGAGGACTCGATAGATACGGCAAACGTCTCGGGCGTCCCCCATCATGCGTGTATGGCCCTTTTCGATCCAGATGGCCTTGTTGCACAGGCGCTCTATCTGATCGTTGCTGTGGGAGACGATCAGCACGGTGACCTCGTGCTCCTTGATGAGCTTGGTGATACGACGTTCGCACTTTTGCTGGAACATGAAGTCGCCTACGGAAAGAACTTCGTCGACGATGAGTATGTCAGGTATGATGACGGTTGCGATGGCGAAAGCGATGCGTGCCACCATGCCCGAAGAGTAATTCTTCATGGGCATGTCAAGGAACTCTTTTACCTCGGCGAACTCGACTATTTCGTCGAAGCTCTCGTCGATGAACTTCTTTGAGTATCCTAGCAATGCGCCGTTGAGATAGATGTTCTCACGTGCTGTGAGCTCGAGGTCGAACCCTGCGCCGAGCTCGATGAGCGGTGCAATACTCCCGTTGATTTCTATGGATCCTTCGCTTGGATCAAGCACTCCTGCGATTATCTTGAGCAACGTGGATTTACCCGACCCGTTGGTCCCGAGGATGCCGAAAACATCACCTTTCCTTACCTCGAAAGACACGTCATTGAGAGCTCTGAACTCTTTGAATCTAAGCTCGTGTCGCGCTAATGCGATGGCGTATTCCTTGAGGCTGTTCAGCTGCTCGCTGGCCATGTTGAAGATCATGGACACATGGTCTACCTTGATCATGTTTTCAGCGGTTGAGTGTTCGTCAAAAGAAGGGTCTTCAAGATTTTGAAGAGGGGTGGTGTTCACGTTTTCGGGCATCGCTACCTTCTTACTATAGGGCTCGTAGAGAAGCTATACGTAAAGGATGAATCTGCTCTCGTTCTTCTTAAAAATGGCAAGGCCAATTGCGAAGGATACGAGCGCCATTCCAAGGCATATGAAATTGGCCGATAAGCTTGGCACGGTACCGTAGAGGGCAATGTCTCTGAAATAGGTGACATAGTGGTACATAGGGTTGTACATCATAGCCGTCTGCATCAAATCGGGGAGAATCGTGATAGGGTAGAACAACGGCGTGGCGTAGGTCCAGGCCGTGATGACGACGCTCCAGAGATGCAGTACGTCGCGGAAGAACACAGCGAGTGCCGAAAGCGCCATGCTCAGTCCCGCGCTGAACACCGCGACGTAGATGACGAGCAGCGGTAGAAGGAGAATGCTCGGCGTAGGGGCGATGCGGAAGACGAGCATCACGATGATGACCGCTATGAGCGAGATGACGAAGTTGACAACCTGAAAAAGGACCTTTTCAAGGGGGAAGATGATCTTGTCGATCCTTATCTTCTTGATGAGAGGCGCCGATTCGATAACGGAATACATGGCCGCTGACGTCGAGTCGGCCATGAGCGCGAAGATGGTGTTTCCCAAGATGAGGTAGAGCGGGAAGTTAGGAATGTCTCCGAACCTGAGGAACATGGAGAACACGGCTGCAAGTACACACATCATGAGCAAGGGGTTGAGCACTGACCACGCGACTCCGAGCGCGCTCCTGCGATACTTGAGCTTGAAATCCCTCGAGACGAGCGAGGTGATCGTAAACCAGTTTCTCCTAAGAAGGTTTTTCTTCGCTTCGCTAAGAGCCATGGATCTCCTCAGACGTTTTCCTTCGTGATGGGCTGTAAGAACTTATTGTATCGCACTTGCGATCTTTGAGCCTAAAAGGCTTTTTCTTGTGTCGGATGACAAAGAGGAGCGGAAGGGTGAAAGAACGCGCAGGAAAAAGAGCACGCAAGCGCTCTTAAAAAAGGTAGAATGCTAGCATATGTCTTCGCTCATGCGGATAAGCATCGTGATGTTATATATGATTGGAGAGATGTCAAGCATGACACCTGCCGTATCCATACTCGTCCCCATTTACAACGTCGAGCGTTATCTCGAGGAGTGCCTTCAGTCCATTGCGGATCAGACGCTGCGAGACATCGAGGTCATCTGCATAAACGACGGATCGACTGACGGCTCGCGCGACATTATCCAGAAGTTCATGGATGCCGACGCTCGCTTCAAGGTGATCGACAAGCCGAACTCCGGATACGGGGCATCGATGAACAAGGGCCTTCGCTTTGCGCGCGGGGAGTACGTTGGCATTGTCGAGTCAGACGACTTTATCGAGCTTGACGCCATGGAGCGCCTTTATGAGGCAGCGCGGACGAACGACGCCGATGTGGTGAAGGCGAACTTCTGGTTCTACTGGTCGGTTCCCGAGGAGCGCGATGAGTTTTGGGAGCTGGTCAAGCCCGAGTGGGCGAACAGGGTGTATGCGCCGCGCGATGAGGGCAGCGAGGCTATCTTCTATGAGAAGCCCTCCATCTGGTCGGCCATCTACCGCCGGAGCTTCCTCGAGGAGAGCGGCATCGATTTCCTCGAGACGCCTGGTGCGTCTTACCAGGATGCGAGTTTCACGTTCAAGGTGTGGGCTTGCGCGCAGCGAGTTTACCTTCTGCATGACGCCGTTCTGCACTATCGTCAGGACAATGAGGCCTCGTCGGTCAACTCTCCCGGCAAGGTGTTCACGGTCTGTGGCGAATACGCTGAGATTTCGCGTTATGTGGAGGAGCGCACTGAGCTTGCGCATCTGCGTCCTGTGGTGGAGCGCATGAAGTACGACACGTATATGTGGAACTACGATCGTCTTTCCGACGACCTCAAGCTGAAGTTTCTGCCGACTATGGCCAAGGAGTTTCGGGATGATGCCGAGCGTGGCTGGATTGACTACGCTTACTTCGATGACTGGAAGGCCGAGTGCCTGCAGATCCTGATGGAATCAGTCGATGAGTTTCATGTGGTTCAGATGAACCGCAGCGAGGAGAGCGGTTTGCAGCGGGCACTGAACTACTATCGGCATGGTGGCATGGGTTCGCTTCTCAAAACGCTTGCTCGTCGGATGAGGGGGTAACGACATATGCCGAGCATTTCGGTTGTGGTGCCTGTTTATAACGTGGAGCGCTATGTGTCGATGTGCCTTGATTCGCTTCGCGGTCAGACCTTTGCTGACATCGAGATCATCTGCGTGGACGACGGATCGACTGACAGGTCGGCCATGATTGCTCGCGCACACGCCTCGCTTGACAGCCGGATTCAGGTGATCAGCAAGCCGAACGGAGGACTCTCTTCGGCTCGCAATGCGGGGATTGACGCAGCGCAGGGCGAATACGTGATGTTCGTCGACTCTGATGACTATCTGGAGAGGGGCGCATGTGCCAAAGTGTTCCAGCTTCTTGACGAATCGGAGGCGGACGTTGCGGTGTTTGGCGCAAATGCGGTTCCAGGCGCCGTTTCCAACGATTGGCTCAACGAGAATCTGAGCCCAAGAGATGCAACGTATGAGGGCTTCTCTCCTGGTCTTCTGTTCAAGGAAAACACCCATCCGTTTTCGTGGCGCGTGGCGGCAAGGAAGTCTCTTTTAGACGGGGAGCACATTCGGTTCGACGAGGCCATCCGCTACGGAGAGGACCAGGTGTTCGCTTTCGAGCTTTTCCCCCTCTCAAGGCGGACTGTCCTCTCGTCGGACAAGCTCTACAATTATCGTCTTTCCCGCAAAGACTCCCTTATGTCTTCTCGCTGGAGTTCACTCGAGAAGATAATGACCGAGCATGTCCGCATAGTTGACCGCATCTTGGACGTGTGGACGAGGCGCGGCTTTGAAGAGCTCTGCCCTGAGGAGCTTCTGACGTGGATGATTGGGTTCATCATGCCTGGTTTGCTTGATGTTGGCGGAGAGGAGAGGGTCCGCTTCTGCAAGCGCTTCGGCGAGGTGCTCTCCGAGAAGTTTTGGAACCTGAGCGACGTTGCGTCTCGTTGCCCAAAAGGAACGCAGAGGCTCGTTAACTTGCTGGTGAGCGGGGGTGACTCGGATTTCGGCTCTCGATTCACTGCGCAAAGCGTCCTCTATCTTGAGGGGAGGGGCGCTTTTGCGCGAGTCTCTTTCGGGAAACTGACGGCTCCGATTATTCGCGTAGCATCGAGGGTTTTTCCACCCTCCTCCGCAAAGCAGAGCTATTTTCTGGATCGCATCTTTGATGGTGTCATGGAGAACGCCAGCGCAGAGCAAGCTCTGACGGGATCGTTGCTCTTGCTGAGGCAGGAATACGAGCTAAACAGGCGGTGCGTTGCCGTGAATGATGATTTCGGGGAATGCCAGAATGATTAAAGAATCTAGCGGGAAGAAAACAGAGGGCGACTCAGGGCTTTCCGGGAGAGTCGAGCCAAGCTCTCCACGCTATTTTAGATACGATTTTGCAAGGGCAGTAGCGATTATATTCGTAGTGGCTGTTCACAGCTTGTGCGTAGTGAATATGCCCAGTTCCGTTGGATACTACTACGTGCTTGTGGGGCAGACCGTGTTCTTTGCGGGAAATGCTATCTTCTTTCTCATTTCGGGGAAGTTTAATCTTAAGGTACGGGCTACCGATGCCGACCTCAAGAAGTACTACCTCAGCAAAGTCAGGAATATCCTCATTCCAACAATTATCGTATTTGCGCTGAGGACGCTCTATGAGACTCTGCAGGACTGGCAGGGTTTCGGGTTTCTCGTCAAGCAGTTCATTCGCAACACGTCCTTCCAATACGGAGGCATCGAGTACTGGTTCGTGTTCGCATTGTTCGGCTATCTGCTCGTGGCGCCCTATTTGGCAAAAGGCCTAAACGGGCTTTCCCGGTTTTCGATGAAGGTGTTTTTCTGGATCGGGATGATCTATAACCTTCTTTCGCTCGTTGCTGTCTTGTGCGGTTATAGCTTTGGTTGGGGCTATCTTCTGGGGGGAGGGGCCTTTGCCTTTTGCATGGGACGATTTATCGAGGAGTTCTTCTGTGAAAAGAAATGGCGAAACCTGTTGTGGGCTACACTTCCCCTCATGATCTACGTCACCGTCGTTTCCGTTCGATTTGCCCGAGACAACATGGGAATCTACGGAAATTCACCGTTCTTTGACACGTCTCCGGCGATGCTGCTGGTTTCCTTCGCCCTTTATCTCGGCCTGCTTGCCCTTGGTGATCGCGTGGGTAGCTGTAAGATCTTCTCCTTTGTGGCAAAGCACTCTTTCGGCGTGTATCTGGTTCATAACGTTATCTTAGGTCTGTACGTGTCTTTGGTTCCGCAGATCGAAGGCGTAGCGAGCATCCCCTTCCATTGGCTCACAACGTTGTGCGTGCTCGTACTCTCATTGATGCTCGCGGTTGTCCTAGAGGCTGTTTTCATCAATCCAGCAAAGAAGCTCTTCGATCGTTGCGTAAAATGTTGGGACAAGTTGCGTTAGGCCAGATTTGCGAAATGGCAGTGTTTGACCAGCTTTGGGCTGAACGCGAAGAGATGCCGCCTGGCGTGCTCTCAAGGAGAGGGAGGAATCGATGCTCTGGTTTGAGCTGATAGCGCTCATCGTGATTTGCGCGGCGCTTCTCTGCGTTCCGGGATTCGCTGTCTTGCGGTCGTTGGGGTTTGGTAGGCTCTATGCCCTGTCCCTGGCCCCCGTCGTGTCTTCTTTTTTCGTGGCTGTGACCTGCGTGCTTCATCCTATCGTGGGGGTTTTCAGCTCATGGTTGTCAGTTCTTGCTACCGTTGCGATGTTGACAGCGGTGTTTTGCGTGATTATCCGCTTGCTTAAGAGAGGTGGAGTCGTTTTTCCTGGCATCTCGCTCCCTCTATCCAGCGGTACCAGCTTTTCTCTTTTCGGGTGGAGCGAGCGGTGCACCAATCTCTTCGTCTGGATTGTTGCTCTTGTTGTGGGGATCTTGCTGGGCTCGTTCTTCTTTTTGGCTCAGATCGAGTCGCCGGACAGCTTCTTCCAGGCGTTCGACAATGCGAGCCACATGAACTCGATAGCGGGTTTTATCGAGAAGGGAAACTGGTCTTCTTTCGCATCGGGCTTTTATCCGAGTTGCTGGATTGACCTGGCGTCTTTCTTGAGCTCTGTGATGGACGTACCAGTCTCCTTGGCGGAGAACGCGGTGAATTTCGCCTTTTCGTTCGTGGTTTTTCCTCTTGGCATGGCCCTTCTTCTCCGGGTGATCTTCGCGGATCGTCCCATTGCCGTTCTGGCGGGAGCCGTCCTCGCCACTGCTTGCGCAGGCTTTCCGTGGAAGCTGCTGTTCTTTGGGCCAATCTATCCCAACCTTGCCGCATTGGCTGCCCTTCCTTCTGTCATGGCCCTTTTCGTCCACTTCTTTGGAGGGGATGTATCCAAGTCGCAGCGTATCGTTATCGTGCTGGCCTTCATCGCCTCGTGCGGGGGGCTGTTCTTCCTCCAACCTAACGTGCTGTTTTCTGCCGTTGTGTTTTTGGCTCCCTTTTGCGCGGTGCATGCAGCTCGATTTGCGGGGGAGCGTCCTTTTTTCTCAGGTCACGAGTCGGTTGGCCGGGTGATTGGCTTTTCACTGTGCTCGGTGGCGATTCTCTTCATCTGGTGCGCATTGTACAAGACCTCCTTCATCCAGGGATTGCTGCAAGAGCCGGGGATTATTCTGTTCGACTCGACAGCCGATGCCATCATAGCGGCGCTGTCGTTTTCCCTGACAGATGGATGTCCTCAGCTGGTCTTTGCGGCGCTTTGCCTTGCGGGCTCGGTCTACGCTCTGTTCGATAGGCGGTATCTGTGGATTGTCATCTCAGTCGTCGTGTCTATGGTGACGTTCGTCGTTTCTGCGACGGATTCACCGGATCTCATCCGAAACGTCGTGACGGGGTGCTGGTACCACGATGCTTTTCGTTTGGCTGCGAATACGGCGGTGTTCAGCGTGCCCTTGGCTGCTCTTGGCGTTGCAGCCGTGATTCAGCTGTTGCAAAATGCGATGGGGCACTTATTGACTTCATCTCTTGCTAGCAAAGCGCTCACCTTTGGGCTGATCACGCTTTTTGCGGTTGTGAACTATGCGCCGGTGACCCTGCCCGGAGGGCGAACGTCAGCGTTCGAGTGGGTTGAGTTTCAGGCAGGTCTCGTCTACTCGGACAGCGCTGAGGTAAACATATTGACAGCGGAGGAGATGACTTTCGCAAAGCGGGTCAAGGAGATAGTGGGCGAGGACGCTCTTGTGGTCAACGTGCCAGATGACGGATCGGTATTCCTCTACGCAGAAGAGGGGATCAACACCTTCTATCGCAACACTCGCATTTGGAATCCCTCTGCCGAATCCGAGGATAGCAAGCTGTTCCGTGAAAGCATGTGTGACTTGACGACGAATGATCGGGTGGCTGAGGCGGTCGAGGACGCAGGTGCAGAGTACGTGCTTCTGCTTGACCAAGGGGCAACCATTGATGATACGGAGAGGGTATGGCTCTTCACGTGGCGCTGGTGGGCTGACTGGTGGGATGGGCTGATGAGCATAAGCGACGAAACACCGGGATTCGAGGTTGCTCTTGCTGAGGGGGATATGCGACTCTATGCGATCGTAAGAGATAAAGGGTCCTCCATGGTGTGACATGACTCTTCTTCGTCGTTGCAAAAGGCTATCCAGGTGGCTAATTAAATGGTGAGGAGGATTGTGGCCTTTCGAGAATATGAAGATCTCGAAGAGTTGGAAAAGTCCAGTGACTTTCGGGCATGTCTCTCGGAGGGCTCGATCGCATTTGTCGCGAATTAGGCACTCCCTATGTGGTTTGGGTGGGACGGGAGTTTGAGCTCGCCAACATGCGCAGCGAACCGAATTTCGCATCTATGGTTACCTGCTTGGCTCTCAAGGGGTCACGTCCATTCCTGATTCCTTTGAAAACTGCAGATGGCGAAGGTGAAGAGCATGGCTTTGGGGCAGGTCTCTGTTTCTGGGCGTTGCCTCAACATTGTCTCTCTTCTTTTTGACGGCCTCAAAAAGAGCGTTGTTTATGGTGTTTTCAGAATTGTCAGGAGTTGTAAACATCTCGTTGGGCTAGTGCTAACGAGGCTGTAGGAGCGTTGGATCATGCTGTGCTTATCTTCAAGGGCCTTTCTGCCGAGAAGGTGGTGGAGATTGTGCTTGATTATTTTGCATTTGGACCCCTGTCAGCGCTCTTGCGTTGGATTATGTGGGCGCAGGCATGTGGGCTTATCGGATATGGGTCAGCTGCTGTGCTTGCATCCGTTGCGGGGGGCTTCTCGTTTAGGCGTGGAGATGGCGGGTGTGGTTTTCTTGTATGCATCGTATATGCTGGCCACAACAGCAGCATTCGTGCTCTTTGGCTCTGCGTGCTCTGCGAGGGGGCTTCGATAGGGTTGCTCTTCTGAAGATTTGCATATGCGGCATCTGCGGTTGGGGGTATTGCCATACAATATCTACCGTTATCAAACTAATTGGCGAGTCAATCTGAAGGGCGGCCCAATGAAGGGAATAGTGCTGGCAGGTGGTTCGGGCACGAGACTCTATCCGCTAACTACCGTTACGAGCAAGCAGCTCTTGCCTGTGTATGACAAGCCCATGATCTATTACCCGCTGTCGGTTCTTATGATGGCGGGTATACGGGACATCTTGATTATCTCAACCCCGGATGATCTGCCGAATTTCGAACGACTTCTTGGCAGCGGCTCGCAGTTTGGCATCAGCCTCTCGTATAGCGTTCAGCCAAGTCCGGACGGTCTTGCCCAAGCGTTCATCATCGCTGAAGACTTCATAGATGGTGATTCTTGTGCTCTCGTGCTTGGCGACAACATTTTCTACGGGAATGGGCTCGGACATCATCTTCGCAAAGCGGTTAATGATGCTGACGTTCATGGCGGGGCTACGGTGTTTGGTTACCACGTGGAAGATCCAGGCCGTTTCGGCGTGGTGGAGTTCGACGAGAACTTTAATGTGGTCTCTTTGGAAGAAAAACCTGCGAATCCTCGTTCGAATTTCGCTGTAACGGGCTTGTACTTCTATGACTCGCGTGTATGTGCTTTTGCGAAAAAGGTCTCTCCTTCTGATCGCGGAGAGCTGGAGATTACGTCTCTCAACCAAATGTATTTGGAAGACGGTTCTCTGAACGTAGTAACTCTGGGGCGAGGGTTTGCTTGGCTCGATACGGGCACCACTGAGTCATTGTTTGAGGCGGGGGAGTTCGTTCGCGCGGTTCAACGTAGTCAGGGACTCTCTATCTCTGTCTTGGAAGAGATAGCGTTCAATAATGGGTGGATAACTCGCGAAATGCTTTTTGCGGCGGTTGAGAGGTATGGAAAAAGTGGTTATGGCAAGCATCTCAAAAAGGTTTTTGATGGTCAAATTGTGCCTCTGCGCTAATAGATGAAGGGCAAGGTCTGGGCTATGTTTCAAGAAGCTTTTGCGCCGCATAATATAATTGTGACGGGTGGAGCTGGCTTTATTGGCAGCAACTTCGTTCATTGGGTGATCGACAACCAGCCTGACGTACATGTTGTGGTGCTTGATGCGCTTACCTATGCGGGAAATCTCGAGAATCTCTCTGGCATTTCCGACGATCGCCTTGTTTTTGTGCACGGTGATATTTGCGATGGGGATCTTCTAGACCGCATTGTGCCAGGTGCTGATGCTATCGTGCACTTCGCTGCCGAATCGCATAACGACAACTCTATTGCCGATCCAGCTCCGTTTGTGAGGACGAACGTTGAAGGAACCTTCCGGCTTTTGGAGGCGGCTCGCAAGAACGGGACTCGGTTTCATCACATTTCGACCGATGAAGTATACGGCGACCTTGCATTAGATGATCCTGCTCGATTTACCGAGGAGACTCCGTATCGGCCCTCCAGTCCCTACAGCTCTTCCAAAGCGGCTTCTGACATGCTTGTGCGGGCCTGGTGCCGAACTTATGGAGTGAAAGCGACCATCTCAAATTGTTCAAACAACTATGGCCCTCGGCAGCATATTGAAAAGTTTATTCCACGCCAAATAACCAACATTCTTACGGGGAGACGCCCGAAACTTTATGGTGACGGCCTTAATGTTCGTGATTGGATACATACCGAGGATCACTCTTCGGCGGTGTGGTCTATTCTGACATGCGGAAGAGTCGGGGAGACGTATCTTATCGGAGCCGATGGGGAGCGCAGCAACCTCGACATTCTTCGAAGTATTCTCGGACGCATGGGGAAAGATCCCGACGGCTTTGACTGGGTGCGTGACAGGCCGGGTCATGACAGGAGATATGCCATCGACGCCTCTAAGCTTTGCCGTGAATTGGATTGGCGTCCTTCGCATACCGACTTTGACCTCGGTCTCGACGAGACTATTGAGTGGTATAGGAAAAACCAAGATTGGTGGCTGGCTGACAAAGAGGCCGTTGAAAAGAAGTACAGCCGGCAGGAACAGTGAGAAAGTTAGGCTTATGGCGTATAGAATCGTTTCGGGCAACTTCACGTTTACAAAGACCTCGATAGAGGGCGTTGTTGTCGTGGATGTGAAGAGCTTTGGCGATGCGCGCGGTGCCTTCATGGAGACCTACAAGAGGCAAGACTTCGAGGCGGGAGGCATTATCTGTGATTTCGTGCAGGACAATCAGTCTTTGTCTTCCAGAGGTGTGCTGCGCGGACTTCATTTTCAGGTAAACCACCCTCAGTCAAAGCTTGTGCGGGTAGTTGCGGGCAAGGTTTTTGATGTGGCGGTGGATTTGAGGAAGGATAGTTCCACTTTCGGGAAGTGGGAGGGGGTTGTTCTCAGCGCTGAGAATCGACGGCAGTTTTTTGTTCCTCGAGGGTTTGCGCATGGTTTTTTGGTACTCTCTGATACGGCGGTCTTTTGTTATAAATGCGACGATGTCTACCACCCAAATGATGAGGGCGGCCTGCTGTGGAGCGATCCCGCTTTGGGTATTCAATGGCCTGCTCTCGAAGGGTGTGAAGTGTTTGATGAGAGTATGATCACTCTCAGCGAAAAAGATCGGCTATACCCGTCTTTTGACTCTCTGTTCCCTTCGATTTCCTAGGATTGGATTATGAAAACCGTTCTTGTTACAGGCGCTTTGGGCTATATAGGTTCTCATGTTGTGGCTGAGCTCGTGCGACGTGGCGAATGCGTGATTGCCCTCGACAGAAGCGAGGCGCCGAAGACGGAGGGCGTCGAGAGGATTGTTGCTGACGCTTTCGATATGAATTTCGATATTCGTGAGCATATTGACTTCGCACCAGATGTTTGCCTTCACTTGGCTTGGCGAAACGGCTTTGCGCACAACGACAAGAGTCATATACTTGACCTGTCTTCTCATTACCGTTTGCTCATGCATCTTGTTGAAGCTGGTGTGTCCCATATTGCTGTTATGGGAACGATGCATGAGGTTGGTTATTGGGAGGGGGCTATTACCGCGGATACCCCTTGCAATCCGCAAAGCCTTTACGGCATAGCGAAAGAGGCCCTTCGCAGGAGCCTGGATTTGTCGCTCGCAAATAAATCGGTGGTTTTCCAGTGGCTGAGAGCTTTCTATATCTATGGAGATGACGAGAAGGCGCAATCCATCTTTGGCAAGATACTTCGTGCAGCGGCCTCGGGAGAAAAGTTGTTTCCGTTTACGACGGGAAAAAACAAGTTTGACTTCATTACGATAGAAGAACTAGCGAGTCAGATTGCATCTGCGGTGCTTCAGGACAAGGTGACTGGTGTGATCAACTGCTGCACGGGCAGGCCGGAGAGTTTGGCGGATCGCGTTGAAGGCTTTATTCGGGAGAACGAGCTCGATATAGCTCTCGATTATGGAGCTTTCCCCGATCGTCCTTACGACTCGCCGGGAGTTTGGGGCGATCCGTCTGCAATTCAGGCGATTCTCGCCTCAGAGATCGCATCGTAGGAGGACCATGCCGTTTTCGCCAAGTGATCATACTTTTGTAGTATGCGCATATAAGGAAAACCCCTTTCTAGAGGAGACCGTGACGTCACTTTTGGCACAGGATCGCTTGAGTCCGGTATTGATCTCGACGTCTACGCCCAATAGCCACATCGAGTCAGTTGCGAAAAAATGTGGAGTTCCCATGGTGGTCAACCCGAACCCTCGGGGAGCGGGAGGGGACTGGAATTTCGGATACGACGCGGCGGAGACCTCTTTGGTCACCATTGCCCATCAAGATGATTTCTACAAAGAGGGATTCTTGTCCACTATGCTCGAGGCGATAAACCGCTACAATGCGGCAGATGTCGAGTTCGCCTTCGCTGATTATTTTGAGATCCGCGATGGCGTCGCTGTGGCGAAAAACTCGCTGCTCAACATAAAGCGACTGCTCAACGCGCCGCTTTCCAGCTCCGTCTTCAACCGGTCTTCCTTTGTCAAAAGGCGCGTGTTGTCTTTTGGAAACCCCATCTGCTGTCCAGCGGTTATGCTTGTCAAGCAGAATCTGGGTCCATCTATTTTTGACGAGCAGTACAAGAATAGCTGCGACTATAAGACGTGGGTTGATCTTGCGGAAACGCCAGGACGGTTCGTGTATGTGCCTGAGCGTCTCATGGGCCATCGCATTTACGAGGAGTCCTCGACGTCTCTCAATCTTAAAGACGGGATTCGTCAGGCTGAAGATCTGGAGATACTATCCTCCCTGTGGCCTTCTCAGGTCGCAAAGCTGATTTATCGGGTGTACTCCCTCAGTGAAAAGAGCAACGAGCTCTCATAGGGCGTGGAAATGGGGTGCTGATGACTTCTGTTTTGGGCGAACTGGGCAAGCATGCGTTTTCTGACATCATTTCGATGGGGGTTTCGTTTGTGTTTACGAAGCTATTTTATCCGAGGGCAACTTTGATCAGGCGTCCTTTTCACATTAGGCAAAAAGGAAATCTTTCTTTTGCCTCGGGTTTTACAACTGGACGAGGGTGTCGATTCGAGATGTTCGAAGATGGCGCAATAAAATTGGGTAGGAATTGCCATATTGGCGACAACGTCCACTTTGCTGCCCTACGCCTCATCGAGGTCGGGGACGATTGCCTCATGGCGTCGAAAGTGTTCATCTCCGATTTGAGCCATGGATCATATGGGGTCGACGGCTGCAATCCCGATCTGCCACCAAACGACAGGCCGCTGGTGGGTTCGCCAGTGATTATTGGCAACAACGTTTGGATAGGGGAGAATGTATGCATTCTCCAGGGTGTGACAATAGGCAGCGGAACCGTTGTAGGGGCTAACGCGACGGTCTCGCGCGATTTGCCAGAAAGGTGCATTGCGGTGGGTTCTCCTGCAAGGCCTATCAAGAGATTTGATGACGTTAGCGAAACATGGGTTCGATGCGGGTGATTGGGCGTGCGGCTTTCGCATACTGAGATCGCCGCTGTTTGGCATGTGACATGCATGCCGTCCTTTTAAGGGTGTCGCATCTCGAGGGCCCGGAGGACGTCTGAAACCGATTCGATGCGGGGTTTCGCGTATGACCTTGTTGCGATAGAATGGCAAGAATTAGATTTCGGCCATGGAATATGAACGAGGTACCGTGTTAAAGACCATTCTCATCATACCTGCATATAACGAGCAGGATTCCATTGAGTCGACTATTGAATCCGTAAAAAGGACGATACCCGAAGTTGACTTCATTATCGTGAACGACGGGTCGAGTGATTCGACTGCTGAAGTGTGTCGGAGGAACGGCTACCCTTTCCTCGATCTGCCTGTCAATCTTGGGCTCGCTGGGGCGTTTCAAACGGGTATGAAATATGCGTTCCGGCACAGCTACGAATGCGCCATTCAGTTCGATGCGGACGGGCAGCATCTGCCAGAATACGTTCCTGCATTGATGGAAGCCATCGAACACAATGACATTGTCATCGGCTCACGCTTCGTCAATGCCCATAAGCCTCGTTCGCTGCGCATGCTCGGTAGCAATCTCATCGAGGGCGCGATTCGCGTGTCGACAGGAAAGACCATCAAAGATCCAACCTCCGGCATGCGAGCTTTTAACGCTCGCATGATTAATCAGCTCGCGTTTGGGCTTAACTTTGGTCCTGAACCAGATACAGTTTCCTATCTGATGAAGAGGGCTGGCGCTAAAGTATGTGAAGTGCCGGTAAGGATGTCTGATCGCACTGCGGGCGAGAGCTATCTCAGCCCATGGAACTCGGCCACGTATATGCTTAGGATGACCATATCGATTCTGTTCGTGCAGTATTTCCGCAAGCAGATAGGTGGTGAGGCGGCGTGACCCCAGTTCTGCGCATCGTTCTCGTTGCGGTGTCGATTCTCACTTTTGCATTCATGACGAGAAAGATAAGAAACGCCAAAGTGCGGCTCGAGGATTCCGTGTTTTGGTATTGCTTCGCCGTCCTCTTGCTCTTGGTTAGCGTATTTCCCGGTGTGTTTTTCGTTCTTGCGGGTTTGGTGGGCGTTTCTTCGCCGGTTAACTTCGTGTTCCTTTTCTTCATCTTCGTTTTGCTCGTACAGGTGTTCAATCTGAGCGTGCGGTTATCGCAATCGGACACGAAGATAAAGGAGCTTACCCAGCATTTAGCCATAGAGAGGTTCGAGCGTCATGTCGGCGACGGAGCCGTAACTGACGAGAGGCCGACGGATCCTCATTGCTAGATGATTGGCTTGGGGAATTTGCCTGTCGTCGAGAATGCTCGAAGGCGGATATGCAAGCTCTCACTCATCAGCATTTCGTTTTCGTCTGGTATTGCTCGGCTGCGTTAAGCAATAATAGTTTTGACATGGCAGAAATAGCTTTGAGAAAATGATCCGCCAATAACCTGTAGAGATTTTGGCCTGCTCTTTTCGGCATCTCGCATTGTCATCGGCGATGGAGTGTAAAAATGTTAAAGACATACGATATAAATGTAGCCATGCGCTCGGTTGGAGAGAAAATGGGAACCTCAGAAATTTCTGTCATTGTGACAATATATAACCAATCCGAAGAGAGCATATTGAAAACGATACGTTCGATTGCCAAGCAAAGAGGATGCTCGTATCAGTTAATACTTGCGGATGATCATTCGACGGAGGACCCCTCTTCGTTTCTCTGCAAATGTTGTGCTGATTTGGGCATAGTCGACTATCAAATCGTGCGACAAGAAGAGAACCGGCAGACAGTGCGCAATATTTACGGGGCCCTTCAATTTGCAGTTGGTAGATATGTTAAAGTCATTGGTGCTGGTGATGAGCTATATTGTGAAAGTACTCTGCTCGACATCGTATCATTTTGTCGCACCTATGGTGTAGCTGCGGGTTTTGGCAGAATTGTCCTGGATGGAAAGATGGGGACATATTGCGCTCCAAAGAACTATGCTGACTACCCTCCCATGGGAAATGCTATTCCTAAAGATCTTTTTGCACACCAGGTGGTAATGGCGGATTGGATCCCGGGCTGCGCTCAATTTTTTGAAACAAGTGTTCTGCGAAAACTTCTCGGTACGCTGATTCAGTTTGATATTAGGTATTGTGAGGACTTTGCCCAAACTGTCTGGCTCATGTCCAATCCGGTATTCTGCCTGGATGCACCTGTACTTGTTTACGAATGGGGTTCTGGTATTTCGACAACCGGCAATGATGAATCGGTTGCAAAGCTTTATCGCGATCACAATCGATTTTACGGAGAATTGAAGACGACAACGCCATATGGAGAAACCTTCGTGTTGGCAAGAGTTCTTTTTATGGTTCGAGAATTCGTAGCAATGAAAACACCGCTGTATAGACTGCTTCAAAGAAGAGTGGCGAATTCGTACATAAAAAAGAGTCGAGAAAGATGTGCTGTCGAATCAATGGAGAGTGAGTCGTCGAGGTGAAATGAATGACGAAAAGGAGCAGGCACTTAGCCTCAGGGCGAATATAGTCTGGAATACTGCCGGTAATTTCATATACTTGTTTTGTCAGTGGCTATTAACTTATGTTGTTGTCAAGTCGCTTGGATTTGCAAGTGCTGGCGTTTTCTCTCTGGCTATGACGGTTGCAAATAGTTTTTCTGTCGTCGCAACTTACACCATGCGTAATTTTCAAACGTCAGATGTAGAGGATGTGTTCTGCGACAGAGCGTATATCAACTCACGGATTCTCACCTGCAGCATTGCTTTTGTTTGCTGTGTTTGCTTCAGCCTGGTTAATGACTATGGATTCTATGTTTCGGCATGCATAAGCGTTTACATGATCTTTAAGATAAGTGAGGCTCTTTCTGATGTCTACCAGGGAATACTGCAAAAGTCTATGCGCTTGGATTATGTTGGTATATCTTTTGTTGTCAAGGGAATTGCAACCCTGCTTCTTTTCTATGCGGCTATTAAGCTGACCGGCAGCCTTTTGTTTGCGATATGCGCATTAGCTGTCTGTTCGTTTCTGATAGTACTTGTATTCGACAGAAAACACGCCCTTGAGTTTGCAAAGAAAGCCACTCCTGCAAGGAATGCCACAAAGGACTTGCTAATTGCCTGCCTGCCTATTGCAATCTACGGCTTCCTTCTCAATGTCGTGGGTCAAGCGCCACGCTATTTCATCGAGTCGCTGCTCGGTGATCAAGCCTTGGGCTTTTATGCTTCGGTCGCAATGCCTGTTGTGATAGTGCAGGTATCGGCAAGCTTCATTTTTTCGCCTCTGGTTACTCCGCTTGCCGCAAGTGTGTCCGCCAATGAGTACCGACGTTATTTTGCAATGATCGCCAAGGTACTTTTTTTCATTGCCTTATTGGCGGTGTTTGCGTTTTTTGCCGCTTTTACCGTCGGGAATCCTATTCTCGTTCTTTTTTTTGGCAATGAGATATCCGATTATGCCAATCTGCTAGGGCCATTGGTTGGTTGCTCGATCGCAACGGCGATAGTCTGGTTTCTATCCGCCGTACTCGTTATTCAAAGAGATATGAAATCCTTGGTTTTGCTTAGCGCAATTGCATGCGCAATTGTGATAATCGGTTGTGTTCCTGCCATTAATTCTTGGGGTATGAATGGTGCAAGCTGTGTCCAGATTATTGCATTGGGCTTTTTTTCGGTGGGATGCTTGGCCAGGATATTGTTTTATGCACGTACGGCAAAATCGCACGGTGCAAACCCCATTCTTCGCCGATAGGCACTGTGTGCTGTCCTGATAGGGTAAATGTGCGTTTGGCTGACGGCGTGGAAAGGATGGCGGTCCCTGGGTGGATGATGTAGGTTTGGCAACGTGCTGCGATGTCCTGCGCGCTTTGATGATAGGGCTGCCGGCCTGTCGGAGCGAACGTGTCGATCTGGTCTCCAGCGGCGATGACGGAGCTAGAAGTGGAAAGTATCGGAAGTTTCTAAAAGCTAGCATGTCGTTCTTCGGCTTTGCCGAACGTGTATTATATTTCGGAACATACATTTCAGCGCTACCCAGCTTTTATGAATTCCGATGGAGAATGCTATTGCGAAAACAACGTATACGCTCGCAAATTGCGGCAATGATTGCGGATCGTAGTGATAGTTCCATACTGTTTGGAATGAGATGATGTCGAATGACGAGCAAATAGGCGTATATGTCGAGCAGAATAGGAAAATGGTGTTAAGAAGGAAGAAGCCCAACATGTGGTGGCACATTATGCTAAAGGAGTTATTGGCAATGCATAGAACGCCCTTGCTTTTGCCAATACGGGGGCCGATGATTCTGCATAGCCTGAGAAGAAAGGCGATGCAAGCTGCCGTGGAAAGAAGCGTAATTGTTGGGCTGCCGGGAAACGTGCACCAAGATGGATAATATGATAAATTGCCATGATTAAGCCATGCGCAAATGAGCTGAACGGCGAATACAAGAGCGAAATAGGGAATGCTGGAAAGCGTATCGTGTTGTTCTAGCACGGTTCGATAAAAACGTCCCATTCCAAAGCAGGATAGAAAGAAAAAAGTGCGCATCAGAAGTAGCAGCCAGCTTTCGCCCAAGCCATCTGATCCTCCAGTGTGAATTGCTATTGCCCCTGCACACAAGTATAGCAATAAAAAAATGGACTCTTTTGCAACTCCATTTTCGATACTCGCCGCCGCTTTTCGCAGAACCACATTACTTACTTCGCAGAAAAAAAGCGGTGCGATAAACCACATGGGGCAGTTGATCCAGAATTGGTGGCCCGAGGTGAATGGCTGGATTATAACCGAGTTAAAGCTCAGCTCCGCGCCGTACTGAATTCCTAACGTCTTATGAGCGAACGAAATGAAAACGCCATAGGCGATATCTATTAGGAGAAGGGGGACAAGCAAACGCTTTGCTTTTTTGGCAACGTAGGCAAGAACATCGTTCTCACTGCTCTCTTTGTAAAAGTAGCCAGATACGAAAACGAACGAAGCGACTTGATAATTGTAGGGGGGGAACAGTGCAAACGGCCCCTCAAAACCTTGAGACGAGCAATGGCCAACAACTACGAGAATCATTGCTGTTGCTGAAAAGAGCTTCATTTCGTAGGAAACACCATGATGTAAGGTATGGGATGGGGGTAGAGGGGGACGACCGTTCATGTAGTTCTGCAGCTTCTAAACTCGACTTCATTGACAAACAGGATTAAACTACATAATCGCACAAAAAGGAAACAGTAGTCTAGGTTCTTATAAAACATGTATAAGGCAGGGTGCGATATGCGTTTTGGAAATATAAGCTTGCGCCGTAATTGCGCTTTCGTGGTCGTTGCGGTTTGTGCGGTTTGCTTTTGTTTTGCTTTTAACCCGTGTGTTGCATATGCTTCTGGCTCCGTTTCTGATGGTTCCTTGACGGGGGAGGCAAATATTGCGTCTGAAGAAAGCACCCGTTTGCCTTTGGATAATAATCCGGGGGTCGAGTGTTTGGACGAAGGCGCTTCTGCTAACGAAGATGAAGGTGCTGCCACCGATGGCGATCCTGATGGAGCGAAAGAAAGCCTCCTGCCTCCTGTCAACTCGGGGGCCGAGGGAGAGAGCGGAGATTTGCAGAGCTGCACTTTGGATGAGGGTAACCCACCTTCGTCTGCTTCGAATGAAAGCGATTCGGGGCAAAGCGAAGAGGATTCCGCGATATCGCTTGACCATTTCGATGACCAACGGCCTGTTGCTTCTAAAGAAAGCACTGCGCAAGGTGAAGAGACGCCCGTCAAAGACGGGGTGTATACGATACATGCGTATCAAAGCGCTTCTTTTGTAGTTGACGTTACGGGAGCTTCGCCTGACTCGGGAGCCAATATTGAACTTTGGTCTTCGAACTGCGGTGACTGGCAGCGCTTCATGCTTACCTCTGATGGCCTTGGTTTCTATGATATTGTCTGCGTAAGTACGGGAAAAAGCCTAGATGTTGCATGGGCTTCAAAAGAGCCTGGTGCTAACGTAATTCAGTGGGCTCCAAATGGGCAAGGTAATCAAAAGTGGAGGATTCGCTGCAATTTCGATGGTTCATATACGTTTATTAGCGCATTATCTGGATTGGTTCTTGATGTTGCGTACGGGAGGTATTCCGACGGAGCCAATATTATCGTTTGGGAAGACACGGGATCCCTTAATCAGCGTTTTGCATTGACCGAGTTCGTTCAACCCACTGGGTCAAAGACTCTTGCTGATGGTGCATACATTATTCAATCTGCTCTTGATTCCAGCTTGGTTTTTGATGTGACTTCAGCGTCGAAATGCGGTGGAGCAAAGCTGGAGTTGTGGCAATCGAATCAACGTTCTTGGCAAAAGTTCAAAGTAACCTATACAAACGACGGAATGTATGAAATCGCCGCTCTTCATTCGGGCCTTTCGCTTGACGTGTATGATGCCGCTAGGCATGTCGGTGCTCCCATTATCCAGTGGAGCAAGAACGGCAATGCGAATCAACGCTGGATCCTTGTTGCCGACAAAGATGGCTATTATCGCATCCTCTCCCATCATTCCGGTCTTGCCCTTGGCGTTCAAGATGTTTCTGCCAGGTCAGGTTCTTCCATAGCTCAGTGGGTTTCCGATGGCAGCAGAGGGCAATTGTTCAGGTTCGTTGACGCGAGCGTTCTGCAGGAGGGCTATTATTCCATTGCTGCAAACGCGGATGATCGTCTGGTTTTCGATGTTGCGAATGCGAGTTCTGCCGACGGGGCTCAGGTGATCTTATGGACCGATCGAGGAAGCCTGTGGCAGAGGTGGCTTCTCTCCCATTCCGCTTCCGGGAGCTTCAAATTGGCTTCGACAAACTACGGCAAGGAATTGGTTGACCTTCCAAAGGGGGATGAATCGCTGCTTGCTCAATGGGGTTCCGACTCAAGCGCTGCTGTTGGGAATGCTTGGCGATTGCTTCCTTCTAACATAGGTGGATGGTTGCTGCAAAATACTGTAACTCAAAAATTTGTATGCTCATCAGCCGGACTTTCAAGCGGTTCTCAGCTATTCATGGGCTTGTTCGATGAAGCTCTCTCGGTAGAATTCATTCCAGTGTCAACTTTTGTTGGCGATGGAGCCTATCAAATCGTTTCGTCGTCAAATCGTGGTATTGCGCTTGACGTCTCGGGCGGCAGTGTTGGCGATGGAGCGAAGTGCGTTTTTTGGTCAAAGGGAGCATCGAAAGAGTGGCAAAAGTTTTATGCTGTTAACGAAGGGGATTACGTCGTCCGCTTTATGTCGTGCAATTCAGGGAAGGCCCTTGACGTTGTAGAAGCTAGCGGCCTTGTTAACCAATGGGCATGGCATAACGGATCCAATCAACGTTGGAAGATTCTCCCCGATATGAAAGGCGGATATACAATCATCTCTCTGTCGTCAGGGAGGGCTCTTGCGTTCGCCGGAGACACCGTTGCTTCTGGATCATCAGCTGTTGTGAGCGGCCGAAACGGATCGCTTGCCCAATCGTTTATGCTGGAACCGGCCCGCTATGTCTCTCCTGCAGAAAAGATCAACAACCTTCTTTCTGCAGCATCTTCATACATCGGAACGTACGGTGGGGCTCGGTTTGAGAATGCTATGCTGTCTGCAGGAGGCACATTGATCAACGGTAGCCGTGGTTATTGGTGCCAAGATTTCGTCTGGTATGTCTTTCGCCAGGCTGGGCTGGAGCCGACTTTCGCCGAGGGGCTCCTAACTTCCTATCCGCAGGAGGCATACTACAAGTACAAGAGCTTAGGGAAAATAACCTGGAGTCCAAGGCGCGGAGATCTTGTTTTTAACACATGGGCTCCTTTCCCTGGTGGAGAATACGTTTCGCATGTGGGAATCGTGGAAAGCGTGCATGGTGGATACGTGACCGTTATTGAGGGGAATATGGGTAATCGAGTCGTAAGGAATTCTTATTCAATTTGGTCTAGCAGCAATCCGATTATGCGGGGCTTTGCACGTGTAAATTACGGGTATTAACATGGGGGTTTCGGCATGAGCTCTCCGTTGCTTTGGATTGTCATTCCTTGCTTCAATGAGGAGAAAGTTCTTCCGCTTACGGCCCCGCTGTTTTTTGATGAGTTGGAAAAGCTTGTCCTGTCGGGCAGGGTTGATTCTCAGAGCAAGATTTGCTTTGTCGACGATGGCTCGCATGATTCAACATGGCAAATTATCTCAGCTCTATCGATGGAGAGGGCTCCGTGTGAAGGGATGTCGCTTGCTCGCAACAGGGGACACCAGAATGCGGTTCTTGCCGGCATGATGGAGGCTCGTGGCAAATGCGACATCTGCATTACCGTTGATTGCGATGGGCAAGATGACATAGCCACAATAGGTCGTATGGTCGATGCATTTCTCGACGGGAGCGACGTGGTATATGGGGTGCGGTCTAGTCGGAGAACGGATACTGCGTTCAAGCGGATTTCTGCCGAGAGCTTTTATCGCGTCATGAAATCTATGGGAGCGGATGTGGTGTTCAACCATGCTGATTTTCGCCTCATGAGTGCTCGAGCGCTTGATGGGTTGGCTCAATTTGGGGAGGTGAATCTATTCTTGCGCGGCTTGGTCCCCCTAGTCGGGTTTCCGTCATCAACCGTTGAATACGAGAGGTCTGAGCGCTATGCAGGAGAGAGTCACTACCCGTTAAGCAAGATGCTAAGCCTTGCCTTTGATGGCATTACGAGTTTGTCAATTAAACCGGTTCATCTTATAGCTTCTTGCGGTGCTGCATTGAGCTTGTTGGGCTTTCTTGGCGTTCTATGGGCTTTATTTACCGCACTCTTTGGCTTATCCGTTTCAGGCTGGGCTAGTATAACGTGCTTGATTTGCTTTTTTGGCGGATTGCAGCTTCTTGCCTTAGGTGTTATTGGTGAGTATGTCGGAAAAGTGTATCTGGAGACCAAAGCTCGTCCTCGCTTCATAGTACAAGAGCGCACATGGGTTTCGTCGGGAAAATAGCGGATGGGGCGATTTATGACCGTTAGAAAGAAGGACGGCGATACTGGCTGCGGCGACACGATATTGCGTGTTGCTCGAAATCTTGGGATTCTCTACATAGCGCTGGTTGTTATTGCGGTTATCGTTCTTTCTCCGGCTGTTTCGTATGCGTGTAAAGCGCAGGCTGCTTTTCTTAGTCCTGCTTATGTCTTGATTGCCGCTCTCGTTGGCCTCGGATTCATTTTATTGTTGCAAAATGCGAAAAGGCTTGTAGCGCGATACAGCTTGCCGGTAAAGATGGAAAACGATCGGCTCTTCTTCGTAGTTGTCGTATTCTCGTCCATCATGCTTCTCGTTGTCCAGGCATTTGTGGTGAGATCGTGTTGGTTTGTTACCGGCTGGGATGTAGCGATTCTCGCAAATATTTTCGATCCCCCCGCATTGTATTACTCAACTTATCCTAATCAGCTTTTTTTAGTGGGCTTATTCGCGCGCATTGCAAGTTGGGGGGCTTCGCTAGGGTTCGACAACGGTTATCTATGCGTTGTCGTGGGCAGTTGTTTGTGTACTACCGCTTCGATAGCGCTGACCTCTTTTGCTGCCAAACGTTTAGGGGGATGTGGGGTTGGTTATGCGTTTTTGCTGTTGAGCTCCGTTTTTGTCGGGCTCTCGCCTTGGATTTTGGTTCCTTATTCTGACACATATGGCATGCTTTGGACAACGGTGCTGCTGTTCTCATATGTTTGCGTGGATCGGCGCATATTGAAATGGTCTATCATCTCGTTTTCCGCTGTAGTTGGGTATTCGATTAAGCCAACCGTTCTTTTCGTGTTTCTTGCGATTTTGGTGGTCGAGGGTGTTCGGTTTTGCTGTCGAGCTCGCTCTGCTGCCGACTTGCACCTCAAGTCCGGAATGATGCAGACGATTGCTCTCCTCGCCCCTGTTTTCTTAAGTCTCGGATTGGCGTTTTACGTTACGTCAAGGGTAAGTGATTTTGATCTATGTATTGATGATAACGCCGCTTTTTCTTCAACGCATTTTCTTATGATGGGGTTTAACTCTGAAACGATGGGGATTTGGAGCGAAGACGACGTTTATTATTCGATGTCGTTTGAGCGGGCTGATGAGAGGATGATGGGAAATATTCAAGTTTGGCTCGAGCGCGTTGACAAATTGGGCCCTGTTGGCGTTGCTAAGCTGCTTACAAAAAAGACGTTAAGCAATTATGCTGATGGCACATTCGCATGGGAGATGGAGGGTTCATTTTACCTAGACACGCACGGGCGAAGCGAATTGCTTAAATCCATTTATGGAATAGACGATACGAATCCCATAATAGAACGCACTGCAAATTTTGCGCCCATCGCTCAGATTGTATGGATGTTTGTACTGCTGGGCGTTGTGCTGTGCGTGTTAAAGAGAAATCCAGATGATGGCGAAACGGTAGCCTTTCTTGCGTTGTTTATGCTGAGCGTGTTCTTGACCCTATTCGAATGCAGGGCAAGATACCTGTTCCTCTATATGCCATATTTTATTGTGTTGGCTGTTCTGGGCTGGAGTAGACTTGGGAGGCACCTTCGCGGGCGGGGAATGCAATCAAGGAGGATGTCCGAGAGAATAGAACCATGCGAGTCTCCTGGTAGGCATGAGCTGCGAGAGCGGGAGTCAGACATAAGCAAACGGCGGAGAGCCGGGGACTTGTCTTCGCGTCGATGCTGTCCAAGTGCCGCCAAAGCGCTCGGGCGATTGTGTTTCGTTTCTCGTGATTTGGCTTAAGGCGCAGGACAGGTGCGTTGCTCTGATAAACTAACCAAGCTAGTCACTTGTTTCGCGGCCCTCGAGAGCTTGCGTGCGAGCTTTCGAGGGCCGCATTTCTGTTGGTTTCGCGTAGTGGAACGGATTTGACATGCATCTGATTACTCGTGAGCTGTCGTCCTCAAATGCTTGGGCAAAGAAAACCGTCTCGGTGGCCCTCTGCCTTCTGCTCGTTCTGAGCATGGCGCTTCTGCCTGCGACGTTTGCGCCGCGTCCGGCTGAGGCGGCTTCCGACGGACTCGTCGTGGCCATCGACGTCGGGCATGGCCGTGATCCTTGGAGCGGGGCGTATGACCCAGGTGCCTGGGGGAACGGCGTCGAGGAGGCTTCGGCTAACCTGAGGATCGCGCAGGCCTGCGCCGAGGAGCTGAAAACCTACGCGGGCGTGAAGGTGGTGTTCACCTCCCAGTTCAGCGCCAGCCGCGGCCTTGAGCCGCGCGTCCAGTCTGGCGTCGATCAGGGCGCTGACGTCATCATCAGCTTCCACTGCAACTCGGCGGGCGCCTCTTCGGCCAACGGCAGCGAAGTCTGGGTTCCGAACAGCAGCGCGTACCTGTACAACGAGACCCACGTGGCGGGGAGGAACCTGGGGAACAGCATCCTCAACAACTTGTCCGCCCTCGGGTTCTACAACCGCGGAACGAAGACGCGTAACTGCACGGACGGCGAGAACTATCCCCATCCGGGCGGCATCTGCGACTGGTACGGAATCAACTACTGGTCCCGCTGGAAGGGGATTCCGGGCATCATCATCGAGCACGGCTTCTTGACGAATCCCGGTGACGCCGCCAAGCTGGGTGACGCCTCGTGGTGCAAGTCGATAGGCGTGGCAGATGCCACGGGCATCGCCGCATACTACGGTCTCTCGAAGGAGGTGGCGGACCCGAACCTGGAGAAGACGGGTGAGGAAGTCTCCACCAAGGTCGAGTCCACCTACGAGAGCGACCCTGCCATCATGGGCGCGTCATATGTGTCCGTTGAGCGTATGGTCTCCTGGTTCAACTCGAAGAAGCATCCGTATCCGTCTGACACCTATGCGAAGTACGGAGCTGCGACGATCGAGGAGTTCTGCAGGATCGTGAGCGAGGAGGCCGCTGCTGAGGGCGTCCGCGCAGAGGTCGTGTTCGCGCAGTCCATGAAGGAGACGGGCTGGCTCCGGTTCGGCGGGCAGGTCAAGGCTGAGCAGTGCAACTTCAGCGGGCTCGGAGCCACTGACGGCGGTGCGGCGGGCGCTGACTTCAGCTCGCATGGCGCCAACGCCGTCCGCATCGGCCTCCGCGCGCAGGTTCAGCATCTCAAGGCTTACGCCACCACGGAGCCTCTCAAGAACGAGTGCGTCGATCCGCGCGTGAGTTCGTTCGACTCTGGTACCGTCACCCGCGGATGCGCTCCGACTGTCAAGGGCCTCACGGGCAAGTGGGCTACCAGCCAGACCTACGGCGATGACCTCACGCGGATGATCAACGAGCTGGTCGGCGCGACGAGCAAGGCGACCTCCGTCAAGTTCAGCCTCGCCGACGTCCCGAGCTCCCTCGTCAACTCGGGTGTGGCGTATGTTGACGGCGTGGCGAAGCCTCTGAAGGTGGAGGGCGGATACGGGTTCGTCGACGTGGCGGGCTCGGGCGCGCACTCGGTGGCCCTCTACGAGTTCAACTCCGCCTCGGCTGACCCGCACGCGGTGTATCCGACGCATATGTATGTGTGGACCGTCACTGCGCAGGGCGGCTCATACGTGGCGAAACGGTACTACGGCTTTGATGACCTCCTCAGGTACGCCGGCAGCTCCATCCGCATTACCGGCAAGAAGGGCATCCGCATGATAACGGGCATGGCGAGCGGGACGAAGTCCGCGCTTACGGGCCGTGGGGTGCTCGGCTACATCGTCGTCGAGACGGGTACGCTGCTCGCTTGGAGCGACCGCGTCGAGGGCGGCAGCCTCACTCTCGACACGCCGGGCGTGAGCCGGGGCAAGGCGTATGTGGCGGGCAAGCAGAACCCTGTGTTCAACAAGGCGGACGGCGTCGAGAGCTACACTAACGTGCTTGTGGGCTTCTCTTCTGCTGAGCAGTACAGACGGGACATGGCCATGCGGTCCTACGCCATCTTGAAGGACTCCGCGGGCAACCAGTTCGTGGTGTACGGAGGCACCGTCCAGCGCAACATCCTCTACATTGCGGAGCAGAACGCGGATGCGTTCAGCCCGGGCACGGCCGCCTATGATTTCGTTCACGGCATCATCAACGCTTGTAAGGGTTAAACATGAAGCACGCTAAACTTCCGCAAAGCGATTTCGAAGAAGAATCTGATCTCTTTCCTCCTCTCTTGCCGGTGGATCAAGAGGAATACCTGGACGGACGGAGCGATGGTCCGCAGCATGCATCAACGTACGACCGGGAGAACTACTCCTATGCGTCCCGCCGTCCGAGCCGCGCGAAGTACGTCATCGCCGGCGTATGCGCTCTGGTCCTGGTGGGGGCGGGCGTGGCGGTCGCCGCAACTTCCTTGGGGCAGGGTGAGCCGCAGGTTCCCTCCGAGCAGGCTGTCGACGAGCAACCTGCGAAGGTGACAGAGCGGGCGTTCGTCAAGGCCGACGGCGTCCTCATCCCGTCTGGCGTCGCCCAGCGCGGGGACGTCTTGCAAAACGTGGCTCCTGCCTCCGACCTGAGCGAGAAGCGCGCTGATGCCTACTACCGGGCAGAGTACGACGGCAAGACGGTGTACGTGGCGAAGTCTGCGGTGAGGACCTCCGCCGAGGAGGCCCCCGAGCAGTGGACCGGATACGCGGCGGCTGATGCGATCATCTACGCGCGCCCGGACTTCACGGGCGACGACATCCTGACGCTCCAGCTCAACGAGGAGGTCACCGTTCTCGACTCGTTTGGCGACCTGCTCTTCGTGCGCAACGCGGACGGCTTCGAGGGCTATGTGCCTTCGGACAAGATCATGCGCGAGCCGATCGAGGAGGAAGAGCCGGCTGCTGACTACTCTGGTGGGGAGGGCTCAGCCTACTATCAGGCTCCGAGCTCAAACGGCGGCTGGAGCTCAGGAGGCGGTTCTGGTAACTCTGGCGGGTCTGCGCCAAGCACCCCCAGCGCCCCCCCGGCGCCTTCCGGAGGCTCTGGTTCCGGCGGCTCTGGCTCGGGCGGCGGAGCGGGCGCCACGCAGGGCGATGGCGACGAGATGACCATGCCGGTGAGCTATGTTCCCCCGGCCGACCCGTTCCTCTGGGGCGTCGGCGTCGCCTATGCCGACGAGCCGTCGAGCTCCCGGGCTGAGCAGGCCGGCGAGGGGATGACCGCGGTCGTGCTCATGGATGGCGTGCAGCTCTATGCCGGCATCCTGGATCGCGGCGACGAGGTGACGGTGAAGGTGGACGACCTCTTCGGGTTCTCCGAGGAGGGTGCGCAGGATGCCTCCGACGCATCGTCTGGCGGTGAAACCGCCTCTGACGCGGCGTCTGACGGGCGGGAGGCGCAGCCTCACGGCTCCGGAGAGGAGGCGGAGCTGCAGGGTAACGCGTCCGCCGAGGACTTGTGCACGGTCGTGATAAACGACCAGGAGCTCACGCTACCCGAGAAGCTGCTGCGCCTTGAGTCCGCTGCCGCGTACGAGCCGTGGGAGGGCTACGCCCTCGAGGGCGCGTTCCTCTTCGGCGACTACGGGCTTGCAGGGGATGCGCGGGAGCTCCAGGTCAACGAGGCGCTCAACGTGATCGACTCCATCGGCACGACGCTCGTCGTCGACGTTGACGGCACCGCCTTCTACATCGACGAGACGCATGTGGGCAAGGAGCCCGTTGAAGTGGCCGAGGAGCCTCCTGCGGAGGAGCCTGCTGCTGAGGGGTCTGCTCCTGCTGCTCCTGCATACTCGGCGCCTGCGTACACGGGCGGCTCCACCTCGGGCGGCGGTTCTTCGGGCGGCTCGGCGCCTGCCCCGGCACCCGCCCCGGCGCCGAGCGGGTCGGGCAGCGGAGCCTCAGGGCCTGACGCCGGCCAGTCGGGCGGCTCTGCTGGCGGCGGCGACAGCGCGGAGTGGACGGCGCCGAAGCTCTAACGGCTCCTACAGCGCCTTGTCGCGGAGGAGCTCGAGGCCCTTGATGGCCTGATGGTGGGCCCGCTCGAGCTGGGGGAGGCGCGACTTCGCCAGCGCGGGCTCGCCGTTCTTGAGGGCGTCGGATATGAAGGCCGCCGTGCGGTAGAGGTCGGACAGCGACAGGTTGCCGGCGACGCCTTTCAAGGTGTGCGCCTGGCGGTACGCCTCGTCGAAGTCATCGACCTCAAGGGCGGCCATGAGGCTCGCGAAGCGCGTGTCGCTCAGGTACTTCACGGCCAGGCGCTCGTAGAGCGCGGCGTTCCCGTCGAAGCGGTCGATGGCGTCGGCGTAGTCGATGCCGAAGGGGATGAGCTTGCTGGCGAGGTCGGCGGTCATGCGAGCGTCCTTTCCGCGTGAGGGCTGGCTTTGGGGTGGTCAGCTTGTTTCGTTTCCCTTATTCTAACGCTACGTCAAAAGGTCAGGGTAGGGCGCCCGCATCCGTTGCCGTTTCGCTACCTACGGTGCCTGGGGCTTCTTGGCACATGCTGCCCGCGCGGCCGCGCGGGCAGCTGGCGGCCGGCGAGGCTGGTTACCGGCGCAGGCGCGCGGTCGGCCGCCGGCCGGCGAGGCCGACCAGCCGTGCGCTACCTGTCGAGGTAGCGGCGCATCATGTCGGCGCCGAAGTCCGACACGCGGTAGCAGATCCGCAGCTCCCCGTTCTCGTCGAGGTCGCAGCGCGTCTCGTCGAGCAGGCCGTTCTCACGTGCGGTGGCGAGCGCCTCCTCGACGTCGGCGCGCGTCAAAAGCTTGTAGCTGCCGTAGTCCGCCTCAAGCGCGCGCACGACGCCCTCCGCGCAGTCCTCCGCGCCGCCCTCGAAGTGCTTGACGATGGCGTAGTACAGCGGCATCAGGTCCCTGCCCATGGCTACTCCTCCTCCTTGTTAGCGCGAAGCAGCTTCGCGGGGTTGACGGCGATGCAGAAGATGCCCGCAACCATGACGAGGGCCCCTGCCCACTGCGCCGGCGTGAGGGGCGGGTAGCTCTCAGACATCCCGCCGATGCCGAGCACGCCCATGATGACCCAGATGAAGAACGGCCCCCAGAATGCGTACATGCCGTTGCATGCCATGCCGAGCGCGGTGCCGCACATGGAGTTGCCCTTGTACCAGAACGAGAACGCAGGCATGGCGAAGAAGCCAGACATCAGAAAGACCAGGACGGCCGGGCTCGTGAAGGCGGCTCCTGCCAGGTCGAGTATGCTTCCCGCTTCGCCGCCTATGGCTGTGAGCAGGGGAAACATGATAAGAAGCTCGAGGATGCCTGCAGAGGTTTGGCGGATGGCTATCCCGATGCGGTAGTCGATGAGCGCGGTGCCGAAGCCGGCGACGCAGCCCTCGAAGCCCCACCCGAAGGCCGCGAGGAACGCGAACAGGCAGCCCGTGAGCGCCTCGGGGCCCATCGACGCGAAACTCGTGCCGCCGATCAGCGCGGCGGCGACCAGGCAGACGAGGATGCCCGCGACCTTGTGGGCGCTCAGGTCCTGCCTGAACAGGACGCGCCCCAGGACGGCGCCGATGGCGCAGTTCAAAGCCGCGATGGGCACGATGACGCCGGGGTTGCCCGCCGCGGTGGCCGCGTTGAGGCCGACGATGTAGGCGATGGTGGCGAAGGGCCCGCCGATCGCTGCGCAGAGCACCATGACGAGCCCGGGCTTCGTCCTCACGGTCTTGGCCAGGTCGCCGAGCTGGCGGTTCTTCGCGCAGACGGCGAGCGACCATATACCGCTGAAGAGGTCGTTGATGCCGGCGGCAAGCGCGGCGAGCGCGAACGTGACGGTGAACGCGGCAAGCGCCGGGCGCCCGTCGCCCCACGGGCCGCCGGCGAACCACTCGCCCCACACGCCCTGCGTCTCCGCCAGGGTGAGGAACCCGGTGTAGAGCCCGTAGCAGATGCCCGAGGCCACCGCGAAGGCGACGCCGCGGACAAAGTACCGCCTTCTGCGCTCCTCGCGAAGCTTCTTGACGCGCTGTTCCATGCTGTGCTCGATTCTCTCGATGGCTTGTCCGTTAGGTGCTTGCGGGGCGCGCTCGGCCTGGTTGTTCGGCCAAGGCGGCGGCGCCCGCACCTTGGCTTGCTAAGCGGCCTCTTCGTAGAGGCGCAGAACCTCGCCGAGGTAGCGTTTGGCGTAGTTGTAGTAGATGTAGAGCCACTCGCCTACGAAGTCGCCCTCGGCTTCCTTCACGAGCGCCCACACGTACCAGCACCATCCCGCGAGCGCCACGTAGGCGAAGTTGTGGCGCACCTCGGCGGGCGTGGGCGTACGTCCGAAGTAGTGGGCGAGCGCGCGATGCGCCTCCTCGTCGGTGAGCTCGCAGCACACGGTGAACGTGCCGAAGTCGCTGGCGTAGTCGGCCATGCCGGCGTACTCCCAGTCGATGAGGCTCAAGCCGTCATCCCCGTCGATGAGGAAGTTCAGGTGGAAGAAGTCGTTGTGGGTGAGGCATGCGGGCGCGCCGTCGGCGTCGGCGAGCTCCTTCACGCGCTGCGCGTCGGCGGCCATCTCATGGTAGCCGGGCACGTCGATGCTTCCGCGTGCGAGGAGGAGGAGGGACTCGTAGCGCTTGCCCTCGGCGTAGAAGTCGAAGGCGCGCTCGACGCTCACGTCGGCGGCGTGCAGGCGGGCGGCGGTGCGCATGGCGCGCGCGAGCTGCGCGTCGTCGTGCGGGTCGAGGTGGCGGCAGCGGGGGATGAAGCGCGAGACCTTCCAGCCGCGTGTGGGGTCCTCGAAGATGAACGTGCTGTCAAGCCCCAGCTCGCGTGCGGCTTCCTGCGCCTTGACCTCAGCGGCGCGGTCGACGAGGTTCTCGGTGCCGATGCCGGGATGACGGTAGACGTATTCGCCGTCTGACGTGCGGAAGTGGCACGACAGGTTGGTGAGGCCCTGCTTCAGGGGGTACACGTCGTGGATCTCGGATTTCGCGCAGCCGAGCGTGCGCGTGATGTTATCGAACACCTCGGAGTCGAGGTTCTCGAGGAAGTGCGGGTCGAACGCGCGCACCTCGTCGAGCGAGTCGAACTCGAAGATCACGCCCGGCTCGTAGCGGCGCATGCGCATGTCGAGCTCCCTGGCGTGGTCGAGGTAGATCTCCTCCCACAGCTTGTCGGCAGTCTGGGGCAGGTCGTACTCGTCGTCGAGGATCTCGGCGAAGCGCCGTGAGAACGTGCGGTCGAAGTAGACGTGCCCGATCATGTACCAGGCGTCCGCGCCGCCGACGGTCACGCCGGCAATGCGGTCGCGGGCGCGGGTGCTCGTCTTGATGCACCACTCCCGCGTCGGTCCCTCGGCGTACGCGGCGGCATAGTAGGCCTTCCAGACGTAGGGTTCGAAGGGGTTTCGGGTGAAGTAGTCGTCTGACGAGCAGACGTAGGTGTTGCCGAGGCGGTGCTCGACCACCTTGAGCGTCGAGTTGTTGTTGCGCGACGCGTACTCGGGGTTCACGACGATCGACACGCCGAAGGCGTCCTCCAAGTAGAAGAAGTACTCCTTCTTGTAGCCGACGACGACGGTGATGTCGGTGATGCCGGCCTCTTGCAGCTGTTTGATCTGGCGCTCGACGAGCACCTCGCCGCGCACCTTGAGCAGGCCCTTCGGCTTCTCGTAGGAGATGGGGGCGAAGCGGGACGAGAGGCCTGCCGCCATGATGATCGCGTTTTCGACTTTGTAGGGCTCAAGCGTCGCACGACCAGCTTCTGTCAGCTCGAAGCCCGCCACGAGGCTCGCCTCCGCGAGCGCGCGGTGGGAGCGGTTTGCCGTTCCCAGCGACACGCCGGCTGCTGCCGCGAGGTCGCGCTGCGAGGCGACGTTGCCGCCGTTCAAGGCCGCGAGCACCTTGAACTCGTTCTCGGTGATGCTCATATTCGTGATGTCCTTGCCTTCCCGGATGCAAGGGGTGTTCAAAACATTGACTTATTGTACTAACTTGGAACATATTGCACAAGAAGGCGAATGGAAAAGAGATTCGTTGCCACGGGGCGCCGCTTGGCGGATAATGACAAATCGCATGTTCATCTGCTCATTCGCCTTTTGGTCCGGTGATGGGCTCGAGGCGCAGGTGACGATGTTAGCGGCCGATCATGTTGGCGAGAGGAGGCGTTGAGCGGCTTGGGGTCTTGGGGGCTTTTCGCCGGGTGCGTCCTACTGGAGGCGGCCTTTCTGTGGGTTCCGGGATACCTCCTGGTCAGGAGCGTGCGGGTGGGACGACTGACGGCGCTTGCCTGCGCACCTGCCTTCTCGGTGGCGATCTTCGGCGCCCTCGGCATCGTCTACGCCCAGCTCGGCGTGTTCGCGAGCTGGGCGAGCATGGGCGTGCCGGCGACGGCGGCCTGCGCGCTTGTGTTCGCGCTGTCGCGCCCGTGGCGTGCGCCGGCGCGCCTCGCCTTCGTGGTTGATGCTGCTGGCGCGCCGCGCTGCTTGCGCGCGCGCTTCGACGCGAAGTGCTTCGCGCTCTACCTGGGCACAGGCCTTGCTGTGATCACGTGGTTCACCGCGCTTTCGCTGGGCAGCCCCGAGGGTTTCGCGCAGTCGTTCGACAGCATGCACCATCTGGGCATGATTCGCACGTTCGCGGACACGGGCTGCTGGTCGTCGCTCGACGTGGCGACGTACGCGCCTGAGGCGCGCGCGACGATCATGCCCATCGCGGGGTGGAGCTTCTACCCCGCGGCCTGGCACGTTACGGCGGCGCTTTCGGCCTCGGCGCTCGGCGCGCCGGTCACGGTGGCGGCGAACGCGACGAACTTCCTGTTCGCGGGGCTGGTGTACCCTGCGGGCGCCTTCGCCCTTCTGCGCTGCGTGTTTCGCGACAACCCGCGCGCGCTTCTGTGCGGCGCGGTGGCGTCGCTTGCGTTCGCGGCGTTTCCCTGGCAGATGGTGAACTGGGGGCCGCTGTACCCCAACCTCGCCGCGTTCGCGCTCATGCCGTCAGCGATCTGCTTCTTCATGGCGATCTTCGCCGAGGGGGCCGCGCGGGGCGAGCGCGTGGTGGCGGCATGCCTGTTCGCCGTGGGCGTCATGGCGCTCGCGCTCGCGCAGCCGAACGCCGCGTTCACGGCTGCGGTGTTCCTCATCCCGTACTGCGTGCAGCTCGCCCGCCGCGTGCCGCGCCTTCTGGGCGAAGGCGCAGACGCGCCTCGAAACAGGAACCTGGCGTCGCTTGCGGCGGTGGCGTGCATCGGCGTCATCTGGTGCGTGCTGTTCAACCTGCCGTTTCTACACGAGGTGGTCTGGCACGTGTGGCCCGCCTACGCGAGCCCGCAGACCGCCTTGGGCAACCTGCTGCTGCTCAGCTACCGCGAGACGCTGCCCCAGGTGCTGCTCGGCGTGCTCGTGCTGGTAGGCGCGGCGCAAGCGTGGCGCGACCGGCGCTACACCTGGATCCTGTGCGCGTACGTGCTCATGGGCGGCATTTACGTGGTCACGCTTGCCACCGACGGACTCGCGAAGCAGCTGCTCGCGGGCTTCTGGTACACCGACGCGGCGCGCCTCGGGTCGTCGCTCGCGTTCTACGCCGTTCCGCTCGCGAGCCTCGGGCTGGCGCGGGCGGCGCATGCTGTGGCGAGTTCTCGGGCCGTGGGCGCGGCAGGCGGCCGCTCCTCGGCGGCTGCGGCTTGCGCGTGCGTGCTGGCGTTTGCTGTCGTGAGCTTCTGCCCGCTCGGCGAAGGGCCTGTCCGCACGGCGTTCGGCGATCTCGCGCACTCGGCGCGCGGCGCCTACGACCCGACGGTCGATAACATCCTCAGCCCCGAGGAGCGCGCGTTCGCGCAGGAGGCGGCGGCGATCACCCGGGACGACCTCGTGCTCAACATGCCCGATGACGGCTCGGAATACGTCTACGCCCTCTGCGGCATGAACACGTACTACCGTTACAGCGGCCCCTACGGCGAGGACGACGAGACGCCCGAGAGCCGCATCATCCGCGAGCGGCTGCGCGACGTTGCGGCGGAGCCTGAGGCGCGGGATGCCGTGGACGCGGTAGATGCGACCTACCTGCTGCTGCTTGACCAGGGCGACCCCAAGCTCGAGAGGAGCAGGCACCTGTTCACGTTCAACTGGGAGCAGTGGCAGGGCGTGAGCTCCATCAGCGACGACACGGCCGGGTTCGAGCCGGTGCTGGCAGAAGGCGACATGCGCCTGTACCGCATCAAGCGGGATTAGGCCGATTCTTTTTCAGGTGCTGAAGTAGCGGAAGCGCCCAGCGGAGCCGGGGCGGTGCTCACCAAGCGAGTTCCGCACGAGCCGAAAGCGCCAGCGGCGCTTTCGTGCGAGCAGGACTGCCCGAGCGACTGAGCTCTGCCCCAGCGCCGCCGGACGCGGTGAGAGGGGTTGTTCGAGCGAGCGACTGAGCTCTGCCCCGGCTCCGCCGGGCGCATCAAGCAGGACTAAGCGCGCGCGGCCTCAAGGTCGAGATCAGGTGAAGGCATGCTCTTTTCGTTCACCGGATCCCCCTCGTCGCCGAAGCTCAGGCGGTAGGGCACGATGTAGGACTTCTGCCCGTCAGGCGGCGGCGTCAGGTACGTCTCCCCGTAGCACAGGCGCATCTGCCCGTGCGGGTCGCTCGGCATGACCACCTGCATGTCCTCGAACGGCGCGCGCGTGAGCGGGTACACCATGCTCTTGGGGTAGATGCTCTGCGAGGGGTCGAGTCCGAACGGCCATCCGATGTAGCCGGTCTCCTCGTGCTCGTAGGCGCGCGCGGCACCCTGCATCCACTCGTGCAGCTTGGCGCGCGGGAACACCTTCATGCACGCCGACCCTGCGGCGCACAGGGCGTACGTCACTGCGCGCTTGAGCCCGCGGTACGGCAGGTTGGGGAAGGGAGTATTGCGCAGGATGCACATCTTCTCGAGCACCCAGCACTTCCGCACGAGGCGGCGGCGCGCGCGCTCGTCGTCGGGCAGGTTGTCGAAGCAGAAGATGTCGAGGAATATTCCCAGCTCGAAGGGGCAGTCCTTCATGGAGAGCATGCGGAACTCGGTGCCCTTCTTCATGATGCGGCTCGTGCAGAAGGGGTAGCGCGGGTCGATCTGGCCGTTGAGGAGTGAGAACCCGTCGCCGAACTCGAGCGGCACCAGCTCGGCGAGGCGCTCGTAGTCGCGGCGCGGCATGGCGATGTCGATGTCGTCGTCCCAGGGGATGATGCCGCCGTGGCGGATGGCGCCGAGCACGGTGCCGTACACGGCGAAGTACTCGAGGTTGTGCTTGGCGCACATGGCGTCGAACCGCTTCAAGATGTCGAGCTCGACAAGCTGCAGGCGGCGCAGCGTTTGCGGGTCGTAGACCTCGTCGATGGTCGCTCTCAAGATTCGCCTTCCCGGTTGGTAAATCTGCAGTTCAAGCGGGTGAGGCTGGGCGAGGCTGGGCATGGTGCCGTCAGTTTTCCGTGCAGTCTGACCGCGTCCCCTATTGTACCAAGGTTTTCTGGGAAAATGGAAAAGATATGAGTTGGCTATAAGGAACAAAGGCAATGCAGGAGCTTTCGATAAAGAGGAACATGCTGTGGAACTCGGCAGGTTCGCTTGTCTACCTGATGTCCCAGTGGGTGGTGACGGTGCTGGTGGCGCGGCTGTCGCCCACCTACGACGCCGCCGGCGTGCTGGCGCTGGCCATGGCGGTGTCGAACATCTTCGCGCACATTTCGCTTTACAAGATCCGCGCGTACCAGGTCTCGGACGTCAACCGCGCGGTGTCCGCGCGCGAGTACGTGGCGTTCCGCCTGATCACCATCGGCGCGGCCTTCGTGGTGGTGGGGGCGTACACGCTCGTCACCTGCGCGACGACGACCTATGTCCCGGTGTTTCTCTACTTGGCGTTTCGCGCGGGCGAGGTGTTCATCGACGTGCTGCACGGCGTCGACCAGCAGAACTTCCGCATGGACTTCTGCGGCAAGTCGCTCATGATGCGCGGCGTTTTGTTCCTGGCGGCATTCGCGGGCGTCTTCGGCGCCACGGGCGACCTCACGCTGGCCATTCTCGCCATGATTGCCGTGACCTACCCGGTAATCGTCTACGACGTACGTTGCGCGGGCGCACTCGACACGTTGCGCCCCTCCATCACCCCGGCGCGTGCCTGGCAGCTGGCGCGGACGTGCCTGCCGGCGGTTCTCGGCGCGGTGTTTTACATCTGCGTGGCCACGGTGCCGCGCCAGTACCTGGGCGCGTGGGCGGGCGACGCGGCGCTCGGCGTGTACGCGTCGGTGTGCACGCCGGCGGTGGCGGTGCAGGCGGGCGCGAGCTACCTCTATGACCCACTGCTCGGCGTGTTCGCGCAGCGGTTCGCCGACGGCGACCGGCGCGGCTTCTGGGGCCTTCTGGGGAAGGTGACGGCGGGCATCGCGGCGCTGTTCGCGGCCTGCTTCGTGCTGTTCGCGTTCGCGGGCGAGCCTCTGCTCGTGCTCGTGTTCGGCCCGAGCATCGCCGCGCACGTGTACCTGCTGTACCCGGCGCTCGTGTGCGTGGTGCTCACGGCGTACGTGTCGTTTCTGAGCGACCTGCTCATCTCCGTGCGCGACATGCGCGGCAACCTCGTGGGCAACGGCGCGGGCTTTCTGGTGTCGCTGCCGTGCTCGGTGGTGCTCGTGCAGGCGTTCGGCGGGAACGGCGTGAGCTTCGCCGTCTCCGCCGCCTACGCCGTGGCCTCCGCGATCATGCTGGCGTTTCTGGCGCGAAGGCTCAAGGAGGGACCTGTCCAAGGAAGCGCTGCCACCCGCTAGCAGGTGAGAAAGCGCGTCCGGCCCGGCGGAGGCTGGGGCTGGGGCAGAGCTCAGTCGCTCGAACAGTCCTGCTCGCTCGAAAGCGCCGCAGGCGCTTCCGGCTCGTGCGGAACTCGCTTGGTGAGCACCGCCCCCGCCCCCGCCCCCCGACAGGCGTCATCACCTGTGCGTCTGCTCACCGCCGAGGGTTTGCGTTTTGTCCGAGGAGGGCCGGACGCACCCGCGCGCACCGCTATACTGTCAGGAAGCAAGACGCGCGCCGCGCCGTGGGCGCGCCGTCGTTTGACCCGAGCGCCTGCTCGGCTGACACCCAGGAGGACCTTCATGCAGGTTGAGCTGCTCTACCATACCCCCGATCCCGAGCGGGCCATCGCCACGGCCGCGCGCCTGTGCTACGCGCCCGTCGGCGCTTCCGAGCTCATGGAGACCATGCCCGCCGAGCGCGTGCGCTCGGTGCTCTCCACCATCATGGAGAGCGGCCACTTCTCCACGCTCGAGCACGCGAGCTACACCTTCGCCATCGACGGGGTGTCGCGCGCGCTCACGCATCAACTCGTGCGCCACCGCCTGGCCAGCTTCAACCAGCAGTCGCAGCGCTACGTGAAGTTCACGAGCGGCCTTGAGACGATCAAGCCCGGCACGGTCGCGCAGAGCGCCGAGGCGAGCCGGGTGTTCGACGAGGCCGTCGAGGCGGCGAAGGACGCGTACGCGAAGCTCGTCGAGTTGGGGATCCCCGCGGAGGACGCGCGCTACCTCCTCCCGAACGCCGCCGAGACGAAGATCGTCGTCACCATGAACGTGCGTGAGCTGCTGCACTTCTTCGACCTGCGCTGCTGCAACCGCGCCCAGTGGGAGATCCGCGAGATGGCGCATCGCATGCTCGAGCTCGCGCGTCCCACCGCCCCGTACGTGTTCGCCGCCGCAGGCGCGCCCTGCGTGCGCGGCGCGTGCCCGGAAGGCAAGATGACCTGCGGCAACCCGTACCCGAGCGCCCAGAGGGACTAACGTGGGCGGCGCTGAGGGAAGGGGAAGCGACCTGTCGCGCGCGTTTTCCGAGGACGGCGCGCGCAAGACGCACGTCGGCGGGCAGGCGCTCCTCGAGGGCATCATGATGCGCGGCAAGCTCAACTGGGCGGTCGCCGTGCGCGAGCCGGACGGCGGCATCTACGTGGAGGAGCACGACCTTGCGTCGGGGCGCGCGAAGAACCGCTGGCTGCACGTGCCGCTCGTGCGCGGGTGCACGGCGCTCGTGGAGTCGCTCCTGCTCGGCTACAAGGCGCTCGAGATCGCCGCGCAGCACGCGTTCGCCGACGAGGACGAGGATGCAGGCGCGCAGGACGCGCCCGCCGCCAAGCGCGCTGCCGCGACTGATGGCGCGCCCGCCGCCAACGACAAGGCGTTTTCCTGGAAGGACGACTTCGGGCGCCCCGACACCATGATCGACGCGCTCGGGGCCCAGCGCACGCTCGAGGTGGTGGACGAGGACGCAGGCGCGCAGGACGCGCCCGCCGCCAAGCGCGCTGCCGCGGCCGCGGATGCGCCTGCCGCCAAGGAGCCCTCCGGCGGAGGGCTGAGCGGGGCTGAGATGACCATCTCGCTCGTGCTCGGGCTCGTGCTCGGCGTGGTTCTCTTCATCGTGGCGCCGGCCTTCCTCACCAACCTCATCGTGGGCGAGTACGACCAGCGCACGCTTGCATGGAACGTCGTGGACGGCCTGCTGCGCGTGGCGGTGTTCGTGTTCTACATCTGGCTCATCGGGCGCATGCAGGACATCCGCCGCATGTTCATGTACCACGGCGCCGAGCACAAGACCATCCACTGCTACGAGCACGGCCTGCCGCTCACGCCCGAGAACGCGCGGCAGTTCCCGCGCCTGCACGTGCGCTGCGGCACGGCGTTCCTCATCATGGTCATGATCATCGCCATCCTGGTGTACACCGTCGTTCCCCTGAACGCGCTCATCGCGGTGCTCGGGGTGCCCGACGGCGCGCCGAAGCTTGCGCTCGTCATCGCGTCGCGCATCGTGCTCATGCCGGTCATCGCGGGCATCAGCTACGAGATCACGGTGAAGTGGGCGGGGAGCCATCCCGACAACCCGCTCGTGAAGGTGATCCTGTGGCCGGGCATGCAGATGCAGTACCTCACCACCAACGAGCCCGACGACGAGCAGCTCGAGTGCGCCATAGCCGCCATGCAGCGCGTCCTCGCCCGCGAGGAGGCTGCGGAAGCGCAGGCCGTAGCTCCCTCGGAGGCCGCAGCTGCGCCTTCCTCGGAGGTCGCGGGCGCTCAGGCCGCCTCCTGAAAGTTGGCATTTGCGGGATTTCCCCAGCCGCGCGGCTAAATCGTGTATGCTATCGCATGCTGCGCCGACTGCGCGCAGCCTCGCTGACGGCCTCGCCGAAGGCGAGCCATCCCCGCACACGTTAATAAACAAGTGGGGTCATCGTGTGATTGAGCGCCGCGGCCCGCCCTCGCGTGCAGGCTGAGAGCGGCAGATGAGAAGGAGGAACCGCGTGAAGCTGGTGGTAACCGAGAAGAACGACGCGGCCCAGAAGATCGCCGACTTGCTCGGCGCGACGAAGCCCAAGTCCGACAAGGTGTTCAACACGCCGGTCTACCGGTTCGAGCTCGACGGCGAGGAGTGGGTGACCATCGGCCTGCGCGGCCACATCCTCGAGCCTGACTTCGCGCCGCAGCTCGTGTACAAGAAGCGCGGCGGCTGGCAGGGCGTCACCGCTGACGGCGAGGTCGTTCCCGCCAGCATCCCCGCCACGCTCGCGCGCCCTCCCTTCAAGAAGAAGAAGCCCTTCACCGAGGACGGCGTCGACCTCAAGGGCTGGAAGATGGAGGCGCTGCCGTATCTGGCGTACGCGCCCATCGAGAAGCTGCCCAAGGAAAAGGACATCATCCGCAGCCTGAAGAACCTCGCGAAGAAGGCCGACTCCATCGTCATCGCCACCGACTTCGACCGCGAGGGCGAACTCATCGGCTCGGACGCGCTTGCGTGCTGCCGCGAGGTGAACAAGACCGCCCCCGTGAGCCGCGCGCGCTACTCGGCGTTCACGAAGCCCGAGATCCAAGGCGCGTTCTCGAACCTGGTGGAGATGGACGACAACCTGGCCGCCGCCGGCGCCTCGCGCCAGGACATCGACCTGATCTGGGGCGCGGCGCTCACGCGCTACCTCACGCTCGTGAAGTTCGCAGGCTACGGCAACGTGCGCTCGTCGGGGCGCGTGCAGACCCCCACGCTCGCGCTCATCGTGGCGCGCGAGCGCGAGCGCATGGCGTTCGTTCCGCAGGACTACTGGGTGATCAAGGGCGCCTTCGACGCCGCCGCGCAGGCCGGCCCCACTGACGGGGCGGGGGAGGGCGCCTTCGAGGCGGGGCATGCCACGGCGCGCTTCAAGTCCGAGGCTGAGGCAACCGCGGCCATGGAGCACGTGGCGGGCGCCGCGAGCGCGCGCGTGGCCTCCGTGGAGAAGAAGAAGCGCCGCGTGCCGCCGCCCGTGCCGTTCAACACCACCGCGCTCATGGCCGCGGCCTCGGCCGAGGGCCTCGCGCCCGCGCGCACCATGCGCATCGCCGAGAGCCTCTACATGGACGGCTACATCTCCTACCCCCGCGTCGACAACACGGTGTACCCCGCGTCGCTCGACCTCGCCGAGGTGGTGCGCACCATCGCGGGCAACCCGGCGTACGCCCCCACGTGCAAGGCGCTGCTCGCGAAGGGCAAGCTCACCGCCACGCGCGGCAAGAAGGAGACCACCGACCACCCGCCCATCTACCCCACGGCGAAGGCCACGCCGGACGACCTGCCCGCCGCCGAGTACAAGCTCTACAACCTGGTGGCGCGCCGCTTTCTGGCCACGCTGTCGGATGCGGCCGTGGTGGAGGGCACCAAGGTCACGCTCGACGTGGCCGGCGAGCCCTTCGTGGCCAAGGGCGACGTGCTCGTGCAGGCGGGATTCCGCAGCATCTACCCCTACGGGCTGAAGAAGGACGAGCAGCTGCCCTCCCTCGAGCAGGGCGCGCAGGTTGCCTTCAACGGCGCCACCTGCACGAAGAAGCAGACCGAGCCGCCGGCGCGCTACAGCCAGGGCAAGCTCATCCAGGAGATGGAGAAGCTGGGGCTCGGCACCAAGTCGACGCGCCACTCGATCATCGAGCGCCTCTACACGGTGAAGTACGTGCAGAACGACCCCATCGAGCCCTCGCAGCTCGGCATCGCGGTGATCGACGCGCTCGACAAGTTCGCGCCGCACATCACGCACCCCGACATGACGGCCGAGCTCGAGGAGGAGATGGACAACATCGCCGAGGGCAAGACCACGCGCGAGGCCGTGGTGAGCACCTCGCGCGACCTTCTGGCCCAGCAGCTGGCCGACCTCATGCCACACTCCGAGGAGGTCAAGGACGCGCTCGCCGACGCCGTGGCGGCCGACGCCTACGTGGGGCCGTGCCCCAAGTGCGGGCGCGACCTGCAGCTGCGCGCGAGCCAGAAGACGAAGTCCATGTTCATCGGCTGCGCCGGCTGGCCCGACTGCGACGTGACCTACCCGCTGCCGAAGGGCAAGGTGGAGTCCGTGCCCGAGGCGTGCCCCACCTGCGGCATGCCGCAGGTGAAGGTGACGGCCTTCCGCACGAAGCCGCGCACGGCGTGCATCGACCCCGCCTGCCCCACCAACCAGGAGCCCGAGGTGATGGTGGGCCTGTGCCCGAACTGCGGCGATCGGGGCATCGACGCCAAGCTCATCGCGCGACGCAACCCGCGCACGCTCAAGCGCTCGATCACCTGCGAGAACTTCGAGGCGTGCCAGACGCGCTACCCGCTGCCCCAGTACGGCAAGCTCACCGCCACCGACGAGGCGTGCGAGCACTGCGGCGCGCCGATGGTGATCGTGACCACCGCGCGCGGCCCGTGGAAGCTCTGCCCGAACTTCGACTGCCCCGGCAAGGCCGAGGAGGAGAAGAAGAAGGCGGCGAAGAAGCCCGCCGCGAAGAAGAAGGCTCCCGCGCGCAAGAAGAAGTAGCACGGCGAGAAGCGCCCCCGCCGAGGGGGCGCTTCTTCGTTCTTGGCGTTCGCGGGACGCGCGGGCAGGCGGCAGGGGGTGCCGCGCTCAAACAGTCCTCGTTGCGCTGCGGAACTGCGCGCGGCACCCCCTGCCGCCTGCCCGCGCTGCGGCGGGTCGTGCAGCTTCTTCGCGTGCGGAGGTGCGGGACGCCCGCTGCGCCCTCTGCTTTGTGACTTGTCGCATGGTCTGTTTTGATTGTTCGTCTTGCATTGTACTGGTTGAAAAGTCGCTTTTTTCACCTCTAAACAGGTTGTAAAAATCCAAACAGCCGATACACTGGTTGGAAAGATCTCTGTTTTCATAGGTTTTCAGGCTGGAAAAATCTCTCAAAGGAAAGCCGATGTCCCTCAGGAGAAAGATCACGCGACAACTGGAAGAGTGGAAGCGCTCGCAAGCGAGCCGTGCGCTGCTGGTGACGGGCGCAAGGCAGGTGGGGAAGTCCTACGCTGTCAACGAGTTCGCTTCCCGCAGTTACGAGAACTACGTGCGCTTCGATCTCATCGAACAGCCAGATCTTCTTGCCGCCATGGAGGGGTGTCACAACGCTGACGAGTTGTTCATGGTGTTGTCTGCGTTCGGCGGCTCTCGATTTGTCTCAGGTGACACGTGCGTGTTCATAGATGAGGTACAGGAGTGCAAAGAGTCGGTTACGTACATAAAATACCTCGTCCAACGGGAGGGCTATGACTTCATTCTGTCGGGCTCTCTTCTTGGTATCGAGTTGCAGGATGTGAGATCCCAACCCGTCGGCTATCTGCGAACGATCGAGATGTTCCCGCTGGACTTCGAAGAGTTTTGCTGGGCGATGGACGTAGGCGATGCGGCTCTTTCCCATGTGAAGGACTGCTTCGACTTGCTGACTCCGGTCATTGGACCCATCCACGAACGCCTGCTCTCGCTTTTCCACCAATATCTGCTGGTGGGCGGCATGCCCGCAGCGGTCAATGAGTTTGCGCGAACCAACAACGTGGCTGAAGTCAAACGCATTCAAAGCGACATTGTTACCCTCTATCGGGCAGATATCTCCAAATACGCCGAAACCAGCAAGCTTGTCATCAAAGACGTCTACGACCAGCTACCCGCCCAGCTCGACTCGCAATCGAAGCGCTTCAACTTCGCGAGTTTGGCGCCTAAAGGGACGTATGGGCGCTACAGCGAGGAATTCATCTGGCTGTCGGATGCAGGCGTGGCGCTGCCGGTTGTCAATGTTACCGAGCCGAGGCACCCGCTCAAGATGTCCGAGCAGAGGAGCTTCTTCAAGTTGTTTGCCAACGACGTGGGGTTGCTGTGCGCAATGAGCGAGGTCGATGTGGCGAAGAGTATCCTCAGCGACGAGTTGGGGGTGAACTACGGCTCCATATACGAGAACGTCATTGCCCAAGAGCTGAAATGCCATGGGCATAAACTGCGGTTCTTCCGCAGCAAGGGCATAGGCGAGCTCGATTTCGTAATCGAGACGGGCAGCGGGCAGGTGCTTCCTATTGAGGTAAAGAGCGGGAAGAGCTACAAGCGACATAGTGCCTTAACCAAGGTGCTTTCCTCTCCGAACTACCGAATCGAGCGAGCCGTGGTGCTCTGCGAGAGCAATGTCTCGCCGGCGGGAAAGACTCTCTATCTGCCCGTCTACATGGCAATGTGCCTCTGAATTCGTTTAGTTTAGGCTGAACGAGCTGAGGTTCTGCCTTTTCTTCGAATAGGTTGAATAGTCTCGTGCTTCCCTTTCGACTGCGGGCGCAAATGCATCATGTCCGTTCATTTCGGCTCGCTGCGCTGCGGAACCGCGCGCGGCGCCCCCTGCCGCCTGTCCGCGCTCGACGTCTTCGCCTTTACTGCGCGGCTTGCTCGATGGCGCGGTAGAGGTCGTCGCCGCGGGTGTCGACGGCGACGAAGGCGGGGAAGTCCTCGAGTTGCAGGCGACGCAGCGCTTCGGTGCCCAGGTCCTCCCAGGCCACGAGCTCGCTTTCCGCCACGTGCGTGGCCAGGAGCGCCGCGATGCCGCCTACGCACGCGAAGTACACGCTGCCCGTCGTGCGACACGCCTCCACCACCTCCGGCGAGCGCTTTCCCTTGCCGATGCACGCCACGATGCCGGCCTCCATGAGCGTCGGCGTGGCGAAGTCCATGCGGCTCGCGGTGGTGGGTCCGACCGATCCCAGGGGACGGCCGGCGGCCGGCGGGGTGGGCCCGGCGTAGAAGAGCGTGGCGCCCTCAAGGTCGAAGGGCAGCGTCCCGTCGGCGCGCAGGGCCTCGAGTGCGCGCTCGTGCCCTGCGTCGCGCATGGTGTACACGGGGCCGGAGAGGAGCACCTCGTCGCCGATGCGCAGACCTGCCACGTCCTCGCGCGCAAGCGGCAGCGTCAGCTTGACCGGGTTGCTCATCGTGCGCCTCCTTTCGCCAGAGGGCCTTCGCCGCCTTCGCCGTCCGCGGCGTCTGCGGCGCGAACGTCCCACGGTACGAGCTCAACCGACTTCGAGCGCATGGCGCAGCAGCCCATGTTCACTGCCACCGGCAGGGCTGCGATGTGGCAGGGCGCCGTCTCGAGGTGCACGGCGAGCGCGGTGGGGGAGCCGCCGAGCGCCGCCGGCCCGATGCCGAGCGCGTTCACCTCGTCGAGCAGCTCGCGCTCGAACGCCGCCGCCTCCTCGCTCTGCGCGGGGGATCCCACCGCACGCAGAAGCGCGTGCTTTGCGAGGCCTGCCACCTTGTCGAACGTGGCGCCTACACCCAAGCCGATCACGAGCGGCGGGCAGGCGTTCGCGGCCTTCTCGCGCACGCAGTCGAGCACCACCTTGCGCACGCCGCGCGCGCCGGCACCCGGCGGCAGCATGACCACGCGGCTCGCGTTGTCCGAGCCGCCGCCCTTGAGCAGCACGTGCAGCGTGGCGCCCGCGCCGCTCACCAGCTTGACCTCGCAGAACGCGGGCGTGTTGTCGCGCGTGTTCGTGCGGTCGAACAGCGCGTCGGCCAGCACGCTCATGCGCAGCCTCCCGTCGGCGTAAGCGCGCGCCACCGTGTCGTCTACCTGCGAGAACACGTTGCCAGGGATCATGAGCTCGCTTCCGACCTCCAGGCACACCCACACCGTGCCCGTGTCCTGGCAGATGGGCACGGCGTCAGCCTCGCCGATGGCCGCGTTCTCCAGGATCTGCCCAAGGACGCTGGCGCCCTTGCCCGAGCCGTCGGCTCGCAGGCGGTCGAGCGCTGATCGGGCGGCGCATCTGTAGTCGGGGCGCAGCGTGGTGGCGCATTCGCGGATGGCGTCGTAGGTCGCCGACGCCACGCGCTCGGGCGAAAGCGCGAGCGCGGTTTGGCTGCCTTGCGGCATAGGTCTCTCCCTCATGGTCGCGTGCTTTTGCCTGCGTGGGCAGGCTGTCCTCTGTGAATAGTGTAATCCATGCGCGACCTCGGCGGCGCGCAAAGGCATAAGGTATACAATATCGAGGTTAAGGTAGGAAAACGAAGCAAACGCGACGGCGCCCAGGTGCCGCCGTTTCATGATAGCGAGGAAATACCCATGGACATCGCAGAAGAGTCGCTTGAGCTGCACGAGCAGTGGCGCGGCAAGATCGCCACTACGCCGAAGATGGACATCGCCACGCGCCATGACCTGGCCTGCGCCTACACGCCCGGCGTGGCCGAGCCCTGCAAGGTGATCGCCGACAATCCCGACGCCGCCTACGACTACACCATCAAGTCGAACACCGTGGCCGTGGTCTCCGACGGCAGCGCGGTTCTGGGCTTGGGTAACATCGGGCCTTTGGCCGCCATGCCGGTCATGGAGGGCAAGGCGGCGCTGTTCAAGACGTTCGGCGGCGTGGACGCGTTTCCCATCTGCCTTGACACGCAGGACACCGAGGAGATCATCAAGGCGTGCATCCAGATCGCGCCGGCGTTCGGCGGCATCAACCTGGAGGACATCTCGGCGCCGCGCTGCTTCGAGATCGAGGCGCGCCTGAACGACGCGCTCGACATCCCGGTGTTCCACGACGACCAGCACGGCACCGCCATCGTGGTGCTCTCGGGCATCATCAACGCGCTGCGCCTGGTGGGCAAGCGCAAGGAGGATGCGCGTGTGGTGGTGAACGGCGCGGGCTCTGCGGGCATCGCCATCGCGAAGCTGCTGCTGTCCTACGGCTTCACCACGCTCACCATGTGCGACCGCGCGGGCATCTTGTGGTCGGGCTACGAGGGGATCAACGACGCCCAGCGCGCCATGCTCGAGTGGACGAACCTCGAGGACGGAAGCGGCACGCTCGCCGACGCCATGCGCGGGGCCGACATAGTGATCGGCGTGTCGGCGCCTGGCGTCATCAGCCAGGATATGGTGGCCTCCATGGCGTCGGACGCCATCGTGTTCGCCATGGCCAACCCCACGCCCGAGATCTTCCCCGACGAGGCGAAGGCCGCCGGCGCGCGCGTGGTGGGCACGGGGCGCTCGGACTTCCCGAACCAGGTGAACAACGTGATCGCGTTCCCCGGCATCTTCAAGGGCGCGCTCGAGGCGCGCGCCGAGCGCATCACCGAGCCCATGAAGCTCGCGGCAGCCGAGGCACTCGCTTCGCTCGTGTCCGACGAGGAGCTCTGCGAGGACTTCATCATGCCCGATCCGTTCGACCCGCGCGTGGCCGCGTGCGTGGCCGCGGCTGTGCGCACCTGCGCGCTCGAGGCTCGCGCTGCGAGTGGCGCCTAGGCGCGGGCACGGGAAGCGCATGGGCATGATCGCATCCGCGCCGAGCAGCCGCGGCGTCTTCATCACCTTCGAGGGGGGAGACGGCGCGGGCAAGACGACCCACATCGGGTTTCTGGCCGACGCCCTGGAGGCCCGGGGCGCGGAGGTGGTGCGCCTGCGCGAGCCAGGCGGCACGCCGGTGGGCGAGGCGCTGCGCGCGGTGGTGCTCGACCCGGCGCACGAGGGCCTGGCGGACGAGGCGGAGCTGCTCATCTACGAGGCCGCGCGCGCCCAGGTCGTCGCCGAGGTGATCGAGCCGGCGCTCGAGCGCGGCGCGGTGGTCCTGTGCGACCGCTTCTTTGACTCCACGGTGGCCTACCAGGCGTTCGGCCGCGGGATCGACCGCGCGTTCGTGGATGCGGCCAACCGCTTCTCCACGCGCGGGCTCGTGCCCGACCGCACGCTGCTCATGACGTGCGGCGGCCCCGAGGAGGGGCTCGTCCGCGTGAGCGGGAGGCGCGCCGGCGCCGACCGGCTCGAGCAGGCGGGCGCGGCGTTCCACGAGCGCGTGGCGGCGGGCTTCGCGGCCATCGCGCAGGAGGACCCCGCGCGCGTGAGGGTCATCCGCTCGGACGGCCCGCGCTCGGTCACGGCGGCGATGATCTTCCACGTGCTGAGCGACCTGTTCCCTTGGATGGGGGACGCGCGCGTCTGCGATGAGGAGTACTTCGCCGTGCTCGACGCCCCCGGCGGGCGCGCCTCGGGCTCGACGCCTCGGCCGTCCCAGGCGCCCCAAGTCCCCCGGGCGGGCGCGACGTCTCGGGCACCCCAGCAGCCCCAAGCCTCCCGGCCGTCCCAGGAGCGCGCCCGTGGCTGACGCGTTCGAGAACATACTCGGCCAGCCGAAGGTGCGCGACTTTCTGCGCACGAGCGTGAAGTCCGAGCGCGTGACGCACGCGTACCTCTTCACGGGCCCGGCGGGCTCGAACAAGACGGCGGCCGCCTACGCCCTCGCCCAGGCGCTCCTGTGCCCGAAGGGCCCGCGCGGCCCGCGCGGCGGCATGTGCGGCGCGTGCGACGCCTGCGCGCGCATCAAGCGCCAGAAGCACCCTGACGTGCGCTTCTTCGCGCCGGCGGGCGCGTCGGGCTACCTCGTCGAGCAGATCCGCGAGATCGTGGCCGACACGGCGCTCGCGCCCATCCAGGCGCAGAAGAAGGTCTACATCCTCGATCGCGTCGACCTGCTCGGCACGAGCGCGGCCAACGCGTTCCTGAAGACCCTCGAGGAGCCTCCGGCCGACGTGGTGCTCATCCTGCTCGGCCGCACGCGCGAGAGCGTGCTGCCCACCATCCTCTCGCGCTGCCAGGTGGTGCCCTTCCGGCACATCCCGGCCACCGAGGCGGCGGGCATCGTGAGCCAGAACACCGGCGCGCCCGCCGCGCAGGCGCGCATGGCCGTGGAGGCGTGCGGCGGCTCCATCACGCGCGCCATCGAGTTTCTGCGCGCGCCGGGAAACGAGCGGCTGGCCTTCCGCGGCGAGGTGCTCGCGGTCATGGCGTCGCTCGCGCACGCCGACGACTGGGACGTCATCGGGTACGCGCGCACGCTCGTGGAGAAGTCGAAGGCGCCGCTCGACGAGGTGCGCGCCGCGCAGGAGGCCGAGCTGGCCGAGAACGCCGACTTTCTCGCGAAGTCAGCCATCCGCCAGATCGAGGCGCGCAACAAGCGCCAGATCACGGCGAAGACGAGCGAGTACCTGCGCCAGACCACCGCGATCATCGGCTCGTGGCTGCGCGACGTGTGCGCCACGTGCGCGGGTACGCCCGAGCTGGTGATCAACGTCGACGCGCGCGAGAGCATCGAGGCCGCCGCGCGCACCTCTGACGTGGCCCGCGCGTCGCGCGCGCTGGCTCGCGTGCGCGTGGCCGAGCAGGCGCTTGCCTATAATGTATCCCCAGAGACGTGCATCGACGCGTTGCTGTTCGAAGTGAGAGAGGTTCTGCATGGTTCGGGTCGCACCGATTAATCTTGCCTACAATCCCCGCACGCTGTGGTTCGACCCCGGCGAGCTCGACGTGCCCAAGGGCGCGCCCGTGGTGGTCGACACCGCGCGCGGCACCGAGTTCGGCAGGGCGGCCAGCGACGTGATCGAAGTGCCGCACGCCGAGGTGAAGGCGCTCAAGACCCCGCTGCGCCGCGTGCTGCGCCTCGCCACCGACGAGGACGTCGAGCGGTCGCGCGAGATGGAGAGGCGGGGCCGCGAGGCGCTGCCCGTGTTCAAGCGCATGGTGGCGGAGGCGAACGCCGAGATGCACCCGGTGTCGGTGGAGTTCCTGCTCGACGGCGACAAGGCTGTCTTCTACTTCGAGGCCGAGGACCGCATCGACTTCCGCGACCTGGTGCGCAAGCTGGCCGCGCACTTCCACGTGCGCATCGACATGCGCCAGATCGGCGTGCGTGACGAGGCGCGCATCGTGGGAGGCTTGGGCCACTGCGGGCAGGAGCTGTGCTGCAAGCGCATGGGCGGCGAGTTCAACCCGGTGTCCATCCGCATGGCCAAGGAGCAGGACCTCTCGCTGAACCCGCAGAAGATCTCGGGTCTGTGCGGGCGCCTCATGTGCTGTTTGCGCTACGAGTACGACGCCTACAAGGACTTCAAGTCGCGCGCGCCGAAGGCCAACGCCACCGTGCAGACGCCCGTGGGGCCGGCCAAGGTGGTCGAGCTCGACGTGCCGCGCGAGGTGGTGTCGCTGAAGGTGGAGGGCGAGAAGCCCGTGAAGGTGCCGCTTGCCGACTTCGACGAGCCCGAGGAGGGTGCGCGCCCGAGCGTCGTGGGCGACGACGCGTGGGACGCCGCCACCGCCGACGCGTCGGCGGGCTACGCCTCCGACCCGGTGACGTTCCTCACCTCGCAGTTCACCGGCTCCGACAAGCTGGCCGAGGTCGGCTCGGTGCGCCGCACGCCGGGCGGCAAGGCGAAGCGCTCCGAGGGCGGCAAGGGAGCCTCGGGCTCATCGGCGAAGCGCTCCGAGGGCGGCAAGGGAGCCTCGGGCTCATCGGCGAAGTCGCGGAGCCGCGGCGGCTCGCGGGGCCGCGGCGGTGCTGCCGCGCACGGCGGGTCGGCCTCGGCGGCTGACGAGACGCGCAAGCCGCGTCGCCGCCGCTCCACCAAGATCGCGGCGGGGGAGGGCGCGCAGACCGTCAAGGTCGAGCGCGACGAACGCCCCGAACGCTCCGAACGCACCGAGCGCGGGGAGCGCTCCGAACGCTCCGGCCGCACTGAGCGCCCTGCGGGCCGCCGGGACCACGCGCCCGCCGACGCCGCAGGCCAGGAGCGCAAGCCGCGCCGCAGCCGCAACCGCTCGCACGGCGCTGACGCCGAGCAGGCGCGCGGCGCGCAGCAGGGAGGCGCGCAGCGGGGCGGCGAGCGCAAGCAGCAGACCTCGCGCGACGCGAAGGCGTCCCGCAGCGGGGCGCGCGCAGGCGAGGGCCGCGACGGGCGCAAGCCCGAGGGCCGCGCCCGCGCGACCGGCTCGCGCCCGCGCCC
>NZ_JAAKEC010000016.1 GCF_011038975.1 Adlercreutzia sp. ZJ176 | reverse complement strand
CAGGGCGACGACACCGGGGCGCCCGCTCGTTGGGGAGAGGGGCTAGTGTGGTCTGAATTCCATCGTTCGACCCCATATCCTTACGGTGTCGAATGATTTCCTTTACACACTTTTCTGCCTATATGCCTAATCTGTTAATTGGGGTTATCCCCAATGAGGGATTAATCGCCTATATCCCTTAATCGATTAATTGCAAGAACCACACTGTTTGAGCATTAACCCGCCTTAGCCCGCAATCGACCGCGAAATAGCAAAAGGCCAGACGATCGTCTGGCCAGGAGTTTTAGATGGCGGGATGTACGAGACTTGAACTCGCGACCTCCGACGTGACAGGCCGGCGCTCTAACCAACTGAGCTAACACCCCAATGCGGGCCTGCAAAAAATGGCGGGATGTACGAGACTTGAACTCGCGACCTCCGACGTGACAGGCCGGCGCTCTAACCAACTGAGCTAACACCCCGTGTTTTGCAGCTCGTCTATTTTAAACATACGCGCACGCCGTGGCAAGCCCTATTTTCGAAAATTTGAGCCGTGATCGAAGGCGGTTGGGGCGACTGGGATGCCGCGGCTGGTGGGGCCGGTGGGGTTGGTTGCGGTTGGTTGCCCCGATTGGTTGCTCGACATTGCAGGTAGGCAGACATTATGCAAGCAAATGCTTCCGAAACCCAGATCGTTGAGCATAACCCCTCAGAGGCCGACGGTCATATACATGGCATAGAAGGAGAAACGGACAGCAAAGCAGGCGACAAGGGCACATGCAGCTGCCGCTCCTGCAAGCGAAGTTCGCTCACGCAAGGTGCGGCCGCCAGCCGCAGCGCGAAAAGCCAGCGCTACGCCGCAAGCATTGAGCACAGCGAAGACGCCGATGACCGCAGGCAACCAGGGAACCAGCGCAGACGCCTCCTGTGCGGTGGTAGACACGCCCGACAGCGCCGCGTTCTCAGCCACAAGCACCACTACCTCGGCCAACACGCATGTCGCCGCAATAAGAACGCACACCCGCTCGAAGCTACCCTTAAAGCTCACCTTCGACACGGCGATTCCGAAAAGCCCCACCATGACACCACTTGAGACGCCACCGAGCCAGAGCGTAGCTGGGCCGTACGCCATGTTCCACGTAGGCACCGTCTCGACTGAATAGGCAGCCGCCACGAACCCCACAAATGCAAGTGCTGCGGCTATGCTCACTGAAAGCCAGGCGCGTGCCGCACGCGGACGCAGCTTCTCGTAGAACGACGCGATCCAAAACGAACCGCCGAGCGCGAGAAACACCACCGCTGCCACCACCTCATTTGACAGCGGCGAGCGTCCCACGCCCGCGAGCACGAAGAGCGCGTTGGCAGGCGTGCCAAGGTGCGTGGCCGAGGCGACGAGGCCCGTGATGGCAAGCGCGAGCGGGATCACGAGATAACGACTAATACGAGAGAAAGCATCAGGCACGACGGCCGTCGCCGCATGCTCATTCATGCCCGTCGCAGAGCTCGCGTTTACGCCCACGCTAGCAGCGCCCTTCCTGCCCATCACGTCACGAACAAGCGCAGAGAGCGCCATGACGACAAAGCCCACGGCCCCTGCGGGTCCTACCGTGGTAAACAGCACCAGCGTTATCTCCTGCATGGCCACGTCCATGCGCTCCTCCTTCTCCTTCCCTTTCCCACGCTGCGCTGCGAACCCGCATCACCGCAGTCCCTGTGCCCTCACACCACGCAAGACAGGAGGTCGCATTCCGGCAACCACCTGTCTTGCGAAAACCCTTTCACCACCAGCCACCGCCAGCATCCGCACGGCTGCAACCTCGAAAACCTCTAGAGCCTCATAAGGCAAGCCCTGCATACAGCCCATAGAAGCCGATGCGCGCGATGAACACGCCCACGATCACAAGCACAAGCGCAACTGTCAGCGCCACCGTCATATTCGAGCGCTTGCGCGCCGCAAACAGCACGCCCGTGCCTACCAAACCAGCCGCAACGAAAGCCGCGAACGAAAGCCAGATGTTCGGCACCGCATCAAGAGCGCAGCCCCAGGAGTTGTGCACTCCGCCGCATGCTGCAATGAAGCCGCCGAAGCTCACCGCACCAACGACCAGACCCGCTGAGCCCATGCAACACGTGATTACACCAAGCACGCCAAACAAGTCAATGCGAGCAATGGCGCATGCCAGCGCGCCACACACTGCACCACCCAGAAGAGAGTATCCAACCAGCTGGATGACAGACAGGGGGTTGTTCCACGTGGGAATAGTGGGCGTGAGATAGGCGAATCCGCAGAACACCGCAAACACCACAGCCAACACCGAAATGACGGCCAAAAGCCCATGGCGCACGCCCGAACGCGCTTCCAGTTTGCCCGCCAATGCAGACACCCAGTAGATCAGCATAATGGCTACGAAGACGATTCCCGCCAGCACCTCGTTAGAGAGAGGCGAGCAACCCACGCCCGCGAACACGCCAACGGCGTTTTGCGGTGCTGCCAGATGGAAGAACGCCGCCACAAAACCCACCAGCACAAGCGCTACCGGCAACGCTGTGGCCTTGTCAAGTCGTCGCGCCATGTCCTCAGTCAAATCTCCTTTCCAGAAAGCCGCTGCCAACACCACAAACGTTGCAGCACCCAAAGGAGCCAGCGTGGTGAATACGGCCAGCGCCGTATGCTCAAATCCGTTTCCCATCGTTAATCCACCTCCGCTGCGTTGGCTATTCTGCAATCAAGACTGCCGAACGGTTGCGCGGCAGCACATTCGTTGATATAAAGATTCGGCTGCGTCACTGACGGGTCAGGCAGCGGCGCCACTGCGGCACGCGTACCCCGAGGCAGCTCGTCGATGGAGCCGAATTCGATACAGCGCATCGAGCAGGCCTCCACGCAAATAGGAAGCTCACCCGCAGCCATGCGCGAGGCGCAGCCATCGCACTTCACGGAATGCCCTACTTCGCGATCAACACGAGGCGCTTTGTAAGGGCAGGCCAGCGCACAGTATCCACAGCCGATGCACCGCTTCTCTTCAACCGACACGATGCCGTTCTCACCCTTGTGCATGGCACCCGTAGGACACACTTGCGTGCAGGCGGGATTATCGCAGTGCTGGCAGGAGATCGAAGTGTAGTAAGCGTACGAGTCAGTGATCCAGGTGCCGTCGGACGCCTGCGACCACAAGCCGCCCTCCACCTCGTACACACGTCGAAACGCCATCTTGAGAGAAAGGCCGTGATAGTCGCGGCATGCTGCCTCACACGTGTGACACCCTGTGCAACGTGTGGCATCATAGTAGAAACCGTATTGCGTCATGATGTTTACGCCTCCACCTTCTTGATTCGACCGATTACGCTGTGCTGACCCGTTCCCTTCGACACCGGACAGCAGTGACGGCTTGTGAGCGTATTACTGCATCCGCCATGATCAATGCGGTCGCCGTCCATGTCAGCGGAGTGCCAGCCACCCTGCGGGTACATGAGCACACCCGGGATCACGCGGTTGGTGACACGCGCCTGTGTGCGTATCTCACCTTGAGCACTCGTGAGGCTCACTTTATCCAGGTCGGAAATACCGTATTTCTCAGCATCAATCGGGTTAATGAGCACTTGGAACGGCGTCATCTCATTGACCGCTGGGTTTACGGCATAAGTGGAATGCACCGTGCCCTTATAGTGGTAATCGCAAATCATGAGCGGGTATTCGTCAGTCACGTCATCAGGACCGTCATAGCCAGGAAAGTACACTGGCACCGGCGTGATGAGGTCACCCTGCCCAAGCTTCCAGGTCTTCGCCATCGCAGCAAGTTCGGGAGAGTAGATCTGGATCTTGCCCGTAGCCGTGGGAAGCGGATTGGCCTTGGGATCTAAGATGAAGTCATCCACCTTGTCGGAAGGCTCGATGTCAAAGCTGAAAGAGCCCTGGGCCACGCCCTCGTCGTAAGCAGGGAGATTCATGCCGGCATTCTTCTCGCGCATTTCCTCATAGAGCTTGCGGCACCAGTCCTCGCGAGTCATTCCACCGTTGGAGTACTCGTCATACACGCCGAGACGCCGAGCCAACTCTCCGCACACCTCATATACTTCGCGACGCTCCCCCTTCGGCTCGCAGATAGGCTGGCCGAAACGGATGCCCTTAACGTCGCAGCCCTCACCCGCCGCTGACAGCGAGACGGTCTCCTGGGGCGTCAGGTCAGGCAAGATAATGTCGGCATATTTGCACGAGTCGGTCATCTGCACGTCGTAGGCCAAAATGAACTCACAGAGGCTCTCGTCGCGCACGATGTCGGTAGTGGTGTTTATGTCGCCGTTCTGGTTGGCGATCATGTTGTTGCCATAGTTCACGAGCATCTTAATGCCCACTTTGAGCGCATCGGCGCCTTTGATGCCAGCGTTGGTAGCCGTAAGCTTCGCACCATCGCGAATGACCTCGGGCCACAGGTAGTTCGGAAACTTGGTCTTGATGGGGTTGGTGCCCGTCGGGAGAGACTTAAGGCCGATGCCGCTGTTGCCCACCGAGCCGCCGGAAGTCGTGCCGGGACGACCCACCTGGCCCACAAGCTGCGGAAGCACCATGATGGCGCGCGCTGTGTTGTCGCCGTTGGTATGGCGCTGAGGTCCAAGGCCCTGGCAAATGTAGCACGGCTTGGCGTCGGCAATCTCATGCGCCAAGCGCACGATACGCTCCTCGGGGACGCGCGTGATGGCCGCAGCCCACGCAGGCGTCTTCTCTATCTTGTCGTAACCGGTGCCCATGATGTAGTCGGTGTAGGAGAGATTCTGCCCCTTCGCATCCTCAGGCAGAGTCTTCTCGTCGAAACCCACGCAGTAGGTGTCAAGGAAGTCGTGGTCGACAAGGTCCTCGGCGATCAGCACGTGCGCAATGCCCGCCACAAGCGCCGCATCAGTGCACGGCACGATGGGGATCCACTCAACGTCCTGATTGGTGCACAACTCGCTTCGTCGTGGGTCGATCACGATCACGCGGGCGTGCTTCTGCTCGCGCGCCACGTTGATGTCATACCCCGCGCCGTCACCCGACATGCGCATGTCGTTAGGTGCGTAGCCGAAGAACACCACGAGCTCCCCCTCCTGGATGGTCTTGAGCGAGCGATTTCCCCACGACTTGCCGTAGGTGTAGGGGTAGGCGCCAAAGCTGATGGCTGCGCTTGAGTAGCTACCGTAGCGCGTGACCACGCCACCACAAAGGTTGAACAGGCGGAAGAACGGGTTGTTCATCATGATGTTCTGCTCGACGCCCGAGCACTCCTGAATGAACACGGCTTCGTTGCCGTATGTCTTGGTGATGCGCGTAAACTCGCTCGCGATGATGTCGAGCGCCTCATCCCAGCTGATGCGCTCGTACTTGCCCTCGCCGCGCTTGGTGCCTGCCACACGACGCAACGGGTAGTCGAGCCGATTGTCGCTCTCTATGAAATGCTTGATCGAACGGCCGCGCAGGCACGCACGCGCCTGCGTCGCGCCAAAGGCCCGCTCCTTCGCTGCCGCGCTCGCACCGGCGCCCTCGGTCTCCACGTAGACGATTTCGTCACCCCTCATGTGGAATTTAAGCGGGCACGCACCGCCGCAGTTCACGTGACAGTGCGACCACACAATCCGCTCGGCTCCCTCCGCGGGCGCTGCCGCATGAGCTTTTGGAACGCGATCAACCACCATACCAGCACTCGCCGCCGCGCCGACCACGCCAAGCGCTCCGGCAGCCTTCACGAAGGCGCGTCGCGTCAACGTATTCACGCTGTCTGACATATCTCCTCCTTCTCCCAAGACCCGATCTCCTCGGTAAGCTCAAAGACCCCTTCGACCAAGGAACGCGCGCTTCCGATAAGCCCAAGCCGGAAGCGTCGCCCTCTCGAATGGCCTGAAATATAGCTTCCCCTGTTGGCGAAGCGCATCACCAGATTCCTGTGATTTTCGCGTTTTGCCTGATCAGAATATAACCATCTGGCTAAAACACAGTGAGCAGGCATGCGGGCACACCTCCAGTTGGTACAATGGCACGCGGTAGTACGGCCGTAGGTGATGCGTGACAAGCGAAGAGAAGGCGAAGAGCGCCATGCAGCAAACAACCGTCAAGCCCAACGTGGTCAACTTCGGCTACGCGACGTTTCTCTCGATCGGCGCCACGTCCATCTGGGGCGGGGTCTTCCCCTATCTGGCCGATGTTTACCGCACCTCCTCGACTACCACCGCCTTCTACCTTTTGCAAGGCACTGCCATGTGCCTGGCGTTCGTCTGCGCCATGCGCATGGCATGGACGCACCCTCGGTATGTGACCGATGCGCACGTATGGAGCTTCTCCGTGCCGCTTGCGCTTGGGCCCGTGCTGCTCATCGCCGCAATGTATCTGGAGGTTGCCACGCCTGCCCTCGTGGCAATCGCAGCCTTGCTCGTAGGGGGCGGTCTTGCAGGCTACATGATAAGCTGGCAGCGCGTGTTCGCCTCCTTGGACAGCGCCCAAGGAACAGCGGCGCTCATCAGCGGGACGGCCTACTCCGCAGTCCTGTACTTCACGCTGTGCCTCATCCCGGCAGCGCTATGCGCCTATCTCATCCCGCTCGTACTCGTACCGCTTGCAGGACTGTGCCTGTCGCTCGCAGCACGCCAGACCTCAAGTGACCAGCCTATGTTCGAGGACGTACCGTGCGAACACGCCGCGGTGTATCGCAACGTGATACGCAAAAGCCTCGCAGGTGCACTCTCCGTCGGTGCGCTCGGCTTTTGCGCCGGCGCGGCGCGCTTCATCGCGATCACCCACCAGGAGCTCCTCAACATCATCAACATCAGCTCTATGTTCTCGCTGCTCGTAGCGGTAGCGTTGTTCTATCGCATATGGAGGACCCGCACTATCACTTTCAGCCTCACGGCCTTCTACCGCGTGCTCTTCCCCGTCGCAGCGCTGTGCATGATTATCCTGCCGTTCGCAGGACGCAGCTTCGTAGGTGCGGGCATCGCCGTCACTCACGCTTGCTTCATGCTCGCCTGCGTTCTCATGATGATGCTGTGCGCGCAGATCTCGCGCGACAGCGGCATAAACCCCGTGTTCATCTATGCGATCTACGCGCTGTTCGCCTACGCGCTCCAAACGCTCGGCTATGTCGTCGGGTTCGCCTCGGGACTCGCAAGCTCCGTTGGTCTCGAGCAGCTCTCGCTCGTAGGGTTGCTGTCGCTGTTCGTGCTGCTGGTAGCGTCACTCGCAGGGCGCAAGGACCCCGAGCTGCATACTGACCGCCTCGAGTTCATCACGCTCGCAGAAACAGCGTCCTCGGGCTCAGAGCCAATACCCATGCCGGAACCTCGTGCCGAAGAGCCTGCCGTCGACCGCCTTGCCTCCCAATGCCGAGCCGTGAGCAGCCGCTATGGCCTCACCACGCGCGAGACGGAGGTCATGGAGCTCATTGCGCGCGGACATTCGGGCCCCGCCATCGCCGAGATGCTGTTTATATCCGAGAACACCATGCGCACGCATTCCAAACGCATCTACGCGAAACTCGGCATCCACAAGAAGCAGGAGCTCATCGTGCTCCTCGAAGGCTTCGCTGCCCGCTAGCCGCGCCTGCCGCACCCGCGCGCCCCAGCGCCGCGCGCCGCACCGACGACTCCCGCACCACACGCATCGCGCCCGCGCGCCCCAGACCGCGCGCCGTGCGCCGCGTCACTCCCCGTGCGTGCCGAACTGCATCTCGTAGTAGCGGGCGTAGGTGCCGCCACGATCCATGAGCTCGGCGTGCGTGCCGAACTCCACCACGCGGCCGTCCTCCACCACCGCGATCATGCGCGCGTTGCGGATGGTCGACAGGCGGTGCGCGATCACGATGGTGGTGCGCCCGCGCGAGAGCTCCTCGAGCGAGCGCTGGATGGCGCTCTCGCTCTCGTTGTCGAGCGCGCTCGTGGCCTCGTCCAGGATGAGGATGCGCGGGTCGCGCAGGAACACGCGCGCGATGGCCACGCGCTGCTTCTGCCCGCCCGACAGGCGCGCGCCGCGCTCCCCCACGAGCGTGTCGTAGCCCTGCGGCAGCGACATCACGAAGTCGTGGATGCTCGCGCGCCGCGCCGCCTCCACGATCTCCTCATGCTCAGCGCCCGGGCGCCCGTACGCGATGTTCTCGGCGATGGTGCCGCCGAACAGGTACACGTCCTGCTGCACGATGCCGATGGCGTCACGCAGAGACGACGTGCTCACGTCGCGCACGTCAACGCCGTCGATGGTGACCGACCCCGCGCCCACGTCGTAGAAGCGCGGCAAAAGCGCGCACGTAGTGGTCTTGCCGCCCCCGCTCGGCCCCACGAGCGCCACGGTGGTTCCCGCGGGTATGCGCAGGTCAAGCCCGCGCAGCACCTCGACCTCGCCGTCGTAGGAGAAGCGCACGCCACAGTAGCGCACCTCCCCGCGCACGCTCCCGCCCGCCGCCGCGGCCAGATCCGGCGCGCCGGGCGCGTCCGTCACCGAGGGCGCCTCCACGAGCACCTCCATGAAGCGGCGGAAGCCCGCGTAGCCCTTCTGGAGCGTCTCGGTGAAGTTGATGAGCTGCTCGACCGGCGCGATGAAGATGCCGATGTAAAGCGCGTAGATGGCCAGGTCGGACACGTGGAGGCTGCCCTGCGCCACAAAGTAGCCGCCGCCCACCACGCACACCGTGTACAGCGCGCCCAAAAACAGCGAGTTCGCCGCGTGGAACGCGCCGAGAAAGCGGTACGAGCGGTTCTTCGTGTCGAGGAACGCCACGTTGGCCTGCGCGAACTTGGCCTTCTCGGCGCGCTCTCCGCCGAACGACCTCACCACGCGGATGCCGCCGAGCGAGTCCTGCACCGTGGCGTTGATGCCCGCCATGCGCACGCGGTTCTCGCGGAAGATGGTGCGGCGGCAGTAGTTGCGCCAGAACGAGAACGCCGCCATCACGGCGGTCACCGCGAGCATCACGAGCGTGAGCGGCACGTTGACCATGAACAGCAGCACGAACGAGCCGATGATCTTGAACGCGCACACGAGCAGGTTCTCGGGCCCGTGGTGCGCGAGCTCGGAGATGTCGAACAGGTCGCTCGCGATCTTCGACATCATGGTGCCGGTGTTGTGGCGGTCGTAGTAGTCGAAGCCCAGGCGCTGGTACTGCGCGAACAAGTCGCGCCGCATGTCCGCCTCCATGCGCGCGCCCATGATGTGCCCCCAGCACGTGATGAAGTACTGGCAGCCCGTGCGCACGAGGTAGAGCACCGCGAACAGCGCGGCGATCCACCCGAGCGAGCGCAGGATCACGCTCGGCTCCGAGAGGAAGAACTCCTTCGTGAAGAAGTTCAGGAACTGCGGAAACGCCAAGTCGATGCAGGCGAGCACCACGGCGCACGCCAGGTCGCACAGAAGCAAAAGCTTGTAGGGACGGTAGTAGCCGAGAAACGCCTTCCAGACCTGGCCTGCGGAGACGTGCGCGTTCGCCTCGTCCCCCAGACGCACGTCATTCGTCAAAGCTGAGGTCCTTCAGCGCGGCGAAGGGGTTGCGCGCCAGCTCGAAGTCGGGGTCCTCGGCCGGCTCGCCGCACGCGCACGCGCCCTCGTTCAGGTTCGCGCCGCACGTGGGGCACAGCCCCTTGCAGTCGTCGTCGCACAGCGGGATGAGCGGCGCCTCGAGCAAGAGCGCGGCCTGCACAAGCGCCGTGAGGTCGATAGCGTTGTCCTCGGGCAGCACCTCGAACTCGTCCTCGTCCATGTCCTCGGGCGTCTCGGCGTCCTCGCCGCCGAGCAGGAAGTAGCCCTCGATGTCCCCCGTCAGGGGAAGCTTCACGTCCTCCAGGCAGCGCGCGCACGACGTGGTGGCGTCGCCCTCGACGGTCCCCGTGACCAGAAGCGCGTCACCGGTGTTGGTGACGTCGACCTGCCAGGCGAGCGGGCGGGCGAACGAATACAGGTCAGGGCCGGCCTTCAGCGCCGGCACCTCGATGGTCCCCTCAAAATGAGAGCTCTCCGCAGGCGCGAAGAGCTCATGAGGGATGTGGATGCGGATGGATTCCATGTGTCTACCCTCGAATCTCGCAGCGAACGTGCGCAGCCGGCCCGCATGCCCGCCGCGCCCCTGCTGCAAGGCGGCGAAGGGACGGGGCCGACGCGCGCGCCGCGGCGCAGGTCAGCTTAGCGGACGTTGATGGAGTTGGCGTTCAGGCGGTCGCGGCAGCGGCGCACGTTGTTGAGCAGCGTGTCAAGGCTCTGCTCGACGTGCCCGAACACCTCGTCGGCGTAGTCCTCCGCGCCGGCGCGGGTCTGGCGCTCGAGCTCGCGGGCGTCGGCCATGATGGTCTCGGCCTGCTGCTGGGAGATGCGCACGATCTCCTGCTCGCTCGCGATGGTGATGGCCTGGCTGCGCGCGTCCTCGATCAGGCGGTTCGCCTCGGCCTCGGCGTCATCGAGGAGGCTCTGGCGCTCGCGCACGATCTGGCGGGACTGGGCGAACTCGCTGGGGAACGTGTCGCGAATCTCGTCCATGATCTCGAAGGCCGCCGTGATGTCAACCTGGCGAAGATTGTTCTTGCCAAAGACCGGCTTCGAGTCCTCAAGCAGAATAGAAAGCTCTTCGAGCAGACCCAAGACTCCGGTTTCGTCCATGATGTTCCTTCCACCTCAAGGGCCGGCGGCAGCCGCCCCGCTGAGTTCAACGTATAGCGATGCAGGTAAACTGCACATGAATTCAGCTATTCTACCATGTTAGGGAAAAGAACGCGCGGCGGCGCACAAAGGGCGCATATTTGCGGGAAAACGGTTACCCGGCGCCGCGCCCCGCACGGGGCCGCGTTGCGCTAAACTAAGCAGGCTGCCGCGGCCGCGCCGCCGGCAGCGCGCCTCTACCCCCGACCAAGGAGCATCCCATGAACGTTACCGAGCGCCCTGCCCTCGACGACGAGTACCTCAAGCTCGTACGCGCCACCGACGAGAGCGGCGAGGGAAGGCGCGACGCGTGGGAGCGCATGAAGGCGAGCAGCGCGTACGTGGGAGGAGCGCCGGCGCCCATCTCGTACCTGCCGCGCATCCTCGACCAGCGCGTACGCGGCCGGCTTGCGTCGACGGCGCTCGCCGTGCACGGCATCCTCGAGAAGGTGATCGCCGCCTACCTGGCCGACCCGCAGTTCAGGGAGCTGTTCGCCTTCGACCAGCGCGTGCGCGACCTCATCTTGGCCCCGCGCGCGGGCGCGCAGCTGCTTCCCTACGCGCGCTTCGACTGCTTCTTCGACGAAGCCACCGGCGCCGCGCGCTTCGTCGAGTTCAACGCCGACTGCTCGTCGGGCATGAACAAGACCCGCGCAGCGCTTGACGCCCTGCGCCCCAGCGTCCCCTACCAGGCGTTCGCCGCGCGCCATCGCCTGGAAGACGACGCAGAGCGCCTGTTCGAAGGCTGGGTGGCTGACTTCATGCGCCTGTACGGCGCGTGCGAAGGCGCCAAGGAGCACCCCCACGTCGCCATCGTCATGTGCATGGACGGCGACGACGTGCCCTTAGGCGAGCTTGCCCGCTACGCCGCGCTCTTCCGCGAGGCGGGCGCTGACGCGAGCGTCTGCGACGTGCGCGACCTCGCCTTCAGCGGCGGGCGCCTCACCTGCGCCCGCCCCCGCGAGGGTGCGCCCCGCCAGCCGATTGACGTGATCTGGCGCTTCTGCATCGTGGTCGACCTGCTGCAGCACTGGGACGACTGCCAAGACTTCGTCACCGCCGTCACCTCGGGCGCCGTGCCCATGATCGGCAGCTTCGCAACCCAGATCGCCCACGACAAGCAGCTGTTCGCGGTGCTGCGCAACCCCGCCGCGCAGGCCCTGCTCACGCCCGCCGAGCGCGCCCTCGTCGAGGAATCCCTCCCCTTCACGGCGTTTCTGGACGACCCGCGCCTTCCCCTGGACCAGGTGCTGGAAGAGCCCGCGCGCTGGGTGATCAAGCCCACCGACTGGTACGACAACAAGGGCGTCTACGTGGGCGCGCAGTTCAGCCGCGCCGAGTGGGCGGCCGTCGTCGAGCGCTGCCGCGCCGACGCGGGCCCGTCGGCCTACCTCGTGCAAGAGTTCTGCACGCCGGCGCACGTCCCGGCGATTCCGCTCTACGGCAACGAGGCCGACTTCACGGGACCCGTGCGCGACTTCGGCTGCCTCACCGGCATGTACGTGTTCGCCGGCCAGTTCGCAGGCGTCTACAACCGCCTCGGGCCGACGGAGAACGTCACCGCCCCCGGCACGTTCGTGGTGGCCCCCACCCTCTGGGTGCAGGACGAGTAGCGCGTGAGCTGAGCGTGACAGACCCTTGAGCTGAGACAGGCTGGAGCGAGGCAGACTCCCCTTAGGCGAACTTCCGCTCGAGGGCCTTCTTCACGCAGGGCGGGACGAACTCGTCCAGATCGCCGTGAAGGCTCGCGATCTCCCGCACGATGGAGCTCGACAGGTACATGTACTGCGGGGGCGACATGATGAACATCGTCTCGAGCTCGCGGTCGAGCTGGTAGTTCAGCGCCGTCATCTGGAACTCGTACTCGAAGTCGGTCACGGCGCGCAGGCCCTTGATGACCACCTCGGCGCCCATGCGGCGGGCGAAGTCGACCAGAAGCTCGTCGAAGGCCTCCACGCGCACGTTGGGCAGGTGCGACGTGGCCGCGCGCGCCAGCTCGACGCGCTCCTCGAGGGAGAACAGCGGCCCGTGCGGGCCCTTCTTCTGCGACGCGGCCACCGCCACGACCACCTCGTCGAACAGCTGCGCGGCGCGCGTGATCACGTCGAGGTGTCCGCTGGTGATGGGATCGAACGTTCCCGGGGTGAGGGCGCGCTTCATGGCCGTTACTCTCCTTCTCGCTCAAGCAGGTCGATCACAGTATCGCCGTAGGCGCGCCGCGAGGCAAGGGACAAACCGTTCGCCGCGGCCGCCTCCTCGACCGCCGCGTTCGACGCCGCGCCGTGCTCGTAGGACACCACCGCGTCTGGCGCAAGCGCGCCCGCCGCCGCAAGCCGCCCCACGACCCCGAGCACCTCGCGCGCCTCGAGCGCGTAGGGCGGGTCGAGCAGCACGAGGCTGTACGGCGCGCGCAGGCGCGGCGCACCGCTCTTCAGCACGTCGATGCGGCAGACGCGCACCTGGTCGCGCCCGTACCCGAGCACCCGCACGTTCTCCTCGATCGCCTTGAGCGCCCCGCGGTCGCACTCGCACAAACACGCGAGCGCCCCGCCGCGCGACATCACCTCGAGCGCGAGCGCACCCGAGCCCGCGAACGCATCGAGCACCACCGCGCCCTCGAGCCCGCCGCATGCGCTCGCAAGCGCGCTCATGAGCGACTCGCGCACGCGGTCGGTGGTCGGGCGCGTGCCGCGTCCCTTCGGCGCGACGAGGCGCCTGCCTTTGTGCTCGCCGGCGATGATGCGCATGGGTGGTCCTTTCAGCTCGATGTGACATGGGGATGCGGCGCGCGGCGCGGCGGGCTTGCCAGAGGAAGGCCGCAGGGCGCGCGGCCCCGCCCGCCGCGGGCCGCGTGCCGCGCAGGAGCGCCCCTACCCGCCGACGACGGCGCGCTCCTGCGCGAACAGGGCGCGCATCTCGCGTGCGAGCGCCGCGTGGTCGGGCTCCTCCAAAAGCGGGTCGACCTCCATGATCGCGCGCGCGTCGGCGTTCGCCGCCTCGATGATGCCCTGGTCGCGCACCACGTTCACCAGCTTGAGCGCCGAGGCGCCCGACTGCCGGTTGCCCAGGATGTCGCCCTCGCGGCGCAGCGACAGGTCGAACGCCGCGAGCTCGTAGCCGTCGTCGGTGGTCTCCATGGCGCGCAGGCGCGCGAGCGCCGCCTCCTGCTTCGAGGCCGACACCAAAAACACCTGCGCCGGGAGGCTGCCGCGCCCCACGCGCCCGCGCAGCTGATGGAGCTGCGAGAGGCCGAAGCGGTCGGCGTCCTCCACGATCATCACGGTGGCGCGGGGCACGTCGACGCCCACCTCGATCACGGTGGTCGCCACGAGCACGCCGATCTCGCCCGCGCGGAAGCGGTCCATCACCGCCTGCTTCTCAGCCGCGGGCATGCCGCCGTGCAGAAGCGCCACCTCGTGGTCGGGGAACACCTTCGCGCTCAGGAACGCCGCCTCCTGCGTGGCGGCCGTCACGTCGTCGTCTGCCATGTCGGCGTCGTCCTCGATGGCCACCGTCGGGTGGAACGCCTCCTCGGCGTCTCCCTCGCGCGCCGCGGCGCCCTTGCCCGCCAGCTCATCGCGCTCGTCGGCGCCCTTGCCGATGAGCGGGCACACCACGTACACCTGCTCGCCGCGCGTGAGCGCCTCGGCCGCCGCGTCGTAGGCGCGCCCGCGCTCGGACTTCGCCACCACGCGCGTGGCGCGGCGCGCCGCGTCGTGCGGGCGGTGCTTGATGTAGGACAGCGTCAAGCTCCCGAACAGCGCGAGCGCGAGCGTGCGCGGGATGGGCGTGGCCGTGAGGAACAGTGCGTCGGGTGCCGCGCCCTTCGACAGGAGCCTCGCGCGCTGGTCGACGCCGAAGCGCTGCTGCTCGTCGATGACCGCGAGCGTGAGGCGGGGCGCGACCACGTCGTCCTCGAGCAGGGCGTGCGTGCCGATGAGTACGTCGATCTCCCCCGCTGCGGCGCGCGCGACCACGTCTGCGCGCTCGGCGGCGCTCGTCGAGCCCGTGAGCAGCGCATGCGTCACGCCCGCCGCGTCGAAGAGCGCGCCGAGGCTCTTCGCGTGCTGGCGGGCGAGCACCTCGGTCGGCGCCATGAGGAACGCCTGCCCGCCCGTGTCGGCCGCAGCGGCCAGCGCGTGCGCCGCCACCACCGTCTTGCCCGTTCCCACGTCCCCTAAAAGCATGTGGTTCGCCACGCGCGGCTCCGCCATCACGCCGAGGATCTCGTCGCGAGCGGACGCCTGCTCGTCCGTGAGCGCGAAGGGCAGGCTCGCGGCGAGCGCGCGCAGGCGCGGGCCGTCCGTCACGTGGGCGACGGGCTTTACGTCACGGCTGCGCTCGGCAGACTGCTGCATGAGGAAGAGCTCGAGCATGAGCAGCTCCTCATAGGCCAACCGCCGCCGCGCCTCGTGTGATTCGGGCATGGCCTGCGGGAAGTGGATGGCGCGCAGCGCGCACCCGCGGCTCATCAGCCGGTACTTGGCCCGCAGGTCGAGCGGCAGCGGGTCGAGGACCCCGCACGTCGCCTCGAGCGCGTTCTCCACGAGCCGGCGCATCCACGCGGCCGACACCTTCTCGCACGCCGGGTGCACGGGGATGATCATGCCCGTGGCGGGCTCGTCGCCGAGCACCTCGAGGTAGGGGTTCGTCATGCGCTTGAAGCCGTAGTTGAACTCCACCTTGCCGGCCACGGCGACCTGCGCGCCCGCGTGCACCGTGTCCATGAGCCACGGCTGGCGGAAGGCCGTGACCACGAGGAGGCCCGTCTGGTCCACGAGCGCGATCTCCACGAGCGTGAGCTTTGGCCGCGGGCGCTTGAGCCTGATCTCATGCACCGTGCCCTGGATGGTGCACGCGGACCCGATGCGCGCCTCGGCCACCGTGCACACGCTCGAGAGGTCCACGTAGCGGCGCGGGTAGTGGGTAAGCAGGTCGCGCACCGTGCGGATGCCGAGCTTCTCGAGCGCGCCCGCGCGCGCCGGGCTCACGCCGCGCACCCGCGACGCCGGCGCGTCGAGCAGCAAGGTGGCCGCCAAACGATCAGGCGAGGCCGAAGCCCCGCCCTTCTCCCTTGCTTTGTCCTGCTTAACCAAAATATAAATCCTTCTCACCCGCAGGTCGCCCGCAACGACAGCGAGGGTTCGAATTCTTTATTCAACTGAAAGAATGATCGGATACAGCGGCTGCTCTCCGCGGTGGGAGTCGATCTCGAGGTCGTCGTAGGCATCCTCGATGCGCTCGACGAGGGCCGCGAAGTCCTCGTCGGTCATGTCCTCGCCGGCGAGCAGCGTGAGCGTGTCGGCGTCCTCGGCCTCCATGACCTCGAGCAGCCCCATGACCACGTCCTCCACCGACGAGCCCACCGCCTCGATGGCACCGTCCGCGATGCCGATGACGTCGCCTTCGCGGATGGGGTTGTCGTGCGCGTCCTTGGAGTCCTTGATGGCAAAGGTGACCTCGCCCGTCCTCACCTCGGCGAACGCCTCGGTCATCTCGGCGACGTTGTCCTCGAGCGGCGCGTCAGGGTCGATCGCGAACATGGCCGCGAACGCGGCCGGCACGCTCTTGGTGGGCACCACGCCGCAGGGGATCTCGGACAGCTCGCAGGCGCTCTGAGCCGCCATGATGATGTTGGAGTTGTTCGGCAGGATGACGACGGCGTCGGCGTTCACCCGGCCCACGGCGTCGAGCAGGTCCTTCGTGGAGGGGTTCATGGTCTGCCCGCCCGAGACGACCACGTCGACGCCGAGGCTCCGCAGGATATCGGCGTTGCCCTCGCCGGCTGCCACGGCCACGAACCCGAGCGGCTTGTGCTCGGCGGCCTGCTCGGCGGCGAGCTTCTCGGTGCGCTCGGCCGACTGCAGCTGCATGTTGTGGATGAACACCTCGGAGATCTGCCCGCGCTCCAGGAAGTACGCGAGCACCTGGTCGGGATGGTTGGAGTGCACGTGTACCTTGAACTTCGGCACGCTGCCCACGCACAGCTCGCAGTCGCCCATGGTGGCCAAGAACTCGAGCGCCTCGGCGGGGTCGAGCACCTCGGAGTCGACGAGGAACTCGTTGCAGTAGCGGTACGCCGAGCCCTCCCAGTCGTTGATCTGCTCGATCTCCACCTTCGGGGCCGCGGTGCGCGCGAACGCGAGCTCGTCGACCATCGTGCCGTCCTTGCCGAGCAACGCCGCCGCGAACGAGTCGAGCAGGATAGCCAGGCCGAAGCCGCCGGCGTCAACCACGCCGTTCTCCTTCAGCACGGGAAGCAGCTCGGGCGTGCGCTGCACCGAGGCGTATGCCTCGGCCACGATGCACTCGATCGCGTCGACCGTGGAGAGGTTCGCCTTGCGCGCGTCAACCGCGGCGGCGCCGGAGTCGCGCAGCACCGTGAGGATGGTGCCCTCGACGGGCTTGCGCACCGCCTGGAAGGCGACCTCGACGGCCTTCTCGAAGGCCGCGGCCACCGTCTCGGTGGTGAGCGCCTCGGCACCTGCGCTGCCCTCGCACAGGCCGCGCAGGATCTGCGAGGTGATGACGCCCGAGTTGCCGCGCGCGCCCATGAGGGCGCCCGTGGTGATGGCCTTGCGGATCTCGGCCCCGCTCGCCCCGATGGGCAGGCGCGCGACGTTGCTCACCACGCTCTCGATGGTGAGCGACATGTTCGTGCCCGTGTCGCCGTCGGGGACGGGGAACACGTTGAGGCGGTTGACTTCTTCCTTGCGTGCGCTCAAAGCCTTGCTCGCCGCCGCGATGGCGTTCAGCACGTCGTTGGATGAGTAGGTGGTTGACATGGCGGTTCGTTCTCTCCTTAATGATGCGAGCGCGCGGCGACGCATCCCCTCGCGCGCCCTCTCGAAAGCGGGCTAGCGGCGCACCTTGACGTCCTGCACGTGTACCTCCACGCCTTCCAGGGGAACGCGCGCGTACTCCTTCAGCGCGAAGCTCACCTGGTCGATGAGGTTCTGCGAGACGGTGCTGATGTTGGTGCCGTACTCGATGACGACGTAGAGCTCCACGTGGATGCCCTCGTCGGTGGTGTTGACAACGACGCCGCGGCGCAGGCGCGACGCAGGAAGGATCTTTGCAATGCCGTCAGCGGCGTTCGGGGCGGTCATGCCCACCACGCCGTAGCACTCCATGGCGGCGTTTCCGACGATGTCGGCCAGCACGTCATTGGCAACGTGGAGATTACCGGGAATGCTCATGCTCATGATGCTCCTTTCACGTGTCAGCGGCACCGCGGCGCGCGCGTGACTCGCGCGCACGAGAGCCCGCGAGGCCGCCGTAAGCTCATCTTATGCAGTATAGCGCATGGGCTAAACGCGCGATGGCAGGCTTGCGCAGGCAGACGCCCATATTCCATAAATTATTCTTGAAGGGGTGTTGTTTTATGTGCTATAGTATTAGAGCTTTTTTGTCCTAACCGGTTTAGGCCGAGAATATTATTGGAGTTGATACGAATGTCTAAGATTTGCGAAGTTTGCGGTAAGAAGCCTGTTGCTGGTCGCAGCATCAGCCACTCCCATCGTGTGACCAATCGCTGGTTCAAGCCCAACGTGCAGAAGGTGACCATCAAGGACGCCAAGGGTCACGTGCGCAAGGCCAACGTGTGCACCTCCTGCCTGAAGGCCGGTAAGGTCGAGCGCGCCTAGCGCCCGCTCGCAAGCCCGATTCGCTTAAGGCATCGAAAAGCCCGCTCGCGCGGGCTTTTTTGCGTTGGGGCGGCACGTATGCGCGCCAGCCGTGCCGGCCTTCATGCCAGCCGTGCCGACTTCGCGCCAACTGCGCCGACCCCTTCGCCGCATACCCTCGAAAAGCCCGCTCACGCGGGCTTTTCGCTTCGCTTCCCTACTCCACGATGAGGAGGCGCTTGCAGGAGGGGCAGGTGCCGAGGGGCGCGTGGGCCTTCAGCTCGATGAGGCGGCCGCCCTCGATGGCGGCGCGGCACACGCCGCAGCGGTCGCCGTTCAGCATGCCGACCGCCACGCCGCCGGTGCGCGCGGCGGTCTTCTCGTAGAGCCTCAGCACCGCCGGCGTCATGCGGCCGGCGAGCTCGGCGCGCTCGGCCTCGAGCTTGGCGACGCCCATCTTGAGCGCGCCGCCCTCCCGCTTGAACGACTCGACCGCGCGGGCCTCGGCGGCGTCGATGTCAGAGAGCGCGTGCAGCACCTGGGTCTCGAGCTGCGTGATCTTGTCGAGCTCGTCGCTCGCCTTCGCGCGGTCGTCCGCGAGCTTGGCGCGGCGCTTGGCGATGCCCGCGAGCTCCTTGGTGCGCGCCTCGACGTTGCGGTAGTTGCCGCTGGCCGCCTCGATGGCCGCCTGCGTGCCCGCCTCCTTCTTCGCAAGCGAGGCGTCCTCGTCGCTGATGCGGGAGAGGCGCTGCGCGGCGTCCTTCTTGAGGGCGTCGACCTGGGCGCGCTTGCCGCCCACGGCCTCGCGCTTCTTGCGCGCCTCCATGATGACGGCGCGCTGCGGGAGCTCCTCGAGCTGCTTGTTCAGGCGCAGGATGTCCAAGTCGATCTGCTGGATCTGAAGCAGTCCGGCGATGTCGTCGTGCTGAGCTTCCATGGTGTGACCCCCTTGCTTGCGAAGTGATGCTCCAACTATACGCCAAGACGCCCGCCCTGGCGCCCGCGTTTTCAGCGACGCGCGCGAAAACCGAAACGCTGAGCGGGTCGGGCGCGGGCAGGGCGCCTGCCCGACGCTTGCCCGACGCTTGCCTGGCGCTCGGCGTGCGACGTCCCGGGCGCAGGCCGGCCGCCCGGGCCGCGTTAGACGCGCAGCGCCTCGGGCGTGGCCCAGTTGCCCGATTGGTCGATCACCATGATGGCGTCCTTCGCCACGCCCACGCGCGCGAGCGCCTCGGCCAGCACCGCCACGAGCGGAAGCTCGCTCACGTCGTGCCCGAGCTCGATGATGGCCAGGTCCGCGCCCGAGAGGTCGAGCGCCTCGTGGTACTTCACCTCGCCGCAGACGAGGCAGTCCGCCCCCGCCGCAAGCGCCGCGCGACCGCAGGTCCCCGCCGAGCCCGTGGCCGTCACCACCGTGCGTAGCGGGCGGTCGAACTCGCCCCACACGCGCGGCGCCCTGCCGAACACCGCCGTGCAGCGCGCAGCCAGCTGCGCGAGCGTATGCGGCCCGCCATCCTCGGCGGGCACGTCGCAGATCTGCCCGTACCCCTTGCGCCTCGATCCCGGAAGCGGCTCGACGAAGCGGCCCGTGAACGCGAGTCCCAGCATGCTCGGCAGCACGCGCGCCGCCTGCGGGCTCACGTCGAGCGCCGTGTGGAAGTCCATGAGCGCCACGCGGTTCTGGATGGCGGCCCACACGCCCGCGCCGGGGCTTGCCGCCACCGAGCTCTCGGGCGAAAACGACGTCGGCGGCGCGAGAAAGGCGGGGTGGTGCGTCACGAGCACGTTGGCGCCGCCGCGGGCGGCCTCGCGGATGGCGGCCACCGTGGGGTCGAGCGCCACGGCCACGCGCTCGACGGGAAGCGCCGCCTCCCCCACCAGAAGGCCCATGCGGTCCCACTCCTCCGCGTCCTGCGCGGGGAACTCCTTGAGCAGCGCCGCCTCGAGCGATCCGACGGTGAACGTCGGCGCCGCCTTGGCGATGGCGCGCGCCGGGCGCTTGACGAGCGCCCCTCTCTTCGATGCCTCCTCGCCAGGAGACGTTCCCTGGGGGTCTTTTCGGTTGAACAGCGCCATGATGCCTCCTTTGCTTGACCTGCCGCGCGCGGCCGAGCCTGCCTGCGCGAGCTGTGCATGCGCGCGTCCGAGCTGCGCCTGCGCGCCTGAGCCGAACATGCGCGCCTGAGCGCGCGGCGCTTACTCGATGGTAATGGTTCGGCGGTCGCCCGTGGCCGTCGGAACGGTAACGACCCGGTAACCCGCCTCGTACAGGGCCGCGTAGCCGCGCTCGATGTCGCGCGCCACGTTGGCCGGCTCGTGCGCGTCGGTGCCCACCGTGCAGGGGACGCCCGCGCGGCAGAACGCCCGCAGCAGCGCGGGCGCGGGGAACATCTCGGCGCACGCGTAGTAGCTGCCCGAGGTGTTCAGCTCGATCATGCGCCCGCCGGCCGCCGCCGCCTCGGCCGCCGCCTCGTAGAGGGGCGCCACGTCGTAGCTGGGGTAGTAGTTGAACTTCTTCGCGAGGTCGGGGTGCGACATCACGTGGTAGGGCTGCGCCGAGTCGGACGCCGCGTCGCACCACAGCTCGAAGTAGCGCTTCCAGATGGCGTCGGGCGCGCCGGGCTCCTCCCAGCGGTCGCGCAGGGCCGGGTCGTCGAAGGCCCAGGTGTCCACGAAGTGCACCGAGCCGAGCAGCAGCGTGAAGGGCGCCAGGTCGGCCTCGGTGATCACGCGATCCTCGTCGTCGCCGAGGTAGTCCATCTCGGAGCCCGTGATGATCTCGAGCTTCGGGTGCGCGCGGCGCGCGGCCTCGACGGCCTCCAGGTACCGCGGCATGTTCTCGGGCAGCACCGAGAGGTACTCGTCGGGGTCGAACGCCGGCGTGAGCGGGTAGTGCTCGGTGAACGCCAGCGTGGTGATGCCCGCCGCCTCCGCAGCGGCCGCGTACTCCTCGATCTCGCCGACCCCGTGCCCGCAGTACTTGGAGTGGCAATGCGTGTTTACAAGTTCCATTGTCTCTTTTGCTCCGTTTCGTAGATATTCTCAAGCCCGCTCGCCTGCGGCAAGAGAGGCGCCTTTACCATTCCAGTGCCTTCGGGACGGCGGCGAGGAACGCCTCGACGTCCTCCTGCGTGGTGTAGCGGCCCATCGACACGCGCAGCGCGCCGTAGGCGGCGTCCCCCTGCACGCCGATGGCGCGCAGGACGTGGCTCGGCTCGAGCGAGTGCGACGAGCACGCGCTGCCGCCCGAGACGCCGAAGCCCATCATGTCGAAGCGCAGGATGAGCGTCTCGCTCTCGAGGCCGTCGACGAGCACGTGCACGATGTTGGGCAGGTAGTCGCGCGAGCCGGGCTCCACCGGCACCGTGGCGCTCACGGGCTCGAACGCCGTAAGGCCCGCGTAGAGCTGGTCGCGCAGCGCGCGCAGGCGCTCGGCCTCAGCCTCGGCGTCCGCCGCCGCGGCGACCGCCGCCGCGAAGCCCGCGATGCCGCACACGTTCTGCGTGCCGCTGCGCCGGCCGCCCTCCTGCCCGCCGCCGAGCTGCTGCGGGGCGAACGGCGTGCGGGCGCGCAGGTACAGCGCGCCGACGCCCTTCGGCCCACCCACCTTGTGGCCCGAGAACGAGGCTGCGTCGACGCCGAGCGCGCCCACGTCGACGCGCACCTTGCCGAGCGCCTGCGTGGCGTCGGTGTGGAAGAGCGCCCCGTGGGCGTGCGCGATGCGCGCGAGCTCGGCCACGGGCTGGATGGAGCCCACCTCCGAGTTCGCCATCTGCGCCGACACGAGCACCGTGTCCGCGTCGATCGCCGCCTCGAGCGAGGCGGGCTCCACGAACCCGCGCGCGTTCGGCGCCAGGTACGTCACGCGCATGCCGTCCGCCTCCAAGCGGCGCGCGGGCGCGAGCACCGCGTCATGCTCGAGCGCCGTGGTGATGACGTGCGGCGTGAAGCCGCCCGCCCCCTTGCGCCGGCGCGCGCCGGCGGCGGCGTGAGCGAGCCCGAGCACGGCCGCGTCGTCGGCCTCGGTGGCCCCCGAGGTGAACACGATCTCGTCGGGCCGCGTGGCGCCGAGGTCGTGCGCTACCTGGCGGCGCGCACGCTCCATGCGCTCGAACGCCGCGCGGCCCGCGGAGTGCAGCGAGTTCGCGTTGCCGCCCGCGGCGAGGTTCGCGCGCCCCGGCACGAGGTAGGGCTCCATCGCGCGCGCCGCCTCCTCGCACAGAGGCGCGGTGGCCGCGTAGTCGAGGTACACGTAGGTGTCCGTTACCTTAGCTGGCATGCAGCTTCAAGCCTCCTTCTTCGCCGCCCGCCTCTACGCCTGCGCGGCGAGGGCCGCCTCGCGCGCCTCGTTCGCCGCCTGCTCGATGCGCGCGAGGGCCGCTGCCGGGTCCTCGGCCGCGAACACGGCGTTCCCGCACACGAGCACGTCGGCGCCTGCGGCTGCCACGAGCGGGGCCGTGGCCACGCCGACGCCGCCGTCCACCTCGATGAGCGGGCTCGCGCCCGCCGCGCGCGCGAGGGCCGCCACCTCGGCCACCTTCGCGTCCGACCCCTCGATGTAGCTCTGCCCCGAGAACCCGGGCTCGACGCTCATCACGAGCACCATCTCGAGCTCGGCGATGACCGGGGCCAGCACCGCGACCGGCGTGCACGGCTTCAGCGCCACGGCCGCCTTGCAGCCCGCCGCGTGGATGACCTCGACGGCACGTGCGAGCTGCGGGCCGTAGAGCGCCTCGGCGTGCACGGTGACGACGCAGGCCGTCGGGTCGGCAGCGCCTTGGAGCACGTCGAGGAACCACGGCAGCTCGCGCTCCGGGTTGTCGATCATGAGGTGCACGTCGACAGGCAGGCTCGTCGACTTCACCAGCTGCTTGAGCACGGGGATGCCCACCGTGAGGTTCGGGGCGAAGTGCCCGTCGATCACGTCGTAGTGCACGTACCCTGCGCCCACTCGCTCGATCAGGTCGATGTCGGCCTGGAAGCTCATGAAGTTGGCGGACAGGATGGAGGGGGCGATCTTCACTGGTTGAAACATGGAATGTCCTTGCACTCGCGGATGTACGCACCGCGCCTATTCTAGCGCAGCAACGCGGCGAGATTCCGAGTTATTATCTCGTCCACATTACGCACGACCCGCGCGGCCGCTCATGGGCGCAAGCTCATATCCGCGTCCCAAGCAGATGCCTCTTCTCGCGGCGCTTGCAATCCTGCTTGAACTGAGAGCCGTATTCGACTTCGAGCATGTTATTCCTCGAGAGATGCGATCATGTCAGCGGCTGTCTTGAACCGCGCCGGCTTCCCGGAGGAAAAGAAGTCATCCGCCTCCCGTACAGCCTGAAGCGACTCCTCGTTGGGCTCCGGCATTGACAGGTCAAGCGGTATGCGGCTCGCTATGTCATGATGGAGGGCGTTTTGCACGGCTAATGGCCTTTCCGCTTCTGCTTCTTCTTCTCCTGCTTCTGGGAGAACTGCGCTTCCTGCGCTTCGCGCCTTGCTCGGGCGCGGCGGGCTTTCTCGTCCGCCTTCTGAGCCTCCCTCGCCTCCGAGAGGGCCTGCTGGGACTTGGTGCTGACGGGACGTCTGGACAGCTCTCTCGACGCTTCGCGCATGCGGCGCTTCGGGTTCTTCGCCTCCTTCGGGGCTTCGACCTCCGCGCTTCCGTGGAGGCTAAGGGACTCCCATTTCCGAACGACGAACTGCAGGACCTCCTCGTTCGACGGCTCCGCGCCGAAGACGATGCGCGCGACGGACAGCTCGCCGCCTTCCACATGCTCCACGACGCCGACCCAGAACTGGCCGTCGTGGAACACGGTCAGGGTGGATGACACGCTGATCTGCATGGCGTATTCCTCCTTTATGTAGATCGACCATGCAGAGAAGGGACAACCAAGGAGGCAGGTTACTGATGCGGCGTTCCCGCACGCCCACGACTACCCGACGGGGACTGTGTTTTCATCTCTGATGGGAAGCATTATACCTTCTTCGCCGTGCTCTCGCGGAGCAGGACGACACACGGAGTCGCGCGAGCGGCCTTCGATGCGCAGGACGGCGTCCGCAGCGCTGTCGAGCCTGGCGCCGAGCTCGCTTTCCGTTCCCGCCCTTCTCGTCGCAAAGCCATCGAGCATGTCCACCAGGCCAGCAACGGCATAGATGACAAAAGCAGGCAGAAAGCTTGCTTGAATCAACCCAAGAGACCCTTCCGGCGAGAGCGCGGGGCGGCAGATGGGCCACGGACGAGGGCGCATGCGGTACAATGGTGCACTGGACGTGCGCGCAGGCGCCCGCCCGCCATCGTCTCGCACGCATTGGAGGCCCCCATGAAGATTCTCCTGGTCAACCATTTCCCGCTCGAAGGGTCGGGAAGCGGCACCTACACCATGAACACCGCGCAGCACCTCGCCAAGCGCGGGCACGACGTCTGCATCGTGTTCCCCGAGAACCGCGTCCCAGCGCCGCTCGACGGGGTCTCGCTGCGTCCGGTCTACTTCGACGCCGCAGGCGGGCAACACGCACCGGCCGGCGACCCGGCCGTCAGCGACGCGCCCGCGGGCAAGCCGACAGCGAGCGGCAGCGCAGGCGGCAACGTAGGCGACGGCAGCAGCCCGACGAGCCCGCTGCCGTTCAACTTCCCCTGCTTCACCACGCATCCGCGCAGCCTGACGACGTTCGACGACCTCAGCGACAGCCAGCTTGAGCGCTACCTGGGAGCGTTCACCGCAGCCGTCGGCGCCGCCGTGCGCGAGTTCGAGCCCGACATCATCCACGCCCAGCACGTGTGGCTGCTCGCCAACGTGGCCGCGAAGACCGGCGTGCCCACCATCGTCACGGCGCACGGCACCGACATGATGGGCTACCGCAAGTGGCCGCGCTTTCACGAGCTCGCCGACGAGACGGTGCTTCTCAGCCACAGCATCATCGCCATCTCGAAGGACAACTACGAGGACACCGTGTCGACCATTCCCGCCGCAGCCGAGAAGATGGTGCTGCTGCTGAACGGCTACAACGAGGACGTCTTCTACCGCGAGGACATTGACCGCGCGTCGCTGCTCGAGGAGCACCACGTTCCCTACCAGGGGGAGCGCGTCGTGCTGTTCGCGGGAAAGCTCACCAACTTCAAGGGCGTCGACGTGCTGCTGCGCGCCGCCGCGCGCTACGAGCGCGAGCATCCCGACGTCGTCACCTTGCTCGCCGGCAGCGGCGAGGAGCGCGAGATGCTCGAGCGCCTTCACGCTGAGCTGGAACTTTCGCGCACGTACTTCCTGGGGCACCAGCTGCAGGACAGCCTGCGCAGGCTCTACAACGCGGCCGACCTGTTCGCCATGCCGTCGCGGCGCGAGCCGTTCGGCCTGGTGGCGCTCGAGGCCATGGCGTGCGGACTGCCCGTCGTGGCGACGAACCAAGGCGGCCTGCCCGAGTTCGTCACGCAGGAATGCGGCACGCTCGTCGACGTCGACGACGCCGAGGCCCTCGCGCGTGCCATCGTGAGCGAGCTCGACCGCACGGCCGCGACGCCGCTGCGCCGGGAGCGCATCGCAGAGAGCGTGTTCGAACGCTACGCCCAGTCGAAGTTCGTCGTACGCCTCGAGGCGCTGTATCAGCAGGTCATCTCGGCGTAACGCAAAGCAACGGCAAGAGCGCGTGGCAGCGTGGCGCGCCTTGACGCAACGGAGGGTCATGCTCGCGTGTCATCCTGAGCGGAGCAGCTCTCCCCCCGTGTCATCCTGAGCGAGCAGAACGGAGTCGAAGGATCCGGCCCCGGGCATGGCGCGCCCGCTGCGCTACCCACCCCGTGTCATCCTGAGCGAGCGAAGCGAGTCGAAGGATCTGGCCCCGGGCATGGCGCGCTCGCATGCGCAACTCGCGCGCGACCAGATCCTTCGACTCCGCGCCCTGCGGGCGCTGCGCTCAGGATGACATGGGGGGGGAGCACCTGACGGGTGCTCCGCTCGGGGCGGCACGGTGGGCACGACGCGCGCTCCGCGTTATAATGGCCGCATGCTTCATCTGAAAGGACGCCGCATGGCCCGTTTCGCCGCAAGCCCCCACGACAAGCTCACCTACTACGTCTACCCCACGCCGTACGGGCCCGTCACCATCGCCGAGCGCGCGGGCGCCGTCTGCGCCGTGGCGCTCGGCGACGTGCGCCTGGACGGCGAGCGGCGACCTGCCGAGGCGACGAACGCCTGCTCAACCCAGCTGCTCGAGTTCTTCGCCGGCAAGCGCACCTCCTTCGACGTACCCGCCGTGCTCGAGGGGAGTGACTTCCAGGTGAGGGTGTGGCGCGCCATCGAGGCCATCCCCTACGGGCAGACGCGCACCAACCGCGAGATCGCCGAGGCGATCGGCCAGCCCGAGACCTACCGCATGGTCGGGGCCGCCGTGCGGAAGAACCCGCTCGCGGTGCTCGTCCCCGCGCACCGCGTGGTGGGCGCCAACGGGCGCCCCACCGGCGCCGACCGAAGCGCCCAGCTGCGCGCCGCGTTCCTTGAGTTGGAGCGAAGGCACGCATAGCGAGCCCACTCGGCCAAGGCGCAAGACCCCTGCGCGCCCCCTTACCCCCATCATTGGCAACGTCAGCGAGAAGGGCCGGGGTGCCCCGAGTTGCCGCGAAAAGCGCGCGGACGCGCACTTCGTGCGCAGCGAGCGCTTGGAGCGGCAAGGCAGGGTGCCCCGGCCCTTCGCGGCGTCAGCCGGCTCAGCCGTCGCACAGCAGCGGGGAACCTACAGCCCGTAGAACTCCGTGCGCGACAAGCGCTTGGAGCGACAACTCGGGGCACCTCGGCCCTTCGCGACGTCAGCCGGCTCCACCGCTTCGCGGCAGCGGCGGAGCCTACAGCCCGTAGAACTCCGTGGTCAGCGGGCGGTCGGCGAGCAGGCGCGCGGCGGTGGCCGCGTCGGCCCCCTTCCAGACGATCTCGCGCACCGTGTCGGTGATGGGCAGCTCCACGTGATGGCGCTTTGAGAGCACCTCGAGCGTCTTGCACGCGAGCGCGCCCTCCACCACCATGTGCGTGTCGGCGGCGAAGTCGTCGAGCGTGCGGCCGCGCGCCACGTAGTCCTCGCCGAAGCGGCGGTTGCGCGAGTGCTTCGACATGCACGTGGCCACCATGTCGCCTGCGCCCGCGAGCCCCATGCACGTGATGGCCTCGCCGCCGCAGGCCACCACCATGCGGCTCATCTCGGCGAGCCCGCGCGTGATCAGGAGCGACGCGGTGTTGTCGCCGTTGCCCAGCCCGTAGGAGATGCCCACGGCGATGGCGATCACGTTCTTGAACGCCGCGCAGAGCTCCACGCCCGCCGCGTCGAGCGACGTGTAGGTGCGGAAGGTGTCCGTGGCGAACAGGTCGCGGAAGAGCACTGCCGTCGCCTCCGACGCGCTCGCGACAACCGTGGCGGCGGGCTTCCCGCAGATGATCTCCTCGGCGTGGTTGGGGCCGGAGAGCACGGCCATGCGCGCGGGGTTCCCCACCTCGTCGGCGAGGACGTCGATGGGCAGCATGCCGGTTTTCTCCTCGACGCCCTTCGAGCAGATGACGATGGGGGTCTCAGGTCCGACGAGCCCGGAAAGCTCAGCGCCCACGCTGCGCATGATGTGCGAGGGCGTGACCACCACCACGGCGCGCGCGTCGGCGAGCGCTTCGGCGTAGGAGAGCGTCGCGCGCACGCGCGGCGAGAGCGCGGAGCCCGTCAGGTAGCGCGGGTTTTTGTGCTGTTCGTTCACGCCCGCGACCACCTCGGGGTTGCGCGCCCACAGCGCCACGTCGTGCCCGTTCGTCGCGAGCACCTGGGAGAGCGCCGTGCCCCACGACCCCGCGCCGATAACCGCAACCTTCATAGTGCGTTCAACTCCTTCAAAACCTCAGAGTCACCTGTCCGGCAAAGCCAGCGAGAGGCTCTGCAGCGCTTCGCAGCGTCGGCAGGTTCCGCCGCTGCGTCAGCACGGCGGAGCTCCCTACTTCTTCTTGTCCCCGATCCTGCGCTCGTTGCCCGCGCGCAGGCGCGCTATGTTGCCGCGGTGCGCCCACACCACCGTGAGCGCGCCCACCGTCATGAGCGCCACGGCGAGCCCGTGGCCCCACAGGTAGTACAGCGAGAAGAACGGGCAGGCGGCCGCCGCGGCGATCGAGCCCACCGACACGTAGCGCGTGGTGACCACCAGCACGGCGAAGATCGCGATCTCGAGCAGCGCGCCGACGGGCCCGAACACCACGAACAGGCAGCCCACGGCCACCGCGATGCCCTTGCCGCCCTTGAAGCCCAGCCACGGGCTGAAGATGTGCCCCCACACGCAGCCGAAGAAGGCCACGCCGAAGCAGAGCGCCAGCGCGCTCTCGGCAACAGGCGCGGTTGTCGCCACGAGCACGCCGCCGAAGCTCCCCGCCTGGGCGGCGCTCACGGCGAGCGAGCCTTGGATGCAGGGCGCCACGAGCGTCGCGAGCAGGCCCGAGATCACGCCCTTCCCGAAGTCGAGCACGAACACCGCGCCGCCGCCCGCCTTGCCCATCGAGCGCATGGCGTTGGTGGTGCCGATGTTGCCCGAGCCCTCGTCGCGGATGTCCTTGTGGAAGAACACCCGCGAGATGATCACGCCCCACGGGATGGAGCCTAGGAGGAAGCAGGCGACGAACAGGCCGATGGCCCACAGAAGCACGCCGAGCATGGGCTAGTCCTTCTTCTTGAACTTGAGGCGGATGGGCGTTCCCTCCAGGTTGAACTGCTCGCGCAGGCGGTTCTCGAGGTAGCGCTCGTAGTTGTCGTCCACGATGTCGGGACGGTTGCAGAAGAACGTGAACTGCGGCGGGCACGTGGAGGTCTGCGTGACGTACTTCATGCGCAGGAGGGCCTTCCCCTTGCTCACGGTGTGGCCCGTCTCGCGGATGCCGGCGAGCCACGCGTTGAGCTGGCTCGTGGAGATCTCGGTGGAGTAGCCCGCATACGCCTGGTCGATGACGTCCCACACGCGGTCGACCTTCTTGCCGGTCAGCGCCGAGACGGCGATCACGGGCGCATAGCCCACGAACGTCATGCGGTCCTCGATGAGCTCGCGGATCTTCTGCTTGGCCTCAGGGCCCTCCACGATGTCCCACTTGTTCAGGATGATGGCCATCGCGCAGCCGCGCTCGGCCGCGTAGCCCGCCACGCGCTGGTCCTCGTTGGTGAGGCCGAGCGTGCCGTCGATCACGAGCAGCGCCACGTCGGCGCGGTCGATCGCGCGCATGGCGCGCACGAACCCGTAGTACTCCACGTCCTCGTCGATGTGGCTCTTGCGGCGCAGGCCCGCCGTGTCGACGATGCGGTAGAGCTCGCCCTCGTGCTCCACGAGCGTGTCCACGGCGTCGCGCGTGGTGCCCGCCACGTCGCTCACGATGGAGCGCTCGTCGTTGGTGAGCCGGTTGGTGAGCGAGGACTTGCCCGCGTTCGGGCGGCCGATGATGGCCACGTTGACGGCTGGCACCTCGTCCTGCCCGTCGTAGTCGAGCTTGGCCAGCTCGGCCGTGATCTCGTCGAGCAAATCGCCCGTGCCGTGCCCGTGCGTCGCCGACACCGGCCACGGGTCGCCGAGCCCCAGGTTGTAGAACTCCCAGATGGCGTCCTCCTTCGAGGGGTTGTCCATCTTGTTCACCGCGAGGAACACCGGCTTGTTCGCGCGGCGCAGGATGCGCGCCACCTCCTCGTCGTCGGCGTTGATGCCGGTCTTGCCGTCGACGAGGAACACGATGACGTCAGCTTGGCGCGTGGCCTCGAAGGCCTGCGCGCGAATGGAGCTCTGGAAGGCGTCCTCGTTGCCCATCTCGATGCCGCCCGTGTCGACGAGCGTGAAGTCGATGCCGTTCCAGTCGGCCTTGTGGTACGAGCGGTCGCGCGTGACGCCGCGCATCTCGTGCACGATGGCCTCGCCAGTCTGCGCGATGCGATTCACCAGCGTGGACTTGCCCACGTTGGGACGCCCGACGACGGCGACGAGAGGTAATGCCATGATTCGTTCCTTCTATGGTCGAGGGCTTCGCGACCTGCCCTGCGCGGCGCCCCAGGCGCACGCTCAGACGGCCCGCCCCGCAGCGGCCAGGTTGATAATTTCAGTTAGGTAATCTAACGGGTTACAGGATACCACGCTGATGGGCGTGCCCGCGGCCTTCTCCATATCCTCTACGGTAGCGTCATCGAGCGTCACGCCGGCGTCGTTCAAGATGACGCGCGGGATGACGAAGAGGTCGCGGGGCACGGAGGCGGGGGGCGCGGGGCGAGCAGCTTGTATCGCGGGCACGATGTCGCAGGCGCAGAGGAGGCCGGTGACGTCCACGTTGCCGCCGAAGTAGGTGTTTCGCACCGTGAGGGGGACGAGGCGACCGGCCAGCGGGCTTCGCTCCACCATGCGGTCCAGGAAGGGCTGCATGGCCTCGCCCACCACGAAGCGCACGCGCAGGCCGGCGGCGTCGAGCGCGTCGGCGGCGCGGCGCGCGAGCCCGTCCGCGCAGGCAGAATCGAACTCGTCCACGTAGGAGCGGATGATGCCGATGCCGTCCTCGAAGAGCGAGAAGTCGCCGTAGTGGCTGGCGGGAGGGATCTTCTCCGCCGTGTCGGCCAAGTAGGCGTTGCGGTAGAACTCGTCGGCTGCGTGCACCCACGGCTCGCCGCGCTCGGCAAGCGCACGGCGCTGGAAGGGCTCTACGATGTCAATGACCGCGCGCGCGGCGGCCGGATCGTTGAAGCTGTGGTCGAAGAAGGTCTGGTGCTTGGTGAAGCCGAGGGGCACGATGCCGATGTTCAGGATGTTCGGGCGCGCATATGCCCAGTTCAGCGTCCCGCGCAGCACGTCGCCGTCGTTCGCCTCGGGCACGAGCACGATCTGCGCGTGCACCTCGATGCCCGCCGCGAGCAGACGGTCGAGCGCGTCGAGCCCGTGCTGCGCGTGGCGGCCGATGAGCGCGCGACGCGCCACAGGGTCACTCGCGTGCAGCGACACGCGCAGGGGCGAGATGCGCTGCTCGATGATGCGCGCCTCGTCCTCGACGCTCAAGTTGGTGAGCGTCACGAACGTGCCGGACAAAAAGCTCAGGCGGAAGTCGTCGTCGCGCAGCGAGAGCGAGGGGCGCATGTGCGCGGGCAGCTGGCGCATGAAGCAGAACGTGCACGCGTTGCGGCACAGCTTGACGGCGTCGAACACCACGCCCTCGAAGGTGAAGCCCCAGTCCTCCCCCTCCTCGCGCTCGAGCTCCACCACACCTGAGTCGCCGTCGAGGTCGACGTACCCCACCTCGATGACGTCCTCAGCAGAGAGCCAGCGCCAGTCGATGATGTCCCGCAGGGGCTGCCCGTCGACGCTGGTGAGGTAGCACCCCGGCTCGAAGCCCGCGTCATAGGCGGGCGAGTCAGGCGCGACGGCGGTGATGAGCGCGCGCGGCGGCACCGCAGAGCGCGTTGCGCGCGGGCGGGGCGCGAGGGCAGGCTCCGGCGCCGACGAGGGCGCGCCGGCAGGCGCTGCTGCAGGCGCGGGGACTTCCGCGTCGCTGCAGGCGCAAGCGCGCGGGCGGTCGCCCGCCTGCCGCACTATGTCTGGTGAAGGGTATGTCTCCACGCAACCCGCCTTCTTCAAGTCTGCCGCTTTCTCTCCCCTGCCGAAACCGCCAACCCCAGCGCTTTCGGGACATTCCCCCGTTTACCTCTACCCTCCACCTTGTCCGAGCATAGGTTGTTGCCAGAAAGCACGACCGCTCAAAGCTAATTCATTTCTTCAATGCTGATCGAGCATTCGGCGTCGGAGAAGCCGAGAAGATTTATCCTACCGGAAAGCATGCGCACCTCAATCAGCTCACGAGCGTCATGATTATTGCGACAACCGTATTGGCAAGCGCTTCTCGTTTCGATCCTTCGACAAGAGAGGATTGAGGGGATTGTAAATGGGATCAATAAGATTGTAAACGAGGCTGATGAGGAGAGGTCGCCATGACAGCCGGAAGGGCAAGCAGACCAGTGGAGCTTGGATGACAGGACACCTAGACCAAGCATGGAGCACAAGCAAACGAGCTGTAAAATCAAATGAATCACAAGCGAAAGCACGCAGGATGGGAATACAATGAGCCCAATCAGTCATCAGCATCACGCAATGGAGGACACCATGGAGATTGCGGTGGCAGAGTCTAAGAAAAAACCGAAGCGTTTTCTCGATGCTTCTCGGCAAAAAACCGATCTTGCGAGGAAAGACTGGGATGCTGCGACCAGCCCAGCCTCTACCCACTCCGACAAAGAAGCCCTGGTGGAATCACTCGTCGGCATTTTGCCACCCGACTTCGACGCTCAAGCCGCCCTCGATGACAGGAGAGCTGCGATTTGAAAGTCCTCGTCGACACGTGCGTGCTAATCGACGTTCTCCAGGCACGCGAGCCCTTTCTGGAAAACTCCAAGCGCGTCTTCCTCGCAAGCGCAAACAACGCCATTGAGGGAATGACAACGGCCAAAGCCATAACGGACGTGTTCTATCTCATGCATCGGCATTTCCACGACAATGAGAAATGTAATCAGGTGATCAGGAGCCTGTATGAGATTTTCAGCGTAGCAGACACGACAGCTCGCGCTTGTTTAAGAGCAAGCTTTTCCGCAATCAGCGACTTCGAAGACGCCGTGATGGACGAAACGGCCCAGGAAGAAAAAGCAGAGGCCATCATCACGCGCAACATCAGCGATTATCGGTCGGCAATCACCAAAGTCATTACCCCCGCCGAATTCGTGGCACAACTGGATCTTGACAATTAGGTCATTTCCTCGAATACGTAGCTGCCATCCTCGCCGTGCTCCCACAGCTCATCACATGACAGGTCAGGTCCGTCATGTTTCTGAATATATTCTGAATGTATGCTATATTAGCTGCATGCCCGCCGGATCCGAGGAAGGTGCACCATGCCCATAACGCGAACCTCATCTGACCTGCAGCGAAACATCAGCGAAGTGTACGAGCTGTGCGAACAGCATGACCAGCCTGTCTACATCACGCGCAACGGCCATGCCGACCTCGTCGTCATGAGCGCCCGCGCCTACGAGCAGCAGGCCCTCCTCAGCCAGCAGGTGCGCGCGTACGAGATGGAGCTGCGCGACCGCGCCAATCGCACCTACGAGGAGATGAGGGCCGGAAAAGAGAAGTCGCTCGAGCAGATTAACCGCGAGATGGGGCTGACATGAGCGCGGAGCAGGGATCCCGCAGCGAAAGCGAGAGACCTCCCTACGAGGTGAAGCTCTCCGAAGCCGCCGAGATCATCTACCGTGACCTTGCCGCAAGCAGCGCGTTTCCGAAGGTCAAGAAGATGCTCGAGCTTCTCGATACCGTCCCCGAGATAGGGCGCGTCTACGACCCCGACTACCCGGCCGCGCGCCCTGACGTGAGGATGCGCGTCACCTACGCGGACCGCTGCGGCATCTACTACGTGGTTGAGGAGCATCCGAAGCTCGTACGCGTCCTCTTCATCGAAGACCAGCGACGCAACCCCCTGAACCGCTTCTACGGCATATACCCCTACGAGGAGGAGCCGACCTGTCCTCAAGCGTCGCAAGCCAATGATGCGCCTCGGCAAGAGATTGATCTCGCCAAGGTAAGAGACGGAAAACATGCGAAACCGATCAAGCGGAACGGCGGCGGCTTCTGGATTGCGAGGGGCTAGTCGAGCGCGATGACGGCGGCTTGGAGGAGCTCGGCGTCGCGCGCGTCGTGGGTGGCCACCACCAGAGCACGCCCGCCCAGGTTGTCCGCGATGAAGGCGCAGGCGCGCTCGTGCGTGCGCTCGTCGAGGCCGGCGAAGGGCTCGTCGAGCACGAGCAGCGGAGCGTCCGAGAAGACGGCGCGCGCGATCTCCGTCAGGCGGCGCGTGCCGCCCGAGAGCTCGCGCGCCGGCTTGTCCACGCAGCCCGAGGGCAGGAGCGCGTCAAGCTGCGCGCGCACGACAGGCGCGCTGATCTGCGGCGAGACTGCAAGAAGGACGTTCTCGAGCGCCGTCATGCTCTCGACCAGGCACGTCTCCTGCAGCATGCAGCCGCAGCGCGCCGGGCGCGCCACCGTGCCGGCGTCGGGCTGATCGATCCCCAGCAGGATGCGCAGCAGCGTGGTCTTGCCCGCGCCCGTCGGGGCCATGAGGCAGACGCGCTCCCCCGCCGCAAGCGACAGGCTGACGCCGTCGAGGACGACCTGCCCGCCGTACGCCTTGCGCAGCGAGGAAACAGCGAGAACGGGGGCGAGCGAAGGCCCTGGAGCCGAAGAGGCGCTGACGGGGCCCGCAGATCCTTCGGATGCGGCGGAGCAGCCTGAGCCGTCCGCACGGCATTCAGCCGCCTTGCAGGAGCGGAAGCCCGCTGCGGAAGCATTGCCGCGGGAAACGCCGCTCTGAGCCGCTTCCCTCCTCCTGAGGGAACGCGGCAGCGCCAGGCGAGGGCTTCTGCCGGTGAGGCCGAGCAGCGCCACCGCCGCCTTCTCGCTGAGCCAGGCGAGCGCCATCACCGCGATGGTCCAGGCCAGCAGGCCCGCCGTGTCAAGCGTGAGCTTGGACGCGTACACGCCCGCGCCGATGGAGCCGAGCGGGATGCCGAGAAGCTCGGCGGTCACGCCCGCGCGCCATGCGAGCGCCACCGACGTCTTGGCAGCCGCCGTGAACAGCGGCAGGCACGCGGGCCACGTGGCCGCCGCGAACACGCGCGGCCGCGCAAGCCCCAGCAGCCGCAGCACCGCCTCGAAGTCGCGCGGGCGCGCCGCGGCCGCCTCGAGCGCCGCCACGTAGAACGGCGGCAGCGCCACGAACACCACGATGGCCGCCACCGCGCCACGCGAGCCGAGCGCCACCAGCAGGATCACCACCACGCACGCCACCGGCGCGCTCTTCACCACCTGCATCGCCGGGGCGAGCAGCGTCTCGACCGCGGCGAAGCGCGCGGCCGCCATCCCGAGCACCGCTCCCGCGACGGCCGAGGCCAGCACCACGCCCACCACGAGCGAGCCCGTGCGGGCGACCGCGCCCCAGAAGCTCGCGTCGACGAGGCGGGACGCCAGCGCTGCGAGCGTCTCGCCGGGACCGGCCAGAAGGATGGCGTTGTCAACGCACGCAGCCGCGACGAGCCAGACGGCCACCCAGAACAGGACGGCCGCCCCCTTCCCGACAAGCGCCGAGGCGCGCTCTCTCATGCGGCGCGCCAAGCGCTATCCCGTGTAGTAGAAGTCATCGCCAGGCAGCTGCCCGCCCACGGAGGCGGGATCCTGCTCGTAGAGCTTGCCCAGGTATCCTGCGAGCGCCGCCTTCATCTCCGCGCCCGTGAAGCACACCACGTTGCAGCGCGGGATGCTCGCCTGCGCCAAAGGCGCGCTCTCGATGATGCCGAGGTCCACCACGACCTGCGCGATGGCAGACGGGTCGGTCTGCGCGACGACGGCCGAGGCGGCGTGCCGCGCCAGAAACTCGCCAATGACCTCAGGGTTCTCCTCGATTGTCGACGCCTTAGCGACGGTGACGCCCGTGACGGGCACGCTGCCGTCCGCGCCGGCGACCTCCTCCCACGCCTTCGTGAGGTCGACCGTCACCTTCACGTCGGGGCTCTTGAGCGTGACGGCCGTGGCATAGGGCTGCGGCAGGATGCCCACCGCGCTCGCGTCGGCGGAGACGAGCGCCGCCACCTCGGCCGGCTCGGACTTGAACTGCACGTCCACGTCGCCCTCGGAAAGCCCTGCGGCCGTGAGCAGCGCCGAAAGCGTGTACTCGGGCACGGTGCCCTTGCCCGTCATGTACACGGTGCGCCCGACGAGCGCCTCCACCGAGTCCACCGACGCGTCGGCCGTCACCACGTTGAGCACGCCGAGCGTGTTCACGTCGATCACGCGGATCGCGCCGTCGGTCTTTCGGTAGAGCGTCGCCGCCAGGTTCGCGGGCACGCACGCGATGTCGGCCTCGCCCTTCAGAAGCAGCGGCGCCACCTCGTCGGCCGCGCCCACCACCGTGAACGAGCCCTGCTCCTGCGCCATCATGGACGCGAGGCCCACCGAGGTGGGGCCCTTCATCGACACGATGCGCAGCTCGTCGGCCGCCTGCGCAACGGATGCGGCGTCCTCGGCCTGCGCCGCGGCCGAGCTCGCACCCGCGTCCGCGCCGCCCGCGCTGCCCGCGCCCTGCCCCGCGCAGCCCGCGAGCGCGCACGCCAGCACCATGAGCATACAGGCGCAAGCGGCGAGCACGGCGAGCCTCGCAGCTTTCGCAGCCTTCGCAGCCTTCGCAGCCTTCGCGGTCTTCACCACCCTCGTCGCCTTCGTCAGCTTCACCATGCCCTACCCCTTCGCCCGGTGGTCGACGTGCAGCAGCTGGTGCGCGCGCTCGCCGCACGGATCGCCCAAGAACTCCTCGTAGAGCACCTTGATGACCGGGTTCTCGTGGCTGTAGCGCAGAGACGTCACCGTGCGGTCGATGCCGCGCAGCACCTGCCCGCGCTCAAGCCCCAGCTCGCGGTCGGTGCCGTCGATGGGCTGGCCGCCGCCGCCCGCGCACCCGCTCGGGCACGCCATGACCTCCACGAACTCGTAGGCCGCCTCGCCCGCGCGGATGGCGTCCAAAAGCTTGCCCGCGTTGGCCAGGCCGCTCGCCACGGCGCAGCGCACGCGCGTGCCCGCCAGGTCGAACGACGCCTCCTTCCAGGGGCGCCCCGCACCCGCCGGGCTGAACGCGAAGCCCTCGGGGTCGGCCGGGACCGAGCCCGTGACGAAGCAGTGCGCGCTGCGCAGCGCGGCCTCCATCACGCCGCCGGTGGTGCCGAAGATGACGCCCGCGCCCGTGTAGGAGCCGAGCGGGTCGTCGAGCGGGACGTCCTCGAGCGCCGCCACGTCGACGCCCGCGTCGCGGATCAGGCGCTGGAGCTCGCGCGTAGTCAGGGACGCGTCCATGTCAAAAACGCCCTCGTTCGCCGCCATCGGCAGCTTGACCTCGGTCTTCTTCGCCGTGCACGGCATGAGCGCCACCGAGAACACGCGCGCGGGGTCAAGCCCGCGCTTCTGCGCGAACCACGTCTTGGCCACGGCGCCGAACATCATCATGGGGCTCTTCGCCGTGGACAGGCGGTCCAGCACGTCGGGGTGTGCGTTCTTCACGTGCGTCACCCACGCCGGGCAGCAGCTCGTGAACATCGGCCACACGACGCCGTTCTCGTCGGGTGCCCGCTCGGCGAGCACGTGCAGAAGCTCGGTGGCCTCCTCCATGATGGTGAGGTCGGCGGAGAACGAGGTGTCGAACACGTAGTCCACGCCGAGCTTTTTGAGCGCAGCCGCCATGCGCTCGACGGGAAGCGCGCCCTCCTCGGCGCCGAGGCCCACGCCCCATGACGTGCGCGTGGCGGGCGCGATCTGCGCCACCGTGGTCACGTCGGGGTCGGCGATGGCGTCGCGCAGAAGCTGGATGTCGTCGCGCTCCGAGAGGGCGCCCGTGGGGCAGTGCGTGATGCACTGGCCGCATGCCACGCAGCCCTCGGCCTTCATGTACGAGCCGTTCCGCACGCCGACGTTCGACGCGGCGCCTGAGCCGACGAAGTCCCACACGCCGATGCCCTCGAGGCGCTTGCACGCCGCCACGCAGCGGCCGCACTTGACGCACAGGTTGGTGCGGCGCTGGATGGGCGCCTGCGCCTTCCACTGGGAGCGCTTGCCCCGGACGAGCTGCTTCGCGTAGGGGCTCGGAGCCTCGGTCACCATGTCGAACAGCTCGTCACGCTCGATGAGGTCGTACGCCAAGAGCAGCTTCTGCAGGCGACAGGTGCCGTCGCGCGTGCAGTACGCGCAGTTCAGGTCATGCTGCGACAGGATGAGCTGGAGCGCAGCCATCCGTGCCTCGCGCACGCGCTCGGTGTCGGTGCGCACGCGCATGCCGGGGCGCGCCGCGGTGTTGCAGGCGGCGGACAGGCGATCCTCCCCCTCGACCTCCACCACGCACACGCGGCAGGCGCCGATCTCGTTGAGGCCCTCAAAGTAGCACAGCGTGGGGATCTCCGCGCCCGCGGCGCGCGCGGCCTGCAGAAGCGTCGCGCCCTCCTCGACGGAGACCGTCACGTCGTCGATGATGAGCTCTACCATGCGAGCTCCTCCTTCCTGCAGGTGGCGCCGAACCCGTGGTGGTCGCAGCGCAGGCAGCGCGAGGTCTCCTGGAAGGCCTCCTCGGCGCTCATGCCCAGCTTGGCAAGGTCGAACGTGGTCGCCGCCTGGGCAAAGGGCACGCACCGAAGCTCGACGCGGCCCGTGGGGCCCAGCGGGAAGTGCGCGGGCGGCACGTCCACCTCATCGTGCACGTCATGGGAGAACCCAAGCGCCACGTCGATGTTGGCCGCAGCCACCTTGCCCGCCGCGATGGCCTTGATGACCGTGGACGGGCCCGACACCGCGTCGCCGCCAGCGAAGAGCCCCGGCGTCTGGGAGATGGAGCCGTCCTCGTTCGCCACGATGCAGCCCCATTCGGTCTTGACGGCCCCCTCGAACGCCGCCACGTCGATGGCCTGCCCGATGGCCACGATGACCACGTCGCACGCGATGCGGTGCTCAGACACGCTGGCTGCGCGCGGGGCCGGGCGGCCGCCGCGCCCGACAGCGCCGATGATCTGCGGCTGCGTGATGAGCGCCACCACGCGCCCCGCAGCGTCGGCCTCGATGCGCACCGGCGCCTCGAGCTGCGTGATCTGGCAGCCCTCGGCCTGCGCCTCCTCGATCTCCTCGGGAAGCGCCGTCATGTCGGCGATGCGCCGGCGGTAGACGCACTCCACGCTCGCCGCGCCGAGGCGGCGCGCCGTGCGCGTGCAGTCCATGGCCACGTTGCCGCCGCCCACGACGCACACGCGCTTGCCCGCCAGGTCGACCGGCGCGCCCGCGCCCGCCGCGCGCAGGAAGGTCACCGCCGACATGACGCCCGCGGCGTCCTCGCCCTCGCATCCCAGCTTCTTATCCAGGTGCGCGCCGATGGAGAGATACACCGCGTCAGAGCCGCTCGACACCTCGGAGAAGGGCACGTCAGTGCCCACGGCGCAGCCCGAGACCACCTTCACGCCCGTGCGCAGGACGAAGTCCACGTCGGCGTCCAGCTTGTCCTGCGGGAGGCGGTAGTCGGGGATGCCGTAGCGCACCATGCCGCCGAGCTTCTCGCGCTGGTCGTACACGGTGACATCATGCCCCATGAGCGCCAGGTAGTACGCGGCGGAAAGGCCCGCCGGGCCGCCTCCCACGATGCTCACGCGCTTGCCCGTGGCAGGCGCACACGCAGGCGGATCGTACGCCGGCGCGTTGTCGGCCGCGTAGCGCTTGATGCCGCAGATGTTCACCGAGCTGTCGACCAGCGCGCGGCGGCAGTTGATCTCGCACGGGTGCTCGCACACGTACCCGCACACCGTGGGCAGCGGGTTGTCGTTGCGGATGACGCGCAGCGCGTCGACGTCGCGACCCGCGCGCACGCAGGCGAGGTAGCCCGGGATGTCGATGTGGGCGGGGCAGGTGGCGCGACACGGCGCGAAGGCGCTCACCGTGCGCGTGCAGAAGTCGTCCTCCACATGGCTGGCGAAGTCACCGGCAAACGAGTCGAGCGCGGCCAGAAGCGTGCGCCCCGCCTCGAACCCGATAGCGCAGTCGGCGCTGTCGTAGACCACCTGCGCCGTCTTGCGCAGGACGTCGACGTCGGCAGGCTTCCCCTCGCCCGCCAGGATGCGGTCCATGATGGCCGCGCACTGGGCCAGGCCCACGCGGCACGGCGTGCACTTTCCGCACGACTCGGACAGGTACAGCCTCGTCAGGGAAACGGTCAGGTCAACGGGGCACTGCTCGGGCGGCAGCGCCGCCAGGCGGGCGCCGGCGAGCGCTGACAGGCGCTCGTGCCCCGCGGCGTCCACCGCCCTCGTCTCGATGGTAAGACGCGACATGGTCCCTCTCTTCCTCTCTCTCCTTCGGGTAGGTAAAGCTCCGAACAGGTAGAACACACAGCGTCATCCGGCGGCTTGGCGGCGCGGCGGCTTGGCGGCAGCCCTGCCGCGCTTCACGCCTTGCGCGCCCCGCGCCTTGCGGGCCGTTCGCCTCTTCGCCTCCCTACAGCTCCTCGAGGAAGGCGACCACGGCCTGGATCTGGTCCTCGGGCGTGGAGGCGCCGGCTGTCACGCCGACGGCCGCGCAGCCCGCGAACTGCCCGGGCGTAAGCTCGCCTGCGCTCTCCACGTGGAAGGTGCGCGCGCAGCGCTCGGCGCAGATCTCGGCGAGGCGCGTGGTGTTCGAGGAGTTGCGCCCGCCGATGACCACCATGGCGCCGACGCGGTCCGCCACGTCGGCGGCCGTCCTCTGGCGCTGGCTCGTGGCCGAGCAGATGGTGTTCTTCACGATGGGGCTCAGGCCCTGCTCCTCGAGGGCCGCCACCACCGCGTCGAGGTTCTCGCGCACCTGGGTGGTCTGCACCACCACGCCGATGGGGTCGTAGAGCCCCTCGGGCACGTCGGCCGGCGCGGCCACCACGTCGACCTTGCCGCCCGCGGCCTGCGCGCACGCGGTGAGGCCCTCCACCTCGGGGTGCCCCGCCTCGCCGACCACCATCACGCGGCAGCCTGCGCCGGCGATCTCGGCTGCGGCCGCCTGGGCGCGCGCCACGTGCGGGCAGGTGGCGTCCACGATGTCGAGCCCGCGCTCCTCGAGCTCGGCGCGCACCTCGGGCGTCACGCCGTGGCTGCGGATGATCACCGTGCCGCCGTGGATGTCGGCGGGCGAGGCGGCCACGCGCGCACCGCGCGCCTCGAGGTCGGCCACCACCTTCGGGTTGTGGATGAGCGGCCCGAGCGTGGCCACCTCGCCGCCGCGCTCCACCACCGCCATCGCCATGTCGAGCGCGCGCTGCACGCCGTAGCATGCGCCCGCGTGCTTCGCCTGGATCACCTGCATGCCTCACGCCTCCTTCGCGTTCGCCGCCGCTTCCGCGAGCTCCACGGCGCTGTGGCGCGGCAGCGGGTGCGCGGCGAACAGGGCGGCGTAGTCCTTTCCCTCGGGGAAGAGCGCCCGCATGTCGACCTCCTCGCGCGGCACGCGCTGCGAGAGCGCGAAGCACTCGCGCATGGCGTACCACGTGCACGCGTCGAGCCGCTCGTCCTTCGGCACGAAGTCGAAGTCGCCCACCAGGATCGGGTCGCCGTACTCCACCGTGATCTTCGGAAAGCGCAGGCGCTTCCCCTTCTGCTTCACCAGCTCGGCGTTGCGCACCGTCATGGGCAGGATGGGCGCGTGCCCCATGCGCGCCACGAACGCCGCGCCCGCGTGGATGGTCGGCGTCGCCGAGCCCTTGCCGCGACGCGTGCCCTCGGGCATGATGACCACGAGCTCGTTGTTCTTGAGCATGCGCGTCGCGCGCTTGATGGAGGTGCGGTCGGCTGAGTCGCGCTTGACCGGGAACGCCCCCACGCGTGAGAGCGCCTGGCCCAGAAGGCCGCCCGCGTTGTCGAACAGCGTGTCGCGCCCCATGAAGCGCACCCACTGCCTCGGCCGCGCCGCGAGGTAGATCATCACCACGTCGAGAAACGAGGTGTGGTTGCACACCACCACCGCGCCCGACTTGCCGTCGAACGCGCGCAGCCTCTCGCGCCCGTCCACGCGGTAGCGGAAGCACACCTTGAAGATCGCCCCGATGAACGCCCACGCCGCGTTGCCGAACCAGTGCGGAATCTGCCGGTCGGCCGAGGTGCCGCCGAGCGGCATGTCCCACATCTCAGAGTATTTTAGAAACAAGGAAGCTCCCCTCATCCTCGGGCACGCGAGCGCGCGTCGGCGGCCAGCGCGCAGATCTGGTCGATGACCTCCTCGATGTAGTGCCTCGTGGAGTCGATGAGCACGGCGTCGTCGGCCGCGCGCAGAGGCGACGCGGAGCGGCTCGAGTCGAGCTCGTCGCGGCGGCGCAGGTCGGCGAGCACCTCGTCGTAGTCGATGGAGCCCACGCCCCGATCGACGTTCTGGCGCACACGGCGGTGCGCGCGCTCCTCGTCAGACGCCGTGAGGAACACCTTCACCTCGGCGCCCGGGAACACGCACGTGCCGATGTCGCGCCCCTCGACCACGTAGTCGCCCGCATCGCCGATCCGGCGCTGCTGGTCGACGAGCGCCGCGCGCACCGAGGGCACCGCGCTCACCGGGCTCACCGCGCGGTCGATCTCGGCCGTGCGGATGGCGTCGGTCACCTCCGCGCCGCCGATGAACACGCGCTTCGGAACCGGGTCGCCCTCGACGTGCCCGAAGGCGATCTCATGGGTGCGCGCAACGTTCCCGAGCGCCTCGGCGTCGTCGAGCGCCACGCCGTCTCGCAGCGCCTGCCACGCAACCGCACGGTACATGGCGCCCGTGTCCAGGCACGAGAAGCCGAGCTTCTGGGCCACGGCCTTCGCGACCGTGGACTTGCCCGCGCCCGACGGGCCGTCAATTGCGATGATCATCTTCTACTCCTTGTCTGCCAGCTTCTGCATGGTGGCGAGGAACTCGGGGAAGCTCACGGCCACGCACGCGAAGTCCTCGACGGATACTGGGACGTCGCCCACGAGGCCCGCGAGCGCCCACGTCATGGCGAGGCGGTGGTCGCCGCGCGTGGCGAACGTGAGGCCGCGCGGCACCTCGAGCTGCGGGTCGCCCTCGATGCAGAGGTCGTCGCCCTCCTCCCACGCGTCGACGCCGAGAAGCCCGAGCCCCTCGATGATGGCGGCCAGGCGGTTCGACTCCTTCACGCGCAGCTCGGAGACGCCCTTGAACACCGTGACGCCGCGCGCGTGCGCCGCCACGAGCGAGAGCACGGGGATCTCGTCGATGATGGAGGCGATGTGCTGCGAGGGCACCTCGCAGCCGCGCAGCGCGGGCGTGTGCTCCACGTGGATGCTGCCGGAGGGCTCCTTGCCCGCGCAGCCCTCGCGGTGCGTGGCGATCTCGGCGCCCATGCGCTCGAGCGTGCGCACGAACCCGATGCGCGCCGGGTTGAGGCTCACGTTCTCGATGGTCACGCTGCTGCCGCGCGAAAGCAGCGCCGCCACCGCGATGAAGGCCGCCGAGGAGGGGTCGCCCGGCACCGCCACCGCGCTCGCGCGCATAGCGGCCGGGCCCTGCACGCTCGCCACGCGCGTGCCGGCCGTGGTGGGCACGCCGTACTCGGGCAGCATGAGCTCGGTGTGGTTGCGTGAGGGCGCGGGCTCGTTTAGGGTGGTGGTGCCCTCGGCGAACACGCCTGCGAGCAGAACAGAGGTCTTGAGCTGGGCTGATGCCATGGGTGCGTCATAGGTGAGCGCGCGCAGCGAGCGCGTGCCCACCTCCGTGATGGGCAGCGTCTCCTTGCCCGCGGGGTCGAAGTGCGCGCCCATCTTCATGAGCGGCGCGGTGATGCGGCGCATGGGGCGGCGGCACAGCGACTCGTCGCCCGTGAGCTCCACGCGGATGTCCCACGGGGCCAAGACGCCCATGAGCAGGCGCGCCGTGGTGCCGGAGTTCCCGCAGTCGATGGGCCCGTCGGGCTGGGAGGGGCCCTTCGCGCCCCAGCCGGTGATGGTGCCCGCCAGCGAGCCGTCGGGCTGCTTCTCGAGGTCAGCCTGCGCGCCGAGCGCGCGCACGGCGGCGAGCGACGAGCGCACGTCCTCGGAGTCGAGCACGCCGCTCACGGTGGACGTGCCCTCGGCCATGGCGCTGAACAGCACCGCGCGGTGCGAGATGGACTTGTCGCCGGGCACGGTGACGCTGCCGCGCAGCGGGCCGGGAAGCGGGCTGATGAGGGTCGCGGCGGGCGTTGCGGACGAGGCGGGCGCGGCGGGCGCCCCGGGCGCGGACGTGGTTGAGAGCTTAGTCGACATGCGCGTGCTCCTTCGGGCTCAAGGGACTGAACGATACCGAGAAACCAGCGGTGATCAGCTGGAACGAGAGCTGGCCGATATCGCCTTCGTCGGTGAGGATGAGGGAGAGCACGGCGTTGCCCTCGGAGATGTGGTCGATGTCGATGGACTGGATGTTGCACCCGACCGAGCTGGCGATGGTGGTCACCTCGGCCACCACGCCGGTGCGGTTGACCATGGGGATGCGCACCTCGAGCAGCTTCTCGGTGGAGGGCACCCAGGCCGCCGGCAGCGCGCGGCGCGCGTCTGACGCCTCCGCGAGCAGGCGCGTGAATCCCTCGCGGTCGCCCTCGGCGAGCGCCGTGGCGAACGAGCCGATGATGCCCTGCATCTCGGCGAGCCCGTCTGAGAGCGCCTCGGCGTTGTCGAACGCGATGCCGCACCACAGCTTCGGCGAGCCCGCGGCGATGCGCGTGGTGTCCTTGAAGCCGCCCGCAGCCAGGCGCATGAGGGCCTGGGAGTCATCGGCGTGGCGGCACGCCAGGTTCACGAGCGAGGACGCCACCATGTGCGGCACGTGGCTCACGATGGCCACGGCGCGATCGTGCTCCTCGCGGCGCAGCGACACCACGCGCGCCTCGATGCCGCCTGTGATGAGCTCGTGGAGCTTTTGGAAGTGCTCGGGGACGGTCTGCTCGTCGGGGCAGAGGATCCAGTTCGCGCCCTTGAACAGGTCGCTGCGCGCGCCGTCGATGCCGTTATGCTCTGAGCCGGCCATGGGGTGGCCCGGCACGTAGTTCTGCGGCGCGGGCAGGATGCTCGCGGCGGCCTCGAGGATGTGCGCCTTGGTGGAGACGGTGTCGGTGAGCACGCCGCGGAAGCCCCACGCGGCGAGGCGGCGCAGGTAGTCGTCGACGGCGGCAACCGGCGTGGCGATGACCGCGAGGTCGCAGGATGTGCGGATGAACTGCTCGAACGCGGGGTCGTCGGGGCGCGTGGCGCGCGTCACCCATGCGCGCTCCTCGGCCACCACGCAGGTGCGCCCGTCGACGTCGACGCCGAACACGGTGACGTCAGGGTAGGCGGCGCGCACGGCCGCGGCGAACGACGCGCCGATGAGGCCGAGGCCGATGACGGCGACGAAGCGAAACGGCGTCTCGCGCTGCGGGTCGCCATGCGCCGCGCCGGCAGGCGCGGATGCCGCGGTAGCCGCCGGCGCGGATGCTGCGGCGCCCGTGAGCGCGGGCATCGCCGCTGATGCGGCGCCCGGGGCGTCCGGGGCGCTCGCGCCTGCCGGCGCGGACGTGGGTTGAGTCTGGTCAGGCATAAAGGTGGTGCTTCCTCTTGCTTAGTCTTGAACTCGCTTTGAGCGTGACAGTATTGTATACGTTTGGAAGGTGAACGGACGAAAGCGACGCGAATTCCCACGCGGCCCATGCCGCGGCGGTCGGCGAGCGCGCCGAGGCGCTGAGAGCGTCAGCCAGCGGGCTGTGCCCCGCCGCCCCCAGGCGCGCCAGGGCGCGGCAGCGAAGCCCCACGTCGAAGCCCTACCCCCGCACGGCCTCCCGCAGCGCCGCCACCTCGTCGCCCGTAAGCTCACGCCACTGCCCGCGGGGAAGATTCCCCAGCTCAAGCGGGCCGAACGTCGCGCGGTGCAAGGCCACCACGGGGCAGCCCACTGCCTCGAGCATGCGGCGCACCTGGCGCTTGCGCCCCTCGCGCAGGCCCACCTCCACGTAGCTGCACGCGCCGGCGCGCTCGAGGGCCGCGCGCGAGCGCTTGCCCGTGTGCCGGCGGGCGTTCCCGCTCGAAGCGCGCCCCTCGCCGATGAGCGCCGCGGCGCGCTTCGCCGCCTTCCCCTCAAGCACAGACACCTCGGCCGGAAGCGTCATGCCGTCGGAAAGCTGCACGCCGCGGCGCAGCCGCTCGACGTCGCGCGCGCCGGGCGCGCCCTCCACGAGCGCCACGTAGCGCTTGGTCACGTGCCGGCGCGGGTGCAGGAGCGCGTTGCCCAGCTCGCCGTCGGTGGAGAAGAGCAGAAGCCCCGTGGTGTCGGCGTCGAGGCGCCCTACCGGGTAGAGCCCCGCGAAGCGGCCCTCCCCCGCCGGCACGAGCTCGGCGACGGTCGGGCGCCCCTGCGGGTCGGACATGGTGGTCACGTAGCCCGCGGGCTTGTGCAGCATGAGGGTCACGCTCTCGCGCGGCAGCTCCACGCGCACGCCGTCGACCTCCACCGCGTCAACGTCGGCGTCCACCTTGCTGCCCAGCTCAGTCACGCACGCGCCGTTCACGCGCACGCGCCCGGCGCTGATGAGCTCCTCGGACCCGCGCCGCGAGGCCACCCCCGCGCGCGCCAGGAACTTCTGCAAGCGCATCTCATTCACCGGGCACCACCCTTAGAATGCAAGTTGGAGGCGCCTGACGTGCGAGAAACACGCGATCTGATACCGTCGCGAGCCAAAATGACGCCGTCGACCTCCACCCATGCAATTATGTCGAAAACAAACACCTGGCCAGAACCATTCTCTCTACAAGATAATACGACGAAGGCATGCCAAGACGCTCTCACGCGGTATCAGATCGCGTGTTTCTCGCACCTCTGCTCGCAGTTATTCGTCATCGGTTTCGAAAACGAGGGCGTCGAAGTCGATCTTGTCGACCACGCCGAGCGTGCTCGCGATGGCTTCGGCGAACATGGCCTCGGTCGACCGGCCCGTGGACGCAGCTCCCGGCGCACCCGCGACACCCGGCACGTTCACACCGCCCGCAGCGCCTGGGACGTCCACCGCGCTCGCAGCTTCCGCACCGCCCTCAGCCTCTTCGCCGCCCGCAGGCACGCCCGCGTCCGGGCCGTCCTCCTCGTCGCCGTACACGAGCGCCTCGGCCATGGCGCGCGCCTGCGCGTCGGACACCGCCGCGTCGTCGCGCGTGGCGCTCAGACGCTGCATGATCAGCCGCCGCGTCTCCTCGTCGGGCGCGAAGTCGGCCAGATCCGGCAGGTCGGCCACGGAGCGCAGGCCGAACCTCTCCAGAAAGCCGCGCGTGGTGCCGTAGAGCACGGGGTTGCCCGGCGTGTCGGCCGTGCCCACCTCGCGCAGAAGCCCCTTCTCCACCAGCGAGTTGATGGAGCTGTCGGAGTTCACGCCGCGCACGCTCGCCACACCCGCGCGCGTGACCGGCTGCGTATAAGCCACGATGGCGAGCGTCTCCATAGCCGCCGCCGACAGCTTGCGCGTGTCCCACGACAGCACGTACTTCTCGATCAGCTCGTGGTAGGCCGGGTGCGTGAACAGCCGCCATCCGCCCGCCACCTCGCGCAGCTGGATGCCGCGGTTCTCGAACTCGAGCGCGTTGCGCAGGCTTACGAGCGCGTCCTCCACGAGCGCGACGTCGCACTCGAGCATCTCGGCCAACGTGATGGTGCCCACCGGCTCATCGGTGACGAAGAGCAGGGCCTCGACCGCGCCTCTGACCTGGTCAGCTTGAAGTCCTTGGAACATGGCTACTCCTCTCCCACCGACGTGAGCGCGTCTTCGCCCACCAGGTTCAGCTCGCCCGAGCCCTCGATGTAGTCGATCGCGATGTCGCCGAACGTCTCGGGCTGCTCGAGCCGCACCATGGAGCGCTTGTACAGCTCGAGGATCGCCAGAAACGTGACGACCACCACCTCGGGCGGCGTCTCGGCGCTCACCAAGTCCGAGAAGCGCAGGTGCTTGCGGTTCACGATGCGCTGGTGGATGGCGCGCACGTGCACCTCGACCGGGATGGGCTTCGCGGCGATGTGCTCGCTCTCCAGCAGGAACACCTCGCGGCGCGCCATGGCGCGCGCGGCCAAAAGCCCGAGCGCGTCGACGCTCACGCCGGCCAGGAAGTCCGGCATGAGCCCCAGAAAGCTCGCGTCAGGCCCGAAGGGACGCACGTGCATGCGCCCCTCGGCGATGAGCCGCGCATGCAGCGCGCCCGCCGCGTTCTTGTACTTCTTGTACTCCACCAGCCGCTCGACGAGCAGGTCGCGCGCCTCGGAGGGCGCGAGCTCCGCCAGCTCGTCGTCGAGTTCGGTGCGATCGCGCGGGATGAGGCTCTGCGCCTTGATCTCGAGCAGCGTGGAGGCCACCAGCAGAAAGTCGCTCGCCACGTCCAGGTCGAGGCGGTCCATGTGGGACACCTCCTCGAGGTACTGGTCGGCGATCTCGGTGATCGAGATGGCCCCGATGTCCACCTTCTGGCGGCTCACGAGGTAGAGCAGCAGGTCAAACGGACCCTCGAAGCTGTCAATGCGCACCTTGTACGACATGCGGTCCCCGACGCCCCCTTTACGCCACGCGGAACGGGAACATCAGGTTGGCCAGGTTGCACGCCGTGAGATCCAGATACCAGGAGAACGGGTTGAAGTTGAACACGTACGGGACCACCACGACAGCGATCATGAAGATGGGGAATGCGTAGCGCTGGATCTCGTAGTACTTCGGCAGGTACGCGCGCGGGATGAGGAGCGCGAAGATGGACGAGCCGTCAAGCGGCGGGATGGGCAGCAGGTTGAAGAACATGAGGTACAGGTTGATCAGCGCGAACATGGGCAAGAACATCAGGTAGAAGTACTGGAACGCCTCGTTTCCCAGAAGGTCCGGCGCCACGCCGAAGAGCGCGTGGGCCAGAAGCGCCGCCGCGCCCGCCATCACGAGGTTCGCGCACGGGCCCGCGAGGCCCACGATGAAGTCGCCCTTGCGCGGGTCCTTGAAGTACGTGGGATTGTACGGCACCGGCTTCGCGTAGCCGAAGATGGGCCAGTTGAGCACCATGAGCATGAGCGGCAGAAGCACCGTGCCGAACGGGTCGATGTGCTTCGCGGGGTTGAGCGAGAGGCGCCCGGCGCGCTTGGCCGTAGGGTCGCCGAGCTTGTAGGCCGCGAAGCCGTGCGCCACCTCGTGCAGCACGAGCGCCGGCACGAAGCTCAAGATGGAGCAGATGATGTAGATGAGGTAGTTGGTGTCCATGGCGTGTAAGTTTAGCTCATGCGCACGCCCGCGCGCCCACCAGCCCGCATACGGGGCGTGAAACGCACATAAACCCGCTTGAGCAATGCGCGCTCCCTCATGCCATTCAGAGCACCTGCCGTGAAAGTGCTCAGCGCTAACGCGCTTGCTTTCAATGCCACGAGGCTTGGGCGCTCCCACGCATCATGACGCGGACACACGCGCTTGCGTTCACCCCTCGCGCCATCCCGGGCAGCTGGCCGCCTTCCCACGCCATTCCGAGCAGCAGGCTGCTCCTGCGCGTCGTCCCGGGCAGCAAGTTGCTCCCGTGCGTCATCCCGGGCAGCTGGTTGCTATTACGTGTCATCCTGAGCGGAGCGCCCGCAGGGCGCGGAGTCGAAGGATCTGGCCGCACGTGGGCTGCGCATGCAAGCACATCGTGCCCGGGGCCAGATCCTTCGACTCGCTTCGCTCGCTCAGGATGACACAGGAAGGGGGACGCCCACCCAGGATGATATAGGACGCTCAGGATGACACGGGGAGGGGAACGCCTATCCAAGGCGATACAGAGAGGGAAAGCTCACCCGGGGTGACGCGAGGGGGGAAGCCCCATCCCCATGCGCTGCACCATCCCCCTACGCCACACCTTACACAAGCCCGGGGAAGCCCTGCTGGCGCAGGGCCTCGAAGACCGCGATGGCGGCGGCGTTCGACACGTTGAGCGAGTCGAGGCCCGCGCGCAAGGGAATGCGCACGCAGCGCTCGGCGAAGCGCTCGATGAGCGCGGGGTCGAGCCCGCGGCTCTCGCGCCCGAACACCAGGTAGGCATCCGGCCCGAAGCCCGCCTGGGCGTAGCTGCGCGTCGCCGCGCCCGTGAACAAGTGCAGCTCGTCATGCTCATGCGCCTCGAAGAACGCCTCGGCGCAAGGCCAGCGCTCGATGTCCACGTCGTTCCAGTAGTTGCAGCCCGCGCGCTTGAGGTTGCGCTCGGTGGCGTGGAAACCCATGGGCTCTACGAGGTGCAGCCGCGCGCCCGCGCACGCGCAGGTGCGCGCGACGTTGCCCGCGTTCTGCGGGATCTCGGGCTCGACCAAGACGACGTTCAGCATCAGGCGCGCTCCGCCTGACGGGCCATCTCCTCTTCGAGCTCCTCGTTGAGCATGAACCACTCCTCCTCGGCCTCGGCGATGCGCACCTTGAGCTTGCCGTGCTCGGCGACGGCGTCAGACGAGGCGCTCTCGTTGATGTAGAAGTCGGGGTCGGCCATGAGCTCGAGCAACTCGGCCATGCGCGCGTTGTCGCGCTCGAGCTGCGCGTCGAGCTCGGCGATGCGGCGGCGGTGGTGCTTGAGCGCGGCGTAGGCGCGGTTGCGCGCCTCGGCCTCGCGGCGCTTCTGCTCCTTGGACTTCGGCGCGCTCGCCTTCGGAGCCGTGAGCGCGGCGTCGGCGGCCTTGGCAGCGGCTATCTTCGCGCTCGCCTGCGCACCCGTCGTGCCCGAGCCCGCCTTGCTGGCCGAGCCCGCCTGCGCGCCGCCCGCGCCCGTCGCGGCCCTCGCGCCCCCCTTCGCGCCCGCGACCCTGCCGGCCACGCCGCCGCGCGCGGCGCTCCCCTTCGCGGCACCCTCGCCCTCGAACACCTCGTCCACCAGCGAGCGGTCCGCCGGGTCGGGGTTGTCAAGCTGCCCCGACTTGAACAAGTAGTAGTCGTAGTCGCCGTCGTAGTTGGTGATCTTGCCCGGCGTCACCTCCACGATGCGGTTCGCCACGCTGCGGATGAGGTGGCGGTCGTGCGTGATGAACAGGATCGTGCCCTCGAAGTGCAGCAGCGCCTGCTCGAGGATGTCGGCGCTCGAGATGTCGAGGTGGTTGGTGGGCTCGTCGAGGCAGAGCAGCGGCTTGGGTGCCACGAGCATCTTCGCCAGCGCCAGGCGGCTTTTCTCGCCGCCCGAGAGCACGCCCACCTTCTTCTCCACGTCGTCGCCCGCGAACAGAAACGCGCCCAAAAGCGTGCGCACCTGGCTGATCGACCAGCCCGGCGCCACGCGGTCGAGCTCCTCGAACACGGTGTTGCCCGCGTGCAGCTCCTCGAGCTGGTGCTGCGCGTAGTAGGTGTGCGACACGTGCACGCCGTACTCGATGCTGCCCGCGTCGGGCGCGAGCACGCCCGCAATCATCTTGAGCAGCGTAGACTTGCCCGCGCCGTTGGGCCCCACGAGCGCCACCTTGTCGCCGCGGTACATCGTGAAGTCGGCGCCGTCGTAGACCTTCTTCTCGCCGTAGTGCTTGCGCAGGCCCTGCGCGCGCACCACCATGTCGCCGGTGCGCGGCGGCTGCTGGAAGTTGAAGTGCACCGTCTTCTTCTCCTCGGGGATGACGATGCGGTTCTCCTTGATCTTGAGGAGCTTCTTCTCGCGGTCCTGCGCCTGCTTGGCCTTGGTGGCCTTGTAGCGGAACTTCTCGACGAACGCCTCGAGGTGCGCGATCTCCTCGTCCTGCTTGGCCTTCTCGGCGCGCAGCCGCTCGATGCGCTCGGCGCGGGCGCGCAGGTAGGCCGAGTAGTTGCCCTTGTAGAGGATGACCTCACCGTTGTCGATCTCAGCCACGCGGTCCACCATGTTGTCCATGAACGCGCGGTCGTGGCTGACCACGATAACCGTGCCCGCGTACGAGCGCAAAAATCCCTCGAGCCACTTCACCGACTCCAGGTCGAGGTGGTTGGTGGGCTCGTCGAGCAACAGCACCTCGGGATTGCGGATGAGCAGCTTCGCCAGCGCGATGCGCATCTGCCAACCACCGGAGAACTCGCTGGTCAGGCGCGTCATGTCCTCTTCCTTGAAGCCCAGGCCGAACAGCACGCCACGCACCTTCGCCTCAATGGTGTAGCCACCGAGCATCTCGAACGCGTCGCGGGCGCGGCCCGCCGCCGCGAGCTGCTGGGGCGTGGGGCTCTCGCCGAGCTCGGACTCCAGCTTGTGCAGACGGCGCTCGGCCTCGAGCACCTCCACCTGCGAGGACATGACCTCGTCGAAGATGGGCCGTACGCCCATCTCGATGGCCTCCTGCTCGAGGTAGCCCACGCGCGCGCCCTTCGCGAAGAGAATGCGGCCCTCGTCGGGCTCGTCCTCGCCCGAGATGATGTTGAGCATCGTGGTCTTGCCCGCGCCGTTGGGGCCCACGAGCGCCAGGCGGTCGTACTCCTCCAGGCGGAAGGTGACGTCGCGGAACAGCTGGCGTCCGCCGTAGGACTTCGAGATATGTTCGGTCTGCAGGATCATGGAGGTGCCTCTGCTTGGTTGGTTTGTCAGTTCGTCTCAGCCGACCGAGCGGCCTGGCGGCGCGCCGGGCCGGTTCTTGGCCAGCCAGCCCAGCTCGCCGCAAGGCCGGTTTTCGTCGTAAAGATTGATTATAAGGGTTTTTCGGCGAACGCGGGGCGAAGCGCAGGCGCGAGGTTCACGCCACCCCTCACCCTTGCAGCACGCGCAAGCACGCCGCGATGGTTTACCATAGGAGGCGAAAAGAAGAGCGCCCGCCTCGTGCCCACGCGCGCAAGCGCGTCACCAGGGCATACCGGGCGCACGAGAGAGGAACCACCCCATGATCCGCCCGCCGCTTTGCGCCCGACCCGCCAGCACCGCCCTTCCGGCGTCTGCCGGCAGAACCGCCGTCCTCGCAGCCGCCTTCGCGCTCCTGATCGCCGCCGCCCTCGCCTTCAGCCTCACCAGCTGCCAGCCCGCAGACCCCGAGCCGGTGCGCCCGCCGACAAACGCAACCGCAGGCGAGGGGGCAGCTGCAGACGCAGCCTCCAACAACGTCGCAGCGTTCTCCAAGGCCGGCAAGCTGCACGTGGAGGGCACCGGGCTCGCCGACGAGCAGGGCAACCCCGTGCAGCTGCGCGGCGTGAGCACACACGGGCTGGCATGGTTCCCGCAATACGTGAACGCCGACGCGTTCGCCACACTGCGCGAAGACTGGGGCGCCAACGTCGTGCGCCTGGCGATGTACACGGCCGAGAGCGGCGGGTACTGCACGGACGGCGACCGATCGGCGCTCCTCGCGCTCATCGACGAGGGCGTGCGCGCGGCCACGGCAGCAGATCTGTACGTCATCATCGACTGGCACATCTTGAGCGACGGCAACCCGACCGCGCATCAGGCGGAGGCGCTCGAGTTCTTCGACACCGTGGCCTCACGCTACGCCGAGAGCGACAACGTGATCTACGAGGTATGCAACGAGCCGCAAAGCTCGCCGTTTTCCACCGTCATCAAGCCCTATGCGGAGGCGGCGCTCGACGCCATCCGCGCCCACGACCCCGATGCCGTGGTGCTCGTAGGCACCAACACCTGGTCGCAGGACATCGACGAAGTGATCGGCAACCGCATCGACGATCCTAACGTCATGTACACGCTGCACTTCTACGCCGCCACGCACAAGGACGGCATCCGCGAGAAGCTCATGCGCGCGCTCGACGCCGGCGTGCCCGCGTTCGTGAGCGAGTGCAGCATCACCGACGCCTCGGGCAACGGGCACATCGACGGAGACTCGGCCGCAACGTGGCTCAACCTGCTGAACAGCCGCAACGTGAGCTTCGTCGCATGGAGCCTCTCGAACAAGAACGAGACGTCCGCCCTCATCGCGCCTGGCACGCAGGCGACGTCAGGCTGGGCAGAAGCCGACCTCTCCGAGGCCGGCCGCTGGTTCAAAGAAGCCATCGCACGCTCATAAGCAGCGCCTGACTAAGGAGAACTCGCCCGCAATCATTGGCATGAAATAGACCCGCATCGTATGATGATTTTCTTCCTCTCTTGCGACGCGCTGCCGATCTCGCATCCCGCAGGAGGGCTTGCGACTAGTACACCATGCCCATGGCTTCGCGCACCTGGTCGAGGGTGGCGTTCGCCAGCTCGTTGGCGCGGCGGTTGCCCTCGGCAAGCACCTCGCGGATGAACGCGGGGCGCGCGGCGAGCTCCTCGCGGCGCGCGCGGATGGGGGCCAGGTAGGCGTTCACGGCTTCGGTCACGTACTTCTTGAGCGCACCCGAGCCGTCGTTGCCGATCTCCTCGGCGATCTCCACCTCGGTGCGGCCGGTGCACAGCGCCGCCGTGGTGAGCAGGGCCGACACGCCAGGGCGGTTCTCCTTGTCGAACGTGATGAAGCGCTCGGAGTCGGTCTTGGACTTCTTGATGAGCTTGGCGGTCTCCTCAGCCGTGGCCGACAGCGCGATGGAGTTGCCGTAGCTCTTCGACATCTTGCGGCCGTCAAGCCCGGGGATCTCCACGGCGTCGGTCAGAAGGCCGTGCGGCTCGGGGAACACGCGGCCGTAGCGCTCGTTGAAGCGGCGCGCGATCTGGCGCGTCTGCTCGATGTGCGGCAGCTGGTCCTTGCCGACCGGCACGATGTTGCCCTTGCAGAACAGGATGTCGCACGCCTGGTGCACGGGGTAGGTGAGCAGAAGCCCCGTGAGCGCGTGCCCGCTCGCCTCCTGCTCGGCCTTCACGGTGGGGTTGCGCTGCAGCTCAGCCTCGGTGACGAGCGACAGAAACGGCAGCATGAGCTGGTTCAAGGCCGGTATGGCCGAGTGCGTGAAGATGATGGTCTTCTCCGGGTCGATGCCGCAGGCCAGATAGTCGATCACCATGTTGTGCACGTTGTCGGCGATGTGCTCGGTGGTGTCGCGGTCGGTGATCACCTGGTAGTCGGCGATGATGATGCGCGTGGTGATGCCGGCGTCTTGCAGGCGCACGCGCTCGCGGATGGTGCCGAAGTAATGGCCCATGTGCAGGCGCCCCGTGGGGCGGTCGCCCGTGAGCATGGTGTACTTCTCGGGATGCACGGCCAGGTCGGCCTTGATCTCGTCGCTGATCTTCTTGGAGGCCAGGAAGGTGTCGGATGTCATGTCGGATGCCATGTCTGTCTCTCTCTTTCGCCAGCACGCGCGGCGCTTGGCGACCGCGCGCACATGAGTTCAAACCCGACAAAATAGTATAGCATCGCCACGCCGGCGCGCCTTGCGCAAAAAATCGCGAGAAAGCGGAGAAAGGGGCTTGCGCTCGAGGCGAAGTGCCGTTATCATAGTCAAACGCCGTTGAGAGACGGCAGCATATTCGGTCGCTTGGCTCAGCGGGAGAGCATCGCCTTCACACGGCGGGGGTCACAGGTTCAAATCCTGTAGCGACCACCATGAACAACAGGCCAGAGCGTTATTTGCTCTGGCCTTTTTCGTTGATTGCAAAGCCGAGAGTTAAAATGGCGCTCACCATTCCTCGCGCGCTGGCGCTTCCCAACTTCGCGCGAGGCGCGCAAGCAGAACCGCCCCGACGGCGAGAAGCACGACCAGGACGGCCACCTCCATGCCGCAGGGCATGAGCACCGACGAGCCAGGAACCACATCCCGGATCATGAGCGCCCCCTCCGTCGCCCACGGCGCAAGCACCATCCCGAGCACGGCGAACAGCGGCAATGCCTTCAGCAGCGCGGACACGTAGTTGTCGCTGAGCTGCGAGAGGAAGAGCGCGCCCGCAGCGGCAACGAGCCCCCAAGCCACCGTCAGCACCGCGAGAATCAGCAGATACTGCCCGTACGTCACACTCAGCCACGGCACGTAGAAGCTGTTCGCGTAGTTGAGGAGCGGGCAGCTCGCAAGCGCCAGCGTGCCGCTGAGCGCAAGCGGGACGCCCCACGCCACCACGTTCGCCAGTGCGAGCAGCGCCGCCGACGACATGCCTGCCGCGATCTGCGCGCGCACGCTTTCGCGCCCCGCGCGCGACGTTCGCTGGATGACGCACGTGCCGTGCAGCCGATCGCGCGTCATCACGGGTATGAGCAGCAGGATCACGCTCAGCACCGTCCACGACGCCAGATGCCCCGCGTAGCTCATAACGCGCTCGAGCATGCCGTGCGGCAGGAACCCGCGCTCGCCTCCTTCGTGCGCCGCGAGCATGCGTTGGTCGACGGCAGCCGCCCGCGGCCCAACGAGGCCGCCGCTCCATGGCGCATCAGCGACGTCCGACGCCTCGGCAGCACGCGCAGCGGCAGCCTCCTCCGTCATGTCATAGGACTCCATGAACAACTCGAGCTGCTGGATCGTCGGATAGTTCGTCTTCGAAGCAAGCACCCGGGCAAGGTCCGCGTCACGCGGGAGATCCCCCTCGGGCGGCCGCTCCGACAGAGCAGCCCGATACGCCGCGTAGCCGTCAATGCCCGCTTCAACCGCCTCCGGCAAGTCGGCCACCTGCTCGTCGAACGCAGCGATCTCCCTTTCCAGCCGCGCGTCGAGCTGCGCGCGCTCCTCGGGCTCCATGGTGAGACCAAACTCCTCGAGCCAGCCTTCGGCCAACGCAGCATCAGCCTGGAAATAAGGGCCGTTGTTCAGGTAGCGCAGGTCAAAGCTCGCGACCGTCACCCAGTACGCCAAGCCAAGCGCCACGATGACCACGATCAGACCCGGACGCCATATCTTGCGCATCTCACAGAGAAGCAGCCTCATACCGTCACGCCCCCTTCTCGGCCCGTCCAAGCGAAGGAAGAGCCCTTCTCCAACCCGTCGTCATACAGATACAGAAACGCATCCTCCAAACATGGCTCAACGGGAACGGCACCGACAGGCGGACATGCCGTGCCTGCGCCGCCTTCGTCACATGCGATGCGCGTGACGACATGCCCGCCGCGTTGGCGCTCGCTCAAGACCCGCCATCCCGACGGGAGCGGCGCAGGCGAAGCCTGCCCCAGAACCGGCCTCAACGCAGACGGGAGCGGCGCAGGCAGGGGCACCTCGAACACCCTGCCCGCCGCCCGCGCGCATACGCTCGCCGGAGGCTCGCAGGCAAGCACTCGACCGTCCTTCAGCAAGACGATCTCATCGGCGATGGCCTCCACGTCGGACACGACATGCGTGGACATGATGACGATGCGATCGTCCGCTACCGCGCGCACAAGGTTGCGGAACCGCACGCGCTCGCGCGGGTCGAGGCCCGCCGTGGGCTCGTCAAGCACGAGAAGCTGGGGGTCGCGGAGAAGCGCCTGGGCAATGCCCACACGGCGCAGCATCCCACCCGAGAACTCGCGCATCTTCCGATCAGCCACGTCCCACAGGCCAACCGCGTCAAGCAGGCGGTCGATGCGCGCATCAGCCTGCGCGCGCGGCATGCGCTGCAGCGTCGCGACATAGCGCAGAAACCGTCGAGGCGTGTAACGGGGATAGAAGCCGAGCTCCTGCGGAAGATAGCCGAAGCACGCGCGATACTCCTCCCCCAGGCAAAGCGCGTCCTCCCCGTTCCACAGGATGCGACCTTCCGTGGGGGCCATCAAGGTGACCAGCATCTTCACGAGCGTCGTCTTGCCCGCGCCATTCGGCGCCAGAAGCCCGTACACCCCTGGCCCAAAGACGAGCGAGACGTCTTCGAGCACCGTCACCCCTCCGAAACGCTTCGTCACATGATCGACTTGCAGCATGCCATGCCTCCTTCCACTGGCCGCAGGACGCAGCGCCGCAGCTCACCGACGTAGACGAAGGCCGCACCCGCGGCCACGACCACGAGCACCGCGAGGGGCACCTGCCCAAGCGCCGACGAAGCCGGCTGAAACGCCACGAGCACCATGCCCACGAGCGCCCATGCGACTGGCGGCACAAGGCAAGCCCACCCTCCCCGCGCAAACCGCTCGCACGCAAGCGCTGCGGCGGCGTACGCGAACAGGCTCGAGCACGCCAGCGCCAGAAGCCAGACGAGCGACATCCGCTGTCCTGTCACACCCCACAAAGCGAGCGCAAGCGCCACAGATGATGCCGTCGATGCGCCGCCGAACAGCAGCATGCGCAGCGCGTCGAACGCCTGAGGGGAGACGCGGCAGGTCAGCCGCCACTCGAGCACCTTGCGCATCGACTCCTTCCAGCGAACGAGCACGCTTGCCAAGGCGTACAGAAGGGGCGAGCAGACGAAGAGCAAAGGCGCGAGCAGGTCACCCTGCTGTGCGACGGCGAGAACGGCGGGCGCAAACACGAGCGCCGATGCAACAAGAGCCAGAAAGAGGCAGTCCTCCACGCCGAAGACAAACTCGCGAACAGGCACCTCGTGCAAGAGGTTCGCAAGCTGTGCGCACAGGCCCATGCGCGCGGGCAGCGCCGCATCCACGATGACGGCGATGCTGCGCTCGCGCTCCGCAGCGCTGGGCAGGTCCGCAGCGCCAGGCGCGCCCATCGCACCCCACACGCTTTTGGCTACGGGATCATTCATGGGATCCGAACTCCTTCCTCAAGCGGGCCGTCAATCGGTAGTACCGCGCCTTGACGGCAGGCTCTGACATCCCAAGCGCTTCGGCGATCTCGGGAAACGTACGCTCGGCATACAGCCTCAGCCGATACACCGCCTGCGATTCAGCGTCGAGCGCGCAGACATAGGACTCGATCTGCTCAAGCAGCACGCGGTCGCACGCCTGAGCCGCGAAGTCCTGCCCGTCAGGCACGTCAGCGTCGCCGAGCGGGGCGACGTCGGCGCGCACGCGCCGCCGCGCGTCAATGACCTTGTGCGCGGCGATGCGGTAGAGCCATGTGCGAAACGAAGCGCGGCGGTGGTCGAATCGCGGAAGGGAATGCAGCGCCGCCACGAAAATGCCCTGCGTCAGGTCAAGCGCATCTTCTTTGCGCCCGCACTGGCGAAACGCGAACACATACACCTCGTCGTAGTACGCGCGCACGAGCTCCTCGGCCGCCTCGCGCGATCCCCGCCGCTGCACATCACGGATGAGCTTCCGCTCCCGCGCGCTGCTCAGCCCGCGCATGTCACGGGTGCCCTTCGCGTCTGTCGCCTTCCCTCCCACCACCTCACCGCCCTTCACTCCTATATTCGCAGCCCGCGCCCCTATCGTTGCAAGAAATCTTCGCGCTCCTCTATATCTACTAGAACATTTGTATTATTATTGAGTCGAGCTTTTCTCGCAACATGCGTTTTACCCTTGACTATACGCAATCTTGAGACCTTGATTAAAAATAGCAACACTTTATAATATATTTGCCATCCGAGAGAAGGCGAACTGGCATGCCGAAGGAGCAGGAGGTCAAGGAGATCGTAAAGAGGCTGCGAAAAGAAGGCTGGGAAGAGCAGACTGGCAAAGGAAGCCACCTCGTATTCAGGAAGGACGGGCGGACCGTTTCCGTTCCCACGTCGAGCAAGGAAGTCAAGCTGGGCACCTACCGGGCGATAGCAAAATGCGCAGGCTGGCTGTAGGCGCCCCCCCGAAAGGAAGCATCATGGGAAAGTACATCTACGATGCCGTGTTTCACGCTGCGGAAGAGGGCGGCTACTGGGTTGACGCACCTGACCTTCCCGGATGCGTGAGCGAAGGCAGCACGATAAACGAAGCTGCGAGCATGATGGCTGATGCGATGAGGACCTATGTGGCATCCCTGCTGCTGCACGGAGATGAGGTTCCCATCTCGCACATCGGCCACGAAGCCGGCGACGGGGAGATCGTCATAGCCGTCTTCTTTGAGACAGACGAGAGCTATGTCGTACGCGGCAAGGTTGTGTCAGCCGCCCAAGCCGCGCGTGATCTGGGCATTTCAGCAGGACGCGTAACCCACATGATTGACGCGGGGCTGCTTGACGGCTACCGCAACGGCAGGAGAACCTACGTGAGCGTCGAGTCCATCAAGCAGCGGAAAGCCGACCCGTGCAGCGCAGGAAGGCCGCGAAAAGAAGTCCTGCAGGGGTGAACCCGCATCGCAGCCTGCCGCGCTCGCCCCTGCCCTTGCCCACGCCCTGCGACCACTTCGGGCTGCGCCTCTGGCCAACGCGATATGTGAGCGTGCCGAGAATCACCTGGCGCTTTCGCCGAAATGGGTTAAAATAGCCAACGCGCAAGCGGGCCTGTAGCTCAACGGTGGAGCAGGGGACTCATAATCCTTTGGTTGTCGGTTCGAATCCGGCCGGGCCCACCACTTCGACGCTGACCGTACCCTCATGCGAGGGTACGCCTGTCTCTGGCGCCGCACACCCCCTGCGGAGCCTGTGCGCCCCTCATCCGCGCGTGAAAGACGAGGCTGTGGAATACCTGATCATCTGCCCGCTCGCATTCGTTGCGGGCTTCGTTGACGCCATCGCCGGAGGCGGCGGGCTCATATCGCTTCCCGCGTTCGTGCTCGCGGGGCTGCCCATGCACGCGTCCCTCGGCACGAACAAGCTCTCGAGCTCGCTCGGCACGCTCATCGCGACCATCCGCTACGCGCGCGCCGGCTACATGGTGCGTGCCTTCGTGCTGGCCGCCGTGCCCTGCGCGCTCGTCGGCTCATGCGCGGGCAGCAACGCCGCGCTGCTCGCGAGCGACACGGCGCTCAAGGTGGTCATGCTCGTGGCTCTGCCCGCCATGGCGGCGTTCGTCCTGCGCACCAAGGACCTCGACTCCTTCGCGCGCACCGCCATCCCACGCCGCCGCGCGCTCTGCGTCACCGCGGCGATCGCGCTTGGCGTGGGATTCTACGACGGCTTCTACGGCCCGGGCACGGGCACGCTGCTCATGCTCGCGCTCACGGCGCTCGCGCGCCAGGACGTGCGCACCGCCGCGGGGACCACCAAGGCCATCAACCTGTCCACCAACCTCGCCGCGCTCGCGGTGTTCCTGGTGAACGGCGTGGTGGTCCTGCCCCTGGGCCTGGCGGCGGGCGCGTTCAACATCGCGGGCAACTACCTGGGGGCGGGCGCGTTCTCGGGCAAGGGCTCGGCCATCGCGCGGCCCGTCATGCTCGTGGTGATGGCGCTCTTCTTCTGCAAGGTGATCGCCGATTTGGCCGGCGAGCTCTGCCTGTAGCGCCCCGCGCCGCCCGATCACGCGCGAAGGAGGGCGCCGAATGACAAGGGCGGGGCCCATGCCCTACAATGGCGCATGACAAAACAGCGCATGACGAAGGAATCGCGCAAAGCCCTTCCGAAAGGAGACGCAAGCCATGTTCCGCGAGATGAGACGCAAGAAACAGATGCTGTCGCACGAGGAGTGCGCTGAGGTCCTCGCACGGGGAACCTCCGGGGTCCTGGCGCTCACCGGCGACGAAGGCTACCCCTACACGGTGCCGCTCAGCTACGTGTTCGACGGCGAGAGCCTCTACTTCCACAGCGCGCTCGCCGGGCACAAGATCGACGCCCTCGCACGCAGCGACAAGGCGTCGTTCTGCGTGATCGACCAAGACGAGGTGGTGGAAGAGGAGTACACCACGTACTTCCGCAGCGTGATCGCCTTCGGGCGGGCGCGCATCATCGAGAACCCCGCGGAGAAGCGGCGCGCGCTCGACCTGCTGGCGGCGCGCTACACGCCCGATGACGAGGAGGGCCGCCAGGCCGAGGCCGACAAGCTCTTCGACCGCACCTGCATGATCCGCCTCGCCATCGAGCACCTGAGCGGCAAGGAGGCCATCGAGCTCGTGCGCGCCCGCGTATAAGGCGCCCGCCTGCGGGCCGGCCAAGCCGCGTGCGGGCGACGACTGCTCGCGCGCGGGAGCCGCACGTGGCTCGCGCGCGCCCGCAATCCCGCGCCGCGCCCGCGCCCGCACGCCGCCTGCGGCTCCCGCTCCCCCTACACGTGGTTGTCCAGGTCCAGCTGCATGAGGTGGACGTTCTCGCGCATGCGCTTGGCGGCGGCGCGGCTCAGGCGCTCCTCCTCGTACATCGTCTGGATCTGCTCGAGCTCGAGCTGCAGGGCGTAGCGGCGGATGTCGTCGGTGCGGTCGACCGTCTTGATGACCGTCGACACGCTCGGCGTGGCGTTCAGGAGCTTGCGCTTGTTGCCCTGGTACTCGAGCAGCAGCGCGGCGGCATCCTCGGTGGGCACCTCGGTCGACGCCACCTTCTCCTCCAAGCGCGCGATCGCGTACGTCGCCGTCTCAACCTGCAGCTTGCGCTGCTCCTCGGCGCGCAGGCTCATGTCGGAGTTCGTGGGCAGCTCGATCAGCAGGCTGTGCAGGCCGCGGCGCATGATGGCGCGTACGCGGATCCACAGGTGCTTGGGCGACAGGCGGCCCGCATGGTGCTCGAGCAGCTGCTCGACCTGCTCGAGGCGCGCGAGGTAGCCGTATCCCACCATGCCCGACACGCCCTTCTGCTCGATCAGCTCAAGCGTGCGCTCGCGCTCCCAATGCAGCGCCTCGATGCGCAGCTTCACGTTCGGCTCGCCCTCGATGTCGTTGATCTCCTTGATGCGCTCGAGCCGGTCGTTGTACGAGCGGATGACCGCCTGCGTCTCCAAGCGGTTCTGCGGCGTCTGCCGCGTGGTGAGCTCTTCGATCACGCTGCGCATGATCTCCAGGTTGCACTCCACCTCGCGCATCTTCGCGTCGAGCTCGGCCTTCTTCGCGTCGCGCTTCGGCGCCAGAAGCGGCACCACGAACGTGGCGAGCAGAAGCGTGCACACGATGACGCCGCAGGCCAGAAAGATGATGAGGTCGCGCTGCGGGAAGCGGACGCCGGGCGCGATGAACACCGGGATGGTGAACAGGATCGACAGCGTGATGGTCCCCTTCGCGCCGCACAGCGTGGTGATGAGCGCGCTCTTCGCGTCGGCACGCCCGAAGGGGCGCTTCCCCACCCTCCGCACGAAGGCGAACTCCATGGCCAGGCACCACGCGAAGCGCACGGCCAGAAGGACGAACGTGAGCCCGATGATGTAGCCGACGAGCATGCCGTTGCCGATGGACACGTCGTCCCAGGTGTGGCGCATGGCGTTGGGCAGCTGCGTGCCCAAGAGCACGAACACGACGCCGTTGAGCGCGAAGGTGAGCACGCGCCACACGCTCGACGACACGATGTTCATGCGCGCCACCGACGGCCCGATCATGCGCGGCGAGATGACGTTCACCAGCCCCGCCACCACCACGGCGATGATGCCGCTCACGTGGAGCGCGCCCGAGATGAGGTACACGAGGAACGGCGTGAACACCTCGAACAGCACGTGGAAGGTGGTGTTCTCCACGCCGATGTCGCGCACCTTGCGCACGATGAAGTTGCCCACCGCGCCGAGCACGATGCCCACCACCAGGCCGCCGAAGAACTCGACGAGGAAGTCGGCGGTGGCGTCGAAGAGCGAGAACGCGCCTGTGATGGCCGCGGCGAGCGCGAACTGAAACGACACGATGCCCGAGGCGTCGTTCAGGAGCAGCTCGCCTTTGAGGACGCTCTTCTGGCGCTCGGGGATGTCGATCTGCTTGGAGAGCGACGACACGGCCACGGCGTCGGTCGGGCCGAGCGCAGCGCCGAGCGCGAAGGCGGCGGCCAGGCCGATCGAGGGGATGACGGCGTTCACCGCGAAGCCGATGATGAGCGTGGTGGCGACCACGAGCCCGATGGCCAGCGACAGGATGGGCTTCCGGTCGCGCCACAGCAGCGCCTTGTCGGCATGCTTCGCCTCGTCGTAGAGCAGAGGCGCGATGAAGAACACCAAGAACAGCTCAGGGTCGAGCGCGATCTGGATGCTCCCCGAGGCGAACAGCGCGACCACCACGCCGAGCGCGATCTGGATGAGCGGAAGCGACACCTTGGGGACGATCTGGTCGATGACAGACGATACGAGGACGGCGGCAAGCAGCAGCAGTCCGAGCGTGAGCGTTTCCACGCAGGGACCTCCTTCGGGCAAGTGATTCTTTGGTTATGATTCGTGTTTCGCCCCCATTGTAGGGAAAAAGCACGGCCGCGCCCGCCCTGCGCGTCATAAGGCACGGGTTCTTCAGAAAAGCGCGATCGAAGCGTTACGCGCGAGACATCGTGGGCAGGTGGGCGGCGTTGCAGTGGGATGCTGCGCGGTACGTGACCGAAGCGTTACGCGCAGGGCATCGTGGGCAGGTGGGCGGCAGGTGCGGCGGGCGCAGAAGCGGAGAAACGCACCCGCCCTTATCGCCCTGCGTCATCCTGCATGCCATCCCGGGCGGAGCGCCCGCGGCGTCATCCCCCCATGTCATCCTGAGCGGAGCGCCCGGAGGGCGCGCAGTCGAAGGATCCGGCCGCAGCAAGCGCCCCGCCGCCCCATGCCGCAGCGCCTCGCCGTTCCCGTGCAGCAAAAAAGCCCCTCGACGAGGGGCTTTCGAAATTCGTGGTGCACCATGAAGGACTCGAACCTTCGACCTTGGGATTAAGAGTCCCCTGCTCTACCAACTAAGCTAATGGTGCAAAAGTCGCTTGCGCTCAAAGCGCTTTGCTATTTTAGGCCAAGCGCTGCGTTTGCGCAAGACCCTTTTTCAAGCAATTCGCGCGCTGGGGTGGATGATGGGACTCGAACCCACGATCTCCAGAGCCACAATCTGGCGCCTTAGCCAACTAGGCCACACCCACCATGGCGCAAGGCAATATTATAGGGATGCGCCCTTCGCCTTGCAAGGGGAAATTTCGCGTATTTCCGAAGTTTCTGCCCGAACCGACGCAACGCGGCCCCAAACGCGCCCGTCACGCGCTATCATCTAGGGCATCGCAAAACATATCTGCACGCATCCCCTCCGGGGGACCGGCTCGAGAAAGCACCCTATGGAAATCAAGACATCTTCCGACAAGCGCTTCGCGCTGCTCATCGACGCCGACAACGTGTCGGCGCGCTACATCAAGCCCATCCTCAACGAGCTGTCGAAGTACGGCACCGTCACCATCAAGCGCATCTACGGCGACTGGACGCTCACGCTGCACGCCAAGTGGAAGGACGCGCTGCTCGAGAACTCGATCACGCCCATCCAGCAGTTCGGCTACACGCAGGGCAAGAACGCCACCGACTCGGCCATGATCATCGACGCCATGGACATCCTCTACACGGAGTCGGTCGACGGGTTCTGCATCGTGTCGAGCGACTCGGACTTCACGCGCCTGGCGAGCCGCCTGCGCGAGAGCGGCCGCACCGTCATCGGCATGGGCGAGAAGAAGACCCCCACGCCCTTCCGCCGCGCGTGCGACGTGTTCACCACGCTCGAGCTGCTCATCGACAGGCGCGGCAAGAGCGGCAACGCCAACGGCCCCGCCATGTCGAAGGACGAGGTGGAGCAGGCCGTGGTCGACATCATCACCGACAACCAGAACAACGGCAAGTCGACCGGCCTCGGTGAGGTGGGAAGCCGCCTGCTCAAGCGCTACCCCGACTTCGACGTGCGCAGCTACGGCACGAACCTACTCTCGAAGCTCCTGAGCGAGTTCACGCGCGTGCGCATCACGAAGGATCACAGCTCGGTGACCGTCGAGCTCACCGAGGGCAGCGAGGACAAGCGCGAGGAGAAGGCCGCGAAGGCCGATGAGCGTCGCGAGGAGAAGGGCGCGAAGGCGGACGAGCGGCGCGAGGAGAAGCGCCCGCGTCGGTCTTCGAAAGCCCCCAAGGCCGCGCTCCAGGCAGCTGAGGAAGTTGCTGCTGCGGCGGCGAAGCCCGAGGAGGGCGAAGGCGCTGGTAAAGAGGGCGTCGAGGCTGCCGAGGCGCACGCCGATAAGGTTGCCGAAAAGACCGCTGAGAAGCCTGCGGACAAGGCCGCCGAGAAGACTGCTGGCGCACCCGTGGAGAAGGGCGCAGAGAAGCCTGCCGAGAAGCCGGCGGCCCCGAAGCGCAGCCGCCGCAGCCACCGCGTCTCGGCCAAGGCAGCCGCCAAGGCGACAAATCCCGAGGCCACGCCCGATGCGACGGAACAAGCGGCGTCCACGACAGAGCAGGCGACAGCACCTGCAGCCAAGCCTGCGCCAGCTGAGCCCACGCCGCTCGAAGCTGTCCCCGCCCCTGCCCCCGCGGCCGAACCCGAGGCCGCAGCCAAGGCCGAAGCCCCCGCTCCCGCCAAGAAGCCCGCGCGCAAGTCGCGTCGCCGCTCGAGCAAGAAGGCGGCGCCTGCGTCCGAGACGCCGCAGGACTACATTCGCCAGCTCGTGCGCGAGTCCGGCGCGACGGGCATCGAGCTCGCCCAGATCAGCGAGTCCGTGCGCGCGAAGTTCAAGGACTTCAAGGTGCGCGACCTCGGCTTCTCGCAGCTGCGCCAGTACGTGAGCAGCATCGACGACTTCTCCATCGAGAAGATCGGCAAGAGCATCATCGTCAAGCTCGCCGAATAGCAAAGCACCGGAGCCCCGCAAGGGGCTCCTTCATCATCTAGGGAACAGTAGGAACGCACCCACCCGCCCCCAGCTCCTCCAAGAGCGAACTCAGACACAAAACGATTGCCTTCTCGCATTCTTGCACGGCGTAAAGTTTTCGGGGTTGCGAGCGCTAGCCCCTCCGATTTGGAGGGCGAGCGGATGTCTTTTAAAACGTGTGGGATTTAGCATATTATTTGTTACTTCCCACATGGCCATGCGTTTTCTCCCCCTTTTCCGCATGGAGCATCCGGGCAAACTCCAGTCGTGCCGTTCCTTCGGGAATGAGGGCCTCGAAGAACCGGGCGGTTTCGGCTTCCGAGTAGGGCGCGCGGCGCACAGGAAGAGCACCGAGATGGGCTGGCCCTCGTAAGAAGGGTCGTAGGCAAACTCAATGCTCCCGGAAGGAGAGGCGATGCTCCCGACGAGCTCGAGATTCCCGTGGTACTCGCGCCAAACAGACAGGCTACTCATCTTTCCCTCTAATCTGCAGCCACAGGTCGATGCCGAGGCCATTTGCGATACGCAGCACCGTCTCAAAAGCAACCGTCGGCTTGCCACGCTCTATCTCGCTGATGAGTCGCTGGCTGCAACCGACAAAGGCGGCGATGTCCGTCTGGGTGTAGCCGAGCTCTCGGCGCCGCAAGCGCAGCACCTGGCCTACTTCCACCATGCTGTAGCACTGCGTGCGCGCCGCCTGGTCGAACCGCGCGTCAAGCTTCGTTCTCATGGCACTCCTTATTACCTATAGGTACTTTATTGCGCAGTGTAACATAGACTAGAACCTATAGGTAATAGAATGTCTCTCTCGTACCTTGCAATGCGTTCGGGTAATAAAGCCCGATGTTATGGCGCTCGACGCAGCAGCATAGGGGTTATATGCCAAGGCAGCGCCCCCGAAGCACCGCCCGCGCAGGCTTTGGAGGCTTGCAAACTATGCGATGCATCTTGACGTACGTAGATACGTACGTCATACTGCCAGATAGCGGAAACGAAAAGGAGCGGCCATGACCTCGATAACCGCAACGGCGCTACGCCAGAACATCTATCAGACCATCGCCCAGGTGAACGCCAACTGCGCTCCCATCGCCATCACGAACAGCAAGGGAAAGGGCGCCGTCCTCGTCGGAGAGGACGAGTGGGCAGCCATCGAGGAGACGCTCCACCTGAACAGCATCCCGGGAATGGCCGAGTCCCTGCAAGCTGGCGCGGCAGAGCCCCTTGACAGCTGCGTCTCCGAAGACCAGCTGGAATGGTAGCCATGTACCTGGTGAAGTTCACGAGGCAAGCCGCCAAGGACGCGAAGAAGCTGAAGTCCGCCGGTCTGGACAAGAAGGCGAAAGCCCTCATCGACGTGGTGCGAGAAGACCCCTTCCGAAGCCCGCCCGCATACGAGCAGCTGGTCGGCAACTTGTCCGGACTCTACTCCCGCCGAATCAGCTTACAGCATCGCCTCGTCTACCAGGTGCACGCAGAGCCGGTCATCGAGAACGGGGCATCCTACGAGGGGGTCGTGAAGGTCGTTCGCATGTGGACTCATTACGAGAACATCTAGCTCGCAAATCAAGGCGACGCCGCCATGTCCGAGGTCCCGCGAATGAGCGCGGCCGAGGCGGCGCGCGCCCTCGGCGTCACGCGCCCGCGCGTCACCGCGATGCTGGCGAGCGGCCTCCTCGACGGATGGCGGGAGGGCCGCAACACCTGGGTCACCGAGGCGAGCGTGGGCGCGCGTCTGGCCGACGCGCGCAAGGCCGGACGCCCCAGAACGACCGCAGCGAAACACGAGCGCCCTTCGCGGTATCCACATAGCCCACTTCCGCTACCGTAACCGCAAAGGCGTCACCGAGGAAAAGTTGATACAAGCACGGCCCTTGCTCAGCCGCCGTTTGCAAGACCGCCGCGCCGACGCCCGAAAAGAGAGGAACCCGACCTTTGCCTCAAGGCCGAGCCCCCAATCAAGTTCGTCGAACGCAGCATTGTCGCATCAGTCCTCCGATTCCTGGAGGCTACGGTTTGCCTGGTCACCCCCGGATTGCACGTCAAGGCCATCATCAGCCCCGGCGCCCAACAGCGTCGCGAGCAGCTTGTCGATCCTCAGCAGATCAACGCCTTCAGGCGCGTTGCGTGCTATGAGCTGCATATCGAGCGCCTCCACCAGAGAGCGCGCCTTATCCCCGGCATGGTAAGCGACGTTCGGCGCCACCATGCGATAGAGCTTGGCCATCTTGCGCTTCCCCTTCCTGCCCCCGGGGATTGGAGTCTCGGCGGGTAGACCGAGGAACGAGAGCACGCCCTCGGAGTCGCACAGCATCACATCCTCGATGTCGGCTTCTGCGGCGAGGTCGACGACCGACGAGGCGTCACGGCCAATCTCCCTGCGGAGCTGGAGCCAGTCGCCCTCGTGGAACTTGGTGACATCGGCGTTGTATGCGTCGGTGTCGTAGCAGAGCAAAGCATGCCAGGGCGCAGAGGGCCACCCGCCCACGCAGACACGTGCGAACCAGCTTCCGGCGTTGGGAATCTGGGTGACCGAACCGACGCTGTGGAAGAGCAGCAGCGCCGACCCGCGCGGGCCGCCAACAACGAAAGCGGAAGTGTCGCTCACGATCAGTTCCTCGCAGGACAGGCCGAGCTGAGCCGCGGCATGCCTCGCGTAGGCCTTGTAGAAGACCTTCTCTGTCACGCCCTCCATGATGAACGCTATCCCGACCACGGGCTTGCCCGCAAGCTCTGCCATGTCAGTCCTCCAGATAGGACATCAGCACGCGCGCGTCGTCGTCGTCGGCCGACATCAGCCCGTAGAGGTACTCGCCAAACCCCATGCCGCGGTCCGTCGCAGCCGACAGGAAACCCCCTATCCGGTCAGCCCTGATCCTCCTGAAGCGCGCCACACCGTCCTCGGACGGCGCGCCCACGTACACCCTTTCAGGCTTGAGGTACTGCACGAGATAGGGCGAGTGGCTAGTCACGATCATGCAGGTGTCGCCGAGCGCCTCGTTGAGCAGGTTCAGGAGATCACCCGCCATACGGGGGTGGATGCTCGTCTCAACCTCCTCAACGCCGAGCAGCTGGTCACCGAGTGCCGAGACGGTCATGGTGTTGGCCAGGAGCCATATGGTCCTCTTCGTCCCGGCCGACATGCGCGAGATGTCGACCGGCTGGTTGAGGTAGGCGCTCTTAACGGTGATTCGGTACAGCTCGTCGCGAATATGAAAGGGAAGCTCGCCGCTTTCCCCTGCCTCGACGAGGCCCGCGTAGCGCTTCTTCCACTCGTCTTTCACCTCATAGGGATCAACAGAGAAGGCCTCGAACTCGGGAAACAGCGTGTAGACGGCCTCCTCGAAGGCCTCGTAGCCCTCCGGATGACGCTCGCGAAGGCAGAAAAGCTGCTTGGCGACGTCGGAGGAATCGAACGTGACACCATCGTCGTCGGCGTCGAACTCGAGGGGGCTCGCGGCGTAGCGGCTCTCAGCCTCAATGAGCCCGGCCACGTCGAGACGCAAGCCGCGCACCCTGCGAATGACGGGATTGATGTCGATGTCGTCCACCGCCGTGAGCACGTCGATGGCTAGCTGGTCCGCGTCGAGACGCATTGTCCTCTGCGAGCGGGTGGCATGGCTCGCGCGGTATTTGCCCTTGCGGCGCATGATGTAGCTCGACCACAGCCCGCCCGGCTTCGAGTTGGCCAGCAACCACTCATCGGACACCCGACGGCCGCTTCCATCGTCACGCACCCAGGTGAACGAGTAGCCGTAGCGCACGTAGCGGTACTCGCCGAGGGACTCATCGTCGAACTCGACCTCGAACGTGAAGTCGTCACTCTCGAGCTCGGGGTTGAGTGGCATGCCACCGAGATAGCCCATGAGCCGCTGCCGCTCCTTCGGGCTCGCATTGAGGAAGGAGACTCCGAAGTCCAGAGCCGCCAGCACGTTCGACTTCCCGTAGTTATTGGGCGATACGAGCCCGAGTATTCCGCCCAGCTCGAACCTGGTCTTGGCCACGTTCCTGAAACCGCCCACCGTGACGGCAGTGACTCTCATGCACGCACCTCCCGACGCATAGGATGCTTTGCGATAGATCCACTCTAGCAGGAACGACATCAAGCAGTCAACAACACTTGCTATAGTAACTTACAAGTTTGTCATTGAGAATCAAGTATGCCCTTGCTGTCAATTAGTAGCGCATGATCTCGACCGCTGGGATCTATTGCTTGTCATTTGACATGTTTCCAAATCAAAGAGTTGAATTCCTGGTGCTTCTTGCCCTGACATTCGCATACCTGTAAGTTTCTTCTCCCAAAAACTTACAGGTATCGACTTACACTTCGCATCTTGAATAAAACGCTTGCAGATTCAATTACATGCATTAGAACATGACATGTTATCTGACTAAAGTGAGATTTGATTCGCGAACCCACCGTTGAACAAGCGTCTTCTGGCGGCGTATGATGCCCCCATAGCCCGAAGCACGAGAAGTTCACCAACGGCGAGGTGACCGTCCTGGCGAAGAGGCACCGCGAGATCGAGGACGAGACGCTCGAGAGGGTCAAGAGACAGGCGGGGCTCGGGTAGCCGGCCCCCCAGGAAAGGACCTCAACAGGCAGGAGATGATGTCGCTTGACCATGCCGCATCCCGCACGTATCCGGTGCTCTTTTCATGCCTACAACCGGCAACATCACGTTGGGCGAGGCCTGATTTGTGTTAGAGTGTATAACGTGTTTACAGCTCAGATGACGCAAGGAGGTGCGGGATGGCAACCGCGACGGCAGCATTGAGGATACCGGAGGATCTGTCAGCCCGGTACGATCGGCTGGCGAAGGCGACGGGCCGGACTAAGACGTTCTACATGACAGAAGCGCTCTCGAGCTCGATAGACAGGCTCGAGTACGAGTACGACATCCTCAGGAAGGTCGAGGACTTCCGCGCTGGCCGCCTCGAGACCGTGACGCTCGACGAGCTGGAGGATCACCTTGGCTTGGCGGATTGAGCTCGACAAGGACGTCGAGCGCTCCCTTGCAAAACTCGACAAGCAAACCGCCAGGCGCATCACGTCGAAGCTGCGCGAGATCGCCCAGCTCGACGACCCGAGAAGCGCGGGGAAAGCGCTCGTCGGGAACCTGGCGGGGTTATGGCGCTACCGCGTCGGGGATTATCGGATCATCTGTGACATCGAGGATGAGGTCTTGCTGGTCCTCGTCGTGGACGTCGCCCACCGCAGCGAGGTATATAAACACCGCAGATGAGGTGCAGCCCATCACGCTCCGGCCTCAGAGCCCATATATCCGGCGCTTTCTTCGTGCCTAGCACCCACCGCACCTCGCCGGGCAAAGGGCGAGTTCGCCCCAGGACTCAGAATCCCGACGGCTACAGGCTCTGCAACTTCTGGTCGATAGCATCAAGTTCGTCTGCGTCGAAGAGTTTCCACGGGTTTTCATCGAGAAACTACTCGATGAAGCCGCTGAGGAACGACAGGAACCACACCCGCTCGTCGGTTTTGTAGACGAACAGGGGAATCGGTTTGACTCCGTGCAAGAGCTGGCACCTGAAATAGTAGGGCAGGCAGAACAGCAGATAACCGCATAGCGACAAGTCCGGGCGTTCTGAGCTCATGCGACCCATCTCTCATTACTGCCCCTTCCCGAACCATGCACGATTAAAGCACTCACGCTAAATCCTGGATACCCTGATACTCTCATGAATGCACGCCCATGTACGTTTTTATGGCTATAATAAGCGCTAGATGAAAAGCACACTCCGCCATCGAAGGAGAGCACAATGAGCGAGCTGACCGCGACCGTGGCCGAGACGAGGGCCAACTTCTCCAAGATCGCCGCGACGGTGAACGCGACGGGGAGGCCCGTCACCGTGTTCAGGAACTCGAAGCCCTGGGTGCTCGTCGCACCCGTCGGCAGGGGGTACGGCGACCGCATCCCGAACATCGACTGGTCCAAGCAGGACGTGGTGCGCATGGACGAGGAGACCCGCAAGACGACGCTCCCCGCGGAGTGGGACGACCCCGAGGACGACGGGCTCTACGATGACCTCGCGTGAGGTGGAGGTCGGCGACGTCTGGCTGGCCTACGTTGAGTTCGCCGACCACCCGGGCGCGGGCAAGGTGCGCCCCGTCGTCGTAGTCGACGTCCGGCGAGACCGGTGCGTCGCCGTGGCCGCGAAGGTGACGTCGAAGGACCTGCGAGCCGATGGGTCGGGTCGATGCGTCCCGATCATCGACTGGGATTCGTGCGGCCTGAGGAAGCCCTCGTACATCCGGCTCGACCAGAAGCTCGAGATCGCCTTTGAGGGGCTCCTCAGGGACGAGCCGATCGGGAAGCTGACCTGGCCGTACATGGAGGTAATAGCGAAAGCGCTCGCAGGTCTGTGAAGATACGGGACAGCCGACCTGGCATGCCATAGCAACACGGCGCTCGTCAAGTAGGGGTGGTATGATCGCGGCAGCAAAGCGCCCGATTGGTGAGCATTTCACATATATCCGGCGCTTTCTTCATCCCTAGGGTCCGCAGCTAGGGTTAAGTTTCAAAAAGCGTGTAAGGATCTCGGCTTACGGCCGCTCATGCGCTCGGCGCATGCAGACCCTCGCCCACCCGCCAGCCGCAGCCCGAGCAGAGGTCCCACTCGACCATGCCGTGAAGCTCGCTGTCGAGGTTCCCGCCGCTGCCGTCCGACACCGGCGAGTCGAAGACTCTCCTGCGCCTGAAGTCGCCGCTGAGCTTCAGGGGGATCCTTATCGCCTCGATCTTCGAGCCCTCGTCTCCGAGCACCGACTTGCTCACGGCGGCGACGAGCCTCACCTCGACCTCGTACGACCATGACTTGTGCTTCGCTATTGGCTCTATGCCGCGAAGCGCCTCACGAGCGATCCTTGTCCTCCCGCTTTCGCCAACGCGCCCGATGCTCATCTTCCCGTCGCCATCGCCGCCGCCGAAGTACAGCACGTCCATGAGCCTGAGCTCCATGTCCGACGCGTCGAGGACTCCGACGGGGCAGAATCTGCCGTGGTCGAAGTACCCGCACTCGTACTCGGGCGCCAACATCGCCGCGCGCAAGGTCCCCTTGTCGAAGTTGATCATCGCGCCGTTTCCGTCTATGCCGCCGTACAGCATCCACATCGCGATGCTCTCGCTCGTCATCGCCGAGAAGCAGATTCCAAACCTCTTGAACGATGAGTCGCGAGGGTTGAATCGCTCCCTGTCATACTTGTCGTTCCAGCTTCTGCCGTCCGTGAGGTAAAACGCCGAATCATCCAAGATGCTGGCTATTCGCCTGCGCGTCGCATAGTGCCTGTAGTTCCTTCGGCTCGAGCCCGTCGAGCCGAGGTACTCGAGGATGCCCCTGTACCCATCGATACCCTCAACCGACTCCGAACGGGAGAGAACCTCCCCGTCGAAGTACTGCCGCTCGTACTCCGACACGACTTGGACCAAGGTTGCCTTCTCAAGCATCTCAGCCATGTAACGGGTCATGCTCAATCTCACCTCTTATCAAGAGCCCAGATTTCGAAAAGGACGAGCAAGCCAGTATGCTCGACCGAAGGAACTGCATTTATGCTACACCAGCGCTTCAAAGGACTTGTCGCGCGCCCACCTACTCGCAAAAGACTCAATGCTTGGCAGCAGTGTCTGCTTGCTAATTCCCTTAGATTCGAGATAATCACGCAGCTCAGATTTCATTTGCTGCCCAACCCAAATCGTCAAAACCCTCGACGACGACGTCTCGTTGGTAAAGATGCTCGGCTCGCTAAGCGGATTCGCAAGAACCGTCGTAATAAAAGCAGCCGACTGAACTTTCATGCGCCTATTCCATGCTGGCGGACAAACCAAGACCGGACGCCCGCCCTCCCCCTTTCTCAGCACATCATCCCATGAAGCAGAGCCGTCCTCGACATCGACGCGACAAGACGGATCGACGCACCAGCGCGATGCACAACACCCTTTGTGGACAAATCCCCTAACGAAAAGAACAATGCGACCAAAGGGTCATGTGTGACGTCCAACAGCCTGGTCGCTCCTCCATAATGCTGGATTTGCGCCATTAGACCCAAGCAGTCATCGTCTTTTTCATCCAGCAACGACTCGAGCTTGGCATGCTCAACGAGGAGAGCCTCGGCGCAGCGAACCAAGCTCTCGTCAATTTGCGAGTCGGCAAAGCCACAACACCTGAGCCTTCGGTACAAAGACGGAAATAGCGGCCACATATAATTACTTTGCTCGCGCCAAACATAGCTTTCCTGCAAGGCCCCTTCATTTAGCAGCTCAAGCAACTCGGCAAGAGTTTTCGGGACCTCCAGCATTACGGTACCCGAAGAGACTTCCGCCTGTTCCACAGCATCTCACCCACGATCCAAAACAGCACGCTCGATCTATTGATAACACCCACGGACGTTACGGTTGCCTAAAAGTTATCACAGACGAGAGATCGTCGTCATCTCAAAATTGGCCTGTTTTGAACCTAGCGGCAACACGAGGCTTTTCGGAAAGGCCGCCAATCCCGCTCTTTCATCAGAACCACCTAAAACCGCGGAAGGCTATCGGCGACGAATCGGCTCTCTCTAAAAAGTTGGGGGATTTCTCTGTTTTGGGGCATTTATGCTGCCTCCCCCACGTTTCTTTGTTGATTTGCAAAAATCTTCCAATCTCTCAATAAAGTTGGGTAGCACGTGACGTCAAA
>NZ_JAAKEC010000015.1 GCF_011038975.1 Adlercreutzia sp. ZJ176 | reverse complement strand
CTGCGAACGCCCCGCGGGCGCGGGCGCGGGCTCGGCGGCGCGGCGGGCGCGCGGGCGCGCGGGCGGCGTCGGCTGGGAGTCGGGTGGTTGCGGTTGTCTTACGTGTCGAGCCATGAGGTCCTCTCAAAAACGATGCGACGCCATCATAATAGGAGGCGCCCCCGGTCATCGGGGGCGCCCACAAGGTTTAACATGCAATTCATCCTGCCTGGCAACGCGGCGTGAAGCTCGCGCGCGAGCACGTTGCGATGCGAGGCGAGGTGCTCATCGGATGCTACTTCTTCATCTCGTCGATGAAGCCCTTCGCGATGAAGATCACGATGATCAGGACGATGATCGCGACAATCACCCAGACCGCTTCCATGGGAATAAAGCTCATAAGGCTACCTCTTCGGCGTCAGGCGCGCCGCTGCGCGCGGGTCGAGACATGCATCCGAACATACTAGCGCGACCCCTCGCTTTCCGCAAGCAGCGCCGCCCTACTTTCCCAAGCGATCCTCCAAGGCGTCAACGATGGTGCGCAGGGCCTTCACGCGGGCGTGGAGCTTGTTGTCGCTCTCGAGGACCACCCAGGGGGCGTAGGTGGTCGAGGTCAGGCGGAACATGTCGTCGATGGCGCTCTTGTACTGCGGGTACTTCTCGCGGTTGCGCCAGTCGTCCGGCGTGATCTTCCACTGCTTGGAGGGATCGGCCGCGCGCGCCTCGAAGCGGCGCAGCTGCTCCTCGGGGCTCACGTCGACCCAGAACTTCAGCAGGATGGCGCCCCAGTCGAACAGGTCGTGCTCGAACTCGTTGATCTCGTCGTAGGCGCGTGACCACTGCTCGGGCGTGGCGAAGCCCTCCACGCGCTCCACCAGCACGCGCCCGTACCACGAGCGGTCGTACATGCCCACGTGCCCTGCCTTGGGGAGGCGCGTCCAGTAGCGCCACAGATGCGGGTGGGCCAGCTCGAACTTCGTGGGCGCGGGGCTCGGGAAGATGGTGTAGGCGCGCGCATCGAGCGCTTGGGCCACGCGCTTGATGTTGCCGCCCTTGCCGGCGGCGTCCCAGCCCTCGTACATGATGATCAGCGGGATGCGCGCCTGGTACATCATGTTCTCCAGGCGGAACAGGCGCTTCTGCAGCCTCTTGAGCTCGCACTTGTACTCGTCGCGCTCGAGGGCGAGCGTGTGGTCGATGGTGTCAACCTGCGGGTAGTCGGCCACGATGGCGAAGCGCGAGGCCGCCGGCGCGAACGCGTGCTGGATGCGCGCGGCCTCCGCGGGCGGGGTGTCGGGCTCCACCGCGGGGACGGCCTGCTTGTCCCGGTGCGCCTTGCGGGCGAGCGCATCCTCGAAGGCCGTCACGAGCGTGCGCGCAATGGACAGGTTGGCGGCGCGCTTGTCCTCGCCGTTCACGAGCACCCACGGCGCGAAGTCGAAGTTGCTGCCCTCGAGCAGGCGGTCGTACAGCTCGTACTGGTCCTCGTAGCTGCGCGTGCTGGCGAGCTTCTTCTCGGGCGCGCGCCAGCGCGTGGCCGGGTCGTCATAGAGGCGCTCGAGGCGCTTGCGCTGGGCCTTCTTCGTCACGTGGACGAAGAACTTCACCACCACGTAGCCGTCGCTTACGAGCTGGCGCTCGAAGTCGCGGATGGGCTCGAGGTAGTGGCGCGCGCCCTCGCGCGGATGCAGGAGCTCTCCCGCCGTGCGCGCGAGCATGCGCTGCGTGGCCTTGGTGTACCAGCCGCGGTCGTAGAACGTGATGGCGCCGCGCTCGCCGAGCGCCTGCCAGTACTCCTGCATGAGCGGGAAGTAGTCCGACACGCCGTTCGAGCGCCCGGGGAAGTCGCGCACCTTGGACGCGTCCACGTCAGACGCCACGTACACGCTGGTCGCACGCGCGTCGAGGTTGTACATGAGGTCGGAGATGCGGCTGCCCTTGCCCGCGCCGTTCCATCCCTCGAACAGCACCACCAGGCCCACGCCCTTCTCGCGCGCCTGCTGCTGGAGCACCACCAAGCGGTCGACGAGCTCGTCATAGTCCTGCTTGTACGCTTCCTTCGTCAGGGGCTTTTGGCTGAAGTCGACTTTCTCAAGCATGGCGGTGCCTCCTCGCACGCGTCCGCGCACAACGCCTGACGGCATGCGAACGCGCCTAATTGCATCGAAACTGATAAGATGGAACCATATTATCACTGTTATCACTGGCTGCGCGCCCTCGGGCGGGCGGAGAGGGAGGCTCATGGCATACTACGGCGTCATCGACTTGGGGTCGAACTCCATTCGCCTGGTGGTCTACGAGGTGGCAGGCAACGCGCGCAAGCCCTTCTCGAAGAAGGACTTCCACAGCGTCATCAACGAGAAGAAGATCGCGGGGCTGTCCGCCTACGTGAGCGACGGCGTGTTCACCCAGGCCGGCATCGACCGCGCCGTGGAGGTGCTCACCGAGCACCTGCGCCGCGCGCGCAACGTGGGCTGCGATCGCGTGCGCGTGTTCGCCACCGCCGTGCTGCGCAACTGCACGAACTCGAAGGCCGCCACGCGCGCCATCAGCGACGCCATCGGCCTGCCCGTCGAGCTGCTCTCCGCGCGCGACGAGGCGCACCTGGGGTTCGTGGGCGCCACGTGCGACCGCGCCATCGAGCGCGGCACGCTCATCGACATCGGCGGCGGCTCGACCGAGCTCACGCGCGTCGAGGGCGGCGCCGACAGCTGCGGCGTGAGCCTGCCGCAGGGCAGCGTGTCGTCGTACGCCCAGTTCGTGGACATGATCCTGCCCACGCATGACGAGATGCACGTCATCGAGGACGCCTTCGCCGCGCACCTGGACACGCTCGGCGACCTCGAGCCGTACCGCGCCGCGCGCCTGTACGGCGTCGGCGGATCCACGCGCGCCGCCGCCAAGATGTACGCCGCCGCCTTCGGCACGTCCGGCCGCCCGCGCGTGCTCGAGCTCCACCAGCTCGACGCGCTGCTGGCCCTCCTGGCGCGCAACCCGCACACCTTCGCGCACCTGGCCGTGAAGGCCACGCCTGACCGCCTGCACACGCTCGTGCCCGGCTGCCTCATCGCGATCACGCTCATGCGCGCGCTCGGCGCCGAGAGTTTGGAAATATGCAAGTACGGCGTGCGCGAAGGATTCCTCATTAGGCGTATACTGGAAGCGTAGGCTTTTCGAGGCTTCCCTGGCGCGCCCCAAGCCCTTTGACGCTTGCGCGCCTTGCGCACGCATGCCGTCGCCCCCACAAAGAGAAAGCGAGATGCAATGGACCGTAACGTCGCACCCCTCAGACTCCCCTACATGCAGAACCGTGAACTGTCCTGGCTCGCCTTCAACAAGCGCGTGCTCGACCAGGGCGCTGACGCCACCGTGCCCCTGCTCGACCGCCTGAACTTCATCTCCATCTTCTGGAGCAACCTCCAGGAGTTCTTCATGGTACGCGTCGGCAGCCTGACCGACCTCGCATTGGTCAAGAAGTCGATCATCGACTCGAAGTCGGGCATGACGCCCGCCGAGCAGCTCGACGCCATCTACGCGCGCTGCCACGAGCTCTACCCGTACTACGAGCGCACCTACGAGGACCTGCGCGCCCAGCTCGCCGCCGAGGGCATCGAGAACGTGCGCGCCGCCGACCTCACCGACGACCAGCGCTCCTACCTTGACGACTACGTGCACGCCCAGGTCATGCCGTTCCTCTCGCCGCAGATCATCAACGCGCGCCACCCCTTCCCCCACCTCGAGAACGGCGCGCTCTACATCGTGGTGCGCCTCGACGAGCGCGCGCTGCCGAAGAAGGACAAGAAGTCCCGCGCGAAGGACCCGAAGGCCGACAAGGCCGGGAAGGCCGCGGCGAAGGAGGCCGCCCGCGAGGCGCGCGCCACCAAGGACCTCGGCGCCGAGGGCGTGACGCTCGGCCTCATCCCGCTGCCGCGCCAGTGCGACCGCGTGGTGCAGCTGCCGGGCAAGGGGACCTCGTTCATCCTGCTCGAGCACGCGATCGAGATGTACGCCGCCGAGGTGTTCTCCATGTACAAGGTGAAGCACACCAACGTGATCTGCGTGACGCGCAACGCCGACCTCGACGCCACCGAGGGCGCCGACGAGCAGGGCGACGACTACCGCGAGCACATGAAGCGCATCCTGAAGAAGCGCTCGCGCCTGGCGCCGGTGCGCCTCGAGAGCGAGCGCGAGCTGTCGAGCATCGTGAAGCCCCTCCTCCTCGAGAAGCTCGGGCTCAAGGAGCACCAGCTGTTCGTGACCTCGGTGCCGCTCGACCTCGGCTTCACCTGGGGACTCGCCGGCCGCGTGTCGGCGAAGAAGCGCGCGGTGCTCGCGCAGACGCCGTTCACGCCCCAGTGGCCCGCATGCCTCGACCGCAACCGCCCCATCATCGACCAGGTGAGCGAGCGCGAGGTGCTGCTGTCCTACCCCTACGAGTCGATGGACGCGTTCGTGCAGCTTCTGCGCGAGGCCGCGGCCGACCCGAAGGTGATCTCCATCAAGATCACGCTGTACCGCCTGGCCAGCCACTCGCACCTCGCCGAGGCGCTCATCGCGGCGGCCGAGGCCGGCAAGGAGGTCACCGCGCTGTTCGAGCTGCGCGCCCGCTTCGACGAGAGCAACAACATCGAGTGGTCGCAGCGCTTCGAGCAGGCCGGATGCCACGTGATCTACGGCTTCCGCGACTTCAAGGTGCACTCGAAGGTGTGCTGCATCACGCGCCAGACCGACGGCGGCCTGCAGCACATCACGCAGCTCGGCACGGGCAACTACAACGAGAAGACGGCGCGCCTGTACACCGACTTCTCCTTCATCACGAGCGACCCCTCCATCGGGCGCGACGCCGTGCAGTTCTTCCGCAACATGGCGCTTGAGAACGCCTCCGACAGCTACGACATCCTGTGGGTGGCGCCACTGCAGATCAAGCAGAACATCATCGCCGGGATCGACGAGCAGATCGCGCTCGCGCGGCGGGGCGAGCCCTGCGGGCTGTACTTCAAGACGAACTCGGTCACCGACAAGGAGGTCATCGACAAGATCGCCGAGGCCTCGCAGGCCGGCGTCGACTGCACGCTGTTCGTGCGCGGCATCAGCTGCATCGTGCCGGGCGTGGAGGGCTTCACCGACCGCGTGCGCGTGGTGTCCATCGTGGGCCGTCTGCTCGAGCACAGCCGCATCTACTGCTTCGGCCCGCTCGAAAACTGCAAGGTGTACCTGTCGAGCGCCGACCTCATGACGCGCAACATGGACAAGCGCATCGAGATCGCCTGGCCCATCCTGAACAACGACTTGCGCGACCAGGTGCTCGGCTACCTGGCCACCTGCATGAGCGACACCGCCAAGCTGCGCGAGCTTCTGCCCACGAGCGCCTACACCGAGCTCGGGTACTTCGCCGAGCCGGGCGCTCCCCTGTTCGACTCGCAGAACTACCTGATCGCCGAGGCGCAGCGCAAGCACCTGGCCGCCGCCGAGCTCGAGGCGCACCGCGAGGCCAACCGCATAAGCGTGGGCGGGCGCGCGTTCGCGCACGAGCCCCTCGGCGAGGAGGTGTCCGAGTTCGTGGACGCCCCCGCGATCGACGAGGACGAGGCCACCACGGTGGCAGGGAAGGTGTTCATGAGCGTCGGCGAGGCTGCCGGCGTCGCGAGCGCAACCGTGGGCGCAGCGGGGACCGTGGCTGCCGGGATCGCCGCCGGGACTGCTGGCGCGAGCGCGCCGGGCGCGGGCGCGGGTGCCTCAGGCGCGGCAGCTGGCGCGGCAGCTGACGCGGACGCGCCGGGCGTCGAGGCCGCCGTCGAGGAGATCGTCGTCGAGGCCACGCCCGTCGAGGACGGGGCCGCCTCTGACGAAGCTGACGAGATGCCCGGCGAGCTCGGCGGCGAAGGCACGCGCGTGCACGTGGCCGCACCGAGCCCCGAGCAGATCGAGCACGCCAAGGCGGCTGCGAGGAGCGCCGCCACCAGCGTGGCGCACGCGGCGGGCAGCGCGGCCGTCGTCGCCGGAGGCGTCGCCGCGAGCGTGGCGAAGTCGGCCGGCAGCGTGGCGGCTGACGCAGCCAAGCAGGTGGGGGCCAGCGCGGCCGACGCGGCGCGCAGCGCGCGGAGCACCACCGCGCGGGCGGCCCGCCAGGCAGCCCGCAGCGCCGGAACCGCCGCAGCCGACGCGGCCAAGCAGGCTGCCGAGGCGGCACGCGAGAACGCCCTGGCGCGCCGCGAGGCTCCCCGACCCTCCAAGCGCCCCAGCCTCCTGAGCCGCCTGCTCGGCGCCCTGGGAAGGCGCAAGTAGCGAGCGGCCGCGGGCGCGCGGGCGCGCCGCTCCTCGGAGTGACGCGCCCTGAGGGCGCCGCGTGAAACACCGCGGGCGCGCCGCGCAATCTATCCCCTGACGCACGAAGGGCCCGGGATCATCCGATCCCGGGCCCTTCCCTTCCCGCCAAAGCCAAGCGGGATGCTCTCGAGTTCTCTCATGCGCGCCTCTCGCCTTCCACCCCGATCCTGCCGCCAGGCGTCTCGAACCTGCGCGTTGCAAGCTTGTAGACTCGCTCGTTGTCGCGCTGCCCGATCGCAATTATCTCCACGACCTCAACAGTCTTCTCGTCAACGATTCTGAACACCATGCGAAGGCCGGCATTGCGCCATTTGATCTTCTTGCAGCCCGACAACTCCCGCTCAAGAGGGGTGCCGATTTCGTCAGCCCGCGTCTCCAACTTTTTGAGCGCTATGTTGACCAGCTTCTTCATCGAGCCATCGAGCTTGCGATACTCCTTAGCGGCGGCTTCGTTGTAGAAAGCAACCTGGAATCTGCCGCTCATTCGAACAGATCCTCGTCGGAAATGGAGTCAGCATCGCAGGCCAGGTACTCGGCGTAGCCGTCTTCGCCCATGGCTTCTTTCAAGCTGACGCGCTCTCGACCTGCGGCAGCGTCACCCTCGGCGATGCGCGCGGCAGCGACGGCGAGCAGCTCGCGCTCGCGGTAGCCCGCAAGTTCGCAGTACATGGCCTCGAACTCTTCGTAGGACATGATGACGGAGTCGACCGCGTTGCGATCCGTTATGAACTGGGGTTCTTTCTTCGCGCGTTTACGCACCTCGGAGAATCTCTTCGCCGCCTCAGTGGCAGAAGTAAGCTGATCGACGTTGAACCTCGGCTTCTCGAGAACAGCAGGCGTCATGTTGGTCCTCCTTGTAGGGCATTATAAATTGCATATTATCTTACGTATTTTAATATGCAATTCCGACAAGATCAAGAAAGTGGGCGCGCATGCGAGGATCGCCCCAACACCACAGAACTCGCTTGCTCGCGCCCCCGCGCCATCGACGCCCAAGAACACGAACACCCCCAGCATCATGGGCAGGCATGCAAAAGGGCTGGGATTGCAGGTGCAATCCCAGCCCATGCGTCTTACTTGCCTTGCAGGCACGCTTGACTTGCAGGTCAAGCTGGCGTCACGCCTAGCCCTCCACGTTGGCGACCACGGCGGCGATCGCCTTCGCGTGCTCGTCGGCGGCGGCCTCGTCGAGCGCCTCCACCATCACACGCACCACCGGCTCGGTGCCGGAGGGACGCAGAAGCACGCGGCCGTCGTCGCCGAGCGCGGCCTCCGCCGCCGCCACGGCCTCGGCCACCTGAGCGCTCTCGCCCACCGCGTGCTTGTCCTTCACGCGCACGTTGATGAGCACCTGCGGGAACTTCGTCATGACCTTGATGGTCTCCTCGACCGGCTTGCCCGAGCGCTTGACCGCGGCCAGAAACTGCACGGCCGTCATGAGGCCGTCACCCGTGGAGTTGTGCTCGAGCAGGATCATGTGCCCCGACTGCTCGCCGCCGATGGCGTAGCCGTGCTCGCGCATCTCCTCGAGCACGTAGCGGTCGCCCACCTTGGTCTGCACCACGTCGATGCCGGCGTCGCGCATGGCGTGCACGAACCCGAGGTTGCACATCACCGTCGACACGGCCGTGTTGCCGGCGAGCGCGCCGCGCTCCTTCATGTCGAGCGCGCACACGGCCTCCACGATGTCGCCGTCGATCTCGTCGCCCGCCGGCGTCATGAGCATCACGCGGTCGGCGTCGCCGTCGTGTGCGATGCCCACGTCGGCGCCGCTCTCCGCCATGAGCTCGCGCAGGGGCTCGAGGTGGGTGCTCCCGCACTTCACGTTGATGTCGGTGCCGTCGTAGTCGTCGTTGATGACCACCACGTCGGCGCCGAGGCGCTTGAGGGCCGCGGGGCTCGTGAGCGAGGAGGCGCCGTGCCCCGTGTCGAGCGCGATGGTCATGCCGGCGAAGCTGATGCCCTGGCGCTCGATGGAGCGCACCGCGTGCTCCACGTAGATCTCGCACGCGTCCTCGACCTCGACGGCAACGCCCAGGTCGGGGCCAGAAGGCATCGCGGCCTCCTCATCGCCCGCCGCGCGCGCGGCCGCCACGCGGCCCTCGAGGCCGCCCGCCGTGATGAACGCCTCGATCTCGTCCTCCACCGCGTCGGGCAGCTTGAAGCCCTCGGCGTCGAAGAGCTTGATGCCGTTGTACTCCGGCGGGTTGTGCGAGGCCGAGATGACCACGCCGCCCGCGGCGTTGAGCTCGCGCACCAGCAGCGCCACGCCCGGCGTGGGGATCACGCCGGCGAGCAGCGCCGTGCCGCCCGCGCTCGTGATGCCGGCCACGAGCGCCGCCTCGAGCATGTCGCCCGACAGGCGCGTGTCCTTGCCCACCACGATGGTCTTGCCGAGAAACTCGGCGGACGCCTGCCCCAGGCGGTAGGCGATCTCGTTCGTCAGCTCGACGTTCGCCACGCCGCGAACGCCGTCAGTTCCAAAAAGACGGGCCATTACTTTCCCCTTCTCACATATCGGTCGTGCAAGCGGACCGCGCCCGCAGGGCGCTCCGCGTCGGTCATGCGGTTGTTGAGCTCGGCGGCGAACTCGTCGATCGAGATGCCGAAGCGCTCCAAAACCACCATCAGGTGGTATACCACGTCAGCCGCCTCGTAGCGCAGGTGGTCCACCGCCGCGTCGCGGTCGGCCCCGCAGGCGGCGTCGGCGTCCTTCGCCGCGAGGCCCACCTCGACGGCCTCCTCGGCCACCTTCTTCAGCGGCCGGTCCAGCTCACCGCACAGAAGCTGGTGCGTGTAGCTCTCCGCGCCCGCGCCCCGGCGCGCCGCGATGGTGGCCGCGAGCGCCTCGAGCGTCGAGCCGATCTGCGAGGCGGGCACCGCCTCGCCCTCGGGTACATAGGTCTTAACCGCCATAGTCATTCCTTCGTCAAACCCTGCCGTCGCGGGAGGCGGGGCGGTGCTCACCAAGCGAGTTCCGCACGAGCCGAAATGCCCAGCGGGCATTTCGCGCGAGCAGGACTGTTCGAGCGACTGAGCACCGCCCCGCCTCCCACAGCGGCAGACTCACCGTGCCCCGCAAGCTCGCAAGGGCGAGCCGGCCAGCCTCCCCCGCCAAAGAAGAGGGGGCGCGCAAGCTCGCGCGCCCCCTCCCGCTGACAGCTAGTCGTCCAGCCTGTTGGAGGCCTCTTCGTCCTCCTTGCTGGTGATGCCGAAGCCCAGGCCGCCCACGGACCCCAGAAGAGCGTCGAGCTCCTCGAGGTTGCGCTGGTAGGAGCGCGGGGGCAGCGCCTCGCCGAGCATCTCCTCGCCGTCGGTGTTGAACGTCGGGGGCTCGTCGCCGCCGATGAGGATGGTGTCGTCGGGCGAGAACACCATGTCAAGCAGCTGCGACATGTCGTCGCTCGTCGCCGCCAGGTCGTCCTCGATCACGTGCATGAGGCCGCGTTCCTCCAAGCCCTCCTTGAGCTCTTCGATGGCCTTCACGCCGATGCCCTCGATGCGCAGCAGGTCCTCCTCGGTGTGCCCGAGCAGGTCGGCCACCGTCTCGATGCCCGCCTCGGAGAACTTGTTGGCCCAGCGCTGCGAGACGCCCAGGTCATCGTAGATGTAGAGGCGCGCGTCCTCGTCGGAGAGGTTGTGCCCGCGGTGCCCCATCGACAGCGCGCTGTAGTAGCCGCCGAAGCTCGAGCCGGCGTTGAAGTACCCGTCGGCGTCAAGCGACCAGTCCTGCGGCTGCGGCAGCAGGTCCTCGATCTCGCGCAGCGCGTCGGGGGCGTAGTCGGGCAGCGCGTCGCCCGCCACCGGGCTCACCGGGCGGCCCTTGTAGGTCAGGCCCACGTTGCGATAGCGCGCGAGGCCCGTGCCAGCCGGGATCGGCTTGCCAATGATGACGTTCTCCTTCAGGCCGGCCAGGTGGTCGGTCTTGCCCTCGATGGCGGCGTCGGTGAGCACCTTGGTGGTCTCCTGGAACGACGCGGCGGACAGCCACGAGTCGGTCGCCAGGGACGCCTTGGTGATGCCCAGGAGCAGCGGCTGGCCCACCGGCGGCTCCTTGCCCTCGGCGATGAGCTCGTTGGCCGCCTTCTCGAACTCGAAGCGGTTGACCTGACGTCCCGGGAGGAAGTCGGAGTCGCCCGCGTCGAGCACGGCCACCTTGCGCAGCATCTGGCGCGCGATGACCTCGATGTGCTTGTCGTTGATGTCCACGCCCTGGGACACGTACACACCCTGGACCTGGCTCACGATGTAGCGCAGCGTGGTGTTCGGGTCGGTCAGGCGCAGCAGGTCGTGCGGGTTCACGGAGCCCTTGGTGAGCTGCTGGCCCACCTTGACCTCGCAGCCGTCGGTCACGCCCGGCAGCATCTGGGCGCGCGCCGACACCACGTACTCGCGGAAGTTGCCCTCCTGGTCGTGGATGGTGAGCGTCTTGGACGTCTTGTCGCCTGCGATCTGCAGCGTGCCGGCGATCTCCGCGAGCACGGCGAGGCCCTTCGGCTTGCGCGCCTCGAACAGCTCCTGGACGCGCGGCAGGCCGTGCGTGATGTCCTCGCCGGCGACGCCGCCGGTGTGGAACGTGCGCATCGTGAGCTGGGTGCCCGGCTCGCCGATGGACTGGGCGGCGATGATGCCGACTGCCGTGCCGATGTTGACCGGGCGCGCCGTGGCGAGGTCCCAGCCGTAGCACTTCTGGCAGACGCCGTGCTCGGCATGGCAGGTCATGATGGTGCGGATGACCACCTCTTCCACGCCCGCGGCCTGCATCTTCTTGAGGTCGGCCATCGAGGCGATGTAGGTGTCGGCGGTGAAGAGCACCTCGCCGCCTGCGCCCTCCACGTCCTCGAGCAGGCAGCGCCCGATGAGGTTCTCGTCGAGGTCGCCCTTCTCGTTGAGGATCGGGTAGGGCACGCCCTCGGGGGTGCCGCAGTCGATCTCGCGGATGATAACGTCCTGCGCCACGTCCACCAGACGGCGGGTCAGGTAGCCCGAGTCAGCGGTGCGCAGGGCGGTGTCGGCCAGGCCCTTGCGGGCGCCGTGCGTGGAGATGAAGTACTCCAGCACCGACAGGCCCTCGCGGAAGTTCGCCTTGATCGGGCGGTCGATGATCTCACCCTTCGGGTCGGACATCAGGCCGCGCATGCCGGCGAGCTGGCGGATCTGCTTGATGTTGCCGCGGGCGCCGGAGAACGCCATCATGTAGATGGGGTTGAACTTGTCGAAGTTGTCGGCCATGGCCTCGCCGACCTCCTCGTTGGCGGCGTTCCAGATGTCGACGATCTGCTTGTGGCGCTCGTCTTCGCTCATCAGGCCGAACTCGTAGTCCTCGTCGATGGCGGCCACCTTCTCGTCGGCGGCGGCCAGGATCTCGGCCTTGTTCGGCGGCACGGTCGCGTCGTACACCGAGACGGTGACGCCCGCGCGCGTGGCGTAGTGGAAGCCGGCGTCCTTCAATCCGTCGAGGATCGGCGGCACCTCGGACAGCTCGTAGGTGTTGGTGACGTCCTCGACCAGGCGGCTGATCTCCTTCTTGTTCATCTCGTAGTTCAGGAAGGGGTAGTCCATGGGCAGCACGTTGTTGAAGATGATGCGGCCCACCGTGGTCTGGATGCGGTCGCCCGCCTTGTGCTCCTCGAACACGCCGAAGGCCGTGGCCACCTTGCAGTCCACGCGCAGGCGCACCCAGATCTTGGCCTGCAGGTCAAGGTCGGCGCGGGCGTCGTAGGCGTTCATGGCGTCGTCGATGTCGATGAACGCGCGGCCCTCGCCCGGGAAGCCGTCGCGCGCCGCGGTCAGGTAGTACAGGCCGATGATCATGTCCTGGGTGGGCACGGTCAGCGGACGGCCGTGGGCCGGCGACTTGATGTTGTTGGAGGACAGCATGAGCACGCGGGCCTCGGCCTGGGCCTCGGCGCCGAGCGGCACGTGCACGGCCATCTGGTCGCCATCGAAGTCGGCGTTGAAGGCGGTGCACACGAGCGGGTGCAGCTTGATGGCCTTGCCCTCGACGAGCACCGGCTCGAAGGCCTGAATGCCGAGGCGGTGCAGGGTGGGCGCGCGGTTCAGCAGCACCGGGTGCTCGCGGATGACCTCTTCGAGCACGTCCCACACGTAGCTGGCGCCGCGGTCAACCGCGCGCTTGGCAGCTTTGATGTTGGCGGCGTACTCGAGCTCCACCAGGCGCTTCATGACGAAGGGCTTGAAGAGCTCTAGCGCCATCTGGCTCGGCAGGCCGCACTGGTGCAGCTTGAGCTGCGGGCCGACGACGATGACCGAGCGGCCGGAGTAGTCGACGCGCTTGCCGAGCAGGTTCTGGCGGAAGCGGCCCTGCTTGCCCTTGAGCATGTCGGAGATGGACTTCAGCGGACGGTTGCCCGGGCCCGTGACGGGGCGGCCGCGGCGGCCGTTGTCGAACAGCGAGTCCACCGCCTCCTGCAGCATGCGCTTCTCGTTGTTCACGATGATCTCGGGCGCGCCGAGGTCGAGCAGGCGCTTCAGGCGGTTGTTGCGGTTGATCACGCGACGGTACAGATCGTTCAGGTCGGACGTGGCGAAGCGGCCGCCGTCGAGCTGGACCATCGGGCGCAGATCCGGCGGGATGACCGGGATCACGTCGAGGATCATGTCGGAGGGCTTGTTGTCGGACTTGAGGAACGCGTCGACCACCTTGAGGCGCTTGATGGCCTTGGCGCGCTTCTGGCCCTTGCCCGTGGCGATGACCTCGCGCAGGTCCTCGGCCGTGACCTCGAGGTTGATGGCCTCGAGCAGGTCGCGCACGGACTCGGCGCCCATGCCGCCCGTGAAGTAGTCGCGGTAATTCGCGCGCATCTCGCGGTAGAGCGCCTCGTCGGGGATGAGCTGCTTGGGCTCGATCTTCATGAAGGCGTCGAAGGCGTCCTGGCGCAGCGCCTTGCGCTCGTTGAACTCCTCGTAGATGTCGGCGATCTCCTCCTCGACCTCCTCGGGCGTGAGGCGCTCGTCCTCGTCGACGTCGTCGACGAAGTCGTCGTCCTCGGGCACGTAGTCGGTCGAGAGCTTGCGGGTGGCCTCGATGATGCGGTCGCGCTCGGCGTCGAGCTCCTCGAGGTCGGCGGCCAGCTCGTCGCGCAGGTCCTCGGCGTCCTCCTCGCGCGCCTCCTTATCGACGCTCGTGATGATGGAGCTGGCGAAGTACAAGACCTTCTCAAGCTCCTTCGGCGGGATGTCGAGCAGGTAGCCCAGGCGCGAGGGCGAGCCCTTGAAGTACCAGATGTGGCTCACGGGAGCCGCCAGCTCGATGTGGCCCATGCGCTCGCGGCGCACCTTGGAGCGGGTCACCTCGACGCCGCAGCGCTCGCACACGATGCCCTTGAAGCGCACGCGCTTGTACTTGCCGCAGGCGCACTCCCAGTCCTTGGTGGGGCCGAAGATCTTCTCGCAGTACAGGCCGTCCTTCTCGGGCTTCAGGGTGCGGTAGTTGATGGTCTCGGGCTTCTTCACCTCGCCGCGCGACCAGCTGCGCACGTCCTCTGCGCTGGCAAGGGAGATGCGCAGGGCATCGAAATTGTTCACGTCGAATTCCGTGGTCATCTTTAAGCCTCCTCTCCCTCACCGATGAGGTCGTTGCCGGTTGCCTGGGAAACCTCGCTCATGAGCTCGCCCAGCTCCGCCGCGATGTCGTCGATGGCGCTGGTGGTCTCCTCTTGTTCGGTCTTGCGGGCGTCGGCGGCGATCGCCTCGAACAGCGCCTGGTCAAGGTCGGTCTGGCCGGTCTCGTCCTCGCTCAGGACCTGGTTGTTGCGCCCTTCGAGCTCGATGTTGAGGCACAGCGACTTCATCTCCTTCACGAGCACCTTGAACGACTCGGGCACCTCGGGCGCCGGGATGTTCTCGCCCTTGACGATGGCCTCGTAGCTCTTCACGCGGCCGGCCGTATCGTCGGACTTGACCGTGAGGATCTCCTGCAGCACGTTGGAGGCGCCGTAGGCGTAGAGCGCCCACACCTCCATCTCGCCGAAGCGCTGGCCGCCGAACTGGGCCTTGCCGCCGAGCGGCTGCTGGGTGATGAGGCTGTAGGGGCCGGTCGAGCGCGCGTGGATCTTGTCGTCGACCATGTGGCCGAGCTTCAGGATGTAGGTCTGGCCGACCGTGATGGGCTCGCGGAACTGCTCGCCCGTGCGGCCGTCGTACAGCCACGTCTTGCCGGTGCGGGAGAGCTGGGGGACCAGCTCGTCGCGGGCCATGTCGCCGTACTTCTTGTGGTTGATGTTGATGAGGTTGCGGTTCGCCTTCTCGATGGCGTCCGAGATCTCGTCCTCGGTGGCGCCGTCGAACACCGGCGTGGCCACGTACATCGGGCCCTCGACCACCTCGTCGGTCTCGTCCTCGTCAGACCAGCCCCACTTCGCGGCCCAGCCCAGGTGGTTCTCGAGCAGCTGGCCGACGTTCATGCGGGAGGGGACGCCCAGGGGGTTCAGGATGACGTCGATGGGGGTGCCGTCGGCGAGGTAGGGCATGTCCTCCACGGGCAGCACGCGCGAGATGACGCCCTTGTTGCCGTGGCGGCCGGACAGCTTGTCGCCCTGCTGCACCTTGCGCTTCTGGGCCACGTAGATGCGCACGAGCTCGTTCACGCCCGGCGCCAGCTCGTCGCCGTTCTCGCGGGAGAAGCGGTAGATGCCGATGACGCGGCCGCCGCTTCCGTGCGGCACCTTGAGCGAGGTGTCGCGCACCTCGCGGGCCTTCTCGCCGAAGATGGCGCGCAGCAGGCGCTCCTCGGCGGTGAGCTCGGTCTCGCCCTTCGGGGTGACCTTGCCCACGAGCACGTCGCCCGGGAACACCTCGGCACCCACGCGGATGATGCCGTCGGCGTCCAGGTCGGAGATCATGTCGTCGGAGATGTTGGGGATCTCGCGGGTGATCTCCTCGGGGCCGAGCTTGGTGTCGCGCGCGTCGACCTCGTACTCGGAGATGTGGATGGACGTGAGCAGGTCCTCGGCCACCACGCGCTCGGACACGATGATGGCGTCCTCGTAGTTGTAGCCTTCCCACGGCATGTAGGCGATCATGAGGTTCTGGCCGAGCGCCAGCTCGCCGCCGTCGCAGCTCGGGCCGTCGGCGAGCACGTCGCCCGCGGCCACCTCGTCGCCCTTGCGGACGAGCGGGCGGTGGTTGATGCAGCCGGACTGGTTGGAGCGCTGGAACTTCGGGATCAGGTACTCGTCGTACTCGCCCTCGTCGTTCAGGATGATGATGGTCTGGCCGTCGACGTAGTCGACCACGCCGGGGCGCTGCGCCACGAGGATCTCGCCGGAGTCAACCGCGATGCGGTGCTCGATGCCGGTGCCCACGAGCGGCGCCGTGGGGCGCAGCAGCGGCACGGCCTGGCGCTGCATGTTCGAGCCCATGAGGGCGCGGTTCGCGTCGTCGTGCTCCAGAAACGGGATGAGCGAGGTGGCCACGGAGGTCATCTGGCGCGGGGACACGTCCATGTAGTTCACGAGCTCGGGCGCCACCTCGTCGGGCTCGCCGAACTCGCCGGCGGCGTTCTTGGTGCGGCAGAGCACGCGGGCGGCCTTGACCCAGTTGCCGTCCTTGTCGAAGGAGCCGTACTCGCGCGTCTCGGGGTCGAACAGGTCGTTCGCCTGGGCGATGACGTAGTTCTCCTCCTCGTCGGCGGTCAGGTAGTCGACGATGTCAGTCACCTTGCCGTCGACCACGCGGCGGTACGGGGTCTCGATGAAGCCGTAGGGGTTGATGCGGCCGTAGGTCGCCAGCGAGCCGATCAGGCCGATGTTGGGGCCTTCAGGCGTCTCGATGGGGCACATGCGGCCGTAGTGGGAGGTGTGGACGTCGCGGACCTCGAAGCCGGCGCGCTCGCGCGACAGGCCGCCCGGGCCGAGCGCCGACAGGCGGCGCTTGTGCGTGATGCCGGCGGCGGGGTTGGTCTGGTCCATGAACTGCGAGAGCTGGGAGCTTCCGAAGAACTCCTTGATGGCCGCCACGATGGGGCGGATGTTCACGAGGCTCTGCGGCGTGATCTCGTCGGGCTCCTGCATGCTCATGCGCTCGCGCACGACGCGCTCCATGCGGGACAATCCGATGCGGAACTGGTTCTGGATCAACTCGCCGACCGTGCGGATGCGGCGGTTGCCGAAGTGGTCGATGTCATCGGTCGCGAAGCCCTCGTCGCCCTCGTGCAGCGCGATGATGTAGCGCATGGTGCGCACGATGTCCTCGTCGGTGAGCGTGGAGGAGGCGTTCTCGTCGGGGTCGTAGCCGAGCTTCTTGTTCATCTTGTAGCGGCCGACCTTCGCCAGGTCGTAGCGCTGCGGGTTGAAGAACAGGCCCTCGAGCAGCGTGCGGGCGCTGTCGATGGTGGGCGGCTCGCCGGGGCGGAAGCGCTTGTAGAGCTCGATGAGGCTCTCTTCCTTGGTGGTGGCGGGGTCGCGGTCGAGCGTGCGCAGCACCATCTCGGAGTTGCCCAGAAGCTCGATGATCTCCTCGTTCGTCTCGGCCAGGCCGAGCGCGCGCACGAGCAGGGTCGCCGGCTGCTTGCGCTTGCGGTCGATGCGCACGGAGAGCAGGTCGCGCTTGTCGGTCTCGAACTCGAGCCACGCGCCGCGGCTCGGGATGACCTTCGCGTTGTAGATGGTCTTGTCAGACGTCTTGTCGCGCTCGGCGGCGAAGTAGACGCCCGGGGAGCGCACGAGCTGGGACACGACAACGCGCTCGGTGCCGTTGATGATGAACGTGCCGCGCGGGGTCATGAGCGGGAAGTCGCCCATGAACACGTCCTGCTCCTTGATCTCGCCCGTCTCGCGATTGATGAAGCGGATCTCCACGAACAGCGGAGCCTGGTAGGAGACGTCCTTCTCCTTGCACTCATCGACCGTGTACTTGGGATCGCCGAACTCATGCCGCCCGAACTCGACGCACATGTCCTTCGTGTTGTTCTCGATGGGACAGACGTCGGCGAAGGCTTGGGTCAGGCCCTCTTCTTTGAACCACTCGAAGCTATCCGTCTGGATGCCGATCAGATTCGGGACGTCCATGACGTCGGGGATCTTGGCGAAGCTTCTGCGATTCCTATAAAGGCTGGTGGAAGCGATGTTTTCTCCTTGAGCCACGAGGCTTTTCCTCCTTCACGCGCATCGCAAATCTGCAAAAAGTTGCAATTTATTAAGATATTATGAATCCGGCACAGTGTCAAGGAAAATTTTAACGAGCTATGGAAATTTGCTGGAGTTTGAGGCGAGAAAACCGCGTGCGATCAGGGCAGACGGCTGCCGCGAGCAGCCCTGAGGGAAGTCGCCGTCCCGCTCACGCTTCCGGGGCAGGTTGCCGTCCCGTTCGTGCTTCCGAGGCAGGCTGCCGTCCCGCCCGCGCCCCCGGGGCAGGCTGCCGTCCCGCCTCCCTAAAGCAGGCCGTCGAGACCCACCCTCCCGAAGCAGACCACCGATAACGGCAGTTTTCCATCCACCCTTTGGCGATTCTGGATGAAAAGAGGCCGATATCGGTGGTTTCTTGGAAAAAATGGCTGGAAAAACCGCGTTATCGGTGGTTTTCGAGGCTCGAGGCACCGATAACGGACTCGTTTCATCCACCTTTCCCGAGGAGGTGGATGAAAAAACGTCGTTATCGGTTCCGCAGTGCCTCACAGCGCCCCATACAACCTATCAGGGAGCCGACAGAGCAGAGAGCTGACAACGTAGGGAGCCGGCCGCGTAGAGAGCCGACAACGTAGGGAGCCGGCCGCGCAAGCAGCTATGCCCGAGCGGAGAACAGGGCGCTTTGACGCTGCTTGAAGTCAGCAGCTTGCGGGCGAAGGCGAATCCCCAGATGGCGAGCTATCGCCCGCGCAATCCGGTCCATCTCCAGCAGGCTGTCAAGCTGGAGCCTGGTCACCGTGATGACTTTGTATCCGGCTGCTTCCAGCGCGCGACGCTTCGCGGCATCATGGGCGATCCCCGACGAGGTGAGGTGAAGGTCGGAGTCGTATTCAACGACCAGCTTCTTCTCCGGCCAGCACATATCGGCTACATAATAGCTCTGGCTCGTCTGCGACTGAGCTCGAGCACCCATCTCAATGCGATGGTTCAGCCGCGCTCCGCCAATGCCGTAGCCTCCCCACTTGCTTGGAAGCGCTATGCGCATCACCAGGTCGGTCTCACGAGGCGAAGCGGAGCCGTCGTGAACTTGCGCAAGCGCCCGTCGCGGCGCGGCGCCATCGAAAAGCACGTCTAAATCTAGCAGATATATGGCAAATCTCCGCAGAAATTCAGCGGGAACATGGCGGATCAACGCCGCGATCTCGCCATTTGGAGCAAACGCTGTGGCATGCTGCTGCCCTTCGCATGAAACACGCAGGTCAAGCAGCATGCGAACAACATCCAAGCAGTGCGCCAAGACGAGGCTTCCAGGTTATCCACCGAAGGGAACCCCATGGGCAAACCAGTCCAACGGCGCTGTGAGAAATCAGCCTGCAAGCCAGCTTGCAGGCCAAAACTGGGGCGAAATCGAAGCGAGGGCCGAAACGAGAGGCCGAAATCGAGAATCGAGAGCCGAAAGCCGAAAGCCGAAGCTAAACCCCAGGCGTCCTTCCTTAAAGAGCCTCAGGCAAGCTGCCGCCTATGCCACTCAAGCAGAGCCCGCTCCAAACCCAACAAGCCATCAACATAGCCGCACGGGGCATCGGCACGCACGGCCTCAATGAGGCGGCCCACCCAAGCCCGAGGATGCTCCTCGATGAACGTGCGCACTTGCGCCTCTAAGGAAAAAAGCTCATCGGCAGACTCGGCAGTTGAGGCGGAACCAGAAGCAAGGCCGGGCTTGGCGGCTTGATCGGACCCGGAATCAAGCACGGCTTCAGATTCGAGGGCAGAGGCAAACCCGGCTTCGGGACCAGCCGCCCGTCGCGCCGACGCAGCCTCAGCAGCTCGACGGCACAGCTCCGAGAGCAAAAGCAGCTCCACGCCCATATGGTCCTCATACTGGTTAGACGGACCCGACAACTCAAGGCCCGCCTCTCGCAACAACGCGCGCATCTCATAAGTGGCCTGACCGAAGCCCACACTCACCTCAGAAGAGCCCCGGTGAAAGGCCTCCCAAGGAGCAGCAGCCGGCTTGGGCGGACCCACGAACAGGTGAGTGTGCTCCACGGCAGCCTTCTGCACAGCAGCGTCCTCACCGGCCTCTCCGGCACGGCGCGCCCATTCGCTGAGATTGTCAGCCGCAGCGCGCACGGCCCCGTCGGCAAAGTCGGGGAAGGAAACCCAGAACTCAGGGTCTGCCCCCTCGTGAGATGTTTGGTTCATGGGCGTAAGCAGGGAGTTCCCGATAAAAGCATATGCCGCGGAAAGCGTTTGCCAATCTTGCGAGTAGAGCATAGTGAAACCTTCTCTTCGATAGGAGCTTCTGAACGGCACAGGAGGGCATGCCTCATCTAAAGGCCGCAACTGCGAAAAGCCGCAATTACGGCCCTCCTCGCCGGAAAAGGGAAAAGCGAGGAAGCCGACAGACAAGCCCGAGGAGGGCAGGAGGGCTTGTCTGTCGAATCAGGGTGGGCAAGGGTGCTTGCCCGCTAAGCCAGAAAGGACGAAGGCGCCATCAAGCCGGGAAGGCAAAACCCGGCAGGGATGGCAGCCGGAAGAACGGCAGGCCGAATCCTAGGCGGAAGCCTCAGCCCCAGCAGCTGAAGCAGCTTCCTTTCTGACGGCCGAGGCGACCTGCGCCTTCTTCTTGCCGCCTCCCTCAACCAGCATTTTGCGAGCGAGCAGCATGAACACCAGCGCACCGAGCGCCAGCACGCCCGCAACCACCACGAGCTCAACCCACGTGGGCGCGTACGAGCTGGTCGCCGCCCACATATCGACGCCGGTCGCATGCGCAGCAGCCGACGAGCCGCTCGCGATACCCGGTGCGCCATAGACGTTCGGCACCACGAAGCTCGTGAACAGCAGCCATACGCGCTTGCACAGCACGCCCAGAACCACCAGTACGCTCGAGGCCACCACGAGCTTCACGTTGGCGCGGTTCTTCGCGAACACCAACACGCAGAAGGGCACGAGCAGACCGCCAACGATCTCGAACCAGAAGAACGGGGCAGTAGCACCACCAAGCATGATGGACAGTGCCTCGGCGCCCCTCGCGCCCGGATATGCCATGGTGAGCACCTCGCAGCCGATGAAGAACGCGTCGATCGCGATGCAAGTTGCAAGCAGCCCCGCGAGTGACTTCATGAGCTCGCGTGAAAACTTGAACCATCCTGCGGCGTCAAGCGCCACGAGCACCACCAGCAGAAGCGCGAGTCCCGAGTCCATGGCCGACGCCACGAAGATAGGCGCCATGATGGCCGAGTACCACTCTTTCGCCAGCTGCAGGCCGAAAATCCACGCCGTCACGGAGTGCACCAGGATGGCGGCTGGCAGGGCGAAACGCGAGACGACCTCGACTTTGCGGGAGTCGACGCCATACCTGGTCATGAACAGCAGGTACAGAATGTTGAGCACCAGGTAGACGGTGATCACGCACATATCCCAGAGCAGCGGGGACGTGGGGTTCGGCCCGGTGACGATGCGCCACACGCGCTGGATGCCGCCCATGTCGATGAGCACGAACATGCCGGCCGCGCAGATGCACACCGTCGACAGGATGATGGCGGGCAGGGCCACGGCCTTGAACTTCGTGATGTGGAACACGCTCGCCGAGGAGGCTACGATCAGGCCGCCGGCTGAAAGGCCCACGAACAGCATGAACATGGTGATGTAGAGGCCCCACGACGTGCCGTTGTTCATGCCGGTGACTCCGAGGCCGCCCATGAGCTGGTAAATCCACGCGGCTACGCCGGCCGCCGTCAGCACGCCGAGCACGCCCGCGACAATCTTGAACTTAGGTGAAGCAGTTTGCATTCCAAGCACCCCCTCAGTTGAAATAACGGACTTGCGGGCGCGTGCCCTGCTCGGGCAGCAGGACGTAGGCGCTCTTCTCGCGGATAAGGCGGGAAACCTCGGAACTCGGATCATCGAGGTCCCCGAAGGTGCGAGCCTCCGCAGGGCAACAGCGCACGCACATCGGCTCGTCGCCACGGTCAGTGCGCTCCTTGCACATGGTGCATTTCTCCATTACGCCCTTGGATCGCACCGGCACGCCTGCATCCCCGTAGCAGAAATCTGGGTCGCGAACCGGATCATTCCAGTTGAACACGCGAGCGTTGTAGGGGCAGGCCGCCATGCACATGCGACAGCCGATGCACTTGTCGTAGTCGATCTGCACGCGCCCCTTATCGTCCTTGTACGTAGCGCCCGTCGGACACACGCGCTGACACGCGGGGTTTTCGCAATGCTGACAAGCTATGGGGAGATAGGTGCGCGCAAGGTTGGGGTAGGTGCCTTGCGCATCGAACTCATTCTCGCAGCCCTCAACAATCACACGGTTCCACATCATGCCCATAGGCACGTTGTTTTGCATCTTGCAAGCCATGGCGCAGGTATTGCAGCCCATGCAGCGATCGAGGTTGATCGCCATTCCGAATTTTGTCATAGCGCATCACCTATGCTTTCTTGACTTCAACAAGCGTGTCATTGAAAGGAATGACCCGTCCCTTCGCAAGCGCCTTGCCCCTCGGGTTCACCGCATCGTTCGTCACATTCTGCAAGTTACCCTCGACCATGAACTTTGGCCATACGCCTTCAACGATGATCGCCATACCGGGACAGACAGCCTCCGTCGCCACGCATTCACACTTGAACGAGCCCCTGTCGTTGAACACCTCAACCGTATCACCTGAGACCAAGCCGCGCGCAGCCAAGTCGATAGGGTTCATCTCGACGGCGGGATCGTAGTGTTGGCGAATCCACGTCGCATCCATGAAGTTCTGATGAACGAAATACCTCGATCGGCGCTGCGTCATATGGAGCGGGTATCGCTCCCGCAGAACGTTGCCCGCATACGCCTCGTGCGGAGCTTCCCAAGTGGGAAGCGCTTGCCCATAGCTCACGAGATCCTCATAGTACACGTCTATCTTCCCAGACTTCGTCTTATAAGTCTGGCCGCTGTAGCTGCGTGCTATCTCGGGCTGATTTCTCAATGCCACAACACCTTTGCTCGCAACGACCTCATCGAGCGTTATACCTGCGACGGCTTTGTCAGTGGAGTTCTCTAGCTGGAACCGGGTAAGCTCTTCTTGACTTGCGGGCATGCTGTCGCCATAGCCGAGACGTTTCGCCATCTCACGCTCGATCCAGAAGTCTGTTTTGCTCTCGAACAAGGGATCGAGGACTCTTTGCTGCAGAAGAACGTGCCCTCGCAAGGCTCGAACGAAGCCAATTTCCTCGTCACACTCAAAATGAGAGCAGACTGGTAGAACGATGTCAGCCCAGTCGACCGTCGGCGTATGCCAAATATCCTGAACGACAATGAAATCAAGGCTCCGAGCCCACTCGTCGGTTCGATTCTGGTTTCCCGCAACTTGCTGAAACGCTCCATTTTGCGCCCACAGGAACTTGATGCCGCTTTTGTCATCTCGGCAGTCTACGCTGCCTTTGGCGGCTTTTGCGGTCTTGCACTCGCTCGGCAAAGGCCAACTCGCAAACTTGCCCGCGCCGAATATCTTCTGGTACGAGTTCACGTAGGCACCAGCGCCCCAACCAGGAACGTCCGTCCCGAAGGAGCCCACGAGCGTCGCAAGTAAAACTGCTGCGTGGCCAGCCACATCAGCGTTGTAGAACTTCTCGCCGCCACCGAATCCAAACGAGAGAATGGAAGGACCGTGGTTAGCATATTTGTCCGCCAGTTCAACAAGCGTCTCCTCCGCAATGCCTGTAAGCTCAGAGGCCCACGCGACCGTATACTGCCGCTGATTCTCTTTCAACAGGGAAAATACCGTGGCGTAAGCCTCACCATCAACGACTGCTTCGTGCTCTAACGCTGGAGAAACGCCGTTCGCCAGGTACTCAACAACTGATTCCGTCCCTTCATCCCAAACCATAAAGGGGTTCTCGGTACCCGTCTGAGCAGCATCAGACACGATATCACGCCTCAGAAGCGATCCGTCAGAGCGCTTTACCAAGAAGGGCATACTCGTGTTTACCTTCAGATAGCTCTCGTTATACCAACCTTTCTCGAGAATGACAGACACCATTCCCAAGTAGAGCGCCGGATCGGTCCCGGCAACGATGGGAATCCAACGCGAACTCTTCGCAGCCGTAGTGCAGAAGTTGGGATCGATCGTAATGATTTCCGAACCCGCATCCTTCGCATCGAAGAAGTACTTTGATGTGACCATGCAGGTTTCAAGCATGTTGCACCCTACGTTCAGAATGGTCTTGGCGTTCTTCCAGTCGGTTACCTCGTTGGAAGACGCACCCTGCTGACCCGACTCAGCCAACGCCGGAGAGAATCCATTGCCCAAACCGATATCTATGCCGCGACGAGGCTTCTCCTGCCCTTTTAGGAGCTTGGGCAGAAAAGTGGTTAGGGAGTCGACCGCCGTCTGGAAGGCTATTGCTTGAGGGCCGTCTTTCTCCCAAGTCTCCTTCACCTTGTCAGCGATGGTATCCAACGCCTCATCCCATGTAATCTGAACGAACTCTCCTTTGCCACGTTCCCCTACGCGCTTAAGAGGGGCCTGGATGCGATCGGCACTGTACGTGTGCTGGATTTCCGAAATCCCTTTGAGGCAGACGGTTTCATTGCGCTTATTCGGCCAGTCGTTGGGTTCGATCAGAACCATGCGTCCATCTCGCACGGTGCACTTCAGATGGCAGTTGCATTGGCAATGACGATAGTGGAACGTGTACGCTACGCGCTCTTCGGGCTCGGCGTGAGCCTGGGCCGGGGCCAGCCAGCCGCTCGTGCTGGTCATGCTGGCAGCGCCCGCAAGGCCGACGGCGCCAGCCGCTGCCCCTGCCGTCTTGAGAAAGCTTCGACGCGTGAGCCCGCCTCGCGAGCTGTTCGCTGTTGACATTTCTCCTCCTAGAATTGGCGAAGCATCTCTTGCTGAACGCATTGGGCAAAACGCCCACCTCTTCCTGCGTTCCGCCTCGCTCTCCCCTTCGTCAGACAGCTGCGCATGCCACCTGGCTTAAGGCTCGAACTACCGATGCCCCTCGTGGACAACTCCTCGAAGCCATCCACCTCTTTACGTCACGATAGAATCGGCCAAATTCCATTGAGGTTACTATAGCAGGATTGTCCTATGACAATCAAGAATTATCATAGGACAATTTTTGAGAGACAGAGACGTTTTACAGGCGAGAGCTTTGCGAACGAGAACCTCACACGCAGACGTCTCTTGCAGCCTCGCTTCCAAAAGGCCCTCGCCATGAGAGCGCAGCGAACCGCAAGCTGGCCAGCATCAACAGCGCTGGAAAAAGATGCCTGACGCTGGCACCGGCATCATCAGCAACACTGGCATCAGCATCAGCATCAGCACTGACACCGGCGTCGAGGACCCGCACCGGCACCGACGGCTATTCGAGCTCAAGGCCGTTGTCGTCGCAATACCTCTGGCATGACCTCAGCAGGGCGTCGAAGTCGTCTTCCACAACAAGCCAGATGATCTCCCGATCAACGTCTCCATAGGCATGGGCTAAGCGGTTGCGCACGCCCAGCACGCCGCGGCGATCAAACCCGTACTGCTCCACAACCTCTTCGGAGAGATGCCCCGCCTCTTCGGTCACGCGAAACACGCGGTTCATGACGCCTTCTGCCACCAAATCGTCCTGATCGTCCTTTGGGCTAAGAAAGCGCTCCCGCGTGATGCCAAGCGCCCTCATCTGGCGTTTGGTCTGCGTTATCACGTCGTAGATCTCCTGCAGTCGCGCAAGGTCACTGCTCTTCGCGCTCATAGACGAGCACCTTCTCCCTCTCAATCGCCGCCTCGAGACTTCGGTTCTTCAGCCGCCTCGCCGACACCACGTCAACCTCGCGACCCGTAGCCCGCTCAATGCGCTTCTGGAACTGCGCGAGCTCGCGCAAGCTGAACGAGCCGCCAGCATCGTACTCGATGCGCACGTCAACGTCACTCTCGTCGTCGAAGGTTCCCCGCGCGAACGAGCCGAACAGATACGCCTTCCTGATTGCGGGAAACGCAGCGGCAGCTTGAGCGACAGCCTCGCGCACGCACTCGCCAGAAGACGCCGGGTGCTTTTCCGCTGCCAAAGGCCGCACGCTCACCACGCGCGGACATGCCTCCTGGTAGCGATTGACGAGCTCCTCGCCCTCAAAGCCCGCCGCAACCAGCTGGCGCAGCACAAACAGCGAGACATCCTCGTCTTCAACGTCGATTGGCTTGATGAGCAGGCCGTCTTCGGTTTCCTCAACCCACGCATACTCAGTGAAGCCCTTCTTCTTGTAAAGCTTCGAGGGAATGGTGATCTGCCGCTTGCTGGAGATGCGAACGGTTTGGGGGTTGGCCAACGTCGATTGCGTCATAGACGCTCCTTTCGCCAATCGCTTGGTACCAAGCGCAAAGCGATTATAGCACGAGGCATGATCCCAGAGGAGCCTTCCCCTACCATCCCAACTCCAACGCTACCTGGGCTACCTCACGAAGGGAGCCTTTCCAGCCTCTCCCAAGATGTCACCGAAACCTTCGCTAAAGCTTGAGGGAACCACCACGGTGCCACCGGTCTCGCGAATGCTCTCATAAAGCAAGTGCATGGCACGCAGGCGCAGCGCGACGTCATTCTCGGCGTAAGCCGCGCCCATCTCGCCCACCATCTCGCAGATGTCCTGCTCGGCTTCCATGAGGATGATGCGCGCCTTCTTGCGCTGCTCAGCCTGGGCCTCGAGCGACATCACGTCCTGCAGATCGCACGGCATGAGGATGTCGCGAATCTCAACGGACAGCACGGTCACGCCCCACGGCGCCACCTTCTCTTCAAGCATGTGCTTGAGCTCGCGGTCGAGCTGCTGACGGCGAATGGCCACCTCAGCAGCTCCGCCGCGCCCTATGGCGTCGCGCAGGGCCGTCTGCGCCGCCAGCTCAACAGCACGCGTAAAGTCTCCCACCTCGAGACATGCCGACTTCGCATCCCACACGTGCCAGAACAGAACCGCGTTCACGTCAAGCGGCACCAGATCGCTCGTAAGCGTCTCCTCGGCGCCAAAGGTGGTCACGCGCACGCGCGTGTCAACACGCATGGTGTTTTGCTCGATCACGGGAAACGTCCAGAACAAACCCGGCCCTGACACGCGGTTGAACTTGCCGAATCGCAGCACCACCACGCGTTCCCACTCCTGCGCGATGTGCACCGAGCACGTCATGAGCGCCGCCGCCACAACCGCTACGGCGATACCCACGAGACCGATCCCGCCCGCAACCAGATATACCGCGCCCAACGCCACGACAAAAACCACCGCGAAGACCACCGTCGAGAACAGCAGCACGCCTGCGCTCGACGCCCGCTCGCCCGTTACCTCGGTATATGCGTAGCCGCTTTGGCTGTCGGGCACCACGCGCCACGAACGCCGCGCCGTCCGCCCAACGCTGCTCGCATCGCCGCCCGCAACGCCCGCATCAGCTCCCCGCGACGCACGCCCTCCACCCGCAGGCATGCCCGCCTTATCCTCCGAACGCCGCATGGTCGCCTCCCTTCCGCACGCCTACCTCAACTTCCACGATGCGCCCGCGACCACCCGGCATGCCGCCCTGCGCCACATGCGCTTCCTCAAACTTGCGCTGCTTGACGCGATGCGTGATACGCGCCAGCATATCGTCATAGTTCAATCCCAAATCACGGCATGTATTGATGAACTCATCCATCACGGCCTCAACGTCTTGCCCGAATTCTTCACCCACCTCAGCCGCAAGGTCGCGCACGAACACGCCACGCCCGCGCGCAGACTCCAAGTAGCCGTCGGACACCAGGCTCAGATACGCCTTGTTCACCGTGTTGTAGTTGATAGATATGTCCGATGCCAGCCCGCGCACCGTGGGCAGCTGGTCACCTGGCTTGAAGTAGCCCGAATTGATCAAGTAGATCAACCGTTGCCGTAGCTGCACCCACAGGGGCAGATCGCTTTGCTCGTCGACTTCGAAGGGAAACACTTACATCACTCCTAGAGTTGAGATAATGGGATGGATACCTGCCTCCACAATGCAGAAGCGCAACGCTGCGCCACCCGCGAGAACGCATGCTGCGGCAACAAGAGAGATGACGGGCAGCCTCGTACGCAAGACATCAAATACCGAGAATCGTGTCAACTCCGGCACTTGGCTGAGCACGACAACCGCATCGAACACGAAAGGCACGATCAGGCCCGCAACCACGAGCACGCCCCAAAAGACCTCGGAAAGCGCACCGCCCGTAAGCGTCTCCGCTGACGCCTGCGCGGCAAGCGCGCTCTGGCCATCGAGTGCACCGCCTTGGCTCGCCATCACGAGCAAAGCCGTGAGAACCGCGACTTCAAGCAGAATAAGAATCGCATCGAAGGCTGCCATGCGCGCGGAGACGCGCGAGAACGTCTGAGCAACGCCAGTGAACTGCGCCGTTGCAAGCGTCACGGCCACACCGCACGACAACGAGGACAGCACGAACAGCGCAGGCAGCCACGGGCTCGCCCACAGCGGGACCGCCGCCTGCGCCTGGAGCAAAAGGCCCGTGTATCCCATGACCACGCCCGCCGTCACAAGCGATACTGCCTCGAGCACCGAGCGCAACGCGCGCGCCGGCGCGCCCAGGCGCGCGCAGCGCCACAGGAGAGCGAGTGCCGCGGAGAACGCGAGCGTGACGAGCAGAGCGTACGCGCCCACCGTGATATGCACGAACGTCGGACTCGTAACCAGCAGCAACAGACGATCAGCGCGCCCCAGGTCAGCCATGAGGCAAAGCACGCTGAGCGCAAGCAGGACGAATGCTGCGGCGAAACTCGGCGCGAGCAGGCGCCGATACGCTTGAGCCGCGCCTGCGCTCTCCCTCAGCTCACGCGGAGAGAGCTTCGCGAGCACGCTCGCGACGAAGCAAGCACCTGCACCCGTGCCGCCGAGGAAGAGATAGCATGTCATCAGCGAGCTGAACACCACGCCCTCCCTCCGCTTGCGAACTCTCGACTTCAAAGCATCCCGTCGTCACGCCGTGCGACGCTTCGGACCTTGCCCTTTGGCCACACTGATTATCCTAGGACAATTTAACGGCATTGTACGCCATGAGAGCCCTTGAAGCTCGGCGCAGCGGCAAGATTTCCCATTTGAGCGAAGAGGGGCGCGGAAAAGGCGTACTATTGTGCATGGCAGGCAATCGCAACGAGAAAGGACGAGCCATGGCCGTTATGCCGCAGGAAGTCAAGGAGCTGTTCGAGAAGGTGCCCGCCGTCGCGTTCGCCACCGCGACCGCCGACGGGCAGCCCAACGCGTCGATCGTGGGCATGAAGTGGGTCATCGACGACGAGACGATCTACCTGTCCGACCAGTTCTTCAAGAAGACGCACGCGAACGTGCTGGACAACGCCAAGGTGGCGGTGGTGTTCTGGGAGGGACACGACGCCTATCAGATCCACGGCACCGCGCGCATCGCCGAGGGAGCCGAGCTCGAGGAGCAGAAGGCGAAGGCTGACGCGAAGTTCGCGCAGATCGGCATGCCCATCAAGGCGAAGGGCGGCGTGTTCGTGCACGTCGACGCCGTCTACACCTCGGCGGCCGGCCCCACCGCCGGCGACCAGATCGCCTAGCGCGAAGCCGCCGAACGCGACGTCGCTCAGCGCAGCAGCGTCGGACGCAGCGCCACCGAACGCGGCAGGCCGCCGCCGGGGAGTCCTCGGCGGCGGCCTGCTCGTGAGAGCCTTATGATCCCTGCGCCATGGGCGCGACCGCCCTGCGGCAAGCGGCGCCCTGCATGCCCCGCGCACCCTCTGCGCTACGCGCCTTGCAGGCGCCCTGCGCGCCGCGCGCCCGATCCGCACGTCGCGCCTTGCGGGCGCCCTGCGTGCTGCACGCCCGCTCTGCACATCGCGCCCGTCCTCCAACCTCGCAGGACCTTGAGCCTTGCGAGGGACGAGGGCGCTAGCGGGCGTTGAGCGCGACGCGGCCGCTTATGACGCTGAAGTCGAGGCGCGCCTTCCCATCGCCGTAGACGTAGGTGTTCCCGTCCTGCCGCGCGTCGAAGGCGCACGAGAACGAGCCCGACACCTTCTCCACGACCGCCGTGAAGCCGCCTTCGTCGGGAAGCGCCAGGTCCACCTGGCCGCTCGCCACGCTGACGCGCGCGCTGCCCGGCATCGCCTGCTCGCAGGCCACGCTGACGCGACCGCTCGCCACGTCGGCGCGCACGCTCTGCGCGAAGACGCCGGCGACGTCCACCTGCCCGCTCGCCACGCCGAGGTCGAGCACGTCGGCTCGCACGTCGGCCACCTTGACGCCACCCGACCCCACGTTGAGGCGCAGCGTCTCGCATGAGAGCCCCGACAGGTCGTAGGAGCCCGACGCGCCGTTGACCTTCACCGTGGCCAGCTCGCCGGCCGCGCTGCGCGGGATGACCACCTCCAGGTGCCTCACGCCGTTCACGGCCATGCAGCCGAAGAAGCCCCTCGGCATGCCGTACCGCACGCTCAGCAGCCCGTTCGAGGCCGACCACTGCATCTGCTGCGAGCGCGCGATCGCGCCCGTCTGCCGCTCCACGAGCTTGACCTGGCCGTCCGTCTCGCCGTCGTCCGCTACGCGCACGATGACCGAGCCCGCCGCCCAGTCGATGTCGAGCGAGCGCACCTCACTCGCATCGACGTACCTGGTGGAGACTTCCGTCGTGTTCGCGGCGGTCTCGCCCGCCGGCGCAGGCGCGGCCCACAGGCCCCACGGCCCCCGATGCGCCCAGCTCGTCATGCAGGCGCCCAGCCCGCCGATCACGAGCACCCCGCACGCCACGATGGCGACGATCTTGTTGCGTGATTCCTTCGTCAGCTTGGTCATGGCTCCTACCCCTGTCCGTTGTGCTCGGCGCGATAGTTCGGGTCATCCTCGATGATGCGCGCGATCCAGTAGTACAGCGGGATGGTGAGGAACACGAGCCACCCCGGGTGCCACCATCCGAACAGGCACCCCGTCAGCAGGTAGAACAGAAGGCACGCCACCGGGTAGGGAAAGGAGCGCCACGCGCCACGCGAGGAGCGCGTGGGAGCGGGAGCGGCCGATGTCGGCGCGGGCTGCGGCGCGGGCGCGGGCATCGGCGCAGGATGTAGCGCGGGAGCGGGCGTCGGCGTGGGCATCGGCGCAGGCTGCGGCGCGGGCGCGGGGACGGGCTGCGGCGCAGCTGCGGGTACCAGCACAGGCGCAGCGGCAGGCTGCGGTGCAGCTGCGGACGCAACGGGTGCGGGAGCCACGTGCTCCAGCTCCCCTCGCAGCCCGCCCTGCGGCTCATCCTGCAGCTCATCATGCGGCGCAGGCGCAGGCGCAGAGGGCGCCGGCTCGGACGGGGCGGGAAGGGGCGACGCGTCGGATTGCGCGGAGACGCGCGCCTCTTGGGCCTGGTCCTGCGACTGGACCTGCCTCCGAGCCTGCGTCTGCGCCTGAACCTGAGCCTGATCCTCCTCCTCCTGGCCCTGCGCTTCGGTCTCCTTCTGCGCCTGCGCTCTCCCCTCCTCCCCGCGCACGAGCTGGTCGAGCGTTACCTCGTAGAGGTCGGCGAGCGCTACGAGGTTGCCCGTGTCGGGCGCCGCCTCGCCGCGCTCCCACTTCGACACGGCCTGCCGCGACACGCCCAGCTGCGCGGCAAGCTCCTCCTGGCTCAGGCCCTTCTCCCGCCGCAAGCTGGCAAGGCGCGGGGCTATCTCTATGTTCATGCGGAAGCCTCTCCTTTTCGTGATGGTCATGTCGATCTCGCTTCCCCAGATTACGGTAGCGTCCAGCCACCTGCCAGCAACTCTGATATCCATTTTGGGCCATTTTGCGCAACCTCTGGTAGCAATCGCCCCTGACCAGGCATTACGCGCGAAATAAAAATGCGGGCCCTCTCGGCGAGAGGGCCCGCTCCTCGATTACTACCTTCCGTCCCGCAGGGCCTTGAGCTTGGCGAGGGCCTCGGGGCTGATGCGGTCGGCGACCGTGTTCTTGCGCGCCACCTTCGGAGCCTCGTCGAGGCGCGCCTCGACGTAGTACATGCCCACCTCGTGGGAGAAGCCCTCGGCGCTCATGCGGTCGACCCCGCCGCCGAACACGGTGTCCTGGATGGTGGCGTCCGAGGTGACCACGAGCGTCTCGATCATGCGCTCGCGCGCATCGTGCGCGAGCTTCTCGATCACCTTGTCGGCCGACTGGCCCGCCGGCGAGAACATGATCTGCACGCCGCCGACCGTCTCAACCTCGCCTTGGGAGAACTCGTTGTACGCGCCGTCAAACACGATGATGGCGCGCCACTCGCGCCCCGCGTAGTTCACCACGTCGTTGATGAGGCGCTCGCGGGCCGTGTTGAACGTGTCGTCGGTGTAGTCGGGGTGCGTCGCGGAGACCAGCTTGTAGCGGCTGCCCGAGCGCAGCACGTTGTAGCCGTCGACGATCAGCAGCTTCTTGCGTTGGCGCGGCACGCTACCCTCGCAGCCCCTCGGCCGCCGTGCGGTTCTGGCGCAGCCACTCGTACATGCAGGCGGTGGACGCCTGCGCCACGTTGAGCGAGGAGATGTCGCCCACCTGCGGCAGCTTCACGCCGAAGTCGCAGTTGCCCAGGACCAGGTTCGACACGCCCTCGCCCTCGTTGCCGAGCACGAGCACGATCTTGCCCTTGAGGTTGGCGTCCCAGATGTAGTCGGCGGCGTGCTCGGTGGCGGCGGCCACCCAGAACCCCTCCTTCTTCAGGCGCTCGAGGCAGCTCGAGATGTTGGCCACCTGCGTCACGGGGATGTGCGCGATGGCGCCCGCCGAGCTCTTGTAGGTGGCGGCCGTCACGCGCGCCGCGCGCTTGTTGGGGATGACGATGCCCGCGGCCCCCACCGACTCGGCCGAGCGCGCGATGGCGCCGAGGTTCCCCGCGTCGGTGATGTGGTCGAGCACCACCACGAGCGCGCGCCCGTTGTGCTCCTCGGCGCTGCGCTGCGCGGCCTTGAGGACGGCCGTCACGTTCACGTACTCGAACGGCTGGGCCTCGGCGACGACGCCCTGGTGGCTGCCATGGTCGGACAACTCGTCGAGCTTCTTGCGCGGGACGCTCTTCACCGGCACGTCGAGGTTACGCGCCTTGCGCAGGATGTCGGCGATCAGGCCGTCGCGTTGGACGTTGTCGGCCATGAGGATGCGCTTCACGGGCACGTGCGTGCGCAGCGCCTCGACGACCGGTCGCTTGCCTTCTATGTAGTCTGCCATGGGGCTGCCTCTTCGAAACATCGGGAACGGGAGCTCAACGTGAGCCGTTAGTGTAACACGCCGCCCTACTTCCGGCGCCAGATGTCGAGCACGATCCAGACCGACAGCAGAAACGCGCTCACGTAGCCGACGGCGGCGAGCACGGGCACGCCGAGCACGCGCGGCTCCATCGACGACAGCGACAGCATCGACGACCCCATGAACAGCCCCGCCACGATGAGCGCCAAGGTCACGCGCGTGAACAGCTTCGACAGCTTGCGGAAGGGCTCGTCGGAGCCGGTCATCTCCATGTTCACCTTGAGCTGGCCGCGCGTGAGCATCTTGAGCGTCTCGCCCGCGTAGGCCGACGCCTCGAGCGTCCCCTTGCCCGACGCGCGCAGCGCGAGCGCGAGTTCCTGCAGCGCCGAGGCGAGCATCTCGGAGGTGTCCGTCGTGCGCTTGAGGTGGTCGTTGATGATGGACACGATGTTCTGGTCGGCGATGTAGGCGGCCACCGTGCCCTCCACCGTCACCAGCCCGCGCGCCACGTTCGTCACCGAGCTCGGCAGCATCACGCGGCACGAGCGCGTGAGCGCCATGATGTCGTTGAGCATGTTCCCCACGTCGATCTGGCTGATGCCGACCGAGCCGTAGTCGGCCAGAAGCCCGTCGAGGTCGGCGAGGAAGCGCGTGTGGTCGATGGCGGAGTTGTCCTTCTGGATGGCGAAGCGGATGAGCGCCTCCTTGAGCTCGGCGGCGTCATGGTTGCCCACCGCCTTGATGATGCCCGCGAACCCCGCGCGGTCGCGGTCGCTCAGGCGCCCCATGATCCCCAGGTCGATGTAGACGATCTGCCCGCCGCGGATGATGAGGTTGCCCGGATGCGGGTCAGCGTGGAAGAAGCCGTGGTCGAGCACTTGGGTGGCGTAGTTGTCGAGCAGCTTGACGCCGATCTCCTCGAGGTCGTAGCCTGCGGCGGTAAGCCGCGCGGACTGGTTGATGGGGATGCCCTCGACGTACTCCATGACGAGCACGTACTCGGTGCACAGCTCGGAATACACGTGCGGCGAGCCGATGAACACGCACTTCTCGTTGAGGCGCGCGAACTCCTCGAGGTTCTCGGCCTCGCGGCGGAAGTCCGTCTCCTCCAGAAACGTCTGCCACATCTCCTCGACCACCTCGCGCAAGTCGAGGAACTGGTCGTCCTTCATCACGTGCGAGGCCCGCCGCGCCAGCATGCGCATGATGTCGATGTCGAGCGCCATGGTGGCCTTCACGCCCGGGCGCTGGACCTTCACCGCCACCTGGTCGCCCGAGGCCAGGCGCGCGCGGTACACCTGAGCCAGGCTGGCGCTGCCGAGCGGCGTGGGGTCGATCTCGGCGAAGATCTCCGGGCGGCGCGCGCCGTACTCGGCGTCGAGTGCGGCGAGCATGTCAGCGAAGGGAAGCGGCTCGCACTCGGCCTGCAGCTTGGAGAGCTCGTCGCAGTACGCCTGCGGGAGAATCTCGGAGCGCGTGGAGAGCGTCTGCCCGATCTTCACGAACGAGGGCCCCAGGTCCTCGAGCATGGCGCGGAACTCCTCGGGCGTGACCGAGCTCATGAGCTTGTGCTTGCGCACGATCTTCAGGATCTCGGCCATGCGCGCGCGGCGCGTCTTGGGAGACAGGTCGAAGCGCCCCTCGGGGTCCACGTCGACCTGCTCGCTGAATATGTACTTGAGCAGCGTGTTGTCAGCCATGCGGAGGCCTGCCTACTGGGCAGGCGCCTCCCCTTGCGGGGCTTCGGCCTCGGCGGGCGCGGGCTCGGCGGCGGGCTCGGCCGGCGCGGGCTCGGCGGGCGCGGGCGCGGCGGGCGCGGGCTCAGCGGCGGCGGGCTCGGGCGCCGCGGGTGCGTCAGCCGGCTCGTCCTTGAGCGCGTCCTTGGCGTTGGCTGCGGCGGCCATCTCGGCCACCTTGGCGGCGAACGCCTCGCGCTCCTGCGCCGTCATGGCCGACAGCTGCGCGGCGATCGACTCCTCGCGCAGGGTCGCGGTCACCGTGACGGCCTGGTGCTTGAGCTCCTCGTTGAGCTGACGCCCCTGGTCAACCGTGATCTCACCCTTCGCGATCAGCTGCTCGACCAGCTCCTTCGACTTCTCGGCGCCCATGGCCACCGCCCCTACGCCGGCGAGAAACGCGTCCCTGAACCCATCGGTGATGCTCGACATGGTATGCCTCCGAATCCTCGTGGTTGTGCCGTCTGAGGAGGGCGTCGCGCGTGCGCGCCCCGCCGTCCATGTTACCACCTCGCGCCGCACAGGCCCATGGGGCGCCGAAAAACCACGCCGGGAAGCGGGCCGTTGCCGAGCCGTTGCCGAGCCGTCATCGAAGCGGCATGCAGCCCGGGACGCGGGCGAGCGGGCGCGAACGCCCGCGAGGCGCGCGGACCCACGAGCCCGAGCCGCCCGCAGCCCGCAGCCCGCGGGCGAGCGCGGCCTACAGCCGCGCGAGCAGGGCGGGCAGCTCGGAGATGGAGGCGAGCGTGAAGTCGGGGTTCTCGGCGGCGAGCACCTCGGGCGGGAACATGCCCCAGGTGGCGGCGACCGTCACGCACCCCGCGCCGTTGCCCGCCTGCATGTCGAACGGGCTGTCGCCCACGTACAGGCACTCGTCGGGGCGCAGGCCGAGCAGGTCGCAGCCGTGCTCCACCGGGCCGGGGTCGGGCTTGTGCGCCGGGTAGTCGTCGGGGCCCACGAGGAACTTGAAGCTCGGCGCGATGCCGAGCACGTCGAGCGCGCGCTGCGCGAGCGCGTGCCGCTTCGACGTGACCACGCCCATGGGGTACCCCTCCGCCAAAAGCGCCTCGAGCACCTCCCCCACCTGCGGGAACATGCGCACCATGGCGTCGTGGATGGAGTGGTTGTGCTCGCGGTAGGTGCGCACGAGCAGCTCGTGGGTGGCGTCGTCGTCCGTGAAGTCCCACATCTGCACCACGAGCGGCTGCCCCACCTTCTGCAGGAGGACCTCGTCGGGAAGCTCCCTTCCGAGCACCTCGCGCGTGGCGTGGCGAAACGACGACAGGATCAGGTCATGGGTGTCGATGAGCGTGCCGTCCAGGTCGAACAGCACGCCCTGTATCTCATGTGACATGCAGCGGCTTTCCTCCTGCCTCCCGGCGGGCGGCGTCCGCGTCGCAGGCCGCCCGCCGGAAGCGCGTCATAGGCGGGTTTACGAGAAGATCGTGTTGAAGCTGCCCACGCCGTCGGGGCGCGCGTTCTTCAGGTTGCGGTGCGCGAAGGTCATCAGCTCGGCGATGGAGGCGAGCGGCACGTTCTTCTTCTGGCCCGTGCGGCGCAGCTTCACCTCGACCATGCCCTCGGCCAGGCCGCGCTTGCCCACGATCACCTGCAGCGGCCAGCCGATGAGGTCGGCGTCGGCGAACTTCACGCCCGCGCGCTCGTTGCGGTCGTCGATGACCACCTCGAAGCCCACCTCCGCGAGGTCGCGCGCGAGCTTCTCGGCGGCGGGCTGCACCTCCTCGTCGCCTACCGTCAGCGGGACCACGCAGATGTGCGCCGGCGCCACCGACATGGGCCAGATGATGCCGTGCTCGTCGTTGTGCTGCTCGACCACGGCCGCCAGCGTGCGCGACACGCCCACGCCGTAGCAGCCCATGATGAACGGGCGCTCGTTGCCGTCCTCGTCGGCGAAGGTGGCGCCCATCGTCTCGGAGTACTTCGTGCCGAGCTGGAACACCTGCGACACCTCGATGCCGCGCGCGCCCTCGAGCGGCAGGCCGCAGGAGGGGCAGCAGTCGCCCGGCTTCACCACGCAGAGGTCAGCCCACGCGTCAACCTGGAAGTCCTCGCCCAGGCGCGCGCCGACGAAGTGGAAGCCCTCCTCGTTCGCGCCGACGACCCACTGGGGCACGGCCTGCAGGCTGGTGGCGGCCACCACGCGGGCGCCCGCAGGAAGGCCGACCGGGCCCATCGAGCCCTTGTGCAGGCCGAACGCGAGCATCTCCTCGTCGGTCAGCAGCGTGAACCCGGGCACGGCGCGCTCGGCCTTGATCTCGTTGAGCTCGTGGTCGCCCGGGATGAACATGACCACCAGCTTGCCCTCGGCGTCCTTGCCGGAGAGCGCCTTGACCGTGGACGTGGCCGGGATGTCCAGGAACTCCGCGAGGTCCTCGATGGTGTGGATGCCGGGCGTGGAGATCTTCTCCATCTTGCCGACCTCGTACACCGTGGGACGCGCCAGGCAGTCGCCCGCCTCGGTGTTGGCGGCGTAGCCGCAGGTGCAGTGCACGAGCTCGGCCTCGCCCGCCTCGGCGAGCGCCATGAACTCGGTGGTCACCTTGCCGCCGATCTGGCCCGAGTCGGCCTCGACGGGGCGGTAGTCCAGCCCGCAGCGCTCGCAGATGCGCCCGTACGCGCCGCTCATGTCGTCGTAGGTCTCCTGCAGCGACTCCTGGGTGGCGTGGAAGCTGTAGGCGTCCTTCATGATGAACTCGCGCGAGCGCAGGAGCCCGAAGCGCGGGCGGATCTCGTCGCGGAACTTGACCTGGATCTGGTACAGCGAGCAGGGAAGCTGCTTGTAGGAGCGCAGCTCGTTGCGGATGAGCGAGGTGATGAGCTCCTCGTGGGTGGGCCCGAGGCAGAAGCCGTGGTCGTGGCGGTCGACCAGGCGCATGAGCTCGGGGCCGTAGTCGTTCCAGCGGCCGCTCTCATGCCACAGCTCGGAGGGCTGCAGCGCCGGCATCATGATCTCCTGGCTCCCGATGCCGTTCATCTCATCGCGCACGATGTTCTCGACCTTCGAGAGCACGCGCTGGCCGAGCGGCAGGAACGTGTACACGCCCGACGCCGTCTTGCGGATCATACCCGCGCGCAGAAGCAGGCGATGGCTCGCTATCTCCGCATCAGTCGGGTCCTCCTTGAGCGTGGGTGCGTACAGCTTGCTCATGCGCATTACGTTGGTCATAGCTTCTCTATCTCCTCCATCAGAGCCTCGACGATTGCCGACTCGTCAACTTTCCGGACGATTTTACCATGGGAGAACACCACTCCCGCGCCGTCTCCGCAAGCCACCCCGATATCAGCATCGGCGGCCTCGCCGGGGCCGTTGACCACGCATCCCATGACGGCCACCTTGAGCGGCGCGGGGATGGCGGCGACGCGCTCCTCCACCTGCTGCGCGAGGCTGATGAGGTCCACCTGGCAGCGGCCGCACGTGGGGCAGCTGATGAGCTCCGGCGAGCGCTGGCGCAGGCCCAAGGCGCCGAGCAGCGTCCAGCATGCGCGCACCTCGAGCACGGGGTCGTCGGTGAGCGAGATGCGCATGGTGTCGCCGATGCCCTCCTCGAGCAGCACGCCGAGGCCGCACGCGCTCTTGATGACGCCCTGGAACGCCGTGCCCGCCTCGGTGACGCCGATGTGCAGCGGAACGTGCGGGATCTCGGCGGCGAGCAGGCGGTACGTGTCAATGGTGGCCTGCACGTCATGCGCCTTGGCCGACACCACCACGTCCGCAAACCCCCGCTCCTCCTCGAAGTAGCGCACGTAGTCGGCCGCCGACACGGCGAGCTTCTGCGGCAGCGTGAGGTCAGCCCGCTCCTTGAGCGCACGGTCGAGCGAGCCCGCGTTCACGCCGATGCGGATGGGGATGCCCGCCGCGCGCGCCGCCTCGATGACCTCGTCGGTCTTGGACAGGCCGCCGATGTTGCCGGGGTTGATGCGCAGCTTGGCCGCGCCGCGCCGCGCCGCGCCGATGGCGATCTGCGCGTCGAAGTGGACGTCGGCGACCACGGGCAAAGGCGACGCCTTGCAGACGGCTGCGAACGCGTCGATGCAGTCGATGTGCGGGATGGCCATGCGCACGATCTCGCAGCCCGCGTGCGCGAGCGCGTCGATCTGCGCGAGGTTCGCCGCCACGTCGGTCGCGGGCGCGTTCAGCATCGACTGCACCGCCACCGGCGCGCCGCCGCCGACGCCCACGCCCCCCACCGTCACCCGGCGGGTGGAGAAGCGCGGCTTCTCCGCTCTTGTCTCTCCCAACTCTGTCAGCCTTCCTTTCCGGTGCGAGGGCGCGAACAGCACACGGCAGCTCCACCGCTGCGCGCAGGCGGCAGCCTGCCGCTTCGCGCAGGCGAGTGGCCCGCCGCTTCGCCGCGCCCCCCTATGAGTAGAATCCCGTGAAGAGCCTCTGCACGTCCTGGCTCAGCATAATAGCGAAGAAGCCCAGGAACAAGACCATGCCCGCGATGGTCAGGTACCCCATCACCTTCGTCGGCACCGTCTTGCGCGTGAGCTTCTGGAACACCTCCACCGCGAAGCGGCCGCCGTCGAGCGGCGGGATGGGCAGCAGGTTCATGATGCCGAGCGACACCGAGATCATCGCCATGAAGAAGAGGCTGTCCACGAAGCCCTTCTCGAAGAAGTCGCCCGACATGGCGACGATGCCCACGATGGACGCCGAGCTCTCGACCGTCTGCGCCGCCGTCGCCGGGTTGAACAGCCCCGCGACCGCCTGCACCACCATGCCGATGTAGGCGAAGCCCATCTGGATGGACTGCAGCGGCGTGGCGTTGAAGTGGAACACCTCGCCCGTGTCGGCATAGCGCAGGTCGATGCCGACGACCGAGTAGATCACGACGAACGCGACCATGGTGAACAGCAGGTTCACGAACGGGCCCGCGAGCAGGATGATCGAGCGCTTCCAGAAGGGCAGCGAGCGGTACTGCTGGGCGTACTCGCGGTCGAAGAGGGCCTGCGGGTCGTTGACGGGACGCGGCTCGCCGAGCGCGTAGGACGCGAGGGCGGGAGCGGGAGCAGGGGCGGGCGCGGAGCTGGCCGCGGCGGGAGCGGGGCTCGGGGCGTCCACGAGAGCAGAGGCAGGAGCGCTCGCAGGGGCGGAGCCGTCAGCGGCGGCGGAGCCAGCTGCGGCCGCCGCGGGCCGCACAGCGAGCGAGGGATCCACCACACCTGCGGGATGCGCGGCGCGCGCAGCCCTGAGCTGCTTTCCCGTGGGCCGCGCCTCGGGCGCGCGATACATGTTGAACTGGTCTGCCTTCGTGGGGCCCGAGCAGCTGCCCCACTCGACGAGCTCCTCGAGCGCCGCGTACGCCTCGTCGTCGGTGATGCCGCAATCGGCGGCGACGTCCTCCATGGTGGCCGTGCCCCGGCGGTACAGCGCCGCCAACGCGTCTCTCAGATGCGGGCTCATCTCGCCGGCCTCCATGCCGCACACGCGCGCGTAGCCGCCCAAGAGCACCGCGGTCACGCCGTAGCGCGTGCTGCCCTTCGTGAACCCGATGCTCGGACCCGGCAGGCCCAGCATGAGCTCGGTCACGCGCACGCCGAAGGCGCGCGACGCCAGGAAGTGCCCCGCCTCGTGGATGAACACGAGGAAGCACAGGGCCAGAACGGCGCAGATGATCATAACGAACGTGGTCATGGGCCTCGCTTTCCCGATCAGCGCGCCTTACGCGAAGGCGCGCCCGGCGAGCAGTGCAGGGGGCCGCAGGGCTCCCGCGCGCGCTCGCCGTCGCGTTTTCGCTGATCATTATAGGGAAGCAGAGCCGCGCTCAACCTGCATGCGAGAAAAACCTACAAGCGCTGCGCGATTTTGCCAGAAGCGCGCCAGGTTGCGAGCGAGCTTTTGCCAGACGCCCGCCCGCCGCGCCGCGCCTTTTTGCCCGCACGCGTCCCGCACGAGCGGCAGCCCCTCCCCCTGCCGCGTCGACTCCCGGCCCAACCCCGCGCGACGATGCGCCAATCCCCCGCCATGCATCTGCCAGGCGGGCCCGCTACGCTTGAGGCAAAGCGAACATCCCTCGGCGCAGCAGCGCAGAAAGGAGCGACCATGCAAGCAGCACGACGGCGGACAACCTCAAGGGCGGCGAGGCTCCTTCTGGCCCTCGCGATCGCAGCGGGCCTCATCCCGCTCACGAGCTTTGCGTGCTCGCGGCAAGCCTACGCAGACACCGGCTGGATTTCCGTAGGACGCAACGTCTCCTATGACAACTACAACACCACCTTCTTCTCCGACGGCAGCGGCTGGACGGCCTACTGCGCGCAGCCTTCGAAGCCCACGCCCGCGTCCGGAACCTACCCGAGGCTCTCGCTGCGTGACGTCTACAAGGTCGACTCGGACGTAGGAGGCCTTGCGGCGGCCCTCTACTACGGCTACGGCGGTCCGGGGTTTGATCCAGCCATGTGGCCGTCCACCTGGTATGACGGATCTCCCATGACCGACGACCACTACTACGCCATCACGCACATCCTCATCGCCGACCGCATGTACTGGGACGCCGACGCCGCCCTCACCGGTTGCTCTCAGGCGTTTCGGCAGTACTACGGCTACTCTTGCCAAGGGCAGGAGTGGTGGGTCCGCTACACGGGCATGGGCGAGTCGGCGAACCCCGACGGCACGTACCTGCGCATGTTCGCCGCATGGCAGGCTCTGCCGAGCTCGACGCGCCGCGCCTACGTCGACTCCTGCTATGCCCTGCGCACCGGAGAGACGCAGGACATCGTCGTGACGTACCCCCACAAGCCGACAGGCAGCCTCGAGCTGTGGAAGTCCTCGGCGAACCTCTCCTTCACCAGCAACAACAACTGCTACTCGCTCGCAGGCGCCACCTACGGGGTGTATAGCGACAGCACATGCACGTCCGAGCTCGCCACGCTCACCACGAACGCCGACGGCTGGACACGCGCCGAAGGGCTTGCCGTGGGCACCTGCTACGTCAAGGAGAAGGCGCCCTCCGAAGGCTACGCGCTTGACGGCGCGACCTACGAGGTGCCCATATCGGGTGGGCAGACCGCGCGCATCGACGTGGAGGAGACCCCGCAGAGCAGCCCCCTCGCCCTCTGGCTCGCCAAAGTCGACCTCGAGACGAACGCCGGCCAGCCGCAAGGCGCAGCAACCCTGGAAGGCGCGCAGTTCTCCGTCCGCTACTTCGGCGGCTCCTACGACACGCCCGCCCAAGCCGAGGCGTCGGGCCCACCCACGGCAACCTGGCTCGTGAGCACCGACGAGAGGGGAATCGCGCCTCTCGACAGCGCGCGCACGCTGCAGGGCAGAGACGTGTTTCGCAACTCACGCGGGCAGGCGGCCATCCCCTTGGGAACCGTGCTCATCCAGGAGGTGAAGGCGCCCGAAGGCTACCGCGCGAACGAAGGCGAGGTGATCGTCCGCCACGTCACGAGCGAGGGCGCAGGCGAAAACGTGAGCACCTATGATGTCCCTACCGTGCCTGAACAGGTCATACGAGGGGATCTGGAGTTCGTGAAGGTGCGCGAGAGCAGCCAAGGGCACCTTTCGGGCATTCCCTTCAAGATCACCTCGCAGACCACGGGCGAGTGGCACGTCATCGTGACCGACGAGAACGGCGAGGCCAAGACGAGCGCAGCGTGGAACGCGCACACGGCCCGCACCAACGCCAACGACGCCGCGCTCAACGCTGACGGAACGGTCGACGAGGCGAAGCTCGACGCATCGGCGGGCGTGTGGTTCGGGCTCACCTCAGCCGGCTTGCTGACCAAGGCTGACGACAGCCTTTCCGCGCTGCCCTACGACACCTACACCGTCGAGGAGCTGCCCGTCACGGCGAACGAGCACCTGAAGCTCATCGAGCTCGCCGACGTGACCATCGCGCGCGACGGCTACAGCGTCAACCTGGGAACCCTCGACGACCAAACGGCAGGCGAGGCGACCTCCGATGAGGATTCCGCCGACGAGAGCCAGACCGTCTCCGCAAAGGAGGAGCACGCAACCGCCGTCGCAAGCCCGCCGCCCTCAGGCTCCCTGCCCCGGACAAGCGACAGCTCCCGGCCCCTCCAGCTCGCAGCCGCCCTCGCAGCCGCCGCCGGAGCAGCCCTCATCACAGCCCGCATAAGGTCCCGCCGACAGCGCTAGCAGGCAACCCCGGGGCGGCGCGCAAACCCGCCGCCCCGGCACGACGGCATCATCTCGTTGACGGCCTTCTATTTTCGTCTTATAATACTATTGTAAGACGAATTAAGGAAGCATTTTGTCTTACCTTGCCATTGCGGAACACGCCCTCAAGCACGGGCTTGACGAGAACCAGATCACGCACGCATGGAAAAACGCGGTGGTCTGCACGCGCATCGCGCGAAAAGACGGTCTCGTTGACTACGTGGCTGTCGGGCCAGACCAGAATGGCCGGATAATCGAGATGACCGGGCGAGCGAAGGACTTCGGGATCCTGATCTACCACGCGAACACGCCTCCGACCACGCGGTCGCTCCGCACGCTCAACCTGCAGAAGAGGAAGAGGAGGCTCAGATGGAAGCCGTCGTACTGACCGACAAGGACCTCGTGGAGAAACTCGGCATGACGCGAGAGGAAATCGAGCAGCTCAAGCGCGATGCCGACGCTTACGACCGCGGGGAGTGGCCCGAAGCCAAGTCCGTCACTGTCCGCTACGGTCGGCCTCCCCTCTTTGAAGACGACGAGCTCGTCAGCGTTACCTTCAAGATCGGAAAATCCCAGTTGAAGCGCGTTGACGAAGCCGTCAAGGGGCAAGGATGCTCGCGTTCTGAGTTCCTCCGCTGCGCAGTGGAGGATGAGCTCGGCCTCCTCGAGAGCGAGGGGGCCGAGAACGCCGACGATGACGCCTAGCGGGCCTTGACCCAGGCGCGGGCCTTCGCCCTCGCCCAGGCGTCGACCTCCTCGAGCTGGCCGAGGCTCTCCACCTGCTGGACGCCTTCGGCCGCATGGGCCTCCATGACGGCCTCCACGCATGCGGCGATGCCGAGGTAGGTTCCCTCCTCGGCCAGAAACGCCGCCACGGCCACCTCGTTCGCAGCGTTCATGACGCACGGCAGCGTGCCCCCCGTGCGCCCCGCCTCGCGGGCGAGCGCCAGGCAGCGGAACGTCTCCGTGTCGGGCGCGGCGAACTCGAGCGAGCCGAGCGTGCGGAAGTCGAGCGGGGCCACCGGCGCGCTCCAGCGCTCGGGATACGAGAGCGCGAACTGGATGGGGATGCGCATGTCGGTGGTGCCGAGGTGCGCCTTCACGCTGCCGTCCGAGTACTCGACCATGGAGTGGATGGCGCTCTGCGGCTGCACCACCACCTCGATCTTGTCGTAGGGCATGGCGAACAGGTGGTGTGCCTCGATGACCTCGAGGCCCTTGTTCATGAGCGTCGAGGAGTCGATGGAGATCTTGGCTCCCATGTTCCACGTGGGATGCGCGAGCGCCTGCGCGGGCGTGATGCCCTCGAGCTCAGAGCGCTTCCTCCCGCGGAAGGGACCGCCCGAGGCCGTCACCCACAGGCGCGACACCTCGCGCTCGTCCTCGCCCAGAAGGCACTGGTAGATGGCGCCGTGCTCGGAGTCGATCGGCATGAGCGCGCCCGCGGGGCCCGTCTTCGGGGCCATGCCGCGCGCGCGGCGCTGCTCGTCGACGCGCGCCGCCAGCGGCATGATGAGGTCGCCCCCCACCACGAGCGACTCCTTGTTGGCGAGCGCGAGCACCTTGCCCGCGCTGAGCGCCTCGAAGCTCGCGCGCAAGCCGGCAGCTCCCACCAGCGCGTTCACCACGACGTCGGCCTCGGGCAGGTGCGCGAGCGCCGCCACGCCCTCGGGCCCGAACGCAAGCGAGCCTTCGCCTTCGCCGCCGTGCGCCTGCGCGCGCAGGTCGTCGGCCACGGGCAGGCCCGCCACCTCCTCGCGCCCCACGGCCAGATGCCGCACGCCGAACGCGCGCGCCTGCGCGAGCAGCTCGTCCGCGCGCGCGCCGACCGCCAGCGCCACGACCTCGAGCTTGTCGGCATGTCGGCGCACCACGTCGAGCGTCTGCGTGCCGATGGACCCCGTCGATCCCAAAACAACAACGCGCTTCTTAGCCAATGTCATCCCTCCGAAAGCAGCGCGCCGCAGGCGGCATGACCCGCCCGCGGCGCCGACGAAACGCTAGAACACCGAATACGGTATGCACCCGCCCGCGATGAGCAGGATGGATGCGGTGATGGACGCCAGGAAGATGGAGTCGCAGCGGTCGAGCAGGCCCCCGTGCCCCGGCATGATGGTCCCCGAGTCCTTGAACCCCGAGTTGCGCTTGATGCGGCTCTCAGCCAGATCGCCCAGCACCTCCATGAGGCCGCAGACGAGGCCGAACACCATGGCCAGGGGAATGGGCATGGTGATGCCCGGCACCAGCGACAGCGCGCACCAGAGCGCCACCGAGCCGACCAGGCCCGCGATGAACCCCTCCCAGCTCTTCTTCGGGCTGGTGCGCGGCGCCAGCTTGTGCTTGCCGATCTTGCTGCCCACCAGGTAGGCGAACGCGTCGTTGGCCCACACGCTCACGAACAGCAGCAGCACCGCCACGCCGCCCCACGGGTCGCCGAGCGCCTGGCGTATGATGACCAGCCCGCACAGCAGAAGGCCCGTGTACGCCGCGCCGAAGAAGCTCACGCCCACGTCGGGGATGCGCGCGCGCATCCAGAACACGTACCAGACCAGAAGCGCCAGAAGCAGCCCGAGGCTCACGATCAGGGCGCCCGCGAGCCCGTAGAAGTACACGCTCAGCGGGTAGAGCACCGCCGCGATGATGCCGAGCATCTCGTTGGGCAGCTTCGCGTCGGAGCGCAGCATGTAGTAGAACTCGCCCGCGCAGATGCCCGCCATCACCATGAGCATGCACAGCATGGGCAGATCGCCCGCCAGCACGCAGGTCACGGTGACGACCGTGTACACCGCGCCCGTGCGGAAGCGCACCTGGAAGCCCGAGGGGTTCTTCAGCTTCTCGGGCGTCTTCTCGAGCGCGGCCTCCTTGATCTTCTGGCGCTTCTCGGCGCGGTGCCCCTTGCGCTCGAGCAGCTCGGCGCGTTCCTCCGGCGTCATGCCGTAGCGCCAGGGCGGGCCGTCGGGAACGGCGCCGGGAGCGTCAGAGGGGGAGACCTGCGCGGACGCGCCTTCGTCGAGCTCGACCAGATCCTTCGTGGTCGGACGCGTGGAGAAGGGCGGCAGGTCGGACGACGCCTGCTCGCGCAAGCACGCCGTGCGCGCGCGCAGGCGGGCGCGCGCCTCCCGCTGCTTCTCGGTGAGCTGGTCTTTCGCCTCGGAGTCCCTCACTTGACTCCCCCGAAGCGGCGGTCGCGCCGCTGGTACTCCAGCAGGCAGCGCAGAAGCTCGTAGCGGTCGAAGTCGGGCCACAGCACGTCGGTGCACACGAACTCGGAGTAGGCGATCTGCCACAGCAGGAAGTTCGACACGCGCATCTCGCCCGACGTGCGGATGAGCAGCTCGGGGTCGGGGATGCCGGCGGTGTGCAGGCCGCGCTCGAACAGCTCCTCGGTGATGGCGGGCACCTCGCCCGTCTCGCGCGCCACGTCGACGGCATGCTGGGCGCACGCCTGCGCGGCGTGCAGCATCTCCTGGCGCGAGCCGTAGTTCACGGCCACCACGAGCGTCATGCCGTCGTCGCCCTTCGTCTTCTCCCACGCCTCGTCGAAGGCCGCGCGCGTCTCGTCGGGCAGCGCCGCCATGTCGCCGATGGTCATCACGCGCACGTGCTCCTCGTGCAGGCCGTCGACCTCGGCGAGCATGGTCTTGGCGAACAGGTCCATGAGGCCGATGACCTCGTCTTGGGGCCGCCTCCAGTTCTCCGTGGAGAACGAGTAGATGGTGAGGTAGCGAACTCCCAGGTCAGATGCGCAGCGAATCGTCTCGCGCACCGCCTCGATGCCCGCCTTGTGCCCGCGCAGGCGATTGAGCGCGCGCTTCTTCGCCCAGCGCCCGTTGCCGTCCATGATGACGGCGACGTGCTCGGGGATGTTCGCGCAGTCAAGCGCCGCCGGGTCAAGCCCGGCAGGCGGGTTGGGGAATATGTAGTCGAGCGTCCTGTTCACAGCACCATCACCACCTCAAGGTGTCAGAGGGGACGGGATCGCGGCCCGTTCCGCCGTTGCGCATCCACAGCAGGCCAGAGAGTCCTGGTCGTCCATAACGTCAGCGAGAAGCGCTCCGGTGCCCCGCATTGCCGCGAAAGCATGAGAAAGCGTACCTCGGTACGCGACGAATGCTTGGAGCGGCAAGGCGGGGTGCCCGAGCGCTTCGCAGCGTCGGCCGGTTCCGCCGTTGCGCAGCAACGGCGGAACCCCCTAGATCTCCATGACCTCGGCTTCCTTCTTCTTCAGCAAGACGTCGACCTCGGCGACGAACTTGTCGGTGGTCTTCTGCACCTCGGCCTCGGCGCGCTTGGCCTCGTCCTCGGGCAGGTTGTCGTTCTTCTGCGCCTTGTCGATGGCGGTGTTCGCGTCGCGGCGGGCGTTGCGCACGGCCACGCGCGCCTCCTCCGCGAAGGTGCGGCACTGCTTGACCAGCTCGCGGCGGCGCTCCTCGGTGAGCGCCGGGAAGGGCAGGCGGATGACCGAGCCGTCGTTGTTGGGCGTCACGCCCAGGTCGCTCTCGAGGATGGCGTGCTCGATGGCGCGCAGCATCGACTTGTCCCACGGCTCGACCACCAGCAGGTGCGCCTCGGGCGTCTTGACGCCGGCCATCTGGTTGATGGGCGTGGGCACGCCGTAGTAGTCAACTTTGATGCGGTCGAGCAGAAGGGCGCTCGCGCGGCCCGTGCGGACGGAAGCGAAGTTGTCGCCCAGCGCGCTGATCGCCTTCTCCATGCGCTCCTCAACTTGAAGCATGATCTCGTCAATGTCGGCCATGATGCCACCTTCCCCTGTTCTTCAAAGGGCGCGCCGCGCCTTCAGGCCCTGCGGCGCGCATGCTGTCAGTCAGATGATCGGCTATTCCACCGTGGTCCCCACGGCCTCGCCCTTGAGCGCCGCCTTGATGTTGCCGCGCTTGGTGAGGTCGAACACGATCATGGGGACGTTGTTGTCCATGCAAAGCGACGTGGCCGTGGCGTCCATCACGTTCAGGCCGCGGTTGAGCACCTCCAGGTAGGTGATGCGGTCGAAGCGCTTCGCATCGGGGTTCTTCTTCGGGTCGGAGTCGTACACGCCGTCGACCTTCGTCGCCTTCATCAGGCAGTCCACGTCGAGCTCGCACGCGCGCAGCGCCGCCGTGGTGTCGGTGGTGAAGTACGGGTTGCCCGTGCCGGCGGCCAGAATGACCACGCGGCCCTTCTCGAGGTGGCGGATGGCGCGGCGGCGGATGTAGGGCTCGGACACTTCCTGCATGTTGATGGCGCTCTGCACGCGCGAGAACACGCCGTGGCGCTCGAAGGAGTCCTGCAGCGCGAGCGCGTTCATGACCGTGGCCAGCATGCCGATGTAGTCGGCCTGCGCGCGGTCCATGCCCTCCGCCGAGCCCGCCAGGCCGCGGAAGATGTTGCCGCCGCCCACGACGACCGCCAGCTGCACGCCGTCGTGCACGATCTCGGCGATCTCCTCGGCCAGGTCGTCAACGACCTTGGGATCGATTCCGTAGCCGAGGTCACCCGCCAAGGCCTCGCCGGACAGCTTGAGCAACACGCGATCGTACTTATATTCGTTCGACATGAAACCTATCCCTTCGTCGAGAACGTTTAATCTTATATATAGTACCCGAAGCCGAAGGCCCGCGCAGCCTCGCCGATCAAAAACAGCAGCCGCGCCGCACAAAAAGCCCTCCCGCCCAAGCCGGCAGGCTCAGACGGGAGGGCTCAGGGAAAACGCACAGCAGGACATCGGAGCGAAGCGAGAGACGCCGCGCGCAAGCCGACGCGCGCCAAGCCTCCGGCCACGCCAACGCACGTGCCAAGCCTCCAGCCACGCCAGCGACGCACGCGAAAGCCCCCAGCGAAGCCAGCGAACGCGAAAGCCCCCAGCCACGCCAGGCGCCTCACAGTCGCGCAGCGGGGCGCCAGCGCGCGCCTACCGCACCTCGGAGAGGTCCTTGTTCGTGTGCTCGTGCGAGGCGACCATGGCCACCAGCGCGATCGCCGCGATGAACACCATGTAGAACGCGGGCGCGATGTCGCTGCCCGTCATCGAGATCAACCAGAACGAGACGTAGGACGCCGAGCCGCCGAAGATGGCGTTGGCCAGGTTGAAGCTCAGCGCGAAGCCCGAGTAGCGCACCTCGGTGGGGAACGTCTCGGTGAGGTAGCTCGCCAGCGTGCCGTCGTTGATGGTGAGGATGAGGCACATCAGAAGCTCCACCACCAGGATAACCGTGAAGTCGAGCGTGCCGAGCAGCATGAACGCCGGGATGGTGCACACGATGAAGCCCACGCACGCGATGATGAGCATCCTCTTGCGGCCGAAGCGGTCGGACACGCGCCCTGACAGGAAGATGAACGCGATGTAGACCACGAGCACGATGGTGGTGATGGTCGATGCCGCGCTCGCGTCGTAGCTGAGCGTGGTCTCCAGGTAGTTCGGCAGGTAGGTGAGCACGGCGTAGAAGCCCACGGCGTTGAGGACGCACGCGCCGAACGAGATGATGAGCACCTTGAAGTGCTTGGTGAGCAGCGTGCGGATGGGCTGCTTCTCAGGCGGGTTGCCCGTGTACTCGAGCTTGCGCTGCATCTCGGCGTACACCGGCGAGTCCTCCAGGTGCGTGCGGATGTAGTGCGTGATGTAGCCGAGGGGCAGCGCCAGCAGAAACGGGATGCGCCAGCCCCACTCGATCACGAACGACGAGTCGGCGCCCCAGGTGTTGAACATGAACGTGGCGAACATCGAGCCGATGAGCAGGCCCGCTGCCGTGGAGGCCGGCACCATGGAGCAGTAGAAGCCGCGGTGGTTCTTCGGCGCGTACTCGGCGATGAACGTGGCCGCGCCAGCGTACTCGCCCGAGGCCGAGAAGCTCTGCAGCATGCGCAGCAGCAGAAGCAGCAGCGGCGCGCCGACGCCGAGCACGGCGTAGCCCGGCAGGCACCCGATGAGGAACGTCGCGCCGCTCATGAGCAGGATCGAGATGGACAGCGCCCACTTGCGCCCCTTCTTGTCGCCCATGTTGCCCCAGAAGATGGCGCCGACGGGGCGCACCAGAAACGACAGCGCGAACACGCCGAACGTGCTCATGACGGCGACGGTCTTGTCCGCGTCGGGGAAGAACACCAACGCTATGACCGTCGCGAGGTATGAGTAGCTCGCGTAGTCGAACCATTCGATAAAGTTTCCCAAGAACGAGGAGAAGACCACCTTCTTGAGGGTCTTCTGCTGTTCGTCGGCAGTATAGGCCGCCGTTGGGGCAGCCTTGGTGCTCTCGCTCATGAACCGCTTCCCTTCCCTGTTGCCTCACGGCGCGCGCAAGCGGCCGCGTCACGCGGCGCGCCTCACGCACCATCTCGAGCTTCGGCAAGAGGAAGCCAACCAACCAGTCTACGAATCGCTGGATCCCGCAAGCTGAAGAATCAGCCCAATGCACGACGAGCCTTCCGCCGCGCTCACATCGATCTGCTGACTACCTGTTAGCCCGCCCCCTGCGCGGACTCTTCTACACGAATACCGTATCATACCCGCCTTTCAACAGCGCTTTACACGCCCCTCACGAGGGAGGATGCGGGGGGAAATAACGGGTTAACGGCGCTTTACAGCGGGCGAGCGGCAGGTCAGCGGGCGAGCGACGAGCCGCGTATACGTCAGGGGAGGGACAGAGTCGATCCGGCAGGGCTTGCGCAGAGCCCGGGCGGCAGCTGGCGGGCCGCGCGGGACCCGGGCGGCAGGTCAGGGGCGGGCCGCCGAGCCGCGCAGCGCCTGGAAGGCGGGCAGCGCGCCGCCGAGCATGATGAGCGCGCCGCCGATCACGGTACCCGCCGTCATGGCCTCGTGGAACACGAGCACGCTGGTCAGAAGCGACACGACGCACTCCCAGTACGAGATGGTGGAGTACTCCACGGCCGGCAGGTTGCGCCCCGCCACGAGCAGAAAGCCGAGGCCCACGGGCCCGCAGATAATCCAGAGCGCCAGGGCGAACCCCCAGTTCGCAGGGGTCATCGCCACCTCGCCGAGCGGCCACGCCGCGCACATGGCGCACGCGACGGCAAGCGACCCTACCGTCGCGAACAGGAAGTTCCACACGCCGCGCACCGTGGAGTCGCAGTCCTTGCGGTAGCCGTTGAAGAACAGCGACAGCCCGTAGAACACGCCTGACAGGAGGCCGAGCGCGTCGCCGAGGCCCTTCTGGGGGAACTCCGGCGTGGAGGCGCCCAGGGAGAAGCCCACGCTCACGCCGCCCGACCCTACCGAGACGACGCCCGAGGTGAGCAGCATGCCCGCGAACACCGCGCCGAGGCACAGCCCCTGGAAGCGGCTGATGGGCTCCTTGCGGAACGCGCGCGCGAGCAGCGTACAGAACAAAGGCCCCGTGTAGATGAGGAACACCGCGTTGGCGAGCGAGGTAAGCAGCGCACTCACCAGGTAGAACGCGAACGACACGCCCACGGAGAGCCCGCCGAGCACGATGGCGGGCGAAATCCGCGTGCGGCGGAAGAGGGCCGTCTTGTGCGTGAGCACGAGCAGAATGGCGAAGAGCACGAGCCCCATGCCCATGCGGCCGACCGTCATGAACGCGCCGATGGACTCGCCCGCCACGAGCTCGCCGCCGAAGAAGTCGACGCGCGTGGAACCGCGGTTGAGCAGCCCCGACAGGCCCATGCCCGTCGTGGCCACGAGCAGCGCGATGACGCCGCGCCGCTTGTCCATCTGAAAGCCGTCGTTGCCCTTGCCGCCGTCGCTCTTGCCGCCGTCACCGCCCACGAAACCCCTTCCCGCGCATCAAAAAGCTGGCACGCAGCTCAGCTGCGTGCCAGCTCATCATAGCAAACCCTCGGCAAGCTCGCAGGCCGCTCGCAACGTCAGCGAGGGCTCCCGCAGCGCCGAGCAACCCGCTCATCCCGCCAGGGCGAGCGAAACAAGGCTAGTCGTTCCACATCTCCGGACGCACGAGCGTGGTGTCCTTGACGCGGTTCGGGAAGTAGTCCTCGCAGCCGCCCTCGCGGTAGACGTCAGCGGTGCAGCAGTGCAGGCCGCCGCCGAACGGGTAGGCGTCGCGCAGGTCACAGGGGATGACGTTCATGCCGAGCTTGTCCATCTGCTCCATCTGGTAGACCTCGGAAGCCTCCACGACGACCGTCTTCGGGTCGAGGACCAGGCAGTTCATGGACAGCCACACGGAGCTGTAGCAGAGCTCGGGCGGCTCGGTGTGAGCCGGCTTGGCCGCCTCGACGATCTGCCAGTCGTTCGCCTCGAAGATGGCGCGCTGCTCTTCGGGCAGCGGGCGCACCGGGTTGTTGATGATCAGGCCCGGACGCAGCGGCACGAAGGTGGCGTCGATGTGGATGGGGTACGGGTCGCCGGGGAAGTTCACGGCGTGGATGCGCAGCTCGGGATGGTAGCGCTGCATCCAGTCCATGGCGGCGCGGTTGGTGGTCAGGCCGTGCTGGACGAAGATGTCCTTGCCCATGCGCATCCAGTCGGCGGCGTCCCACATCGGCTCGACCTCTGTGGTCACGAAGTCCTTGTTGGCGGTGCGCACCAGGCGCTCCTCGAGCGTGATGGACTCGTCGTAGTAGTTGTGCTTGTAGGACTTGTCAGTCAGGCGAGGACGCGGAGCCTGGGTCCACTTGAACTCGGGATCCTCCTCGAAGTACTTCTCCATCAGCGGCCAGTACGCCAGGTACTCGAAGTAGCGGCAGCGGAAGGACTGCGCGGCAGCCATGATCTCGTTGCCGATGGTGAGCAGCACGTCACGCGGCGGCATGCAGCCCATCATGGAGTCGTTCGTGAAGTCGGGCGTGGCGATCTTCTGGTTCCACTGCAGCGGCGTCGGGCGGTCGACCTTGATGCCGCGGTCCTCGAGGATCTTCACCAGGCGGTCGAGGGCCTCGTTGCCCTTCTCCACCGTGCGCAGCGGGCGCAGGCCCCACATGCCGCGCATGTCGGAGTCGACCGGAACCTTCTCGGAAGTCGCGGGCTCCTCGGGCGGGATCATGCCGTTGTCGCAACGGCCGACGATCACGTGCTTCAGCGGATCCCAGTCATTCCAGGAATTAACGATTTTCGCCATGAAAATCTCCTTTCATTTTACTAGCCTCCGACGTTATACCACCTTTTGCCGTAGAGTGCATTAACAAACCGCCACGTCACAGGGAAAAAGCGCCCCACAGGGAGCGACGGGGCGCAAAGCCGCTGCCCGAGGGTGTACCCTTGGCGAGGTGCCGAAATGAGCGTGTAGCGAGACAATGCCATGCCGTCACCGCCTTTCGGAGCCACCTGCCGCAGGGGATGCAAGCCGTTTCGGCCATTATAGGCGAAACGGCCCTTGCCGGCTCGCGTTGACTTACCGGTTCCTGCTGCCTTACCGGCTCCTCCCGCTCCGCACGCTGGTCGCCGACGGCGTTACCGACAACGGTGCTTTTCCATCCACCCCTCAGGCGATTCTGGATGAAACGAGGCCGTTATCGGTGGTTTTTTGAGAAAAGTGGCTGGAGAATGCGCGTTGTCGGTGGTTTTAGGGGCCCAGAGCACCGACAACGGGCGTTCTCCAGTCAGCTTTTCAGAACCGTGGATGCAAAGGGGGCGTTGTCGGTGATTTCGACGCACGATCCTCTGGGCCCTAAGGATCCAGCCCAGAAGAGAGCTTGTCGGCGATTCGGGCTTCAAGAGCCCGGGGCGGATGAGACGGCGGGGCAAGGGCATGCGCACCCTTTGCCCCGCCGCATCGCGCCACGCCGCGCGCTACGAGATGTGCCCCAGGAAGTCCTTCGTGCGGTCGGACTGGGGATGGTCGAAGACCTCCTCGGGCGTGCCCTGCTCCACGATGTAGCCGCCGTCCATGAAGATCACGCGGTCGGCCACGTCGCGGGCGAAGCCCATCTCGTGCGTCACCACGATCATGGTCATGCCCTGGCGCGCAAGGTTCTTCATGACGCCGAGGACGTCGCGCACGAGCTCGGGGTCGAGCGCGCTCGTGGCCTCGTCGAAGAGCATCACGTGGGGGTTCATGGCGAGCGCGCGGGCGATGGCCACGCGCTGCTGCTGGCCGCCCGAGAGCTGCGCGGGCTTGAAGTCCACGCGATCGGCCAGGCCCACCTCGCTCAGCCGCTCCACGGCGATCCGCTCGGCCTCGTCCTTGGAGCGCTTGAGCACCTTCTGCTGGGCCAGCATGACGTTTCGCTTCGCCGTGAGGTGCGGGAACAGGTTGAAGTTCTGGAACACCATGCCCACGTTCGCGCGCACCTTGTTGATGTCGGTGCCCTTCGCCGTGATCTCGGTGTCCTCGAAGAAGATCTTGCCGCCCGTAGGGACCTCGAGCAGGTTGATGCAGCGCAGCATGGTGGACTTGCCCGAGCCGGACGGGCCGAGCACCACCACCACCTCGCCACGATGCACCTCCAGGTTCACGTCGCGCAGCACGACGTTGTCGCCGAACGCCTTCTGCAGGCTCTCGATGCGCACGACCACCTCGTCGGTCACGTGGCTCGCGCGGGCCGGGGCGCCCGCCGGGGCAGCTGGGGCACTTGCGACGCCAGCCGGGACGCCAGCCGAAATGCTTGCGGCGCCAACCAGGGCGCCCGCGCCGACCGGGACGCCGGCCGAAATGCTTGCGACGCCGACCGGGGTGCCGGCCGCGTCGTCCGTCACGGCGCTTGCGGCGGATGCGGGCTGCGCAGCGCCGGGTGCCACAGCGTCGGACGTCGGGGCGTCGGGTGCCAAGGCGTCGGACGTCGGGGCGTCGGGCGCTAAAACGCCGGGGGTCTTGATCTCGCTCATAACCGCTCCTCTACTTCGTGTTCTTCATGCCGAAGCTGTGGTCGCCAAAGCCGCCCAAGCCGTCGCCGAGCTCGTTCTTGAGCAGCGGCTGCGCGGTGAGCACGTCGGTCGCGAGCCCCGTGACGCCCGCCGAGTCGGTGCCCGTCACGCCCACGCTCGCGCCCGCGCCCGCACACGCGCCCGCTCCCGCAGCGCCTGCGCCTGCCGCGCTCGCCACGGCGCCCGCGCCCTTCTTCCTGCGCTTCTTCGGCGCCGCCGTGCCCGCCAGGCGGCTCTCGAGCTTCCCGACCACCTTCGCCAGCGGCAGCGTGACGATCAGGTAGAAGCACGCGGCCACAATGTAGGGCGTAATGGAGCCCGTGGAGGCCACGATGGTCTTCGCGTACATGACCACCTCCATGACGCCCACGGCGGCCAGCATCGAGGTGTCCTTGTACAGCAGGATGAACTCGCTGGTCATGGTGGGGATCACGCGGCGCACGGTCTGCGGGATGATGACGAACACCATGGTCTGCGCGCCGTTCATGCCGAGGCTGCGCGACGCCTCGAACTGCCCCTTCGGGATGGACTGGATGCCCGCGCGGAAGATCTCGCACAGGTACGCCGCCGAGTTCATCGACAGCACAATCACGCCGAGCGGGAACGACGGGATCTGCACGCCCGCCAGCGGCAGGCCGAAGAACGCAATGTAGATCTGCAGGAACAGCGGCGTGCCGCGGACGACGTTCACGTACGTGGTGGCGATGCCGCGCAGCACGCGCCACTTCGACATGCGCATGAGCGCCAGGAGGAGGCCGATGGGGATGGCCACGGGGAACGCCACGGCCACGATGCCGATGGCCATGAGGAAGCCGTTGAACACCACGGGGATGCTCGACACGATGAGCGGCGGGTTGAAGAACAGGCGCAGGAACTTGTTGGAGTTCCACTGCTTCACCCATTCCTGCTGCTCGAGGTTGCTCACCAGCTGGTCGAACGCGCTCTTGCCCGTCACCTGGATGGGCGTGACGTCGTCGATGGGCAGCGTGTCGCCCTCGGCAGTGGTGTAGGAGCCAGAAAAGCCCATGGCCCCGCCCTCCGCGGGGAAGAACACCTCGTACACCTCGACGCGCACGTAGGAACCGGGGACCGTCGGCTCGGCGAACACGGCGCGCAGCGTCTCGCCGTCAGCGGAGAACTCGACGTCGGGGATGTCGCGCGTCATGAGGTTGTCGCCCGACAGCAGCATCACGCGCGCGTCGTCCAGGCCGAAGGTGGTCCCTTCGGGCATGGTGAGCTCGAGGGCGGTCAGCGACTCGTCGGGGGCGGCCTGGCCCTCCCAGGTGACGCGCGTCTCGGTGGCGCCGTAGACCTCCGAGCCCGTGTCGCCGTTGGGGCGCGCGGTGCACTTGGCGGTGTCGAGCGCCAGCGCCTCTGAGGGCTGGGCGGCCTGCGCCAGCACGGCGCCGCACAGAAGCGCGAGCGCCATGAGCGCGCCGACGAAGAGGCGGCGGGCGGCGGCGCGGCGGGGATCGCGCGGGCGGGCGGCGCGGGCCGTCGCGCGCGGGGCGGAAACGTTGGAGCGGCGGGCAGATGCGGTTGCAGATGCGGTTGGATCAGTCATGGCGACTCCCCCGATCAGGTGCGAGAGAAAAGGAGGCCCTTCCCGCCCGACTGAGGCGGGAAGGGCCCGGAATTCCACGTGAGGAACTGCGTGGCGCTAGAACCACTTGTTGGTCAGCTCGTCGAGCGTGCCGTTGTCCTTCAGCGTCTTGAGCGCGGCGTTGATGGCCTCGGTCAGCTCAGGGTTGTCCTGGGCGACCACGGCGGCGTACTCCTCGCCCGTGGCGACCTCGATGACGACCTGCGCGTCAGCGTAGGCGCTCTCCAGCATGCGGTTCACCACCGCGAGGTTGGTGCACACGGCGGTGGCGTTGCCCGACTGCATCGCGGCGAAGCAGTCCGTGGAGTTGCCGTAGCCCTTGACGGTGGCGTTCGGGAAGTTCTCCTGGGCGTACGTCTCACCGGTGGTGCCGGACTGGACGGCGATGACCACGCCCTCCTTGTTCAGCTCCGCAGCGGCGTTGTCAGGCGTGATGGCACCGCCCTTCATGGCGGCGACGGCCTGGTCGTCAATGTAGTAGGAGTCGGTGAAGTCGATCTCCTTGGCGCGCTTGGGATCCACCGAGATGCCGGAGAAGCCCACGTCAGCCTGGCCGCCCGCGGCGATGGCCGGGGTGATGCCGTCAAACTGCAGGCTCACGAACTCGCACTCGAGGCCCATCTCCTCGGCGACAGCCTTCGCGAGGTCGATGTCGAAGCCCACGTACTCGCCGTCCTCGAGGTTCTCGAACGGCGGGTAGTCAGGCGACGTGGCCACCGTGAGGGTGCCCTCCTTCAGCAGCGTGAGGCTGCCCGCGTCGCCGTCAGCGGCCGCAGAGGAGCTCGCCGAGCTCGCGGCGTTGTTCGAGGAGCAGCCGAACAGGCCGAGCGCCGCGACCAGCGCGCCGCAGGCGACGAGCGCGCCCCACTTCTTGATCTTCATCTTTCTTCGTCCCCTTTCCCTGCGCCGCTGCCCCGGGCTCTCCGGCGTGGCGCATCGTTCATCTCGACAAGGCAATTATAAGACGTTTGCCCGCAAAACGCGCCCATTCGTTGCATTCGTGTAAGGTTTGCGAGCGAACGAGGCCGCTGATCGCGGGCGGCGAAGCCGTCGTGCGCCCGCGCCGCAGCGCAGCTCGAAGCTGCGGCCAACGCTCCGCGCCCGCGCCGCAGCCGCATCGCGCCGCCTCAATGCGGGCCCAGGTAGCGCAGGGGAACCACCGTGCGCGCGGGCGAGGGAACCTTGTGTTCCTCGCCTTCGGGAATCTCGATCTCGGCCTTGAGGTCGAGCGTCTTCGCCCTGTCCACGGCCTTGGGCTTCGGGTGCGCGCGCCGGTCGGACTCGAGCGCCTGGGCGAGCACCTGCATGCGCTCCTCCGCGCTCTGGATGATGCGCGAGCACTCCTTGAGCTCCCCGCTGATGTCGACCCCCTCCAGCTCGCGCACCGATTTGTACTTCAGGTCGTGCTCGAGGCTGGCCCAGAAGTCCATGGCGATGGTGCGGATCTGGATTTCGACGGGAATGTCCTCCTTCGCGTCGAGGAAGTACACCGGGATCTTCACGATGAGGTGCAGGCTGCGGTAGCCGTTGGGCTTGGGGGCGGCGATGTAGTCCTTCACCGTGACCACCGTGAGGTCGTCCTGGTGCTCGAGGTAGTTCAGGATGTCGTAGGCGTCCTGCACGTACGACACGATCACGCGCAGGCCCGCGATGTCCATGATGTGCTCTTCCATGGACTCGAGCGTGGTGGACTTGCCGTAGCGCTCGAGCTTCTCGAAGATGGACGGGATCGACTTCATGCGCGACTCGATGTGGTGGATGGGGTTGCGACGCTGGCGCAGCTTGAGATCCTGGTCGAGCGTCTCGAGGCGCACCTCCATCTGGCGCATGGCGGCGTGGTACTTCTGCAGGATGTCCTGCGCGGCGTACTCGAGCACCGCGAGGGCGTCGATGTCGTTGCCCGTGAGCATGCGGCTCTGGGTGAGCTTGCGCGAGCGCTGCTGCGACACGTCGTCCATCCCCTTGTGGTAGACGGCCGCCGCACTCGTGCGGATGGCCTCGAGCGATCCGTCTGCCGTCATCGCACCTCGCCCCCTTCCAGCATCTTCGCCATGCGCCACAGCTCCTCGAGCTCCTCGGTCGGCAGGTCCTCCACGCGCCGGCCCTGCCCCCAGGCGGCGCCTTCCATGAAGGCCCAGCGGCGGCGGAACTTCACGCACGTGGCGCGCAGCGCGTTCTCGGCGTTCACGCCCATGCGCCGCGCCACGTTCACGAGAGCGAACAGCACGTCGCCGAACTCGAGCTCCACGGCGTCGGCCGCCGCGGCGGCCTCGGACGTCGCGCCCGCGTCGCCGCTCTTGACGATCTTGCCGCTCTTCGACTGGGGAGCTGCGGCGTAGGCCTCCTTGAGCTCGCCGACCTCCTCGGCCACCTGGCCCCAGATGTCGTCGAGCGTGTCCCACTCGAACCCCGCGGCCGCCGCCTTGCGCGAGATCTTCTGCGCCTGCATGAGCGCCGGAAAGCTCGCGGGCACGCCGTCGAGCAGCCCCTCGGGCGCGCCGTCGCCTGCGTCGGCGGCGGCTGCGTCGGCCGCCTCCTTCTCGGCGAGCTTCACCTTCTCCCACAGCCCCAGCACCTCGCCGGAGTCTGCCGCGGCCTCCTCGCCGAACACGTGCGGGTGGCGGCGGATCATCTTCTCGTTGACGTCGCGGCACACGTCGTCGATGGTGAACGCGCCCGCGTCGGCGGCGATCTGACTCTGCAGCACCACCTGCAGAAGCACGTCACCGAGCTCCTCGCGCAGATGCGTGACCGAGCCGCGCTCGATGGCGTCGACGGCCTCGTACGCCTCCTCGATCATGTTATGCGCGATGGAACGATGCGTCTGCTCGCGATCCCACGGGCAGCCGTCGGGCGCGCGCAGCGCCTCGATGGTGGCCACGAACGCGTCGAAGTCGGGGTGGCGTTGCGCCGTCACCTCAGCTACGCTCTTGCTGGTCATATGTTTCTGAGCCTTTCGGTCTCTGCCATGCCGCGCGCCCTGCGGCGCCGCGGCCTCGATTGTCCCCCCTGTGCGAACCCTCATTATACCCCGCAGCGCAGCAGGACGCCCCCGCGCAGCCGTTCCGAAGAAAACTAGTGCATTTCCGCGCCTGTTCGAGTACCATCAATTCTGTTTGTTTTACAGAGCGCGCCCGCCCCGCCTTCGCGTGACGCGGCTTTATGCGCTCTCGTCGGAAGCTGCCGGGCACCTGCTCGGCAGCCTTAGAGAAAGAGTTGACATGGCTGCACCTACCATGACCCCCGAGCAGCGCGCCGCCGCGCTTGAGAAGGCCCGCGCCGTTCGCGCCCAGCGCTCCGAGATCACCCAGAAGCTCTCCATGGGCATCATGACCCCGGCGGAGGTCCTCGACAAGGTCGACGACCCGGTGATCGGCCGCATGAAGGTCAAGGCATTCGTGAGCGCCATCCCCGGCTTCGGCAAGGTGAAGACCGAGAAGCTCCTCGAGGAGCTCGGCATCCCGGCCGACCGCCGCATCCAGGGCCTCGGCTCCAACCAGATGAAGAACCTGCTCGAAGCGCTCTCCTAGATCCGACGCCCATACGTCGGCGGAAGCCGCCTCAAGGGGCGCGCATCGGATAAGATGCGCGCCCCTTTGCGTTTTCTCGCCGCCATTTTGGCAGAAATCTTCAGATATTTGTCGATTTGAGGGGGAAACCTCCTCCGCATGGATGCATAAGATAATGGTGAGGAAAACTGACCTGGTGTTTTGCCGAGCACGCCAAGAGCAGAAACCCAAAAAGACCCAAACAGCACTCCCCAGATGACAAATATCTGAAGATTTCTGCCAAAATTCCCCCTCTGAACCTGCAAGGAGTCCCGCTATGCCCCTGATTCACGTTGACACGCTCGACAACGCGCGGCTCGACGCCTACGCGCGGCTCACCGAGGCGCAGCTGCGCAGCCGCCTCGAGCCCGAGCGCGCGCTGTTCATCGCCGAGGGCGCCAAAGTAATCGAGCGCGCCTTCGAAGGAGGCATGGAGCCGTTGTCGCTGCTCATGGAGGAGAAGTGGCTGCACGCGACCGACGGCCTCATCGCGCGCATGGAGGCAGCCTGCCCCGATCTGCCCGTGTTCGTGGCGCCGCACGCGGCGCTCGAGGAGCTCACGGGCTTCGAGCTCACGCGCGGCGCGCTCGGCGCGTTCCGCCGCCCCGCGCTGCCGAGCGTGGAGGAGGTGGTGCGCGACGCGCGCCTCGTGGCGGTGCTCGAGAACATCACGAACCACACCAACGTGGGCGCCATCTTCCGCTCGGCGGCGGCGCTCGGCGTGGACGCCGTGCTCGTGAGCCCCACCTGCTACGACCCGCTGTACCGACGCGCCGTGCGCGTGTCGATGGGCACGGTGTTCCAGGTGCCCTGGACGCGCATCGGCGACGATGCAACGCCTGCGAAGGGGCGCCCCGGCCGCCCGAGCGCTGCCTGGGCAAGCGCGGGCATCCCGCTTCTGCGCGGGCTGGGGTTCACGGTGGCCGCCATGGCGCTTGAGGACGACTCGGTGCCGCTCGACGACGAGAAGCTCGCGCACGCCGAGAGGCTGGCGCTCGTGTTCGGCACCGAGGGCGACGGGCTCGCACCCTCCACCATCGCGCAGTGCGACTGCACCGTGCGCATCCCCATGGCGCACGGCGTCGACTCGCTCAACGTGGCGGCCGCCTCCGCCGTGGCGTTCTGGCAGTTCCGGAACTTGGCGGGGCTTCCGCGCTAGGCGGGCGCGAACGCGGGGCTGCGGGCGGGAGGCCGGGCGCGGGCGCGGGAGCGCCGCCAGCACGCGAGCGCAAGCGCCTGGGCACGCCGCCGCCAGCGCGCCCCTACTGGTCGATGTGCTCGCGCGGGTCGCGCAGGTCGTTCGACATCACGCGCACCTCGTCCCAGCCCATCTGCGCGAGCGCGTCAGCGGTGCGCCACGGCGGCGTGTTGCCGTCGAAGGGCGCGCAGTAGTTGAGCGCCTCGACGAGCGTGATGTTGTGCATGAGGTCGGCCATGGTGTCCACGTCGGGGATGGGCGGCAGGTAGAGCGCCGGCAGCCCGAGCGCGCGGGCCTTCCGGATGTAGGCGGGCAGCACCGTGAGGCCGTCGGGGTTGTAGAACACGCCTGAGTGGTCGAAGTCCGTCGCGCGCGTCCATCCGATCACCGACACGCCCATCTCCTGGTCAGGCGCGAGCACGATGCCGCCGCCGTCAACGCCGTCAAGCTTGTGCAGGGCCTCGAACCCGGCGAGCACGTCGTTCACGGTGAGCGCGGGCATGTCGGCACCCATCGACAGGATGCAGTCGGCACCGCGCTCCCACGCCTGCTCGAACGCGTGGTTGTAGTGCTCGTCGAAGCTCGCGCCCTCGTCGGCGATCATCACCAGCTCGCGCGGCCACTCCCCCGCGTCCGCGAACAGCTTGCGCATCACCTCCACGTTGCCGGCGGGCGTCGTGGAGATCACGAGCTCGTAGACGTCGCGCACGCCCTCCTCGCCGCGCGCCTCGGCCGCCGCGCATGCCGCCTCGGAGCGCTCCTCGAGCACGGAGAGCGCCGCACAGCAGATCTCCACCACGTCGAAGAGCATGCAGTGATACAGGGCGCTCGCCACCTCGGGCGCGAAGGCGCCGTCTTTCAACGTGGTCAGGCGCGTCTTCACCAGCCCGGCCTCCGGTACCTTGCTGAACAGCAGCAACGCGTTCTTTCGCTCTCTCACCTTCATGCTCCTTCGCGTCTCTCGCCTCGGTTTTCGTGCGGAGTCCATGCTAACACGCGCGCCGCGCCACACGGCGCGCGTGTTCCTGTAATAGAGGCTAATAGCAAGGCTTTCAAACCTTTTATGCTCAACTGGGAAGGAAGCGCCACCTGTGGTCAGCCTATCGCCCTTCGGCCGCGCGCATGCTGCCGGTTTCGCACGAGGCATAGCCCACAAGCAGAGGGCCCTGCGACTCGTCGTCGCAGGGCCCTCGTCGTCAGCGAAGACGGCCTGACAAGCGCGCTGCTTCATGAGCGCGGTCGGCCTGGCGAGCCCGCTACTTCATGAGCGCGGTCACGGCCTGGGCGAACGCGATGGGATCCTCCACGGGGAGGCCCTCCATGAGCATGGCCTGGTCGTAGAGGATGCCGGTGTAGGTCTTCACCTTGTCGTCGTCGCCCGCCACGTGCGCGGCCTTCAAGGTGCCGAACACCGGGTGCTTGGCGTTCACCTCGAGGATCACGTGCAGCTCGGGCGCCTCATCGCTGCCCACGGCGTTCTCCTTGAACATCTGGGCCATCTTGAGCGAGACCGCGCCCTCGGTGGTCAGCACCACCGGCGCGTCGGTCAGGCGCGTGGACACGACCACCTTCTCGACCTTGCCCTCAAGCGCCTTCTTCATCACGTCGAACAGCTCGGAGTTCTCCGTGGTGGCCTCCTCGGCCTCCTTCTTCTCCTCGTCGGTGGTCAGGCCCAAATCCTCGCCGCCGACGTTCTTGATCGTGAACACCTTCGGCTCGGCCTCGGCATCGCCCTCGGCGTCCATCGACACGATGTCCTTGTTGGAGTAGGAGCCCAGCGCCATCATGCAGAACTCGTCGACGTTCTGGTCGCACAGAAGCACGTCGTAGCCCTTCGCCAGAACCGTGGTCACGATGGGCATCTGCGCGAGGCGCTCGAGCGAGTCGCCCGCGGCGAAGAAGACGGACTCGGCGTCAGCCGGCGCCTGGCTGAGGTACTCGTCGAGCGTGATCATCTTCTTCTGCTTCGCCGAGTAGAACAGCAGAAGGTCGGCCAGCACGTCCTTGGCCATGCCGTAGCTCGAGTACACGCCGTACTTCATGGTGCGGCCGAACTCGCCGAAGAACTTCTCGTACGCCTCGCGGTCGTTGTCGCGCATGTCGGCCAGGTCGGACTTGACCTTCTTCTCGAGGCGGCGCGCGATAGCCTTGAGCTGGCCGTTGTGCTGCAGCGTCTCGCGCGAGATGTTCAGCGTGAGGTCAGCCGAGTCGACCACGCCGCGCATGAAGTTGAAGAAGTCAGGCACGAGCTCCTCGCACTTGTCCATAATGAGCACGCCCGAGCTGTACAACGCGAGGCCCTTCTTGTACTCCTTGGAGTACATGTCGTAGGGCGCGTGGCTCGGCACGAACATGAGCGCGTCGTAGGTCAGCGTGCCCTCGGCATGCAGCGAGATGGTGCGCGCCGGGTCCTCGAAGTCGTGGAAGTCGGTCTTGTAGAACTCGTTGTACTCGTCTTGGGAGACGTCGGCCTTCTTGCGCTTCCAGATGGGGATCATGGAGTTGATGGTCTCGATCGCCGTGTAGTTCTCGAACTCGGGCTTGTAGTCCTCGGGCGCGTCAGCCGGCTTCGGCTTCATGCGCGACTTCTCGAGCTCCATCTGGATGGGGTAGCGCACGTAGTTGCTGTAGCGCTTGATGAGGTCAGTCAGGCCGTACTCGCTGCAGTAGGTGTCGTAGCGCTCGTCGTCGGTGTTCTCCTTCAGAGACACGATGACGTCGGTGCCGTGCTCGGCGCGCTCGGCGGCCTCGATGGTGTAGCCCTCGATGCCGTCAGACTCCCAGGCCCAGGCCTCGTCGCTGCCGTAGGCGCGCGAGACGACGCGCACCTTCGAGCCCACCATGAAGGCGGAGTAGAAGCCCACGCCGAACTGCCCGATGATGTCGACGTCGGCCGTGGGCTCCTCGGCGTTGGCGGCCTTGAACTCGAGCGAGTCGGAGTGCGCGATGGTGCCGAGGTTCTTGTCGAGGTCGTCCTTGCTCATGCCGATGCCGTTGTCGGACACGGTGACGGTGCGCGCGTCGGCGTCGAACGCCACGCGGATGGCGAGGTCGGCGCGGTTGATCTCGACGCTCGAATCCGTGAGGCTCTTGAAGTAGAGCTTGTCGACCGCGTCGGACGCGTTCGAGATGAGCTCGCGCAGGAAGATCTCGCGGTTGGTGTAGATGGAGTTGATCATGAGGTCGAGCAGCTTCTTGCTCTCGGTTTTGAACTTGCGCATGGGCTTTGTCCTTCTTTCGCTTGCGGGTGGCTGAGGCGTTTTAGCAGTCACAGCCTTCGAGTGCTAAGAAGGAATTCTATAGCGCAGGAAATCTCTGTCAAGCATCATCAGATTTTCGCCATGTGCCGCCCTGCTTCGCAAGGGGCGGAAGGGCACCGTCCCCCTGCCGCCTGTTAAGCTTTTGTTACACGCGGCCGACCTGCACCTGCCATGCGCCCGCGCGCGCGTTAGAATACTCCGTTACAAAGAGTTGACCGATGAGTACGGGAGATGATCAACCGTGGAAAAGAAGGACATCGACTGGGGCAACCTCGGCTTCGGCTACCTGGAGACGAGCTACAGCTACGTGTGCAACTACAAGGACGGCGCGTGGGAGGAAGGCGGCCTGACCGCCGACCACAGCGTCACCATGAGCGAGTGCGCCGGCATCTTGCACTACTGCCAGGAGGTCTTCGAGGGCTTGAAAGCGTACACCACCGAAGAAGGGCGCATCGTGTGCTTCCGACCCGACCTGAACGCTGCGCGCATGGCCGACTCCGCCAAGCGCCTGGTCATGCCCGAGTTCCCGCAGGACAAGTTCGTCGAGGCCGTGAAGATGGTCGTCGAGGCGAACAAGGAGTGGGTCCCGCCCTTCGGCTCGGGCGCCACGCTGTACGTGCGCCCCTACATGTTCGCGACCGGCGTGGTCATCGGCGTGAAGCCGGCTGACGAGTACCAGTTCCGCATCCTGGTCACCCCGGTGGGCCCCTACTTCAAGGGCGGCAAGGAGGCCATCACCATCACCGTGGCCGACTACGACCGCGCCGCGCCGCACGGCACCGGCGACATCAAGGCGGGCCTCAACTACGCCATGAGCCTGCACCCCTACGAGGAGGCGCACAAGCGCGGCTACTCCGAGAACCTCTACCTCGACTCCGCCACGCGCACCTACGTGGAGGAGACCGGCGGCGCGAACGTGCTCTTCGTTGACAAGCAGGGCAGCCTCGTGGTGCCGCAGTCGCACACGAACTCCATCCTGCCCTCCATCACGCGCCGCTCGCTCGTCACGGTCGCCAAGGACATCTTGGGCATGGACGTCGTCGAGCGCCCCGTGAGGTTCGAGGAGGTCACCAACGGGGACTTCGTGGAGTGCGGCCTGTGCGGCACCGCGGCCGTCATCTCGCCGGTGGGCCACATCGAGGCCGAGGGCGTCGACGTCACGTTCGTCGACGGCGCCGAGAACGCCGGTCTCGTCATGAGCAAGCTGCGCCGCACCCTGACCGACATCCAGAGCGGTGCCATCGAGGGCCCCGAAGGCTGGATCGTCGAGATCTGCTAGCCGCGCGAGCGCGATCCTTCGCGCCTCCACTGGCATGAGGCTCGCCACTTGCGGCGAGCCTCATGCCAAACGCCGGCAAGCGCGCCAAGCGCGCAGGCGTTCCTGATCTCCCGCAGGCGGTGCGGCGCAGCTGCGTCGCACCGCCTGTCCGTTTGCTAGATTCCCAGCTCTTCGTAGAGTCCTTCAAGCAGGGAAGGGTCTTCCGCAACGCGCTTGAGGTCATCCAGGCGACCGTCGGCAAGCAGCCGCGAAACCATCTCGCCATAGCGCCTCTCCGTTTCGGTGCGCCCCTCGGCACGTCCTTCGGCACGTCCTTCAGCGCGCCCCTCTTCCAGACCCAGCGCACGGCCTTCGGCACGGCCCTCGGCAAGGCCTTCCTCGATGCCTATCGCAAGGCCCTCCTTGCGACCCTCCTCCAGACCCTCTTTGCGGTACACGCGCTTTGCCATGCGGACCTGCATGGCGGCGTCTTTTTCGACAGTCATGACTGAGAACACCTGTTCCACCCACCTTCGGTCTCGATTGGCCTCGCTTACCTTGCCGTCGATCATCCTAACCAGAGGATCAGCGCCGACAGCTCCCTCTCTCACGTATTTTAGCAGGCTCCGCAGGCGGCTGTCCTCAACGTCTTGGTAGGCCGCCGCGTTCAGCACGACCCAGTGCGACCCACACTCCGAAAGAAGCGACGGACGTTCCACGCACGCGCGCTCGAAGTCATAACGCGGCAGACCGTCTCCGTAGGGGTCGTCGGTGCAGATGAATATGATGAAGCTGTCAGGCAGGAGGTCGTAGTCCTCCCCCTTGCGCAAAAGCCCCACGTCGATGACGGACTGGTAGTAGCGAAAGCGCTTGTCAATGCACATGCGGCCATAAGCTTGCATCTCGACGTCGTAGACCGCCTCCTCGCCAACGAGGTAGGCGTCGAGCCGCACCCCGCGCCCGTCGATCGTGGGCTCGATGACCTGCTCGACGTTGTGGTACACAACCCTGCCCACCTCAACGCCGAGCACGACTTCCACCACCTCCCGGCACACGGCTTCGTCGGACATGACGCGATCGAACATGGGCGCGTCTGCGAACGTCAGATTCCTCGTCTCCATCCGGTCCTCCTGCCCCTCGTTACTGCCCTCACATTAACGTGGGTACACTATAACGTACTTTTGTACGAAAAGCAAACGTTTGTTTGTAAAATGACTGTATAGTTTGAGCTGAGCAAAGGAATCCGGAAAGTCTCGCGAATACCGATCAACCATTCGCACGAAATCGGTGGTTGACCGCTAATAGATTATGTCTTATATTGAAGAAGGTCTGAAACACGTAGGAGAGCGGTCGGCAGCAACCCCCCAGTTGCCGGCCGCTCTCCTGCGTCATAGGGCGAAAACGGCCGCGCCGCGCGTGCATGCGCATGCGCCCTCCTTCACGCGCGTGTCGCACAGCTCGCGCAACTGCCACGCCCGCTTGCAAAGTTGCGGTTAATGCTACGCTGAGCATGAAGGTTGGGCGTCTCGCGCAACCACCCGGTCTGCGTGCGCGCCCCCCTTCGCGAACACGCCGCGCGCCTCACGCAGCCACCCACCTGCCCACGTCTGGCCTGCGTGCGCCCCTTCACGCGAATGAGCGCATTGATTCGCGAGTTCACGCTAACTTATCTTTAGTGCTTTATTCCCTATGGAATTCCGTATATAATTCGTTGCAAACGAACCCTCTGGGGAAACGAGGCGCCATGAACCCTGCCCTTGCCGAGCTGCCCGTCATCCGACCCATCACCGACCTGCGCACGCAGCTCAACAGCGTGTGCGAGCAGGCAACCGAGACATGGAAGCCCGTGGTGCTCACCAAGAACGGCGTGCCCTCCTACGTCCTGATGGACAGCGCCGCGTACGAGGCCGCCGAGCGCAACAACCGCCGCTACCTCGCCCTGCGCGAAGCGGAGATCGAGGAGCGCTACCGCCCGCAGACCATGTCCAAGGAGGAGTCGGACGCCAAGATGCGCGAGATCTTCGCGCTGTGGGGCATCGACTATGCTTGACCTTGCCTGGCGCCCGCGCGCCCACCTCGACCGCGAGTCCATCGCCATCTTCCTGGCCGTCGAGCGCAGCTCGCCGCAGGCCGCCCTCGCCGCCATGCAAAGCATCGACGCCGCGCTTGACATGGCGCGCCGCTTCCCCGACGCAGGCGGGCACTTCCACCACGACAACCTCGAGCACGAGTACCGCACCGCGCTGGCGAACCCCTACACCGTCTTCTATCGCTTCGACGAATCCACGCTCACGGTGTACCGCATCCTCCACCAGCGCCAAGACCTGGACGCCTACTCCCTCGTCGAGTTCTGACGCGTCGTCGCGCAGGACATCCTGCCACAAGAAATCCCGCACGAGGCGTCTCAACAGGGCGCAGGGCGGGGGCGCAAGGCGGGGCGCAGGGCGGCTCTTCCTGACCCTTTCCATGCTAGACTCAGTCCACTAGTTTATGCTAGACTTAGTCCATTAGTTATTTGAAGCAAGCCAATCGGAGACTAAGGACAGCCTTATGGACTACGCCGCCTACTACCGCAAAGCCGAGGGGGACTACCCCGCCTACTACGCCGCCATCGCCCAGGCCCAGGGGCGCGACCCGCAGGCGACCGCCCGCACGCGCGACGCGAACGGCACCATCCCCGAGGAGGCCCGCCCGCTGCTCTACAACGTGTCCGCCGAGATCAAGAACACGTTCCACGAGCACGGCGCCCCCCTGCCGCCGCTGCTGGAGGGCTGCACCGTGCTCGACCTGTGCTGCGGCAGCGGCCGCGACACCTACCTGGCCGCCCAGCTGGCAGGCCCGCAGGGCAAGGTCATCGGCGTCGAGCCGGTGGCCGCGCGCCTCGCCGTCGCGCAGAAGTACCTCGCGCAGGAGATCAAGCAGTTCGGCTACGACGAGTGCAACGTCGAGCTGGTCAACGCCGCTCCCGAGGACCTGTCGTTCGTCGCCGACGAGTCGGTCGACGTGGTCATCTCCAACTGCACGTTCAACCTGTCGCCGGACAAGGAGCGCTACATCGCCGAGGTCAAGCGCGTGCTGAAGGACGGCGGCGAGTGGTACTTCACCGACGTGTTCTGCGACCGCCGCATCCCGCAGGCGACGTCCGACCAGGTGGAGAACGTCGCCATGCGCCTGGGCGGCGCCCTGTTCATCGAGGACTTCCGCCGCATGGCGCAAGCCGCCGGCTTCCACGACCCGCGCTACCTCATGACGTGGCAGACGCCCGTCTCGCCCGACGAGGCCGCCGTCTACCCCGGCATCGCGTTCGCCACCATCACGAGCCGCCTCGTCAACTCCGAGCTCACGTCCGACCACTGCGAGGACTACGGCGAGGAGATCACCTACGACGGCTCGCTGCCCGGCTATCCTGAGTTCTTCCTGTACGACAAGGACATCAAGTTCCCCGCCGGGAAGGCATGCCACGTGTGCGACAACGTGTCGGTGCTGCCGCTCGCCACGCGCTACGCGAAGGTCATCAGCGTCACCGGCTCGCGCGACGTGCACTACGGCGACATCCACGGCGACCACATCATCAAGTGCGCGCCCGACTTCGACGGCGTGGTGGACGAGGACGACCAGCCCATCCAGGCCAGCTGCTGCTAGCGAAGGCGCCGAAGGGAAGGGCCGAAGGGGGGCCTGGAAGAGGGCGCCGGAAGAGGGCGCTCAGGAGCAGCCGACACCCCGCCCCTCCCCCGGCGTTCGAGGCGCCCGCCAGAGCAGGCGGGCGCCTCGAACGCTATAATGCTCCAAGCAACTTACGACGAGGAGACTGAACTCTCAATGGAACCCATCAGATTCATGGTCGTCAGCGGATTTCTGGGCGCTGGCAAGACCACCACGATGATCGCCCTGGCCGAGCACATGAACCGCACCTACGGCGAGACGGCCATCATCGCCAACGACCTGGGCGCGAACCTGGTCGACACCAACCTCACGCAGACGAGCGGCTGCACCGTGGCCGAGATCGCGTCAGGCTGCATCTGCTACCAGATGGACAACACCATCGACCAGATCAGGCGCCTGCGCGACAAAGACGGCGCCGTGTTCGTGATGAGTGACATCCCCGGCTGCGGCGTGGGCGCGCTCGACCACGTGTACCACACGCTCGCCGACGCGCATGCCGACGAGTTCGTGCTGTCGCCGTTCACGGTGATCGTCGACCCCGAGCGCCTGCGCATGATCATGCCCGAGAAGGCCGACATCAACCTGCCCGAGGAGCTCGTCTACCTGCTGAAGCTCCAGCTGGAGGAAGCCGACCTCGTGGTGCTCAACAAGTGTGACCTGCTCACCGACGAGGACATCGCGCGCTACGTGGACTTCCTCACAACCGCCGTGCCCGACATCCCCGTGCTCACCATCTCCGCGCGCGAGAAGACGGGCATCGAGGAGCTGGCGAGCTACATCACCACGCACGCCACCGAGCTCAAGAACTTCTCCGTGCGCAACAACCACGAGTTCGAGCAGGCCGAGGCGAAGCTCACCTGGTACAACCGCCGCGTGTTCTTCAAGACGAACTCCGGCGGGAAGATCGACATGAACGCCGTGGTGGACGACCTCATCGAGGAGATCCGCATGGGGCTCATCGAGCGCAAGCGCAACGTGCCGCACCTCAAGACGTTCGCCACCTCGGGCAACGGCGACTTCAACAAGGCGTCGCTCATCGGCGTGGACTACGACACCGAGTACGAGCAGGAGTTTCTGCGCGACCACAAGAACATGCGCATGATCATCAACGCGCGCGCCGTGTGCGAGTCGCGCCCGATGGCGCGCATCGTCGACGACGCCGTAGACGAGATCTGCGACCGCTACGACCTCGACTGCCAGGTGTTCTTCACCGAGTGCTTCGGCATGGCCGACGAGGGGCGCTAGGGCGCGAAGTTAAGGGCAAGCATCCCCGCCGCCGCCCAGGTGCCTGGCGCCAGCTCGGGCGACGGCGGGGCGTAAGAGACGAGCTGGAGCTGACTATGACCGAAGAACCGAACGCAGGAGGCGCGCAGGGCGCCGAAGAGTCGCCCGCCGAGGAGGCACAGGGCACGGGCACCGCGCGAGCTGCAGAAGGCGCGCAGGGCGCCGGGCGCGACGTGGCGCATGCGTCGCTCGTGCCCTCGCTCGACGCCTCCCAGATCCCCGACGCGGAGCTCTCCATCCACGACCAGGTGCGCGAGTACTACGGGCGCATCCTGGCCGGCTCCGACGACCTCAAGACCAACGCGTGCTGCTGCACCACCGACGCGCCGCCGAAGTACGTGCTCGACGTGATGCCCGAGATCGCCGACGAGATCATGGAGCGCTTCTACGGCTGCGGCAGCCCCATCCCGCCCGCGCTCGAGGGCTGCACGGTGGTCGACCTGGGCTGCGGCGTGGGCCGCGACGTGTACATCCTGTCGAAGCTCGTGGGCGAGACGGGTCGCGTGATCGGCGTGGACATGACGCCCGCCCAGCTCGACGTGGCGCGCGCCTACCAAGACGAGCAGGCCGCGCGCTTCGGCTTCACGCGCTCCAACGTGGAGTTCAAGTGCGGCTACATCGAGGACCTCGCCGAGCTCGGCATCGAGGACGGCACGGTCGACCTGGTGGTGTCCAACTGCGTCATCAACCTCACGCCGTTCAAGGAGCAGGTGTTCTCCGAGATCTACCGCGTGCTCAAGCCCGGCGGCGAGCTGTACTTCTCCGACGTGTTCTGCGACCGCCGCATGCCGCCCGAGCTGCGCGACGACCCCGTCCTGCGCGGCGAGTGCCTGGGCGGCGCCATCTACCTCGACGACTTCCGCCGCATGATGGCACGCCAGGGCTGGGCGAGCTACCTCTACACCGTGATCGACGACATCCACGTGAGCGACCTGGCCCTCGAGACGAAGCTCGGCTTCATGGGCTTCACCTCGCGCACCGTGCGCGCCATCAAGGCCACCGGCCTCGAGGACGCCCACGAGAGCTACGGGCAGACCGCGCGCTACAAGGGCACCATCCCCGAGATGCCGCGCTACTTCGACCTCACCGACGAGATCCGCCTCATCAAGGGGCGCGACGTGGCCATCAGCGGGAACATGGCCGAGATGATCGCCCAGTCGCGCTACGGGGCGCACTTCGACATCCGCCCGCGCGGGGCGCACCGCGGCGCGTTCGACTTCCAGCGCGCCCAGGACGCCGTGGCCGCGCGGCGCGGCAAGAAGGCCGTCGACCTCGCGTACGTGGACGAGGCGCTCGCGCGCATCGGCGAGCCGAGTTTCGAGGAGCGCGTCAACTCCCCGCAGGTGCTCACCGCGCCCGCCGCGCCCGCGCTCACCACCATGCAGGTCAACATCACGTACGCCTGCAACCTGGCGTGCCGCCACTGCTACCTGGAATGCTCGCCGAAGAACGACGAGGCCATGAGCCGCGAGACGCTGCAGGCGTGCCTCGACGCGTTTGACGCCGGCGGCTTCCAAATCATGGACATCACCGGCGGCTCGCCCGAGCTGCACCCCGACTTCAGCTGGTTTCTGGCCGAGTCGGCCCGGCGCGCGCAGGCCGCGGGCGGGCACGTCATCGTGCGCTCGAACCTCACGCTGCTCGACCAGGCCGAATACGCGCACTTCATCGACGAGTACGCCGCCGCGGGCGCGCACGTGACGGCCTCCATCCCCTACTACAGCCCCGAGACGGCCGACGCCCAGCGCGGCCGCGGCGTGTTCGAGCGCGCCATGCGCGTGATCCGTCAGCTCAACGAGCGCGGCTACGGCTCCGCCGAAGGCGGGCTGCCGCTCGACCTGGTGTACAACGTGAGCGGCCCCTTCCTGCCGCCCCCGCAGGACATGCTGGCCGACCTGTACCGCGAGGAGCTCGCGCGCCGCGAGGACATCGCGTTCAACGACCTGTTCGCGTTCAACAACTACCCGCTCGGCCGCTTCGCGCACGACCTGCTCGACGCCAACCTGTTCGACGCCTACCTCAAGCTCCTGGTGGAGAACTTCAACGCGCTCGCGGTGCAGCGCATGATGTGCCGCAGCCAGGTGAACGTCGACGTGGACGGCCGCCTGTACGACTGCGAGGTGAACCACGTGCTCGGGCTGCCCATCCAGCTGCCCGTCGATGCGGGCGCACCCGACGGCGCGACGCGCGACGCACGCGTGGAGGACCTGGCGGCAGGCGGGCTGCCCGAGCGCTCGCTGCGCACGCACCCCGTGTGCTACAGCTGCTCGGCCGGCTTCGGCAGCAGCTGCGGCGGCTCGCTCGTGCACGAGTACAACGCCGAGTAGCTAAAGCCCCGCGAACGATCTGAGACCTACACCAGCGCCCTGAGCGAGGTGGCCACGCGCCGGCGCATGCGCAGGGCGCTTCTGCCCGCACGGCGACGCATGCGCGCGGTGCCCTCGCTCCCCTGCAGAGACGCCGCCACGGTGGCCGCCACCACGACGGCCGCGCCGAGCATGCCCGTGCCGCCGAGCGTCTCGCCGAGCACCGCGGCGGAGACGGCCGCGGTGAACACCGGCTCGGAGCACAGGATGGCCGAGACGATCGTCGGCGGCACGCGCGTGAGCGCCACGTTCTGCAGGGCCATGGGAAGGCAGGTGCCGACGCAGGCGAGGAGCAGGATCGCCGCGGTGCTGCGCGCGGGCATCTCCGCGAGCGCGGGGAGCGGCTCGGCTGCCGCGGCAGCCGCCAGCGAGGCCGCGAACGTGACGGCCATCTGCGCAGCCGCCAGCGCCAAGGGGTCGACCTCGCGCGCGCCGTTTCGAGTGAACACCAGCATCAGGGCGAACGACGCCGAGCTCACCAGCCCGAGCACCTCCCCCGCGCCGAACCGCGCGCCACCCCCGCCGCAGCACAGCAGGTAGAGCCCCGCCACGGCGACCACCTGGAGGAGCACCGTCGACCTCTCGTAGCGCTCGCCTGCGAGCACGAGCGCGAAGAGCGGCGCGAACAGCATGGGCAGCGACACGAAGAAGCCCGCGCTCGTCGCGGTCGTGAGGTCGACCGCGAGGCTGCAGGCGAGGTACGTGCCCGCCATGGCCAAGCCCGACGGGAGCCACGCCGAGACGCGCGCCTGGCGCAGCGACCTCAGGACGCGCGGCCCGGCCACGATCATGAGCACCGCGAGGGCGATGCCGAACCGAAGCGCCATGCACCACAGCGGCGTTATCCCCTCGTACGCGACCTTCATCACCACGTTCCCCGCCCCGTAGATCGCGGCCTCCGCGACCACGAGGGCGATGTAGCGCCCGTTTCCTCCAAGCACCTGAGCAGCCTCCTTTTCCTTCCGCACGGTTTCAGTTTCCCAACAAGGCCCCCACATGATAGGAAACTTTCGAACAAAATAAAATCTTGAGTATTTTATAGATGTACAAGAATTTCCTATATCTTGTGACAGCATGGTGCAACAACGCGAACGACGGCGAGCCACGGCGCGGCGAACCACGGCGCGACGTGCCGCGTGGCGCGGCACCGCGCAACGCGACGGCACGACGTGCCGCGCGGCACGACGGCGCGAACCACAACGAGCCACGGCAAGCCAAGACGAAGCGAAGCGAGGCGATGCGCGATGGACCAGAAGTACGAGGCGTTCATGAAGGCCGCCGAGACGGGGAGCTTCAAGGGCGCCGCCGACCTCCTCGGGTACACCCAGGCAGGCATCAGCTACCTGATCTCGTCCCTCGAGAAGGAGATGGGGACGACCCTGTTCCTGCGCGACCACGCCGGCGCGCGCCTCACCGTCGACGGCCAGACGCTCCTCCCCTGGATCCAGGACGTCTACAACAGCGAGCTCGCCCTGCGGTCGAAGCTCGGGGAGATGCGCGACCTCGAGACGGGAACCGTGCGCATCGCCGCCTCGGCCAGCGTGTCCATCCACTGGCTGCCCGGGATCTTCGAGCAGTTCATGGCCCGCTACCCGCGCATCAAGCTGGAGGTCGCGTGCTTCGAGGACCAGGAGGACATGGAGGGCCGCGTGCGCGCCGGGGAGTACGACTGCTGCTTTCTGATCGAGCCCTCGCGGCGCGGCTTCTTCACGATACCGCTCATGCTCGACCCGCTCTACGTCGTGGTGCCGCCGAGCCACCCGCTCGCGCGCGAGCGGCGCTTCCCCTCCGAGGCGCTCGCGCGCGAGCCCTACGTCAAGGTGCGCAACGACTCCTACACCGAGATCGACGCCCTGTTCGAGCGCCACGGCGTGACCCCGCGCACGCGCCTTGAGATGGACAACGACTTCGCCGTGATGGGCATGGTGGCGAAAGGCCTCGGCTACGGCGTGTTTCCCCAGCTCATCCTGAAGGATAACCCCTTTGACCTCGCGCTTCTGGAGCCCGAGTTCCCCTCGCCGCGCACGATAGCGCTCGCCGTCCGCGCCTACGCGAAGGCGTCGTTCGCCACGCGCGCGTTCGTGGAGGCCACCCGCCGCTGGATCGGCGACATGGGAAGCCCCCTCGACAACCTCGCCCGCAAGCGCCTTGCGCCCCTGCCGGACCGCGACGGCCTGGATGCGCTCGCGCAGGCCGCCGCCACGTCGTAGGGCCCGCGCATGTTCGGCATCGTGACGGCGCACCTCTCGAAGGTGAGCGAGGAGGAGAAGGCCCGCTACCACGCGGTGTACTGCGGGCTGTGCCGCGCGCTCAAGGAGCGCTACGGGCAGGCAAGCCGCGCCGTGCTCACCTACGACCTCACCTTCTACATCCTGCTGGCGAACTCGCTCCACGAGCCGCCCGAGGAGCGCGGCGAGGAGCACTGCGTCACGCACCCCGTGAGGAAGATGCCCTACGCGCGCTCGACCTGGACCGACTACGCCGCCGACCTCGCCGTGGCCCTCGCCTACCACAAGTGCCTCGACGATGTGCGCGACGAGGGCGCGCCCCGCGCCCGCGCCGCCGCCGCGCTGCTCTCGGGCGCCTACGCGAAGGCGCGTGCGCGCATCCCCGCGCAATGCGCGGCCATCGAGCGCTCGATGGCCGAGATCGCGCGCATCGAGGCCGCAGGCGCGGCGGGCAGCTCGCCCGACGCAGCCGCCGCCATGCCGGACTCCGCGCCGAGCCTCGCACCCGCCTTCGCGTCGGGCCCCGCGCCGGACTCCGCGCCGGACTCCGCGCCGGGCCTCGCTCCCGCCTTCGCGCCCGACGCGGCCGCCGCTGCGTTCGGCGCCCTGCTCGGCGAGCTCTTCGCGCACGGTCAGGGCACCTGGGCCGACCCCATGCGCACGCTCGGCGACGAGCTCGGCCGCTTCATCTACCTCATGGACGCCGCCGTCGACTACGCCGACGACGCGCGCACCGGCTCGTACAACCCGCTCGTGCTTCTGGGGATGCCGCCGGAAAATATGAAGACTTTGCTCTCCGTGCTCATCGGCAACGCCGCCGCCACCTTCGAGAAGTTACCCTTAGTGCAGGACATACACCTCATGCGCAGCGTCATGTACGCGGGCGTCTGGCAGAAGTTCAACGAGACCTACGGCGGCGAGGGCACAAGCGAGGGCGCGGACACAACCGAGGGCGCAAGCGCAGCCGCAGCCGCAAGCACAGCCGCAAGCGCAGCCGCCAGCGCAGGCATGCGCGCGCATGAGGACGCAGCCGAGAAAGAGCACCATGACTGAGAACCCCTACGACATACTGGGAGTTTCCCGCGACGCTTCGATGGACGAGGTGAAGAGGGCGTACCGCAAGAAGGCGCGCGAGAACCACCCCGACCTCAACCCCGGCGACCCCGACGCGGCCGCGCGCATGAACAAGGTCAACGAGGCGTACGACCGCATCACCAACCCCGAGAAGTACGCCAAGGAGGACGCCCGCCGGCGCGCCGCCTCAGGCGGGGCGCCCTACGCGCCGGGCTACGGCTACGGCAGCCCCTTCGGCGGCGCGGGCACCGGCGCGGGCGGCTCCGGCGGCCCCTACGGCGGCGCAGGCCAGGGCGCGGGCCCGGGCGCCGGCGGCTACGACTGGGTGGAGGTCAGCTGGGAGGACCTCTTCGGCGGCGCGAACCCCTGGGCGCAGGCGGGTGCGGGCGGCACCATCCACCCCGAGGCGTCCGCCGCCGACACCGCCGAGGTACGCCAGGCCGTCAGCTACATCAACGCGGGCAGCTTCGCCGCGGCGCTCGGCATCCTCAACAACATCACCTCGGCGAACCGCAACGCGCGCTGGCACTACCTGAGCGCGCTCGCGAACAACGGCGCGGGCAACACCGTGGCCGCGCTCGAGAACATCCGCCGCGCGCGCAACCTGGACCCGGGCAACGCCGACTACGCGCGCGCCGAGCAGACGTTCACGCGCCGCGCCCAGGTCTACGAGCAGGAGAGCACCACGCGCGGCTTCTCCACGGGCTTCATCGACCCCAGCATGCTGTGCTGCTGCCTCTGCTTCGGCCCCACCCTCTGCCAACCCTTCCTGTTCTGCCTCTGAGCCTGCCCCTGAAGCCCAACCCGAACCTTCGAGAAAGCGAGTACGTCCATGGCCGTCATCGGAATCGATCTTGGAACCACTAACAGCTGCGTCGCGGCGGTGCAGGGCGGCCAGCCCGAAGTCATCGCGAACGCCGAAGGCGAGCGCACCACGCCCTCCGTCATCGCCTTCTCCAAGGACGGCGAGCGCCTCGTGGGCACGGTCGCGCAGCGCCAGGCGGCCATGAACCCCCACCGCACCATCACCTCGGTCAAGCGACGCATGGGCACTGACTGGCGCGCGGACGTCGACGGCAGGGCGTTCTCCCCGCAGGAGCTCTCCGCCATGATCCTGCGCAAGCTGCGCAAGGACGCCGAAAGCTACCTGGGGCAGCCCGTCACCGACGCCGTGATCACCGTGCCCGCCTACTTCAACGACATGCAGCGCCAGGCCACCAAGGACGCCGGCACCATCGCGGGCCTCAACGTGCTGCGCATCATCAACGAGCCCACGGCCGCCGCGCTCGCCTACGGGCTCGACCACGGCGACCCGCAGATGGTCATGGTGTACGACCTCGGCGGCGGCACGTTCGACGTGTCCATCATCGAGATCGGTGACAACGTGATCGAGGTGCTCGCCACCGCCGGCAACAACCACCTCGGCGGCGACGACTTCGACGCGCGCCTCGCCGAGCACCTGATGGACGCCTTCCGGCGCCAAACCGGCTTCGACGTGCGCCGCGACCCGATGGCCGCCCAGCGCGTGCGCGAGGCCGCGCAGAGCGCCAAGCGCGAGCTGTCGTCTTTGGAGTCCACCACGGTGAGCCTGCCCTTCCTCGCGCAGGGGCCCGCCGGGCCGCTGCACCTGGAGCAGACGATCACGCGCGCCGCGTTCGACCAGCTCACGCGCGATCTGGTGGAGGCCACCGCAGGGCCTGTGACCCAGGCGCTCGCCGACGCGGGCATCGCCGCGAGCGAGCTGGGCAGCGTGCTTCTGGTGGGCGGCTCCACGCGCATCCCCGCCGTGCAGGAGCACGTGCAGCGCCTCACCGGCAAGCGCCCGTCGAGCAGCGTGAACCCCGACGAGTGCGTGGCGCAGGGCGCCGCCGTCCAAGGCGCCACGCTCGCGAACGCGCAGAGCGGCCTCGTGCCCCGCGGCGGCGAGCTGCTGCTGCTCGACGTGGTGCCCATGTCGTTCGCCATCGAGACGGTCGGCGGCGTGGCCACGCGCGTCATCGACCGCAACACCACCCTGCCCATCCACTACGAGCAGGTGTTCACCACCGCCGCGTCCTTCCAGACGAAGGTAGAGGTGCACGTGCTACAGGGCGAGCGCCCCATGGCGCGCGACAACAAGACCATCGGGAAGTTCCAGCTCAAGGGCATCAAGCGCGCGCCGGCGGGCGTACCGCAGATCAACGTAAGCTTCGACATCGACGCCAACGGCATCCTCACCGTGTCGGCCCGCGACCTCGGCACCGGCAACGAGCAGTCGATCACCATCACCGACTCCGAGCGCATGTCCGACGAGGAGATCCAGGCCGCCATCCGCGACGCCGAGCTCTACGCCGCCGAGGACCAGGCCCGCCGCGACTCCTTCGCGCAGCGCGAGCAGGCCCAGCAGCTCTACGGCCAGGCGGAGCAGGTGCTCAAGGACCGCGGCCGCGAGCTGGGCAAGGACGAGAAGAAGGAGCTCAAGTCCGCCCACGCCGCCCTCGGGCGCCTGCTTCTGAAGAAGCCCGAGAAGATGAGGGACGACGACTGGGCGGAGATGGAGAAGGCCAGCGCCCGCCTGAGGGACCTGCTCGCCAAGCTGTAGGCGCCCGCGCGGCCTGCGGGCGGCCCGCCGCAGGCCGCCCGCCGCAAGCAAACCGCCCGCGCAGGCCGCCCTGCGCAAGCAAACCGCCCGCTGGCTGCCCGGCAGAACGCGCCGAAGCACGCGGACCGAAACGCGAACAGGGGAAGCGCCCGCCCGCCAGGCGCTTCCCCTTTTTCGTGCTTTATTTTATCTCCAAATAGGAATATAATCTCGCTCAGTATATTAGCCCCTTATGAAAATATTCTAGGGAGAGATTATATGAGCCGCCCCGGCGAACCTCGCACGCTCGCCTCGCCCGAAGCAAGCACCCCGCCCCCCTCAAGCGCCGCCGCGCGCCCGGCGCCCAGCGTCTCGGCGCGGCGCGCCCACCTCATCATCGCGGGGCTCGCCGTGTTCATGGTGCTCGCCGCGGGCGTGTCGCTCATGCTCGGGCGCTATCCCATCGAGCCCGCCCAGGCGCTCGCCATGCTCGCGAACCAGATCCCCGGCGTCACGCTCGAGCCCACCTGGACCTCGCAGCAGGCGACGCTGTTCTTCAACGTGCGCTTGCCGCGCATCATGCTCGCGCTCATGGTGGGCTGCTGCCTGGCCACCGCGGGCGCAGCCTTCCAGGGCACCTTCCAGAACCCGCTCGTCTCGCCCGACATCCTCGGCGCCTCCCAGGGTGCCGCCTTCGGCGCCGCCATCGCCATCCTCGCCGGCCAGGCGGCCTTCGGCGTGTCGGTGTCGGCCTTCGGCTTCTCCATCCTCACCGTGATGCTCGTGCTCCTCGTGTCAAGCCGCGCGAAGGGCAACCGCATCCTCGTCACCGTGCTCGCCGGCACCATGATCAGCTCGCTGTTCTCGGCGGGCGTGTCGTTCACCAAGCTCGTGGCCGACCCCACCGACGACCTGCCCGCCATCACCTACTGGCTCATGGGAAGCCTCACCGGCGCGAAGATGTCCGACATCGCCGTCGCTGCCATCCCCATGACGGTCGGCATGGCGGTGCTGTTCGCCCTGCGCTGGCGCATCAACATCCTCACCATGGGCGACGACGAGGCGTCCACCATGGGCATCGACGCCCGCCGGCTGCGCCTCGCCATCATCCTGGCCGCCACCATGGCCACCGCCTCCAGCGTGGCCATCTCGGGCATGATCGGCTGGGTGGGACTCGTAGTGCCGCACCTGTGCCGCATGATGGTGGGCAGCGACTACCGCCGCCTCATCCCCGCGAGCATGCTGTTCGGCGCGAGCTTCCTGCTCGTGGTGGACAACATCGCGCGCCTCACGGCCACCTCCGAGATCCCCATCGGCATCCTCACGGCGTTCGTGGGAGCGCCTTTCTTCCTGTACCTCATCACGCGCAAGAAGAAGGTGTAGCGCATGAGCATCGAGATCACCAGCTTGTCGTTCTCCTACGGGCAGCGCGAGGTGCTGCGCGACGTGAACGTCAGCATCCCCGACGGTACGCTCGTGAACGTGCTCGGGCCCAACGGCGTGGGCAAGTCGACGCTGTTCCGCTGCATCCTGGGGCTGAACGCGCGCTACGAGGGCGTCATACGCGTCAACGGGAAGGACATGCGCACGCTGTCCGTGAAGCAGCGCGCCCGCGAGATCTCCTACATCCCCCAGAGCCACGCGCCGGTCTACGACTACGAGGTGCTCGACGTGGTGCTCATGAGCACCGGCGCCGACCTGGGCATGATGCGCTCCCCCGGCCCGCGCCACGTGGAGCGCGCCTACGCGGCGCTCGAGCGCGTCGGGATCGCGCACCTGGCGCACCGCACCTACACGCAGATCTCCGGCGGCGAGCAGCAGCTCGTGCTCATCGCGCGCGCCATCGCGCAGGAGGCCCGCACCATCATCATGGACGAGCCCACGAGCGCGCTCGACTACGGCAACACCGTGCGCGTGCTCTCGTGCGTGCGCCAGCTCGCGCGCGAGGGGCTCTCCATCGTCCAGTCAACGCATCAGCCTGACCAGGCGTTCCTCTACTCCGACAAGACGCTCGTCATCGACGCCGGCACCGTGCGCGCCTACGGCGACCCGCGTGACGTCATCACGCGCGAGCTGGTGAGCGCGCTGTACGGCGTCGACGTCGAAGTCAACTCACTCTACGGCGATAAGGTGCGCGTCTGCGTGCCTGTGAAGGAGATCGCGCGGTGAGGGCAGCCCGACCCGGGCAGGACGGCCTGCCGGGGGCGGCGCTAAGTCCCCCGTCGTCAAACCGACGAAAGGAAGGAAGAACCGTGACCACCACAACCAAGAAGAGGACGAGGCTCATAGCGACCTGCGCCGCCGCGGCGCTCGCCGCGAGCTTGGCGCTCGTCCTCGCCGGATGCGCGTCGAGCGCCGCACCCGCGTCATCCGCCAGCTCGGCTGCCGGCTCGGCCGCCGCCGAGGCGCAGACCCGCACGTTCACCGACTCGGCGGGCCGCACCGTCGAGCTGCCGGCGACCATCGAGCGCATCGCGCCGTCGGGCCACACCGCCAACCAGGTGCTGCTCACCATGGCGCCCGAGAAGATGGTGGGCCTCTCCCAGGACCTCACCCCCGAGCAGGCGAAGTACTTCAACATCGACCCGGCCAACATGCCCGTGTTCGGCGCGGCGTTCGGCGCGAAGGGCGACATCAACAAGGAGGCCGTGGCCGCTGCCGACCCGCAGGTCATCATCGACACCGGCGAGTACAAGGACGGCCTGAAGGAGGACCTCGACACCCTGCAGGAGCAGCTCGGCATTCCCTGCGTGTTCATCGAGACCAAGCTCGAGGACTACGGCGCCGCCTACGAGGACCTCGGCGAGCTGCTCGGCATGGAGGAGCGCGGGCGCGAGCTGTCCGACTACTGCAGGGCCGCCTATGACGAGACGACCTCCGTCATGGCCACCATCCCCGAGTCCGAGCGCGCCAACATCGCCTACCTGCTCGGCGACGCGGGCCTGAACGCCATCGCCGCGAACTCCTACCAGGGCGGCGTCATCGACCTGTGCGCCAACAACCTGTTCAAGCCCGAGAAGGCCACGGGCAGCGGCGGGGGCCAGGAGGTCAGCCTCGAGCAGATCGCCCTGTGGAACCCCGAGCTCATCGTGTTCCAGAAGGGCAGCATCTACGACACTGTGGGCGATAACCCCGCGTGGGACGGCATCGCCGCCATCGACAGCGGCAACTACTACGAGGTGCCGGGCAGCCCCTACTGCTGGCTCAACAACCCGCCGACCGTGAACCAGGTCATGGGCATGCAGTGGCTGCCGCGCCTGCTCTACCCCGACAAGTTCGACACCTCCATCGAGGACGTGGCGAAGAGCTACTACCACACCTTCTACGGCTACGACCTGAGCGACGAAGAGGTGGCCGAGCTCACCGAGAACGCGCTTCCGAAGGCCGCCTAGCATCACCTCAGCATGCTGATTTGAGCCTTCCTGAGCGCATGCGAGAAGGCTTCTGACGGCGCATGTCACCCCGGGCCCCAGTCTGAGTCATCAGACTGGGGCCCTTGCTTCGCCCGAGGGGCGCGCGAAAACGCGGAAAAGTTCTGACCTGGGGTTTTGCAAGTGAGGATTAGGAAAATCGACCCTCAGGGTTGATGCTTGACCCGCAAAACAACCCCCAGAATCATTGACCACAAAAACCTCATACCATACCCTGCGCGTTGGATGTTTCTGACGTACGGGCGCACAGGTGACTTCTGACGCGCTCCTGCCTCAAAACACAGTCCCGATGAGAGAATCGTGGAAGGAGGGTGCGCGCAGTCGTTTCTTCTCGCTGCTGTGCAGTCCTGCGCAGGGTGCGATCCGCCGTTGGGGAACGGCGAATCGTAGTCGCAAAGGAGCTCGGCCATCCCTATAAACCGAGCTTCTTTGCGATTCCTGATGACATGCCGCAGCTTTGTCTTGCTACTGCGTTGGGGATGAGATCTTCTTTACTCGCTTTGCCCGCATTCCCTTAGCTCAGTCATAAGCGGCAAAGTACCTATTTTTCGTATAGGGGGTATTAATGGACAAAAAAGAGTTTACCGTTTCTGAGGTCATTGACTCTATCGGTATCAGCTCTCATACGTGGGTCATCTTCGTGATCCTCGCATTCGCAATGATCTTCGACGGTTATGACTTCATGATCGTCAACTCCACCAACCTGTTCGTGGCCCACACCTTCTGGCCCGACAACCCGAACCCCGGCACCCTCATGGGCTCGC